>DMDA01000103.1:4174-4423 GCA_003451595.1 Chloroflexota bacterium | reverse complement strand
CAACTCGCCCCTCACCCCGCCTCAATACGGCACCGTGTCCCGATCCAGCGCGCGATACGCCAACGCCGAGGCGATGAAAGTGACGATAAAGATGCCGACGACGATGGCAGCGGCGCACCCCCAGTTACGTTCACGGAAGGCGACAAAGCTATCGGGCGCTGGCCAGCCGTTCTGCTCAAAGAGATCGGTGTTGTAGAAAATACCGTAGGCGAACTGCGTCTGCGGGAAGGTCCAGGTGTGATCGTTGAG
>DMDA01000103.1:3280-3954 GCA_003451595.1 Chloroflexota bacterium | reverse complement strand
TGCCGGAAATTTGGCGGCGGCGGCGCAGGTGTGTTGGAGAGGGAGCTGACCGTCACCTGCGCCCCGGTGCAGCTACGCCGGTGAAATTATCTCAACACCTGCAGCGCCTCTTGTGGGAGGATCACCGCCCAATGGCGCTCTTCGGCGATATGGAGCCGCTCGTAGATATAGACAGGCACGACGATCTCCAGATCGAACATGGCGTCAGGGCGGAGACGTTGGCCGGCATCGGCGCGTAGGAAGAGCGTACAGGTGAAGCCATCACTCAGCTCGTCCACGATGACGCCGTGCACAGTGTTGCGCCGCGCGGGTGTTTGGGCATCCTTGCGCACCAACATGATACGCTCAGGACGAATCGCCAGTGTAAACGTAGCGCCGGGCGACACATGGGGCGCTGGCGGCGCCGCCAACAGAAGCTCGCCAGCGCGCACCATGAGCGCATCCTCTTCACGCGCCACCACTTCGGCAGGCAGGAAATTGCGGCTGCCGGTCAGGCGCGCCACCTCCTGGCTCAACGGATGAGCGACGACCTCCGCCGGTGCGCCGCGCTGCAAAAGACGACCCTCGACCAGCACCGCCAGTTGATCGGCCAACAGGTAGGCTTCGCCAAAGTCGTGCGTGATGAAGATGACGGGAAGTTGGAGACTGCGCTGCAGGTCAAGCAGATCGCGACG
>DMDA01000103.1:914-3009 GCA_003451595.1 Chloroflexota bacterium | reverse complement strand
GCCAAACGCAACATTTTCACCTACGGTCAGATGAGGGAAGAGCAGATAGTCTTGCATCACATAGCCAATGCGGCGACGCTGGGGCGGCAGATCAATCCGGGCGGCGCTGTCGAAGAAAGTGAGGCCATCCAGGGCAATGCGACCGGCGTCGGGTTTGGCCAGACCGGCGATGCAGGTCAGCGTCATACTCTTGCCTGCCCCAGACGGACCAAAGAGCGCTGTCACACCCGGCGGAGCGCTAAGATCGAGCGACAGGTCAAAGCTAGATAGCCTTTTGTGCAGTTGAATGGATAGCATCTCGAATGGGTGCATGATTGAAGTGCGGACATCGTGAGCGCAGAGCCTTCACACGACCCGCCGATTGAGCCGGCGGGCGACGACCAGCAGCGTCACGGCCAGCACGGTGATTAGCAATACCATCTGGTTGGCTTCCCCCTGGCGGTTGGCTTGCACCAGATCATAGATGTAGAGCGACATCGTCTGTGTGCGCCCAGGGATATTGCCTGCCACCATGAGCGTGGCGCCAAAGTCGCCCAGGGCGCGGGCAAAGGTGAGCGCCGTGCCCGCCACGATACTGCGCCACGCCAGCGGCAACGTCACGCGCCAGAAGATCGCCCACTCCGAGCGGCCTAGTGTACGCGCTATCCCTTCCAGGCGGGGATCGACGCTCTCAAAGCCGGTGCGCACGCTCTCCACCATCAGCGGAAACGCAGCGATGGCGGCAGCGATCACAGCGCCGCGCCAGGTAAAGACGAGCGGAAAGCCGATCGCCGCCAGCCAACGCCCCAGTGGACTTTGCGCGCCCAGTGTGACCAGCAGGTAATAACCGAGGACAGTTGGCGGCAGCACCAAGGGCAACATGACGATGGCGCCCAAAGCATCACGCCCTGGGAAGCGCTTACGCGCCAGCAACCAGGCCAGCGGCACCCCTACGAACAGCACAAGCAAAGTGGCAGTCAGCGTCACTTGCAACGAAAGGCGCAAGGGCGCCCAGTTTGCGTCAAACATTACCGATGGCCTATTGATCGATTTCTCCTGGCAGCACAAAACCGTAGCGCTGCATGATTGGACGCCCCTCCGGCCCGTTGATGAAAGCGGCGAACGCGCGGGCAGCATCCGGCTGCGACGAGGCTTTCACAACGGCCAGCGCCTGACGCAACGGTGTATGCAGGTGAGCGTCGAGCAGCGTCCATGTGATCTCAGGGACATTAGCCACAGAAAGTGCGACAATGCCAGCCTGGGCGTCGCCGGTCTGAATAAATTGTAGCGTCTGGCGCACGTTTTCGCCGTAGACAAGCCTGGGTTCAACGACATCCCAAACACCTGAATGGATCAGCGCCTCTTTGGCGGCCACGCCATAGGGAGCATGTTCCGGGTTGGCGATGGCTATGCGTTGGATCGCCGGGTCGCGCAGGTCATCCAGCGTGGCGGCGACGACGCCTGCTTCCCGATTAACCGCCAACACGATGCGTCCCTCGGCGTACAGAGCGATGCTGTCGTCGAAAATCAGCCCCTTGTCGCGCAATCCCTCGACGAAGGCGATGTTGGCTGCCGCAAAAAGATCGAACGGTGCGCCGCTCTCGATCTGCTGGGCAAGCTGGCCTGTGGAGCCGAAGACCAGCGTAACAGGCTGACCGGTGCGCGCTTCGAACAACGCTGCAATCTCCGTAAAGGCAAATTGCAGATCCGCCGCCGCCGCCACAGTGAGCGGCGCAGGGGCGGCAGCCACAGGCGATGTAGGGGTCGCCGTCGGTTGGGCAGCGCAGGCCGCTATCAGCCACAGCAACAACAAGAGGATGCTCGGAAGCCCCCAGTATTCCACCTGAGGCTTGTAATCACCAACGCGCTGCATCTGGCGTCGTGCCACCGCAAGGAGTTGCGCTGCTGGCGTGACAACCGGCGTGATCAACAGCGAGATGCGTGAGGTTTTGAACTTGCAGGAGCAGCGAAAAAGCAGTGAGTGATGCCAGGTAAAGAATGCCATGCCGGATATTGTCCATACCCGGCATGGATATGGCAAACCAGCGCAGGATGCTCAACCAATCCCGTACTGATCTCGCACAAAGGGCAGCAGCCCGGCCTTCTCCAGCCGGTC
>DMDA01000103.1:0-663 GCA_003451595.1 Chloroflexota bacterium | reverse complement strand
GCCATCACCGGGATGATTGGCGGCGCCTGTTGCGTCAGCCACGCCAGGATGACCTGGTTGGGTGTGGCGTTGTGCGCAGCGGCGATCTCACGCAGCGCAGACAGGCGCGCATCGGCGTCGGGGTCGCGATATTGCTCCGGCAGTGGGCGATCCGGGCGCGTGTAGGCGCCGCTGAGCAGCGACGAGTACGCCAGGATCGTCACCTGGTTGGCGCGGCAATAATCGATGATCTCTTCGGTCAGGCTCAACTGCGGGTCGAAGCTGGCGCCGGGCTTGGGGCGCAGATAGGTGTAGCGCTGCTGCAAGCAAACGTAGTCGGGCCAGCCGTTCTGCTTGCTGAGCGTGTGGGCGCGTTCCAGCCGATAGGCCATGAAGTTGCTGGCGCCGATATAGCGCACCTTGCCGGCGCGCACCAGCCGGTCGAACGCCTCCATCGTCTCATGCATCGGCGTATTGCGGTCATCGACGTGGGCGTAGTAGAGGTCGATGGTGTCGATGCCCATGCGCCGCAGACTCTTGTCACACTCCGCCTCGATCTGCGCCGCCCACAGCCCGCGCGACACATCATCGTACTGGAAGCCGACCTTGCTGGCGATGAAGAGGTGGTCGCGGTTGCCGCGTTCGCGCAGCCATTCGCCCAGCAGCGTCTCTCTCTCGCCGCCA
>DMDA01000086.1:5217-15333 GCA_003451595.1 Chloroflexota bacterium | reverse complement strand
CCCCACCCGCCGCCCCCCCGTACGCGGCCCCCGCTGCCCCATGGCCGCGCCCCCCCAACCCCCCCCACCCAGCCCAACCCATTCGTCACCCGAGCCCGTGCGGCGGCGAGCCGCACCTACAAGGACCGATCGCCCCTCGCAACTCCTCACCCCACCGGCACTTCTTCGGCGCGCCCGGTCTGGAACGAACGGATCGCGGCCTCGATGATCTCCTGCACGGCCAGCCCTTCGTGACCCGACGCCTCCAATTGATCACGCGGGACGCCAGCGCTGACCTGTTCCAGGAAACGGTGGATGCGGTTGGTGAAGGTGGCGTCGAAGCCACTCAGCCCGCCCATGATGCTGTTGCGAATGACGGTCAATTCCTCGGAGTGACGCGGATAGAGGGTCAGCTCCTCGTAGAGGTTGTCGAGCACAAAACGACCCTTCGTCCCCAACACCTCGCAGCGCTCCAGGTTGTGGCGCGGGTTGGTGTCGTAGCTGCCGGTGAGATGCCCCACGACGCCGTTGGCAAACTGTAGATTCACCTGCACGTTCGAGTAGCAGATGCGCCCCGGCGCGCGGTTGAAGAACGCGTGCACGCGCTCCACATCGCCGCAGAAGTAGCGCATGATGTCCAGCGAATGGGGGTGCAGCGCGCGGATGTGAAACCACGGCGAGGTCTCGTTGGGATTACCGATCCACATCGTCATGTTGATCAACAGCAGGTCACCCAGCCGTCCCTCCTCGACCCACTGTTTCGCCTTCGCCGCCGGCGGCACAAAGCGATGGTTAAGGTTGATGCCGTAATAGACGCCCTTGGCGTCCGCTTTGGCGACCATCTGCCGCGCCTTCTCAATGTCATTGGAGATCGGCTTCTCGCCCAACACGTGCAGCCCGGCTTCCAGGCACTGCATCGTCGGCTCGAAGTGGTCGCCGCCGTTCTCCACGCCCGCCGAGCAAATGCTGACGGCGTCGAGCTGCTCGTGCTTGAGCATCTGTTCGACGCTGTAGTAGGCGCGCACACCGTAGCGCGCGGCAGCTTTGTCGGCGCGCTCCTTGATAATGTCGCAGACGGCCACCAGCTCCGCCAACGGGTCGGCTTGATAGACCGGCGCATGGATATTGCCGATGTTGCCCATGCCGACGACGGCTACTTTTAGCATGTTTCCTCTCCTCTGTGCACCCTGGCGTGATTCAAAAAGTTTGCTCCAATTGATGAGTTTGCTGGATGGTGCGCACCGCTGCGCAGACGATCTGCTACCGACGCCGCCACAATTCGTACATACCGCTTGTCAGCTCGCGGCGATAGTGAGCGTGAATATAGTCATCCAGCACGGTGACGCCACTACTGAAGCGGCTGGCGTTGGGTTCGTTCGGGTTGCCCCAGGTAATGAAGACCAGCCACGGCGGTTGCGCTGCCGCCAGTTCAGCGACCATCTCCTCCTGCACCGCCTGCGTAGTCGTGACGCCGGGGTGGAGCTCGTGATAACGCGTGGCGACGGGTCGCCCCGCCAGAAAGTAGATGCTCACATCATTGGCGAAGACGTTGTCGTGCCGCAGCAACCCAGCAAAGAGTGGTGCAGAACTAGGCGCCTGCCGATCCAGTATTTGCACGATCTCATCCTGACCAGGCAGTGTTGGCACGCAGCCTGCGCGTGGCAGCGTCGAGAAGCAACCCTGTGGCGGATAAGTACGCACAATGTCGTTCACCTCGCTATAGGGCGAGTAAAAGTAAAGCAGTACGGGCGCCAGCAGCAGCACAACCAGAGGCGCAGCAATCCAGGGCTGTTGCCAGCGCGCCGCCGAGATCTGCCGCACCAGCCAGGTGATCAAGATGACCGTCACCAGCGATGCAGGCAGCACGTGGATCTCGTCGTAGCGGCTCAGCGCCTGCACGAACAATCCGCTGCCCATCACCACCAGCGCCGCCGTCATGACGTCAGTCTGGTGAACGCGCGCCCCACCAGACAGTGCACGCACACCACGCCAGAGCAGCACCCCGCCGCAGAGCGCATAGACCAGCAGTGGAATATAGAAGCGAAGATAGTCGCCCAACATACGATCTACCCGCGTGTCGATGCCACCGTCGCCAGCCAGGATCGACCAATCCGGCAGGAGCGCAGGGTAGGGTAGATGACGCACAGCACGAAATGTCGTCGCCGGGAAGACGAGCAGATTCTCCACCAGCAGCGAAACGCTGGCGACGCTTCCCAAATAACTATAGAAGAGCACCGCCAACAGCGCAGCCGGGACGGCAGTCGCCAGCAGCGCAAACAGGAACTGGCGCGTGCGTGCACCCCACCCGCCATCGGTCAGGAGTAGCCAATGCAAAATCAGCAACACGCCCAACGCTGCCGCCGTGTAAAAGGCCAGATCAAGACGAAAGAAGCTCGTCACGCCGGCAAGCAGACCCGCCCCCACCAGCCAACGCTGTGCGCCGGTGGCGAGGAAGCGAAAACTCGACAACAGCGCGGCAAAGCCGAAGAGCAGTGCGGGGAAGACGGCATAGCCGTAAAAGGTGGCTGCCGCCAGCAGCGTTGCAGCGACAAAATAGGGCGCCAGCGCCCAGCGCCACGACGCAAGCGCCTGCGTCGCAATGCCATACAGCACCAGCGCCAGCAAGATGCGCACCATCGTGTCGTAGACGCGCTCCACCAACACCGTTTCGCCGATAACGCCGAAGAGCGCCGCCAGCACATAGGATTGCCCCGGCGGGTAGATCGCCCAATAGTCGCGGAAGGGCGCATCCCCGCGCAGGACGCGCATGCCGTTGACCAACGCCAACCCTTCGTCATATGGATTGATGGGAAACTTGATCGGCAGGGTAATGAGGAGCGCGCCTGCCAGCAGGGTCGCCACGACGACTCCGCGCACCATCAGCCAGCGCGCTGGCGCAGCGGTAGCTACTTGCCCGCGCGCCGACATCGCTCGTCCCCAACCATACACGAGCAGTGCGACAACCAGGATCAACACGCTGATCAGATTCACGGCGCCGGCGACGACCTCCAGCGCCAAGCGTGCAACCTGAGTAACAGCGATGATCAGTGCAAGCAGACCGAGCATGCGGGCAAAACGTGGCCAGAGCTGACGCCGTGGCACCCCCGCGCGGTAGTATGCTTCGGTAACAACCAGCAAGATCAGCAGCAACACCACGAGCACTACGACGCTAACCTGGTTCACCAGATGAACGACGTAGCGATCCCAGGTCGTGAAGAGCATCGCCATTTGCGACAGATCGCGTACGGCAAACGCAACCAACAACCCAACCAGGAATGTGAAGAACCACAATCCGTAGGCAAGGATATAGGCGCTGACCGGTGGCTGAGCGAACTCCTGCCCTGGATTACGCCGCGAGAGACTTGACACGTGGGACAACGCCTCCCAGGCTGAGTTCTTCGGCAAAATGGCAGCTCACAAAGTGTCCGGTCTCCAATTCGCGCAGTTGTGGCTCTTCTTCAGCGCAGCGGTCGTGCGCATATTTGCAGCGCGTGCGGAAGACGCATCCTGACGGCAGACGCGCCAGATCGGGCGGTTCGCCAGCGCTGACGGTGCGATGGCCGCGACGACGATCCACTGCGCGCGGCACGGCCGCCAGCAACAGTTCGGTATACGGGTGCTTGGGACGCGCCAGCAGCTCGTCTTTGGGGCCGAGTTCAACCAGTTTGCCGGCGTACATCACCGCGATGCGATCGCTGATATAGCGAATCACCGACATGTTGTGCGAGACAAAGATATAGGTCAGATTTTGCTGCTCCTGTAAATCTTTGAGCAGGTTGAGAATCTGCGCCTGAATTGACACATCGAGCGCCGACACCGGCTCGTCGGCGATGATCAGCTTTGGCTCGACCACCAATGCGCGCGCGATGCCGATGCGCTGGCGTTGGCCGCCGCTGAAGCTGTGCGGGTAGCGCCGCAGATGCTCAACGCGCAGACCGACCTGCTGGATCACCTTCGCCACGCGCTCTTCCAACTCGCGACCGTGAGCAATGTTGTTCACCTTCAGCGGCTCGCCGACAGTCTCCAGCACGTTCATGCGCGGGTTGAGCGAGGCATACGGGTCCTGAAAGATCATCTGTACAGAACGTCTGAAGGTGCGCATCTGGTCGCCGCTCAACTCAGTGACAGGCAGCACCTGATCGCCAGTGTTCAGAACGATGTTGCCGCCGGTTGGCTCATAGACGCGCACCAGGCAGCGTCCCAGCGTGGTCTTGCCACAGCCACTTTCACCGACGACGCCCAGCACCTCCCCACGCCGCACGCGCAGACTCACATCGTCCACAGCCTTGATGTAGGCGACTGTTTTTTTGAGGAAGCCCTTCTGGATGGGGAAATATTTGCGCAGCCCCTCAACTTCCAGCAGCACGTCGTTATTTGCAGTCATACAGTGTGCTTTCCCTATTTTGACTCCGTGTAGAGGAAGCAGCGCACCCAATGCTTGGGGCGCGCCTCGATCATCGGTGGCCGCGATTGGTCGCAGACGCCCTGAATGCGCTTTTCGCAGCGCGAGTAGAACGGACAGCCCTTGTGCACGGCAAAGGGGCTAGGCAGCACACCACGAATCGGCGTAAGGCGATCCATCTCACCGTCGATGGTCGGGATCGAGCGCCACAGCGCCTCGGTGTAGGGATGCAGTGGATTGTCGAAGAGTTCATCCGTAGCCGCCTGCTCCATCACCAAGCCAAGATACATCACCATCACCTCGTCCGCCACACCGCCGACGACGGTCAGGTCGTGGCTGATGTACATGATCGACATGCCAAACTCGGCTTGCAGATCCTTGAGTAGCTCCAGGATTTGCGCTTCGATGGTTACGTCGAGCGCCGTGGTCGGCTCGTCCGCAATCACCAGGCGCGGATGGCAGACCAACGCCATCGCAATCATGGCGCGCTGGCGCATACCTCCAGAGAACTGGAAAGGGTAGGCGTCCACGCGCTCCTCGGGGCGCGGGATGCCCACACGCCGCATCATCTCGATCGTGCGGTCACGCGCCTCCTGTTTGCTGACATCAGGATAGTGAATGCGCACCGCCTCCATGATCTGGTTGCCGATCGTGTGCACCGGGCTGAAGGAAGTCATCGGCTCCTGGAAGATCATGGAGATTTCTTTGCCGCGAATGCTGCGAATCTCCGA
Organism: Chloroflexota bacterium; assembly: GCA_003451595.1. GTDB lineage: Bacteria > Chloroflexota > Anaerolineae > Caldilineales > Caldilineaceae > Caldilinea. Next base: position 10,221 of record DMDA01000086.1, on the reverse strand, counting down.
GCCGCTCGGTGGCAATTCCGTAACATTGACGACGCGCACGCTGGCATCGTTTTCGGGCAGGTTGAGCAGCACGCGTCCGCCCGTCACCTTGCCCGGCGGCGATGGAATGATGCCCATGATCGCCTGCGCCGTCACCGACTTGCCCGAGCCGCTCTCACCGATCACGCCCAGTGTTTTGCCTTGCTGAATCTGGAAGCTGACGCCTTCGAGCGCGTGCACCGTCCCCTCATGCAGGTTGAACTGCACCTTCAAATCTTGCACATCGACCAGCACATTGTTCGTGTTTTGCATAATCTTTCGCTCTCGTGGGTTTCAACCGATGCAAGCAGCGGTCACGCCGAGTACGGGTCAGCGGCATCGCGCAGACCGTCGCCGACAAAGTTGAAGAGCAGCACCGTGCCGATCACAAATCCTGCCGGGATCAAGCGCCAGGGCTGCTGCGCTACAACCATGAGATCTTGCGCATCCTGCAGCAGCACACCCCAACTGACGGCAGGAGGCTGGATGCCCAGCCCCAGGAAGCTCAGCGCAGTTTCGCCCAGGATCGCAACTGGAATCGCCAGTGTAATCGAAACGATCAAGTGACTGGTGAAGCCCGGCATCAGATGGCGGAAGATAATGCGCGCTTTGCTGGCGCCGGCCACCTGCGCCGCCAGCGCATAATCTTCTTCGCGCAGCGCCAGCAATTTGCCGCGCACCACGCGCGCCAATCCTGTCCAGGTGACCGCCGCCAAGATCAGCGTGATCGCCATGAAAGTCTGCGTCGACGACCAGGTGCGGGGCAACGCCGCCGACAGCGCCATCCAGAAAGGAATCAGCGGAATTGAGATAATCACATCAATCAAGCGCTGAATCACCTCGTCGGTCGTGCCGCCAAAGTAACCGGAGACGCCGCCAATTGCCACGCCGATCAAAAAGCTGATCAGAACGCCAAAGAGACCAATCGAGAGGGAAATGCGCGAACCGAAGATCGTACGCGAAAAGATGTCGCGTCCCAATTGGTCGGAGCCAAAGAGCATGACCGGCGGGGCGTCCGGGCCAGTGCCAAAGAGATGAATATTCATCTCCCATATTCCCCACATCTTGTACGGTTCACCTTCGGTGAAGAAATAGATGGGATATGGGGTGCTGGTGTCTTCCGTAAAGACGTATTTGAACGTTGCCTGGTCGAGTGTCTTTTCCAGACCGTAGATGAACGGGCGATGTAGAGCGCCGTCGTGGAAGATATGAATTGCACTGGGCGGCATCATCTGCAGCCCGCTCATACGCGTAGTAGGTGCATAGGGGCTGACAAATTCTGCAAAGATCGCAGATAGATAGAGCAAGACCAGCACAATCAGCGAAAACATCGCCAATCGATGGCGCCGGAAGCGCCACATGATCAACTTCCAGGGATTGGCGTAGTAGAAACGCTCGTCCGCTGCTTCCAGGCGTTCTTCGACAGCTCCCAGACTGCGATCGTCGGCATCGTCGAGAAATGGCGCGCTGCCGGTGACGCCGCCTTCGGCGCGTTCAGAAATCCGGGTGCTCATTTACTGAGACCTCCGTAGCGAATGCGCGGATCAGCCCAGGCCAGATAGATGTCGGAAATCAGGCTGCCGACGATGGTCAATGCGCTCAGGATGAGGACGATACTGCCAGTGAGGTACATGTCTTGCGCCAGGGTCGACCGCAAGAGCAGCGGCCCAATCGACGGTACGCTCAGCACGATTGAGATCAACACTTCCCCGGCAAAGATCGCCGGAAGCAGCCAACCGATCGTGCTGAAAACGGGGTTGAGCGCCAGACGCACCGGATATTTGAAGAGCAACTGCATCTCGGACAAACCTTTGGCGCGGGCGGTGACAACATATTGTTTCTTTAACTCGTCGAGCAAATTGCCGCGCAGCACGCGGATGGTTGAGCCGGCGCTTGCCATGCCAATGATAACAAGCGGCAAGATCATGTGCTTGAGCATGTCGATGGCTTTGGCAAGACTCCAGGGTTTATCCAGAAACTCTTTTGAGTAGAGACCCAGGGCTGAGAAACCCAAATATTGATTTGCCGCCCACGCCAAAATCATCGCCAACAAGAACCCCGGTGTTGCCAACCCAATGAAACCGATAAAGGTGGCTAGATAGTCCACCAATGAGTATTGATGTGTAGCAGAATAGATGCCGATGGGAATGGCAATCAGCCAGGAGAAGACGAGCGCCATCAACGAGATCGCCAACGTAATCGGCAGGCGTTCGGCGATGACTTCACTCACCGGCTTGCCCCACTGAAACGACCAGCCGAAATCGCCTCGCGTCACAATGCCTGTAATCCACTTGAAATACCGCACGTAGGTCGGTTGATCAAAACCGTACAATGTCGTCAAGCGTTGTGCTTCTTGGTCGGACAACTCAATGCCAGACGTGCGTAGCTGTGTAATATAGGTTGACACCCAGTCGCCAGGCGGGAGTTCAATCACGAAAAATGCAATGAACGAAACCAGCAGCAAAATGGGAATCAACATCAACAAGCGCCGGAGAATATAGACAAGCACGAAAGGCTACCTCCTCAAGAATGGTGATTCACCAGAATAGCGGCAGAACATGGCGAACGCACGTCATGGGGGATTGATATCCAGTTACGACCGCCATGTCCTGTCGCATCGTCTATCTTCGAGCTGACCGGAGATGGGTTGGCGAGACCGTGTACAGACGCGTCTCGCCAACCCTGACCAGCTCGCTACTGCTCAAACCAGAGCTGTTCCCCAGCAAAGTTGGACGCGATGGCATAGCCAGCATTCGCCACATTGCGCAGGTTCTTGGCCGCAATCATCGGATACTTCACCTGTTCGACAATCGTGATCATGGGCAGATTGGCACGCGACCAGGCGAAAGTCTCTTCCTTGAGCTTGTTGAACTCATCGGAGCCAGAGACGGAACTCCACCGCGCAGCGTCCAATGCATACATGTCCTTGACCCACTGGGGCGGTTCTTCACCTTCAGCGCCGCCCGTGTTGTACCAGAGTTGCCAGGCGCGACCGACGCGATCCATGGCGTTGCCGCTGTAGTCGCTATCCCAGCCCTGGTCATGTCCCCAGAAGACTGTCGCCATCAATTCATTGGCATCGCGGCGCTGCGCCCACAGGTTCGGGTCGATCTGCTTCACCTGCAGATCAATTCCGACATCCTTGAATTGCTCGGCAAGCAACTCTGCGACTGGCGAGAGGTCTGGTGCATGAGCGCCATGTTCGAGCAGGATCGAGAAGGGCTTGCCATCGACCATACGCATACCGTTGGCGTCGCGCTCGGTCAGCCCCATCTCATCGAGAAGCGCGTTAGCTTTCTCGACGTTGTATTCCGAGAATTCTTCGCCGACGCTCACCAGGGGCTTGCTGGCAAAGCCGTAGTAGACACTCTCGATGATCTCATCGCGATTGATGGCAAGACTCAAGGCTTGGCGGAAGCGCAGGTCCTGCGCCACCTTGCGCCATGTCTCGTCATTGAAGGTCTGATTCAGATAGAGGATGCTGGAATCCACGTGCATGTCGGTCAACACGGTGTTGAAACCGCCGCGCTCCTCGTTCTCCTTGTAAAGCGGCACTTTCACCAACCCTGTGCTCTCGCGCAGGAAGTCAACATCGCCATTCAGCACGCGCTGATTGACCATCTCGACGTCTTCCACCTGCACCGAAACGATGCGGTCGATGTACGGCAACTGCTTGCCTTCGGTGTCAACTTTCCAATAGTAAGGGTTGCGGTCGAAGACCTTGACGCCGGTGGTTTCGGACGGGACAGAAATCCAGGGGTTCAGCGTGGGGTACCCGATGCAACGATCCGCAGTGACGTGCCAGTTCTCACATCGTTTCTGACTCGTGAACAACGTCCACCATTCATCGGTCAAGTTGTTCTTTGCAAGTTCATCCTTCATCTCCTCAATGGGCGTGAAATCTGGATGCCATTTCTTGAGGACATGACTGGGATTGATCAGCACCGTGTACCCGTTCCAACCTTCGATGGTGATGTTGCGCAAGAAGCCACCGTAAGGTTTGGTTGCAGTGAGCTTGAAGTTGTAGTCGTCCAGAATCTCAAGCGTCATCGGATCGCCGCCTGGGTCATAGCCCGTGCGGAAACGTGCAGGCACGCCGTTCGGGAAGAGTTTCTCGTTCCCGTAGATGTTCTCCCACGTGAAACGCACATCCTCCGTTGTCACGGGCACGCCATCCGACCACTTCAACCCCTCACGCATCTTGAAGGTGAAGACCGTGTTGTCGTCGCTCACCTCAAAGCTCTCCAGCACATTGCCGCGAATGCCCTGCACGCTCAGATCAGGCGCCGACAGCAGTGGCTCGTTGAGCATGACGAAGACGTCCGGCGCCCAGTCGGCGACGCTGTGGGCAGTGTTCAGCGTGCCGCCATACTGCCCTGGCGCCCAGTTCGGCACGTTCGCTTCGCTGAGCAACACCCCAGGTCCCACGACAAAAGGCACTTTCGGCAGGCGCTCCTCTAGCGGAGGCAACGTACCAGCCGCAACAGCTTCAGCCAGCATCGGCGCTTCCTTGGCGACTGCCTCAGCAGGAGCGGCTGCGGCAGGAGCTTCAGCAGCAGGAGCTTCAGCGGCAGGGGCTTCAGCAGCTGGCGCACCGCCGCCACATGCTGCCAACAGCATCATCAGAATGACTAGCAAACTCGCAAACTTCACCTTTCTCATGAGACTCCTCTCCTTGTTGACAAACTCACGAAATGGATATGGTGGACAGGGAAATTTTCTGCGCCTCCACTCCTGATGATTGAGCACGCAGAAAAATTTTCCTGGTGGGCAACACACACCGCGCTTGGCTACGTACGAAGTTAGCGTCCAATCAACAACGTGTGGTCGCAGCGTGGACACTCTTTACCGTTGCTAGAAGCGGAAAGCCAAGCGAATCATTGTCTTTTGGTTGCGAACAAACAACTATTGCTTTCGATCTGGGAAATTGCGAGTACTGTAACACACTTTGAGTTCGGCGTCAATCCGCTTGCAAGAGGCAAATAA
>DMDA01000086.1:4060-4998 GCA_003451595.1 Chloroflexota bacterium | reverse complement strand
GGCCCCGAGTCGCACTGACCGGGAAAGACGTAGAACGTCGGGCTTTGCACGTCCAGATAGGGCGCCAGCGTGTTCAAGACCAGCACCTCGATCTGATTCTCGCCAGCCATCAGCGCTGCAGTGACATCGAAACGATAGGGCGAGAGCACACGCACGCCCACACTACGCCCGTTGACCCACGCTTCCGCCGTGCCGCGCACGCGTCCCAGGTCGAGCCAGACCTTGCCCTCTGGCAGCACATCCAGCGCAACGTGCGTGCGATAGCGCACGCCGCCCGCGTAGCTCTCCAGTCCCTGCTCCGCCCACAAGCCGAACCGCATACGCCCTTCGCCAGTTCGATAGCTGACCGGACCGCGCAACAGACGCCCACCACTGTCGCCGCGCGCAGTCTCGACGCGCAGAACGGCGACGCGCGTCGCCGTCGGTTCTTCGCCAAGACGTACGACGCCCTGCGCGTCGATCGGCTGTTCAACACCGTCGATCCAGAGACGTGCGCGTCCAGCGACGGGGATACTCATTTCCTGCACGCCGGGCGGTATACGCCAGCGCAGCCACTCGACGCGCGTCACCCCGCCAAAGGGGTCCGTCTCCACCGCAACGACGGTGTCATCAGCCGGTTCATCTTCCAGCCACGCGGCTTGCGGCAACGGATGCGGTCGCCGCCACAGATGCGAGAACGCCGGGTCCATATCGACGAAAATGGCGTTGACAAAATCGTACATCATGTCCGCCCACTGGCGGCGGCGCAGCTGCACTGGTGTGGCTGGCGCATGATCCCGGCTCACCTGCCAGCCTGGCCCACTGCTCCAGGTGAAGCGGTGACCATCGACGCTGACCGCGATGCCATCCGCCAGCATCGCCGCCTTGCGCCCGCCATCCTGCATCTCCAGCTCAATCCGGTTGCGCCCCTGCCGGAAGTTGGACACCGGATAGGGCTG
>DMDA01000086.1:3073-3852 GCA_003451595.1 Chloroflexota bacterium | reverse complement strand
GCGCCAACCTGCAACGTGGCATATGCAGGTGTGAAGGGGATGTCAATGTCGCACGAAAAACTCAATTGTGAATGCAGCACCGGTTCGTCCGCGGTGGTCATCCATTCAGGGCGAGCATAGCGCGCTGGCGCCCGCACCAGCGCCCACGCCGCGCGCAGATTCAAGTTCTGCTCTGCGGTGAGACGAAATTCGATGCTGTTGAAACCCGCTCGAAGCCGCACAGGCGCCAGCCACAAATAGCCGGACGTCGCGCCGGTCACTGCGGCGCCGTTGATCCAAAGCTGCTTTGCCGCTGGCGCGCCAAGCGCAAAGGTCAGATCAGCCGCTTCTTCCATCCAAACACCAGTGCGGACTTGCACAGCCTGCCCCGCCAGCACGCGCCCAAATACCAGAAACTCTTCGGGGACATGCCCCTTTGGCCCTAGCGTCGGGAGATGAATCGGGTCGCGCATGACGCCGCGCGACGCCGAGTAGACGACTGGCTGCCAGCCCTCGGCAGGCAGCGCAACGCTCCCGTCACTAGATGGAGGCAACGGCGCAGGGGCAGTTTCGGCGGCCAGCGGACCTATCCACCACCCTTGCGGCCCAAACGTAGCTGTGACCACTTGTGCGTCTGACCATACACCAGAATGCCAGCCCGCCGCTACCCCGTCCTGACCGGTCGCTTCCATGCGGTGTTGGAAGCGCCAGGTCTGCACCGGCAGTGCGCCCGGATGCGCCGGTCGCGCCAGGTCGCCGTAGCGGTTGTCGATGGTCGGTTCGAGAGTGACCGTCCACTC
>DMDA01000086.1:2478-2838 GCA_003451595.1 Chloroflexota bacterium | reverse complement strand
ATCTCAACGACGACGCCATCGGCGCTCTCCTCGACCGGCGGCAGCGTGCGTCGCGTGCCGGTGAAAGCGTCCCAGAGTTCCGGCGCGCCGTGCACCCCGCGCATCGTCACGCGCATCCCGCGCTGATAGTCGCCTGGATCAAAGGTGTACGCCACATCCAGCCACGATCGATTCGGCGCCTGCCGCGTGGCGTAGGGCGCCGCCGCCGGTGCAAAGACAACATCCCGCCCATCGATGCGCCGGTGCAGCGTCGGCACAGGTGCATCCACAATGCGCGGCAGGTCCGCCAGCGCATCAGGCAGCGCCTCGACATCGTCCAGGTGGCGGGCGCGCCCATCGGCGAACATCTGCTGCAAGCGG
>DMDA01000086.1:1739-2246 GCA_003451595.1 Chloroflexota bacterium | reverse complement strand
GTCGAGCACATCGTAGTCGCGGCGGTCGCGGTCGAGCACGCCCGGGCGCATATTCTGCCAGAACATGCTGCCGACCAGCTTTTCGTAAGCGTCATGCGCCGCCTGTGCGTCGGCCAGTACAATGCCTTTGGGATCAGCGAGCAGCCCTGCCTGCACCGTCGTGGTGGGGAAGAGCACGCCAATGTCGCAGACGTGATGGCCCTGGCTCAACACATAGCAAAGCCGGCTGACAGCGTTGGCGAAGTGCGCGTAGTGGCGCCAGTACGGTTGCCGCCAACAGGTTGAGGGCGGCGCCCATTCCCACCAGCCGCCGCGCGTGCTGTAGTAGACAGCGTGCGGATCATAGAGCGTGGCGCCAGCGCGCAGCCACGGCAGCAGCCAGTCGAAGGTCTCCTCCAGCGTGCCGCCCCACCCGCTGCTGTGGAAGGACTCGATCCAGACGCGCGGGCGTTCGTAGAGATGGGCGAGCGAGCTGTGAATCTTCGCCTCGCCATGATGGTCGCTGCC
>DMDA01000086.1:0-1458 GCA_003451595.1 Chloroflexota bacterium | reverse complement strand
TCGCCGCGACCATCCCACAGCTCCACCAGGCGCGGGATCAGGTCATACCCCTTCTGTGCACGAAACGCGTCGGCAAAGCCTTCGCCCCATGAAGCCAACGACGGCAGTTCATCCTGAAACGAGCCGACGATCACGTCGCCAAAGAGATGAGCTGCACGCCGCTCGAATTCCCCGTGCACCATGTCGAGCAGACGCGCGCAGCCCTCAACGCTGAAATAGTCGAAGCCGCGGCGCACGGCATAGACAAGCCGCACGCGCTGGCGCTGACCGCCTGCCACCGTCACCCGCCCATTGTCAATCGCCAACGGCTGCAGCGCGCCGACCGGCTCACCATCGTCGTCCAGCCGCGTGACCGCAGCAGCAAGCGGCGTCCCTTCCGCCGGGCAGATCAGTTCAGCCGGTTCGTTGCCTTCATAGACAACGCTGTCAAGCCACTGCCCGGCAAAGCGGCTGTTTTCACGCACCACCTGACCCTGAAAGTTGGCGCCCGAAAAGCCGATCTGGTCATAGAACCAGATCGAGACGCCCAGCTCGCGCGCATCCTCACACATGCCCAGGAACAACTCCCACCATGCCTCGGACAAAAAGGGCGGATCGTCCGGGTCGGAGCCATAGAGTGGGCTGGTCGGCGCCAGGTTGAGCACGATCAAATTGTAGACGCCGCCTTCGGCAAAGCGTTCGAGCTGCCAGCGCAGTCGTGAGCGCTCAATCCTCTCGCCGCTCCACCACCAGATCGGGACCGGCGAAAATGCCTTCGGCGGGGACGCAAAGTTGTCAAACAGGGTATCAGCGGGCATGTCAAGCATCTTTCAGTGGATAAGAGTAGATAAGTAGTCACCGCCTCCGGCGTGACTGCGTGTCCCGCCAAAGGCGTCCGGCTGGAAGCCGAACCTACGGTTACCGAAGTCTATTTGTGACAACTTCAATGTCACGCCGGAGGCGATGACCTACGCAGCAAACCTCGCCCCGGCTTTGGATCAGTCCAGATGAAAGACTTCCTCCAACTCCACCAGCATCTGATCCGGGCGTGCGTTGTCGGGCGACTCGAAGTAGGGCGCCATGAACTCTTGCCAGCGCGTGTTGACCTCAGTCTCCGCCATCTTTGCTGCCGCAGTCGCCAGATCGTGCGGCGTCTCGAAGTAGCCGAAGAGCAAGCCGTCCTCGCGCATAAAAAGGGAATAGTTATGCCAGCCCGTCGCCCGCAGCGCCTCGAGCATTTCGGGCCAGACGTGGCGATGATGTTCTTTGTATTCCTCGATCTTGTCTTGTTTCACTTTGAGCACAAAGCCAACCCGTTTCATGGGGATTCCTTTCTGTCGAAGACTTACCCGACCACGGCCAGTTCCAACCCGAGCAGCCGCGCCAGCTTGCGAATCTTCCCCACCTGATGCCCCACGCCCAATGCCACGTGACTGTCTCTTATACACATCTCCGACCCCACGAGACCGTACTACATCT
>DMDA01000125.1:81901-83576 GCA_003451595.1 Chloroflexota bacterium | reverse complement strand
CATCTCCCACGCATAGGTGCGCGTGTACGTCGTGGTCGCCGTCTTCACCACTGCCACTGTGGGAGTCTGCGCGTTGACAACTGTGTGCTGGCAGTCGTCATCTGGATTGGTTGGCGCGCCGTTCTCGTAGCTGAAGTCACAGTACTGGTTGAAAGCAGCCGTGAATGTGCCGGCGCCAGCTTGCGCCTGCCAACCTGCAGGCAGGCCACTTTCGGTGATGGTGTATTGCTGGCCGTAGGGCACCACCAAACCGATGCCGTTGAACCCGCCAGGATAATTCGGATCGGTGATCGTTGACGTGTAGGTGCACGTGAGTTGATTCGCTACGTAGGTGCACACCGCCGAACTGGTCGGTCCGTTCGGCCCGGCGCTCCAGGAGCCGGTAATCGTGAATGTTTGCAGACCTGACGGCAGTCCCTGAGTGCCGAGCCATTGTTTGTCCAGGTATACATGCACATAGGTGGGCGTTGATCCTTGTTGCGCCGAGGCCGTTGCACCGAGCAGCAGGCTCAGCAACACTACCACGCCCAGAATCATCAGTAACCGTTGCGGACGATGTCTACGCAATGCCACATCCATCAAACCAGCCATCCCTGTTCCTCCTGTTGAATCGAAAATGATCCCCGGTGACTTGTGCGCCTAATCATACCCAAATACTAGATAGTGGCAAGACGCTTCTAAGTAGATTACGCAATCGACATAAAATAGATTGCGTCTCTGGTTCTGGCATCGAGTCACCATTGCCTTGTTATCGGGCTGTGAGTGCTTTCTATCCTAAGCGCAAGTCAGAGAAAATGACCTTGCAGTTGGCTGACAGAAAATAGCAAAAAATACTTGTGGATATGCGTGTATAAGGTAATTCACGCCATCCGTGTGAGTAACCAAACACTGGGAAAAGACAGGACGGAGTGCGCACTCCGTCCTGGTCGCCACGTCTAATTTTGTCTGCTTGAGTATGGAGGCTACCGCAACACGGTCGGCAAGAAGACCCGCTGCGAGACGCCGATCAGTGGCTCGTCTTCGGGGGCAAGGGCGGTGGGCGCCTCTCCCTCACCACTTACGTTGATTGCGGTGTTGGTGATGGTGTGGGTGGCTTCGGTGTTGGCGAGTACATTGATGTTGGCCCCGCTGCCCACAACTGTCCACCGATCGGTGTCAACGCCGATTTCTCTGACTACGTAAGTTCCTGGCGTCAAGTTCGGCCAGGTATGAGCGCCGCCGTCTTCCCCAAAGGTGGTGCAGGCGTCAGCTTCAGCCCCGTCGGGGAAAGATGGTCCTTGAATGCAAATGGTAAAGGCCACTGGCGTCACTTCGACCTCATTCCACACGACCACTTTTGTTACAGTCAGGCTGCCGACGACTGGCGGCGGCGCACAGCTTGTGAAGGGGCCATTGTCGACCGCCAACAGAGTTGCGCCAAAGAGCACTTCGACGCGTCCTAGCGCAGCCACATCCCCTGCGTAGGTGAAGGGCGTCGGTGTGTTGCCCCACAGTGCAACCTCACCGCCCGCTACCGGGCTGCCGTTGAGGTCGAGGAAGCGCACGATATAGGCGCCATCTCGGCTGACCGTGACCGTCCACTCATAATGCCAACTGTCGGTTTCGCCAACAATGCAGGCGCTGATGAGGGTTGCTGTCGGCGGCGCGTCGGTAGGCGTCGGCTCCGGCGTGTTGG
>DMDA01000125.1:31921-81711 GCA_003451595.1 Chloroflexota bacterium | reverse complement strand
CTCCGGCGTGTTGGTGGGCGGCGTGTCGGTGGGCGTCGGCTCCGGCGTGTTGGTGGGCGGCGCGTCGGTGGGCGTCGGCTCCGGCGTGTTGGTGGGCGGCGCGTCGGTGGGCGTCGGCTCCTGCGTATTGGTGAAGGTGCACTGCACTACCTGTCCTGGCTGCAGGCTGATCGTCAAGGGGTTTGGCAGGTTGGAAACGCTGGCATTTTCATTGACGCTCACGCAGGTCACATCGGTCAGCGCCCAACCTGCGCTTGCAAGCTCGCTGATCGAATAGGCGCCCGGAAAGAGGAATCCGCTATCAAAGGGTGTACTGGCATCGGTCAGCGTGAAGGTAATTGTCGCCGCGCCCTTGCTCAGGTTGAAGGTGAAGAGGTCGTCGGCGTTCGCCGGATCGGTGACCTTGTCAACGAGGATGCGCCCGCCGCGCACGTTGCCGAAGGTGACGCTTGTCTCCTGCTCGCTGAGCACGGTGACTGACTGGCAGAGACCAATCGTGGGCAGCCAGCCTTCGACCGAACCCTCACAGACGGTGTACTGACCAGGTGGAAGTTTCTCAAAGGTGATGAAGCCGTCCGCATTCGTGACGCCACTGGCGATCGGTTGTTCGCCTTCCTCGACTGTGCCAGCGTAGACAGACATGGTCCAGTCGCTGATCGACAGCTCGTCAGCGTCTTGCACGCCATTTGCGTTCTTGTCCTCAAACTTGCAAGCGGAGACGCTGCCTTTGCAGAGCAGATTGTTGGCTGTGTGGCCGGCAACGCTCAACACATGCGTGCCACCTTTTTGCTGCCACTGCTCCCCATCGTAGCTGATAAACTTGCGTAGCGTGCCTTCTTGTTGCACGGTGAAGACCTTTGTCTCGCCGGCTTCGAAGCGGCCCAGGTTGACGAACGAATTTGCCCGCCCGTAGATGTCGTAACCGATGTAGGCGGCAATCGACGCTTTGTTCACAACTGTCAGCTTGAAGACCCGTTCCTCCGGGTTGTAGCAACTGCCAAAGGACGGGCCGGTCAAGGTCGGGGTAGGTGATGGCGTGGCGCTGGGCGTCGGCTCCGGCGTAGTGGTCGCAGTCGGCGTTGGCTCGCTCCCACACGACAGCGCGGGCCAGCTGTCATGCTGATTGGCCTGAAGGAAAGTGATCTGAAATGGCGCGCCGTGGAGCGCGACGACGCTGGCATGGGTTGGGTACGACCATGCGATCACACCGGAGGCCACTTCCGCCTGAGTTAGCGGGTGTGTTGCACCATCGCTGATACGAAGTCCTAGACCATTGTAGCCACCTGCAATATTCAAGTCGACATAGGCGTTCACCTGAAATTCGCTGGCGCCGCCCTGAATCGTCATGTTGATGTGATCGCCATTGGTGAGTGGTCGATGATAATCAACGGTGACCAGATCGCACGTCAGCGTCGGTGTTGGCGCTCCCGGCGTCTCCGTCGGTGTTGATGTCTCCGTCGGTGTTGACGTCTCCGTCGGGCACTCAATCAAGATCGGAATGGCGCGGTCAACCACAGCCGAGGTCTGCGATCCATTGTGATAAACCTGTGTATGCACATTCAGATTCGCATAGCCGCCCGGCGCCAGGCTGAAAGACGCCTCCCAACCCTGTGCGCGCCCGGTCTGTGCGTTCGGCTGCACCCAGGCAAAGGTGGCGGAGTTGCCATCCACCAGCTTGGTGCTATTGCCCAGCTTGACAAAGGCGTCGTTCGACGACATCAACACATCGACGCCCGGTTGCGCCAGCACCAGTGCATACCCCGTCGAGGTCGCGCAGTCATAGCGCACGTACAGCGTCGATTCAATCGGTTTCTCCGGCTTCGCCGCGCGGTGCATAGATGCAAAGAAGTCGTCGGTGAGATTCCACTCAGCGTAAGCGCCATCGACCACGGCAGTTCCATAGGTTGGCTGCGGCGGAAGCGCTGCCATGGCCGGCGTGGTTGTCCACGCCGCCAGCACCAGCATCAGCATCATTGCCAATGTTGTGTGCACCGTCGCTTTGTTCATTCCTGTCGTCAAGCGCTTGTGCATAGTCGCTCCTTCGATTCTGTCTCTCGTATTGTGAACGTTTACTTTCATGCCCACAGCGTACATGGAAAATTGCCAGCAATTACTTTCTTTTTACTGTCTTTTCGTCAGCTAATGGTTATTTACTTTTCAATTTTGTTATATGAAAGAATTTTCTTTACGGAAATATCTGGTTTCCCTGTGGATTAGGTAAGCCTGATGTCTGACATTGCTGCGCATTATTACAACCTGCTACGATGCAGGTTAGGTCTATCCTTTTGCTTCTTGGTATCATTAGCTATCTGCCTTTGACTCGATACTCCAGTGTAACGACGACACCGTCCGGCACATGGTGATGCTGGCATCAACCAAAGAAAGGATTCGCTCATGGCTGTACAAGATTTTTTTGACGCCAAAGACACCTTCGACACTGGCAGCGGTAAAGCTGTCATCTATCGCCTTTCCGCACTTGAAAAACATGGCTTCAACATTGCCCGCCTGCCCTTCTCGATCCGCATCTTGCTCGAAGCCGCGCTGCGCCAAGCCGACGGCTTTGAAATCACCAAAGAAGCGGTCGAGACGATCGCCAACTGGGGGCCTGACACAGCCGGCAAGGTCGAGATTCCTTTCAAGCCGGCGCGCGTGATTTTGCAGGACTTCACGGGCGTGCCCAGCGTCGTTGATCTGGCGGCGCTGCGCAACGCCATGGCGCGCATGGGCGGCGACCCCAAGAAGGTCAATCCGCTCGTGCCGGTCGATCTGGTCATCGATCACTCGGTGCAGGTCGATCAATTCGGCAGCGTGCTGGCGTTGCAATACAACGCCGAGCTGGAATTCGAGCGCAACCGCGAGCGCTACGAGTTCCTGAAATGGGGACAGGAAGCCTTCGACAACTTCCGCGTCGTGCCACCCGCCACCGGCATCGTGCATCAGGTCAACCTGGAGTACCTGGCCAAAGTTGTGCAGACGCGCACCAATGGCGAGACTGTCGCCTACCCCGATTCACTGGTCGGCACCGACAGCCACACGACGATGATCAACGGTCTGGGCGTGCTCGGTTGGGGCGTCGGCGGCATCGAAGCCGAGGCGGTGATGTTGGGGCAGCCGATCTACATGCTCATGCCCGAAGTGGTCGGCTTCAAGTTGACCGGCGAATTGCCCGAAGGCGCCACCGCCACCGACCTGGTGCTGCGCGTCACCGAGATGCTGCGCAAGAAGGGCGTCGTCGGCAAGTTTGTCGAGTTCTACGGCCCCGGTATGAGCAAACTGAGCCTGGCCGACCGCGCCACCATCGGCAACATGGCGCCGGAATATGGTGCGACGATGGGCTTCTTCCCCGTTGATGAGGAGACATTGCGCTATCTGGTCGGCACCGGACGCGATGAGGAACTGGTCGAACTGGTGGAGCGCTACTGCAAGGAGCAGGGACTCTTCCACACCGCCGACACGCCCGACCCGGAGTTCTCCGACACGCTCGAACTCGACATGAGCACGGTCAAGCCCGCACTGGCTGGCCCCAAACGCCCGCAGGATCGCATCGATCTCGACAGCGTCAAGCAGATGTGGAACACGGCGTTGACTGCGCCGGTGGGGCCGCGCGGCTACGGGCTGGAGCGGGAAGCGTTGGATGCTGCCGTGGAGGTCAACTTTGCGGGGCGCGAGTTTACGCTCAAGCACGGCCACGTTGTCATCGCTGCCATCACCTCCTGCACCAACACCAGCAACCCCAGCGTCATGGTCGGCGCCGGTCTGCTGGCAAAGAAGGCGGTCGAACGCGGGCTGGATGTCAAGCCGTGGGTCAAGGCGAGCATGGCGCCCGGCTCCAAGGTGGTGACGCGCTATCTCGACGAAGCTGGCTTGACGCCTTACCTGGAAGCGCTCAACTTCCACACCGTCGGCTACGGTTGCACCACCTGCATCGGCAACAGCGGACCTCTGCCGGAGCCGATCAGCAAGGCGATCAAGCAGGGTGATCTGGTGGCGGCGGCCGTGCTTTCGGGCAACCGCAACTTCGAGGGGCGCGTCAGCCCGGATGTGCGCGCCAACTTCCTGGCCTCGCCGCCGCTGGTCGTCGCCTACGCCATCGCCGGCACCGTCAACATCGATCTGGCGACCGAACCGCTCGGCTACGACCCGAACGGCAATCCGGTCTTCCTGCGCGATGTCTGGCCCTCGCAGGAGGAGATTCAGCGCACGATCCGCCGCGCGCTCAAGCCGGAGATGTTCCGCGAACAGTACGCCAACGTCTTCGACGGCAACGAGCAGTTCAACAACATCCGCGTGCCGGGCGGCGAACTCTTCCAGTGGGACCCCAACAGCACCTACATCAAGGAACCGCCCTTCTTCACCATCACGCGGGAAGTGCCACCCGTCAAACCGATCGTCGGCGCGCGCGTGCTTGCCGTCATGCCCGACAGCACGACGACCGACCACATCAGCCCTGCCGGCAACATCGCCCGCAACAGCCCGGCGGCGCGCTATCTGGAGGCGCACGGCGTCCCGCGCGAAGAGTGGAACAGCTACGGCTCGCGTCGCGGCAACCACGAGATCATGATGCGCGGCACCTTCGCCAACATCCGCATCAAGAACCAGATGCTCGACGGCGAGGAAGGCGGCGACACGGTGTACATCCCCACGATGCAGAAGATGGCGATCTGGGATGCCGCCGAGAAGTACATGCAGGACGGCACGCCGCTGATTGTGCTGGCAGGCAAGGAGTATGGCACTGGCTCCAGCCGCGACTGGGCGGCGAAGGGTGTGCTGCTCCAGGGCGTGCGCGCCGTCATCGCCGAGAGCTTCGAACGCATCCACCGCAGCAACCTGGTCGGCATGGGCGTGCTGCCGCTGCAATTCAAGCCGGGCGAGAGCGTCAAGAGCCTGGGCCTGAGCGGTTTCGAGACCTACGACATCCTCGGTCTTGGCGAAGAAATGTATCCGGGGCAGGAAATCACGGTGCGCGCCACTTCACAGAGCGGCGCCGTCACCGAGTTCAAGGTGATCAGCCGCATCGACACACCCGTCGAGGTCAACTACTACAAGAACGGCGGCATCCTGCAGACCGTGTTGCGCAGGATGGCGAATTGAGATTTTAGAGATTGGAGATTGGAGATTGGAGATTGGGAGATTGAGCGATTAGGGAGTGGTTGGCCTCATCGCACCGGCGTCAGCCAATCTCTAATCTCCAATCTCCAATCTCCAATCTCTTAATCTCTTAATCTCCCAATCTCTATTTTGGAACAACCATTCATGACGAAACCATATCAACTTTCTGGCTGGGATTTGTCCGAGTTGCTGCCAGCGCCATCTGAAAGCGAGATTGCGGCGCGGCTGGCGGACATTGAAGAGGAAGTCGGCGCGTTCGAGGGACTGCGCGCCCACCTGGATAGCAGCGCAGTAAGCGGCGACGATGTGTTAGCCGCCGTGCGTCGACAAGAGTCGATCATCCGCAAGGCGTGGACGCTCGGCTATTACGGGATGCTCTGGTTCTCCGCCGACACCCAATCGACCGAAGCCATCACCTTCCAGAATCGGATGCAGCAGGTGATGACCAGCATTCAGAACCGGCTGCTCTTCTTCGACCTCTGGTGGAAGGGGCTGGACGACGATGCGGCGGCGCAGCTACTGCCTGACCCGATCGCTGAGCCTGACTACCGCTTTTATCTCGAAGACCTGCGCCGCACCAAACCGTACACCCTGGACGAGAAGTCCGAACAAATCATCAACCTCAAAGACGCCGACGGCATGGCAGGGCTGATGACAGTCTACACGATGCTCACCAGCCGGCTGGAGTTCAAGCTCACCGTCGATGGCGAGGAGAAGACGCTGACGCGCGATGGGCTGATGGCGTATGTCTACTCGCCTGACCCTGACCTGCGCGCCGCCGCCTACCAGGAACTCTACCGCGTCTACGCAGGCGAGGCGAAGATTTTGGCGCAAATCTATAACAACCGTGTACGCGACTGGTACAACGAGCAGGTGCAACTGCGCGGCTATGCCTCGCCGCTGGCGGTGCGCAATGTCGCCAACGATGTGCCCGACGCCGCCGTCGATGCGTTGTTGGCGGTGGCGCAGCGCAATGCGCCGGTTT
Source organism: Chloroflexota bacterium (assembly GCA_003451595.1). Classification (GTDB taxonomy): domain Bacteria; phylum Chloroflexota; class Anaerolineae; order Caldilineales; family Caldilineaceae; genus Caldilinea. Next base: position 75,617 of record DMDA01000125.1, on the reverse strand, counting down.
TCCATCGCTACTTTCGGCTCAAGGCAAAGTGGCTAGGCGTGGAGAAACTGCGCCGCTACGACATCTACGCGCCGTTGGCTGCTTCCGACCGCAAGATGGAGTACGGCGAAGCCGCAGCGCTGGTGCTCGACACCTTCCGCCGTTTCGACCCGACCGTAGCGGCGCAGGTGCAGCGCGTCTTCGACCAAAACCACATCGACAGCGAGCCGCGCAAAGGCAAGCGCGGCGGCGCCTTCTGCGCCACCGTGCGCCCGGACGTGACGCCCTACGTGCTGCTCAACTACACGGGCAAGGTGCGCGATGTCGCCACGCTGGCGCACGAACTCGGCCACGCGCTGCACAGCATGTTGGCGGAGCATCACTCGATGCTCACGCAACATTCGTCGCTGCCTCTGGCGGAAACTGCATCGGTTTTTGCAGAAATCCTGCTCACCGAGCGCCTGCTCAAGGAGGAGTCGGACGCGCTGGTGCGCCGTGAGTTGCTGGCGTCCTCAGTCGACGACATGTACGCGACGGTGATGCGCCAGGCGTTTTTCGTGCTCTTCGAGCGGGTGGCGCACCAGGCGATCCTCGATAACGCCTCGCCCGACCGCCTGAACGAGCTATACATGGAGAATCTGCGCACGCAGTTCGGCGACAGCGTGGAGATCGCACCGGAGTTTCAATACGAGTGGGTCAGCATCCCGCACATCTACCACACCCCCTTCTATTGCTACGCCTACAGCTTCGGGCAGTTGCTGGTGCTGGCGCTCTATCGCCGCTATCAGCAAGAGGGCGACGCCTTCAAACCGGGCTATCTCAAGCTGCTGGCCTACGGTGGCTCGGCGCACCCGGAGCAGATTCTGCGCGAGGCAGGCGTCGACATCACCGACCCGGCGTTCTGGCAGGGCGGCTTCGACGTGATCAGTGAGATGATCGACGAGTTGGAGGCAATGGAATAATCCTCATCGTTGCGGCGTCTGCAGGAAAAGCTGTCGTTTTCCGGCAGGCGCCGCGCCATGCGTTGCACAGTCCGGCGCGCTTCGAGCGCGCAGCCAGTGACGGGCCATTTGCACGGAAATTTGCCGTTGCATGGATTCGGGTCCCTGCGCTATAATCAAGGTGGCTCCAATCAATACACCCTGAACGCAGCGAAACATCGGATGTGGTGACTTGATCCAAAACAATGAGATCGTGCACGTGCTTTATGTGGCGCGTGGACGGCTGCCATTGTCAGATTACAGAGCGTTGCAGGCTGTACTGGATGAGGTGCAGCACAGCGTCACGCGTCAGGATGTGCCACTGCTGACCTGGACGCTAGTCAGCAATCAGAAGGCGGCGTTCCTGTCGGCGCGCGCCCAGGCGCCCGGAATTGCTGTTGTGGAGTTTGTCGGGCTGGCTGAACGGCTCGGTTTTTGTGCACAGCTTGCCTGTCGCTGGCCCTCGGCGCGCCTGGTCGCCGTCACCAATGCACCGTTGCCAGACACCACGTTGCACTTCGAGAAGGTCATTCCACACCCAGTGTCGGTGCACACCTTGCAGGGCGCTATCGGTGACATGTTGCGCACAGGTGGCAACGCTTATCTGATTCAGGCGGGTGACGTAAGCCTTGACCTGCACAATCGGATCGTGATCACACCCAGGGGCGAGCACCACATGACGCCCAAGCAGTGCGCGTTGCTCCAAATTTTGATGGAGCGGCGGAATGAGGTGGTGTCAAGACGAGAAATCATGCAAGAAATCTGGCAGACTAACTTCTTGGAGGACACGCGCACGTTGGATGTGCATATGCGCTGGCTGCGCGAGCGCATTGAACAGGACCCTTCGAATCCGCGCTACATTGTGACGGTGCGCGGGCGCGGCTATCGCTTTGTTGCCTGAGAGGTGTTTGAGGATTCCCACATTCAACGCATAGGCGCAGAGCGCCTAGACGCGCAACGCAACCCCCTGAGAATGTAAGCGTTCCCCTGCGTCATTGCGTCAAACCTGGTTCCCAGAGGCGCCTCAACTGATCTTCCGAAAGACATCCTTGATATTGGGCAGACGCTCGATCTTGGTCATGATACGAGTCAGTTGCGCAATATCCTGGATTTCGAGGGTGGCGGTGATCACCGCTAGATTATCTTTCTGGCCTGTGACCGCCTCGATGTTGCGCATGTTGACATGCTCATCGGCCACCAACGCGGCCACGTCGCGCACCAATCCCGAACGGTCATAGGCGCTGATGTGAATCTTGACTGGGTAAGTCTTCCCCTGTTTGGTCGCCCATGCCACTTCGATGATGCGCCCGCTGTCACGGGCGAGCAAACGATTGATGTTTGGGCATTTCTGCGTGTGGATGGTGACGCCGCGTCCTTTGGTTACGTAGCCGACGATGGCGTCGCCGGGCACCGGGTTGCAGCATCTGCCCAGATTGGTGAGCAACCCTTCGACGCCCTGCACGCGCAATCCGTCGAAGCCACCGTCGGCGTCAGCGGCGTTCTGGCCGGTGTGAAAGGTGAAGAAATCGTTGGCTGCCAGCCGTTCTTGCTCACGGCGCTCGTACTCGATGACTTTGGTGGCGATGTGCTGCGAGTTGATGTCGCCATAGCCGATGGCGGCCAGGAAGTCATCCAGGTCCTCATAGCGGAAGAGCTTGCTGACCGTCTCGAAGCTCAGGTCGGCCGATAGGCGCCGCAGCTCCTTGTCGAGCGCCTGTCGCCCGCGCAGGATGTTTTCGTCGCGATTCTGACGACGTAGCCAGGCGCGAATCTTGCTGCGGGCGCGCTGCGTGGCGACGAACTCCAGGTCAGGGTTGAGCCAGTCGCGGCTAGGGCCGCCACGCGACGCCGTGATCACCGCCACCTGGTCGCCGTTTTGCAGTTTGTAGTCAAGCGGCACCAGCTTGCCGTTGACGTTGGCGCCGCGACAGCGATGCCCCAGTTCGGTATGAATGGCGTAGGCAAAGTCGATTGGCGTCGAGCCAGCAGGTAGCTCGATGATGTCGGCATTGGGCGTAAAGACCAGCACGCGGTCGCTGAAGACATCGGTTTTCATGCCGTCGACGAACTCGTCGGAGTCGCTCAGCGCCAGAGGTTCTGACATCAGTTTGCGCAGGTAGTTGATCTTCTTCTGCACGTCTTCGCTGTGGCGCGCCTGTTCTTTGTACTGCCAGTGGGCGGCGATGCCCAGCTCGGCGGTTTCGTGCATTTCGGTGGTGCGAATCTGGATTTCGACCGGGCGGCCATCTTTTTTGATGCGTACGGCGGTGTGCAGGCTGCGGTACATGTTGTCTTTGGGGTTGGCGATGTAATCGTCAAACTCGCCAGGGATGGGGTGCCACATTGTGTGGACGACGCCGAGCACGGCGTAACACTGCGCCACCGTCTCGACGATGATGCGAAAGCCATGCACATCGTAGATTTGCTCGAAGCCGACGCCCTTACGCTCCATCTTGCGAAAGATTGAGTAGATGTGTTTGGGGCGTCCATAAATTTGTGCAGGAATGCCCGCCTCCGCCAACGCGCGTTCCAGGTCAGCTTTGATGCGGATCACCAGCTTCTGGCGGTCGCTTTCCTTCTGCTGAATGGTGTTCTTGATCTCTTTGTAGCTGGCCGGGTTGAGATAGCGAAAGCTGAGGTCTTCCAGTTCGGACTTGATGCGCCAGATGCCCAGACGGTTGGCGAGGGGGGCGTAGTAGTCGAGCGTCTCGCGGGCGATGCGGCGGCGCTTGTGCTCCTTCTGGCCGCTAAGAGTGCGCATGTTGTGCAGTCGGTCGGCCAGCTTGATGATGAGCACGCGCAGGTCTTCGATGCTGGCGAGCATCATCTTGCGCAGTGACTCCGCTTTCTGGTTGCTAACAGGTGCGTCGGTCTTGCTCTTTTTCTCCTGGATTTTTTGGAGCTTGGTGACGCCATCCACTAATTTGGCAATCGTGCCGCCAAAGTGTGTGCGGATGTAGTCGATGCCGTACTCGGTGTCTTCCGCAACATCATGGAGCAGACCGGCGGCCAGCGCTTCTGGATCCATGCGCAACTCGGTCAGGATGATCGTCACGGCGATGGGGTGGGTAATGTACGGCTCGCCGCTATCGCGCAGCGTGGCCCGATGGGCGTAACTGGCAAGCACATACGCGCGCGCGATCAATTCGCGATGCTCAGGCTTGAGCGTATCGGGCAGATGCTGCCACAACGCCTCGACGGCATGCCGTTCTTCATCTGATGGCTCGATGCGAATCCAATCCTGCCCGTCGGCGGTGGGCAGCGGCTTCAGGCGAGCAATCGTCGCCCATAGGGTGGACGCGCGGTTGTCATCTGGCGCCAGCGTTGGCGGGGAACTGATGGACGTAGACGACGCCTGCGTTGTGTCGTCCACCACTTCTTGCAGCGAGTCGTACTCGACCAATTCAGGCGTCGTCGCATGTGGATGTGCGCCGTTGGTGGGTGGCATCAAAGCCGCTGGCCTGTCCTCACCATCGATTGGTTCCACCACTTCGGCAGCCGCCCGGTTTACAGAAGCTGTGTGCGCGCGACTTCGTCGCGTCGTCATATTGCCATTGACCGAAGTGCCAGAAAGCATAAGCGCATTCTCCTTTCAACTGCCGGTGTCGCCGCCAGGTCATTGCCACCGGGCGCGACCTCCCTGCAAGCCTACTGTGATTATACCTGGAGAGCGATGCTCTTGGCAATGCACCCGTGCCTACACCGGGTCTACTGCATGTGTGGCGCAAGCGTTTGCATGTAGGTCATCGCCTCCGGTGTAACATGCCGTCTCGTCACACCGGAGGCGATGACCTACGACTTGCGCTCGGTGCATTTCTCGGTGCATCTCTACGCTCTGACGCCAACATTGGCAATATCTAGACCGTCTCTCTGGCGTCGCTTTCCATTACTCCGTTACATACACCGTGGCGTACTCCGCCACGCTGTTATCGAGCAGGTCGGTGACGATGATGCCTAGCGAATACTCGCCAGGGTAACTCGCATACGCAGTCACCGTGAAGGGCTTGCTGCTGAACGTTAACGTGTCGCCAAGATAGTCGTTGGCCACCCACTCGCCTGCATCGTCAAGTTCATAGCGTTGCTCAATGATGGTGAAGGTGTCGCCAGGGCGCGGGTTCATGGCGCGCGGCGCACCTGTGCCATTGGCGCCGGTGAAGGTGAGCAGTCCTTTGTACTCCAAAGCGCTGTTGAATTTCATAGTGGCGTAGCGTTCTTCCTCGCTGTCCGCAAAGGTGTAGACGCCGCGCACATCGTATTCACCATCCTCATCGGTGGCGCCATAGACTGACGGCTCGAACAGGGCAAAGGCTTCGTTCTCGCCATCGTTGAGCGTGTAGATGGTTGGCTCCCACTCGTAGATGAAATCTTCTAGGTCAGTCTCTGTCCATGCCGGGTAATAGATGCCGTCAAACTCCACCGTATCGTCGGCGGCGATGTAATCCATATCTTCGACGATGTAGGTCTCGCTCTCTTCGTCGTAGCGCGAGACCTCCATGTAGATGTAGCCAATCTCCTCGCCGGTAATCTGCGTGCTGAGCAGTACGGTTTCATCGGCGGAGATACTGTCGCTGCTCACTTCAAGTGGCGTCATGCTCAGATCGGTGGCGATGCCCGGTGCAGGCAGGTCAGTCTCCTCGGCCAAGAGCGGCGCAGCGTAGTCGTCGAGATTGGCCTCGGCAGCCGTCCCTGGCTCGAGCAACGCCGGTTCGACAGCGTCAGGGTCGATGTCCTGATTTGTATAGTGAAAGACCAGGAAATCGTCCCACAGGGAGGCGCCGGCAAAGCGGCTGGCGTATGCGGTGTACGACGCCTCGCTCTCCTCTGTGCCGACCGCAACCAGCAATTCAGGCGTCGGGAAGAAGATCGAGAAACCAGTGGCGCCGGGACGCCCGGCGCCATGCTTTTCGGCAAGGATGGCGGCTTTGTATGCCTTGTTAAGCGTGCGCAGGGCAGTGTTGAGCGGCTTTGAGTCAGCGAATTCAGCAACCAGCGCAGCAAAGTTGCCCAGGTCGAGGTAAGGCGAAGGCGCTTCCTCGCCGAAGACGCTCTCGAAGGATTGCGCATAGGTGCGCGCACGGGCTACAGCCGCCGGATCGACCTCCGTCAAGGCGAAGGCGAATTCGTTGAGTGCGTCGACCAACGCTGGTATCTTGGCCAGATCGATGGCGGTAAGGGTGACGCTTTGACTTTCGGCTTCGGCGACCTCTTCTGGCGTGACCTCTTCCTCAATGCCGTAGACCTCTGCCACATAGTCGCGGCGGGCGTCATCATCCTGGATGCGGATGTCTTTGGCGATGTAGCTGCTGACGATGTTCTTTGCCAGCATCTTGCCGTCCTGGGCTGGGCGTTTCACCAGGTCGCTCAGGAAGGCGAAATAGGCCCAGCCGATCGCCGGTTCGGTTTCCTGCGAAGCAACAGCGTAGCGCGCGTAGGGAGCAATCCCGACCAGGGCCTCGACCTGGCTCATCAGACAGGCGTCGAAGCCGACGAACTCGAATTGTTCCACGCCGGTTTCGGCCAGAATAGTCGCCAGCGCCTGGTCGATCTCGTTGATCGTCAGGCTGCTGCCTTCGTCGGGTGCGTCATCGTTCCAGCCGCCAAGCCAGCCGGCGCCGTGGTCGGAAAGGATCAGCGCATATTTTTGCGCTGGATAGTTTGTCATTGCCCAGATCGCAAAGTCGACCAGCGTCTCCGGCGCGCCGCTGTCGATCTCGCCCAGGTCTGCGATCTCTTCTGAGGCCAACGCAGTCAGGTCGTCATCCTGTGTCACCAGGAAACGCTTCGTGGTCGTCCAGTCGCCGTCGCCGTCGAAGCCTGCGTCATAGCGATCCAGCTGCGCCACGATCGTCACATCGTCGGTCGAGCCGACCAGCTCCGCTTCGTTGAGATCGGTGAAGATGTCGCCTTCCAGCACCTCATCGTCAGCGTTTTGATAGAGCATGATGAGCCATTCAGGCTCGTTGTGATTGGTCTGCGTTGGGTTGGCGTACACAGGTAGTACAGATGCCAGGGGCATGAGCGAAGCGAACACAATACTGACGAGCTTATGGATTCTGTGCATGCCGATTCGTCCTTCGTTAATCTCAACCTGAAAATCAATCTTGTCCAGCGCACAAATAGATAGGCGTTGGGGATAGGTGGCTAGACGTGGCCTATCCCCACGTGTTTGCACTGCGAACCTGGATTGTACGGACAGCCCTCCACTACTTCTGTCCAGAGTCCTGCGGCGCCCACAATTGGGTCTCAAGAGGTGCAGCAGCGGCGCTGCGCTCAACCACAGATGCTTGTTTCTCATCGGTGAGGTGTGCTGCTGCCGGTGACGCCAGCTCGACAGGGACATTGACGCTGGCGGCTACGTTCGTGAGGCTTACATCATCGATGAAGAGGTTGCTGTTCAAAGACCCATCCGTCTCTGACCGCAGTTGTAGCCAGACGGTCTGCCCTGCATAGGCGCTGAGATTCACCGTGCGCCGCACCCACCCACTGGTGGAGGTGCTCTGGCAGAGGTCAAATACATTCACCACGTTGGAGTTTATCATGATGCCGCCAAAGTCGTATCCGCAGTAATCCGCCGAGGCAATCCAGGCCCAATAGCTCAGGATAGCCGCATTCGCTGGAATGGTGACGCTCTGGCGAATGTAGGAAATCTCGTTGCTGGCGCCACCCAACCAAGTCAGCCACTGCCCGCCGTGCGGTGAAACGCCGGTGGGGAAGCCGCTGTTCATGAGCAATGTCCACCCATTGGCCGAGTATTCCTGCCAGCCGGCGTTGCGACCCTGCTCGAAACCCGGATTGACCACAACATTAGGGGGCGACGTCGGGGTTGGGGTTGGCGCTTTTCGCACCATAGGGAGATAGGCGCGCGCCGCCGGGGTGGAGGTTGGCGCAGGGGTCGGCAGGTCACCGGTCTGGCTCGTGATCCACGTTGTAAAGCTGGAGATGCGTGTGTAGACGCCATAGTAGTTGGGGCGCGCACAGCCATTGCCAAAGCTGACTACGCCCGCCAGCCGCCAGCCCGCGCCATCGGGCACGACCAGCGGGCCGCCGCTGTCGCCCTGGCACGAATCCTTGCCGCCAGCAGCCAAACCAGCGCATAGCATGTTCGCCGTGATGCCCCCACCATACGCCGTGTTGCACGTCGCGTTGCTCACGATTGGCACGCGCACCTTCTGTAGGATGTTGGCTGTGCTGCCGCCTTCTGAGGTAGCGCCCCAACCTGAGACCAGGGATGACACGCCGGGCGCCACCAGGGCATCGTGTGTTGGACTGGAGACGAGCGGGATAACGCCCACACTTGGTCCGAGCGTGACAGGAGAAGCCAGTTGGAGCAGCGCGATGTCACTGTCGTTGCTGCCAAACGGGTCGTAATCGGGATGGACATAGACGGCGGTGACGTTGCGTTGTTGCTCAGTGCCATCGTTTTGGCTGCGGTTGTACTCGCCGGCGACCACCTCGATGTCGCCTGGGGCCATCACTGCGCCAGTGTCGTCGATGACGCAGTGCGCCGCCGTCACCACCCACTGCGACGCAATCAGCGTGCCGCCACAGAGATATGGGCCTGGGTGCACCGCCACCTGCCAGGGCAGTTCTCCCACCGCCGCTGGTTCACCGCCTACGATTAGCCCCTGACGCGGCGCACCAACCACCGAAGGCGCAGCTGGCGTCATTGTTGCTGTTGGCGTATCGGGTTGCACAACTTCAGGTGTTGGCAATGCCGCACTATTTTGCGCCTGGAGTGTCGGTGGCTGAACCAATGCCCAGGCCAGCGCCACAAGGGCGACGCCGGCGATCGCTTTGAGGAAATTGTCGAGCATACGTTGTCGAGCGCGTGTCTGATAGTTCATAGTTTGAGTCGCTTTCCCAATAAATGGGGTTGGGCAAAAAGTAACGCCGACAGATCCGGCGCTTGGGGAGCTTCTTTCAGTATATCACGGCGCAGGCGTTTGTATAGATGGGAAATGGCGGGTCCAGGAGGGCGTTCAAGGCGAATTGCAGCGTTGGTGCATCAAGGTGTGCACCCGGTAGGGGCAGCATTGGTGGTTTGCTTTCCAACCGGGCGCTGCGGGGTGAAAACACCGTCACGCTGGAGGTGATGAGCTACGCAATGCCCACCCGTTGTCAGGTGGGAGTGATGCTGAAGCAAACAACTCGCAACATTGTAGCCTTTGCGGCGAAAAAGGTGAGGCAACCTGTTGCTTATGGCACCACCACCACTGGCGTCGAGATATCGTCCAGCCAGGTGGCGAGTGGCGCTGGCAACAGTACAGAGCCAACGCTCAATTCGCGCAAGATGTGGGTCATCGCTTCGATGGAGGGTATGGTGTAAAGTTTAGCATCAACTTCGGCATCGGCGAAAGTCCGCGCCAGGGCGTCGGCCTGCACTTCGGTTTGGCCGAGCATCAAGACGTCGACGTGGGCATTGTGTGCTTTGGCGAGTTGGGCAGCAAGCTCAATGGCATGGTCGGAGGAGGGATCGCCTAGATAGATGGCGGTGAAGGGGCCGCTCAGCGCGTTCTGCGCACTTTGTACGATGACGGGGCGCTGCGTGTTGCGTACGACGGCCTGCGCGGTGGAGCCGGTGCGCTTGCCCGGCGTCGTGCCCACGCGCCCCAGGCTGACCATGTGCGCCGCCGAGCCAGCCGCAAGCACCTCCTGGGTCACGCCGCCGCGCACAACCTTGAATGACCAGGAAACGCGTTGTCGCCCGGCCACGTCGGCCATGATTTTACGCAGCAATGATGCCTGAATCCGAAAGTCGCGTTCCATATGCGCCTGTTCGAGCCGGCGCGGGTTGGCAGTAAAGGAGCCGATTTCCAAACCAAAGGGCAGCCCGCACAGATGTAACAGGTTGATATCTTCGACATACAGCCCGCGCAACTCCAGCTTCAGCGCCGCCGCCACTTCCGCCGCCGCCACTAACGCCGCTGTGCTGTGTGGTGACGCGTCCAACGCCACCAGGATATAGTCGGTCTGCACCGTTTCGTTGTTCGGTTCAGCGCTTGTTGCCTCGCGTACTTCCGCGCTCATTGCGATCTGCTCCATGTAGATGATACGTGACGGGTTACACGTCAGGCGTCAGGCCGTCGCACGTCAGGCGTCAAGCACATGCCCAACGTGGGACGGAATCTTATTCCAATTTGGGTTCTTCTGGCTTGTCGGCGGGCGTGGGGGACTTCTGCGCTCGACCCTTCGCTTCGAGCGCCTGCCGCTTTTTTGCCATTTGCGCCAGTCGCGTCATCACGGCATAGTTGACCGTACCCTTTGGATACTTGCCGCGTTTGTCGGCTGCGCCAGCCGGCATACCGGTCAGCACCTCGATCCCCTCGTCGATGTGCGCAATCGGGTAGATGTGGAACTGCCCGGCTTGCACCGCCTCTACGACATCGCGCCGCAACATCAGGTGCTTGACATTGGTTTCGGGAATCAGCACACCCTGGTTGCCGGTCAGCCCACGCGCCTTGCACAGGTCAAAGAAGCCCTCGATCTTCTCGTTGACGCCGCCAATCGCCTGCACGCGCCCGGTCTGATCAACCGAGCCGGTGACCGCCAGCGATTGTTTGATGGGAATCTGTCCGATCGCGGAGAGCAAGGCGTATAGCTCGGTGGAGGAAGCGCTGTCGCCTTCGACCCCGCCGTAGGACTGCTCAAAGACCAGGCTGGCGGAGAGCGCCAACGGTTGCTCGGCCGCATAGCGTGCGTTGAGCAGGCTTGCCAGAATCAGGACGCCCTTAGAATGAATCGGCCCGCTCAGGTTGACCTCGCGCTCGATGTTGACCACATCGCCGCGCCCCATGCGGACGGTGGCGGTGATGCGCGACGGCTGACCGAACGCATAGTTGCCAAGCTGCAAGACCGACAGCCCGTTGATCTGCCCAATGGCTTCACCGTCGGTCTCGATGTGAATCGTCTTGCGCAGCACTTCGTCTTGCATCAGGCGGGCGACGCGGTCAAGACGAAAGACCTGGGCGTCGATGGCCTGGTGGACATGTTCGATGTTGATGAGATCGGCGCCAGCTTCGGCGGCCCAATAGTTCGCTTCCTGCAACAGGTCGACGATAGATTGTAGTTGGGCCGTGAGCCGCTCGCTGTCACTGACCAGCCGCGCCGCATGGTCGATCACGGCGCCCACCGCATAGCGATCCAATGGGCGCAGCTCTTCCTTGCGTGCAATCGACGCCAGCAATTGGGCATAGGCGAGATGGGTTTCTGGCGTGCGCTCCACCTCATCGGCGAAATCAGCGGCCACCTTGAAGAGTTCATTGAAATCGGGGTCATATTGCGACAGCAGATAGTAGAGCATCCGGTCGCCGAGCAGCACCACTTTGACGTTGAGCGGCATTGGCTCCGGTTCCAGGGAGATGGTGCTGGTCAGGCTGAGCATTTGCAGCACCGACTCGATGCGCACCTCGCCAAACTCCAGCGCCCGTTTCAGGCCCTCCCAAGAATAAGCGTTTGAGAGCACTTTGAGCGCGTCCAGAATCAGGTAGCCACCGTTTGCTCGGTGTAACGACCCTGGCTTGATCAGGGTGAAGTCAGTGATGAGCGCGCCCATCTGCGCCATCTGCTCCACGCGCCCGGTCAGGTTGGTGTACGTCGGGTTGCTTTCGTAGATCACCGGCGCCCCCTGAGCATCGCCGGAATCGACAAGCAGATTCACCTGATAGCGGCGCAGTGGCGAAACGTTATCGACAAATGCGGCGGGGCTGTCTCCGTCAGCGGCCTGCTGCTGCTTCTCGCCCGCCACCATGAAATCGCCCAGATGATCCTGGACATCCTGGCGCACGGCGTCGAAGTAGGTCAATACGTCGGGCATACTGGCATAGTTTGCCGCCAGTTCCGCAATCAAGTCGTTGAGAACGATGCTGGCGACCTCGCGATTGAGTTCGCGCATCCGGTTGCGCAGCTCACGCTCCCAGCGCGGCGCCTTGGAGACGACCTTCTGCAATTCCTCTTGCATCACCTCTACATCGGCCTGGATGCGCTTCTGATCCTCGTCAGAGAGCTTCTCGTACTCGTCGGGCGGCAGCACTTCTTCGCCCTTCAGCGGGGCAAAGGCCAGGCCGGAAGGGGTGCGCAGCAGTGTCAAGTTGCGTTGTTTGGCCTGTTCTTGCAGCGCCATCAGGCTGGCTTGTTGCCGTTCCTGAAATTCGCTCTCGATGGCGCGGCGTCGCGCCTGATACTCTTCGCTCTCGAACGCTGCAGACAGCGCACTCTGCATGTCTTCGACAAGGCGTTGCATGTCGCGCTTCAACTGCCGCCCACTGCCCGCAGGCAAGCGCAGAATGCGCGGACGGTAGGGTTGGTCGAAGTTGTTGACATAACACCAATCATAGGGCGCCGGTTCTTGCGCCGCGCGTTCTTCCACGATGCGACGCACCAATGTGTGCTTGCCAAGCCCCGCAGGCCCCAGCGCGTAGATGTTGTAACCCTGGCGCCGCATCTTGACGCCAAAGCGGATCGCGCTGAGCGGGCGCTCCTGACCCAGGAATGAGGTCTGCCCGTCAAGTTCGGCGGTAGTGGTGAATGGAAACTCATCCGGCGTACAGCAGCGCCGCAACATTTCAGGGGGCAAAGGTTTGACTGGCGACAAAGGAAGGCTCCTCTCTATTCAGGCGATCTGCCGGAACGTGTTGTGAATGGTTTTACGTCGCTACAACGGGAAACGATAGTCCCACCAGGCTGGTTCACCCTGGCGCCAGCTTTGACCACCGCCGCTTTGCGCCGACAGCATCGCCGGCGATTCTAACGGGAGGCGCCGCAGCACACAATGCGCCTGCGTGGCGGTGAGCGTCAACTGCACCCAGGCGACTGGATACTCGATCAAGGCGGGCATGACGCCAAAGACACAGGATCGATCCGGCGCGCAGCGGCGTTCCTGCATGTTCAGGCGATGTGCGTGTCCTTGAAAGATAGCACGCACGCCTCCGCGCCGTGCGATCACACCCAGCACCTCTGACGCGTTGGCGATGCCAAAATAATCATACCACGGATGACCGTCCTGCCAGGGTTGCAGGATTTGATGGGTGAAGACCAGCACAGGACGCCCATCTGCGCTTGCCAGCGCCGTATCGAAGCGCTGCAGCTCGGCGGTGTTCACCCAGCCGTACACCGGATCATGTTCCTGTGCTGCTGCAATCTGTTCTGGCGAGTGTCCCATGCTGTTGAGCAGAATCAGGCGTGCTTGTGGTAGATCGATGGTCTTGCCTAGCCCAGGTTCATATTGCCACAGTGTATGAAAGTCGCTCAGATCGCCGTCGCCCGGACGCGCATCGTGATTGCCGGGCAGCGCCATTACGGGGGCGCTCAATGTCTGCAAGCGTGTGTAGATGTGGTGCAGCGTGGCGACGAATTCATCGGGTGGCATCGCGTAGCTGCCTCCGCCACACGTCTGATCGCCCAGATGCATCACCAGGTCGACCTGCGCTGCCGCCAGCTCTGTGATCAGCAGATCCAGTAGCTGCTCAGACCAGGGTTGAATTTGCAGCGTGCCGTCCGCCATGATCACGGGGTGCGGCCGTTGCCACAAATGTGTATCCGATACAATAGCGATCACCGTTGCGGCAGAATCACTCATGGGTTTTGTTCCTCCAAAGTGCGGGCGCCGAACCACCGATCTTCCAACTCGCTTAGTACACCGTGTTCCTGTAGAAGATGCAGCGAGCCGGCTATGCGTTCCTGCAATGTGTCTGCGCGGTGGGGCATCACGATCACATAAGGGACACTTTCCAGCGGATCATCGACGCCGCGCAATGGCAAACCCGCACCCTGCGCCTGCCGTAAGGAAACCTGATCGATGAAAATCGCTTCCACCTGCTGCGTCTCCAACAGCGCCGAAATCACCTGATCCGGCGTCTCAAACGACTTGAGGGTCATGATCATGCCTTCCCTTTGCAGGCGGCGTCCAATCATATCGCCCACACTTCCCCATTCTACGCCTACCTGCCGTCCGGTCAGATCGGTCAAGGTGCGGATTGGTGAATCATCTGGCACCGCAATCCGCAGACCGGCGTCGAAGTAAGGCGTAGAAAAGCGGAAATCCTGGGTCAGGCGTTCGTCGTATGGATAAGCGCTTACGATGCTATCGATTTTCCCAGTTTTGAGCGTATCCGGCAAGCTGTCGAAGCCAACGGCGACGATTTCCGCGCGCATGCCCCACGTTGCCGCCAGCGCCTGCGCCAGATCGACGTCGTAGCCCACAGGCGCGCCATTTTCGTCCAGCATCTCGAAGGGCGGAAAACTTGGGTCAAGCCCGACGCGCCAGACGCCGCGCTCCTGGATTGCCTGCCAGGTGTAGTCGCGCCGCAGAAAGGGCAACAGCGCGGCGCCCTGTTCGGCTGTCAGCAACCAGGCCCCCCAGCTCGTGGCGATGAGCAACGCCAGCCCGGCCACAAGCCAGAACCGGCGTTGTGCTATCAAGGCGTCGATTCGCGCGCGTATCGCTGCACCTCCGTGTAGATCGGCTTCGGCTCAAAGTCAGTGCGTACAAAAGTAAAGTAATCCTGGTACGAGTTCTGATCCCAGGGAAAGCGAAAAACCCACAAACAGAGAGCGTCGAGCCAGGGCCACTCTTGCTGAGCGATCTCATATGCGCGCAGCGTGTAGGTGATACGCTGCGCCGGGCGCACGGCACGCGTCCAGCGGGGGTGATCATTCCACCCCCCTTCGGTGATGACAGCGGGCTTGGCTGCGTCGCCGTTTTTCACCATGATCTCCCGCAGTAACTCCGCGCGGCGAAAATTGACCACCGCCGGATCGGGCGGGCTGTCGGGGTCGAAGTGCCAACCGTAGGCGTGAATCGCTAGCACGTCGAAGTAGGCCGCCGCGCCTGCATCGTACATTGCTTGGAGAAACGCCAGATCGTTGACGCCAAACTCGCTGCCAGGAGGCGCCAGTGTGGGCGCCAATGCTCCGGCCAACACCTGCACCTCTGGCGCCGCCGCCTTGATCAATGGATAGGCTGCGCGCAACAAGGCTGTGTATTTGGCGGCGTCCGGCGCCGCGTAGCCCCATTCGAGCGCCAGGTTTGGCTCATTCCAGAGAATGATATAGTTGACCTTGCCACGATAGCGCTCTGCGAATAATGCTGCAAATTTGGCGAAATCGTCGAAATTTTTTTCGTCCAGATAGAGCGGCGTCGTATCTTTAGGGCGCGCCCATTGTGGCACGAAGCCCAGGCGTGCGATCAGCGTCAACCCTTGCTGGCTGGCGTGAGCGACTACCTGGTCGGCGTGCACCCAGTTGTAGCGTCCCGGTTCATCCTCGATATATGCCCAGGGGAAGTACTCGACCACCCACGGTGCGCCCATTTCGCGCACCATTTCCAGGCTGCGCTTGATCTTTTGCTCTTCCACCTCGTCGGTCAGGCGTGTGTGGATGCCCATTTTGGGATTGCGGGTGTAAACGGTCTGCTGCGGGCCTAGCGGCACTGCGGGGAGCAACGAACGCGCGACCCAGATACTGATCAACACAACTGTCACGCTCAGGAGGAATACAAGCAGCCAACGCCGCTGTTTGCGAAGGATCGTCACACCTTGCATGATAGTGTGGTGGAGCGGTTTTGTCCAACTATGGGGTAATGCGTCATCGAGTCGATGCGCGCACCTCTTTCACTTTGACGCCGCCGCGTTCTCTCGTTATCCTAGCCATTGATCTGCTTTTCCTGGTTCGGTTTGGTTTTGTCACGCCGCCTTGCCAGGAGGATTGCGCTCCCTTCAAGTTCAATCGTAAAAGATACATAACTCAACGAGGAGATTTCTGGAATGACCCACAAATTGACCGACCTCAAACGCCCGGTGCCAAGTGACCTGGAGATTGCCCAGGCCGCCGCCCCCCTCCCCATCCGCCAGATTGCCGAAGAAGCTGGCATCCTACCTGAAGAACTTGAACTGTTCGGCAACTACAAAGCCAAAGTGACGCTGGATGTGCGCGAGCGGCTCAAGGATCGCCCAAACGGCAAGTACATCGTCGTCACCGCGATCACGCCCACGCCGCTGGGCGAAGGTAAGACCACAACCACCGTCGGTCTAAGTCAGGCGCTTGGTGCACATCTGGGACAGAAGGTCTTCACCTGCATTCGCCAGCCCAGTCAGGGGCCGACCTTCGGCATCAAAGGCGGCGCAGCGGGCGGCGGTTATGCGCAGATCATCCCGATGGAAGATTTCAACCTGCATCTGACCGGCGACATTCACGCCATCACTGCGGCCAACAACCTGTTGGCGGCGGCGATCGACGCGCGCATGTTCCACGAAGCAGACATGGACGACGAGACGCTTTTCAAGCGGCTCTGCCCGCCCAAAGGCGGTAAGCGTTTCTTCACCGCCACCATGCTGCGCCGCCTCCGGAAGCTAGGCATCGACAAAAGCAACCCGGCCGAGCTGACGCCAGAAGAGATCAGCCGCTTCGTGCGCCTGGACATCGACCCCGACACCATCACCTGGCGCCGCGTCGTTGACACGAATGACCGCATGTTGCGCGAGATCACCATCGGCGAAGGCCCACAAGAAAAGGGGCGTACACGCAAGACAGGCTACGACATCACCGTCGCCAGCGAGATCATGGCGATCCTGGCGTTGACCACCTCGCTACAGGACATGCGCGAACGTTTTGGGCGCATGGTCATCGGGCTGGATCGACAAGGAAACCCGGTCACTGCGGAAGACATCGGCTGTGCGGGGGCGCTGGCGGTGCTGATGAAGGATGCCATCAAGCCCAACCTGATGCAGACCCTGGAAGGCACGCCCGCGTTGGTGCACGCCGGGCCATTCGCCAACATCGCGCACGGCAACTCTTCGATTGTCGCCGATCAGATTGCCCTCAAGCTCGTCGGGCCGGAAGGCTATGTGCTCACGGAGGCAGGCTTTGGCGCCGACATCGGCATGGAAAAATTCTTCAACATCAAGTGTCGCTACAGCGGGCTGATTCCCAATGCAGTGGTGTTGGTGGCGACGGTGCGGGCGCTCAAGATGCACGGCGGCGGCCCCAAAGTTGTGGCGGGTAAGGTGCTCGACCCGGCGTACACGCAGGAAAACTTGGAGTTGCTCGACGCCGGCTGCAGCAACCTGGCCGTGCATGTGCGCAACGCGCGGCGCTTCGGTGTGCCCGTTGTCGTGGCGATCAACCGCTTCCACACCGACACCGACGCCGAGATCGAGCTGGTGCGCCGCAAGGCGATGGAAGCCGGCGCCTACGACGCCGTGCCTTCCAATCATTGGGCGGATGGCGGCGCCGGGGCAGTGGCGCTAGGCAAGGCGGTCATTGAGGCGTGCAAGCAGCCATCGCACTTCGAGTTTCTTTACCCGCTAGAGATGTCGATCAAGGCCAAGATCGAGACCATTGTCAAAGAGATCTACGGTGGCGCTGGCGTCGACTATTCACCCAAGGCGGAGGAGCAGATCGCAGCGTACACGCGCGCGGGCTTCGACAACTTGCCGATCTGCATGGCAAAGACGCACCTGAGCATCAGCCATGACGCCGAGCTGAAGGGTGCGCCGACCGGCTTCACCGTACCCGTGCGCGAAATCCGCGCCAGCGTTGGCGCCGGCTTCCTCTATCCGCTGCTGGGCGCCATGAGCACGATGCCCGGCTTGTCAGCGCGCCCGGCTTTCTTTGACATCGACATCGACCCGGAGACAGGCAAGATCATCGGACTGTCGTGAAGCAGGCGTTCACTTTGCGTAAATGATGCAACATTTGCCTGTTGTATCGATGCAGGGTTGCAGCTTATGCTGATCTCACCGCTCTGAAGGATGTGAGCCGACGAAGTCACGGCTGCACCAGACCTCTGAGGAGGCAGCCCAGGCAGAGCCTTCTGAGTCCATCTTGAGCAACGGCGGACGGTTTCCAGGGAAGCAGGAGAGCGTCCGCCGTTTCTTGTCAGGCGTCACGAGTCAGGCGTCATTTGCGATCATCTCTACTCACGCATCGGGTGTGCTTGTGATAAACTGTCGCTGCCCCGAACAGCAGAGTGACACGTTGTAATGTGCAGGGAGAAGCGCCGCATGAATGTTCGCGTCTATGCTACGTTGCGCCCGATTGTGGGTGGTAAAGAGGCCAGCTTGACGACTGGCGCCGGCGACACCTTTCGCCAGATGATCGATGAAATGCTCGTGCGCTGGCCAGCGTTGGAGCGTGAACTGTTCGATGCCAAGGGCGAATTGCGCTCGAACATCCACATCTTCCTCAATGGCCGCGACGTGCGTTATCTCGGCGGGCTGGAGATGCCGATCCCAGAGCACGCCGACATTTGCATCTTCCCGCCAGTGGGTGGTGGGCGCCTGTGACCGTGCGCGTCGAGCACGACTACTACGGTGTGCCAATCTGGTTGATGAAGGATTATCTGACGCAACTTGGCGGTCATAAAACTGCTGAGGACACGCTGGAAGGCGACGGTTGGCGCGCCGAGTTGCGCAAAGCTCAACGCCGCCACATCGGTTCGCTGAGCGTCGGCGGCGCTACAGTCGTCTTTACGGGCGAGCAGTCCATCCTGGATGCCCTTTTCGAGAAACTCCACTGGAAAACGCTGCGCGGCGGCGGCTAGAGTCATGCACAATAGAAACCACGATTTTTAGTGCGTCGTCACTGCCGAGACGACAAACTCGAAAACCTTAGTTTCAGTAGTTCACGATTTTGTCTCACACGAAGCCGAGAAGTTGAAGATAGTTTTCTTCGCGTTCTTCGCGGCTTCGCGTGAGAATCGTGAAATACTGAAGTTTCTATCGTACACGACCTTATACTCAAGGAATCCTCTTTCCTCACTACGGATTGTCGACCTCCAACACGATATGCACGTCCTCACCGCGCAGAAGCAGTTGGCTGCCCTTCAGTTCATATTCGGTTGTAGCGCCGATTGCTTCGGAGATTTTACTGTACTGAGCTTCGGCAAGTTCGCCACAACCTTTCGCTGTTCCTGCGCCTGGGATTAAGCGATATCGACGTTCGCTTTCGGCGACAATGGCGTATACATCGGAGTTGCAATTTGTCGTTTGCTTGCTAAGTTCGCCCCGCTTGTCAAACGTAATGAAAACAGGCTGAATAGCATCGAACACCACCGGCTCGCCATGCCGGATGATCTCGACCACCCGAAAACGATTCTCCACCAGGGCGGTATTGGTTCCTGGAATCAGTGGACTCTCCGGCATGACGATGGGCGCTGGACCTGGCATACAGGCGGCTACCAGCAGAGAAATCACCAAAAAGGTTCCTAGCCAGCGCTGCTTGCACTGAGCTAGATGCGTTAAGGTAAGCTGAAGCAAATTCATAATGTACCCCCAAGCGTTTGTCTAGACAACAGGCGCACGTGACATCCGGTTTGTGATGTCACATGCGCCTGAGTCTTGTGGTTCTCGATTTCGCCTGTCTACGGATAACTCAAGACATCGCCACCTTGCGCGCGCGTCGGTGTCCCCGAACAGCATTGCTGCCAGGCTGGTGCTTGCGCCCAGTCAATGTCCGTATTGGTGCTGTTGAGTGGAACATCGCGAACATAGCCAATTCCGCCGCGCCAGATGCCTTCGCGCAGGCGCCCGCCTACTACATACGCCGTGTACGAAGTGATGGTGCCGCTGCCCGGTGCAGTCGTGCGGCATGGCTGGCTGGTTTGCGTTCCTGTCCCATTGCCGTTGTCGTCCAACGGTCGCCGGTATTCGGTGCAGTTCGTCTCGCTCCAGAAGACATTCTGGTAGTAGTGGTTGCCTACGATGTATGCATCTTGGGAGCGGGGTGCTGCGCCCGAGCAGCACTGCGTCCAGCCCGGGGCTGCACCCCAGTTGATGGTGCCGTTGCTGTTCAAGGGCACATTCCGCACATAGCCGATGCCCCCACGCCACATGCCTTCCCGCCAGTAGTTGCCAGAGACCCACCCCGTATAGGTTTCAATCGTGCCACTGCCCGGCGCCGAGGTGCTGCAAGGTTGGGTGGTGGATGGCGCAATCGGGTTGCCATTGTCGTCGTAGGGTGTTCGATACTCGATGCAACTCGTCTCGCTCCAGAAGACATTTTGATGGTACCGCTGTTGGTGATGAGTCGTCAGGACGCTGAACCCCGCACGGTTGATTTCATCTACGGGCGTATAAAAGAAGAAGTCAACGTTGTTTCCGGTGCAGTCAGCGGCCTCACGACCTGACAATACACCTAGTCCCCACATCCCCCCAATCTCATACTCGAAGACGGGTGACCCGCTATCACCTGGACATGCCATATCGATAGTTGAAGATGGGGGTTTGTCGACCCGCACATAGTCATCACTTGTTCCATAGACAGCACCTCCGGGGGCATAGCTTAGGTTTACAACAAATCCGCAGGTCAAACTGGTTACCTTACCATACTTACATACCCAATCATTAAGCGTATTTGCCTTCAACGCGGCAACGGCAACTTTGTCCGTGCTCGTGGCCCCGGTGCGAATTACGTTCGTCAGATCGAGACTCCGCGCCGATACGTCATGCACCTGTAGGTCGATGTCATCACCGTAAACGCCTACATTCCCTTCGGGATCATTCTCGAACACCACCGGCCCAATATAGACATCGTCGGTGCCGTTGTATCGCGCATACTGATTATTCGAGCAGTGCCCAGATGTGGACATGAAGCGCCTGCCGTCGCTGTTGCGCGTCAGCACCAATCCAGTTGTGCAGGTCGAGATTGGGTGCCCACCGGGAAGATACGGATA
This sequence comes from Chloroflexota bacterium, assembly GCA_003451595.1. Lineage (GTDB taxonomy): Bacteria > Chloroflexota > Anaerolineae > Caldilineales > Caldilineaceae > Caldilinea. The sequence goes on along the minus strand of DMDA01000125.1, from coordinate 54,992 downwards.
TTTCGACTGCGCCGGCGCCGACATCGATTCCTGATACTTGAATTCGATGTCATCTAGATAGGCATCGATAGCAGTCATCGCCTGAAGTTGGCTGCGCAGTGCATCAGGCTCTGGCGTATACATGTCCACCTTCCCGGTGCGGTAATTGGCGCCTGCTTCAAAGTGAACCTTTGTCTCGCGTGCCGCCTGGGTAACCTGCTCGAAGATGCTGTCCAGTTCGGCCACAGTGTAACGTGCTTGTTGCACCTGAACCAGATCGGCCCATGCGATGCCGTCGAGATACTGCTTGATGATCGCGTCGCCATCCGGCGAAGCAAAAGCAACGGTCAGTCCGAACTCCGGCTCGTGCTGCGTCCAAGAGCCGGCATAGGTCGGCTCGCCTTCTCGAACTTGCGCTTCCACCTTGTCCATCTCTGTCTGAAGTTGCAGCCGGCGCTGTGCCTCCGCATAAGGGAGATCGAACGCTTCGGCATATGACTCAATAACTGGATTGGGTTCCTCCCCGTCGCTTTGCGCAGACGCCGTGAAAGATTGGTCGAGGAGAGGGGAAATCGCCAAGAGGATTGTTGCGAACAAGAAATTTAGGACGTATTCGATAGGTTGAAGCTGTGACTTGGTCATCTGATCTCCTTTGATCATGAAACGTATGCCACCAAATCTCATCTGAGTTTCGGTTTGCCGCGGGAAGAACAACGTTACCCACTGTGTATAGGTGTATTGGCGATATTTGGAAATGTCCACCTCCGGGAGATACGCTCAGTGTGAACGATTCGATTGTGATGACGCTGCAACAGGTGCTGATGAACGAATGCCGCACGCAGGATTGCGAACTGAACCGGGATAATGACTCGAGATGCCTGAAGGTTAGCATCTATACAGCGCATTTGCTGGATGATTTGCCCACGTTTACAAAATGATTTTCGAACTGTTATCAACAAAGATGCAAAGAGCGCACGGGTACTGTCTTTCTTTACGCTCTTTGCGCTGATGGTCTTGGCTTGCTGCGGGAAGTGGTAACCGTCTCATCCCGCCAGCGTCGACGTCATGCGCGTGTGCTGCATCAGGTAGTTGTGGACGCCGCCCGCCTCCAGTGCGCTGCTGCCCACCGACGGCTGCCGCTGCTGATAGCGCCCATCGGGCAGCATCTCCCACGCCTGCCGGTAATCGTTGAGCGAGCTTTGCAGAATCATCCACAGGTACTCTTGCAGACGCGCATCTTCGATGGGTGTAGCCGCCTCCACGCGGGCGCTGAGGTTGCGGCGCATCCAGTCGGCGCTGCCGATGTAGAAGCGCGGCGCACCGTTATTGCCAAAATAGAAAATGCGCGAGTGTTCGAGATAGCGACCAATGATGCTGATCACGCGAATGTTCTCGCTGATGCCGGGTAGTCCAGGGCGCAGTCGGCAATTGCCGCGCACGATCAGATCGATCACCACACCCGCCTGGCTCGCCTCGTAGAGTTTACGCACGATCGTCGAATCTTCCAGACCGTTCATCTTGGCGACGATGCGCCCGCCACGCCCGGCGAGGGCATGCTGAATCTCGCCGTCGATCAGTTCCAGGAAGTGCTGGCGCATGTTGACCGGCGCCACCAACAACTTGCGATAGTCGCTCTGGTAGCTATAGCCGGTGAGGGCATTGAACAAATCCATCAAGTCGCCGGCGATCTCGGCGTTGCAGCTCAGCAATCCCAGGTCAGTATAGGTACTGGCCGTCTTGGCATTATAGTTGCCGGTGCCGATGTGGTAGTAGGCGCGCAGGCCGTCCTCTTCCTGACGGATAGCGAGCGACATCTTACAGTGGGTCTTTAGCCCGACCAGCCCATAGGCGACATGGCAGCCCGCTTCCTCCAATTTACGCGCCCACTCAACGTTCTTGGCTTCGTCGAAGCGCGCCTTGACTTCGACCAGCACAGCGACCTGCTTGCCGCGACTGGCGGCTTCGATCAGCGCTGCAACGATCGACGAATTGTCTGATGTGCGGTAGATCGTCTGTTTGATTGCCAGTACTTGCGGATCTCGCGCCGCCGCCTCGACAAAAAGTTGCGTCGTGGACTGGAAACTGTGGTAGGGATGATGCACCAGCAAGTCACCCTGGCGGATGGCGTTGAAAAGCTCGCTGGTGCGCCCCCGGCTGCTGATGCCAGCCAGGCGCGATGGCACCGCCGGAGTGTACGGTTCATATTTGAGGTGCGGCAGATTGATTTCGGCCAGCGCAAACAGATCGGCGCGCCGCAAGAGACCATGAATCAGGTAGATGTCGTTGTTTTCGAGATGAAGCTGGTTCTGCAGCAGGGTCAAGGCTTCCGTGGGGGCGTCGGCGGCCACTTCCAGCCGCACCACCGGGGCGAAACGCCGCTCGCGCAATTCCTCGCTGATCATATCGAGCAGATCGTCGGCCTCCTCTTCGTTGCGCGCCAGGTCAGCGTTGCGCGTCACGCGGAACGGAAACGCCGCCACGATCTCCATGCCGCGAAAGAGTGTATTGAGATGCGCAGCGATCAATTGCTCCAGCGGCAGGAAGTGCATCTGTCGGTTCAACTGCACCCAACGCGGGCGTGACGGTGGCACCTTGACACGCGCAAACTGGCGTTCACCCGTGTTGGGATCGACCAAAAAGACGCCCAGGCTCAACGTTAGGTTGCTGATGAAGGGGAAGGGGTGCCCTGGATCGACCGCCAGCGGGGTCAGGATCGGATAGACCTCACGCAGAAAATAGTCGCGCAGGCGCTCCTTTTCGGCGGCGTCAAGATCGACGTAGTTCACCAGGCGGATGCCGTGCTCGGCCAGTTGGGGCAGGATATCTTCGTGCAGACACGCGCTCTCGATCGCGACCATGTCGGAGACGGCGCGGGCAATCAGCGACAATTGTACATCGGGCGCCCAGCCATCGAGGGTGAGATTGGCCATACCCGCCGCCTTCTGGCGTTTGAGTCCCCCCACGCGCTTGCTGAAATACTCATCAAGATTGCTTGCCGTGATCGCAATAAACTTGAGCCGTTCGAGCAGCGGTGTGCGCGGGTCAATCGCTTCGTGTAGAACGCGCCAGTTGAAATCGAGCCAGCTCAACTCGCGATTATAGACATCGTCGAGCGTGCTGAGGGCATCCAGCGTCAGCGCCGTCAGATCAAAGCCTGGCGTAAAGACCGGATGTTGCGGCAGTGTGCGGTTCCGCTCCCATTCACGCAGAAAGTCGCGATAGAGACCCGCAAGCGGGCCAGGCGGCGGCACTTGCGGTGAGATACAAGCGCGCCCGGCCATTGGTGCAGTCGCTGGGGCATCGTCTTCAGCCGCAGCACGTGCAGGGATCGCTGACTTGCGCGGCTTGTTGGTCGCCGGCGTCGTGCGTTGCCGAGCGTTGGCGTTGCGCTGCACGGGCGCTTTGGGAGGCGTCGCCGCTGTGATTACGCCGTTGGACTGGACGTGCACATCGGACTGGACGCGCACGTCCTCGCCAGCTTGCGTCGATGGGGCGTCGTTCGCCTGCATACACAACTCTCCTTACATCCGTGGCAAAGCTACAAAGATAGAGGAGTAGCAACGATAGAAGAGTAGTGTACCCTACTCTCTCCAGGATGTCCAACGCAGTTTTGTTGACGAGACTACTTCACGATTGGGGCAAAGTGCGCCTGGTAGCCGCCAGCTGCGTCACTGAATTATCCCAAAGATTATCCACAAAGATTATCCGCAAAGATGGTCAGCCAAACTGCCAAACTGGAGGTCGGCAACAGGTTTGGGGTTATCGTCCTATCGGCGGTAGACTACCTGTCAATACTCGGTCAAGCGTAATTCAGAAAGGCGCGTCAGGTGATGGAAATTCTTGGTGTTGTCCTGCAGTTCCTGCCGGTGATCGTCATTCTCTTTGTCGCCAACTTGGCGCAAAAGCTGCGGGCGCAGGATCAGCCGTATATGCCGTTGGCGGTGCTTGCCTATCTGCTGTTGGCGCTGCTCTTTGCCTTTCTGGCGCTGCTGGGCGCAGCCTTTTTGTTCGCGATGGTCGCCATGCAGATGCAGCCAGACTTGCAGAACCAGCTCAACACCATCGTCTCGGTGCAGTCGTGGGCGTGGCTGGGTTGGGGCATGACGATTCCAGCGCTGGCTGGGCTGGCGCTGCTGCTCAAACCGGTGCGCCGCTGGATTGCGGGCTTCTCGACACTTGACGCCGCCAATCCACTGCATGCTGTTAGCCTGGCCATGACGATGTTCGTGCCGATCTACCTGGCGCTGACGCTGGGTATCGGGCTGGATACATTATCTGAGCAGCTTGCTAAGCAGGCTGAGGAGACAGGTCAGCCGCCCGTGACGCTCGCCTTTTTATGGACACAGACGGCGCTCTTCGTCTTGATTGCCCTCATCGGCGTCGGCTGGTTGACGCGCCGTTCATTTGGTGAGGCGTTGACGCGCCTGCACATCGTCAAGCCGACGGTGCAACAGGTATTCATCGGGATCGGCGGCGCGTTGGCAATGGTGCCGATCGTCTCGTTGCTGAGCGCCGCTGCTCAGGCGACCGGCATTGGCGTCGACGCCAATGTCGACGCGCTCACCGAACAGTTGATCGGGCCAATCACACAAAGCCCACTTGGCATCCTGTCGATCGGGCTGGCGGCAGCCATCGGCGAGGAAGGGGTCTTTCGCGGCGCCATGCAGCCGCGCTTTGGGTTGATCCCCACGGCCCTGCTCTTTGCGTTGGTGCATAGCAACTATGGTCTCAGCATGGCGACGCTCGTCGTCTTTGCTCTTGGCCTTCTGTTGGGTTGGCTGCGCATACGCTATAACACGACGACTGCCATGGTGGCGCACGCCGTCTACAACTCGACGCTTGTGCTCTTTGCCATGTTGGCCGCGCAATTTCTCGGCAACTCATGACGCCGCCCATCAACTGGCGGCGCAACCTGGCCGTCCTCTCCCTGGTGCAGGTGATCTCCACGCTTGGGTTTGGGCTGATCTTCCCCTTTCTTCCGCTCTACGTGCGCGACCTGGGCGTCAGCACTACCGGCAGCCTGGAATTTTGGGCCGGACTGGCCTTTTCGGCGCAAGCTTTCACCATGATGATTGCGTCGCCAATCTGGGGCACGGTGGCGGATCGCAGCGGTCGCAAGCTGATGCTGGAGCGTGCTACGCTGGGCGGCGCCATCATCGTCGGCGCCATGGGCTTCGTCCAGAATGCTGAGCAACTGGTGCTCTTGCGTGCGCTGCAAGGCGCCACGACCGGTGTGATCGCAGCCAACAATGCGCTTGTGGCGGCGCAGACCCCAAAGGAGCACAGCGGCTTTGCATTGGGCGTCATCAACATGGCGCGCTGGGTTGGCGTGGCTGGCGGGCCGCTGGTGGGCGGCGTGATCGGCGAGTTGTTCGGCTTCCGCGAGAGTTTCTGGCTCACCGGTGCGCTGCTGGGTGTAGCCGGTCTTGCTGTCGTCCTGTGGGTGCAGGAAGATTTTCATCCAGTTGCCGGCCCGCAGAGACTGGGTTTCTGGGCCAGTTACCGCGCTATCTTCACCGCACAGGGAATGCGCGGCCTTTATAGCCTGGCCTTCCTGCGCAGTCTCGGCGCTACCGTGACGGTGCCGATCTTGGCCCTCTTCGTGCTTGCCCTGAACGAGGGCGTAGAACGCGGCGCGGTGGCGATGACCGGCTTGATCATCGGCGTGGCTGCCTTCACGAGTGCCGTGAGCGCTGTCTACCTGGGGCGCCTCGGCGACCGCATCGGGCACGAACGGATTTTGTTTGGCTCGGCGATGCTTTCGGCGGTGCTTTTCATCCCTCAGGTCTTTGTTACATCGGGTTGGCAGCTGGCCTTCTGGCAGGCCGTCAGTGGTGTTGCCATTGGTGGGCTGGTGCCATCTGTGTCAGCGCTCATGAACATCTATGCGCCGGCGGGCAATCAGGGCGCCACCTATGGTCTTGACAACAGCGTGCAGGCCGCAGCGCGCGTGGTGGCGCCAATGCTGGCGGCAGCGCTGGCGACATGGGTGGGCTATCGCGGGGTCTTTGTCGGCGCGGCGGCGGTCTACGGGGTGGCCGCCATCGTCGCACGCCTAGTGACCCGGCGCACCTAAATACATGAAATAGTCCGCAAGTGTTTCGGGTGATATTTGACACCCGGGCGCACACCATGTATACTGCGTTTGTTGCGAATGAGCAGTACGCACATTGACAGTCTAAAATGGCTGACAGCCGGAAGGGTCAGGCCCACTTGGAGGGATGGCCGAGCGGTCTAAGGCGGTTGTCTTGAAAACAACTGTGGCAGCAATGTCACCGGGGGTTCGAATCCCTCTCCCTCCGCCAAAGCCGCAAAAATGGTTCATGGGGAGGTCGCATAGCCCGGTCGAGTGCGCCCGCCTGCTAAGTGGGTAGGGGCGGTTTCGTCCCTCGAGGGTTCAAATCCCTCCCTCCCCGCCATTTAATTTGATGGTTGTCAAGTCCGATGCACTGGTTGTTGCTAGTGTATGGCTGTTCTGGTGTCACTGTTGCGCCGCAATAAAAAAATTAGTTTGTCCCCGTAGCTCAGTGGATTAGAGCGCTTGGTTGCGGTCCAAGAGGCCAGAGGTTCGAGTCCTCTCGGGGATGCCACTCAAGACAGAAGATGTAGTGTTGTCAATAAAGCCCAATGGCTATCCCGTTGGGCTTTATGTTTTTGGGCTACTCATTGCCCTTGCTTACGGCGTTCGCGTAGCGTCTGTGCGGTTGCGCGCCAGTTGATCTCTGGATACTGCGCTTCCAATTCGGCTGCGACTGTCGCCGCCACAGCGTCCGGCTCGCCGTCGCGTTCCTGCGCCTCGCTCCAATGAAACTGCTCTGTGTAGGCGTCGGAGGCGCTCAACCCCGCTGCCATCGCCGCGGCATCCACTGCGTCGGCAAAGCGGCTGGCGAGCGGCACAGTGCGTCGATTCCGTCCAACGCTGGCCCTGACCTGAACAGGAATATCGAACCAGTAGAGAATTTGATAACTTGCCATGTGTGCACCCTCTCTGTTGTCCGTTTTCACAGTTGCGCCATCGTAACAGGGACTGGTCGCTCCGCCAATTTTGCTGATATTTGAGTGCCAAAATGCCATTACCTGGGTTGGGTAGAAGACGTATGAAGTCCTCTCCCTACGACCTTCGTGATCAATGCTTGACAACGCAATGCACAGCGGCGTAACAAGCCAATGGCAGCCGGTGCACCAGGTTGGTTGGTGCAGACAGCTGTGCTATGATGGGGATGTTCGTCTTGCTCAATGGAACCTGGATGGCGCCCTGGTGGGCAGGCATCCTTGCGATGCGAATCGTTGTCCATCGCGCGAAACTACAAAGCAGCCTATGCCGCATTTCGTCATCTCGACGCTCAAACCTGAGCATTTCGTCCAACTGGAGGAACTACAGCGCATCGTCTACCCGACACTGGGCGCCCAGGAGTTGATGCGCGCCGAGCACTTCGCCAGTCAGTACGCCATCTTTGCCGAAGGGCAGATCGTTGTACTCGACGGCGACCGCGTGATTGGACAGGGATCGGGCTTCTTCACCGATTTCGACTTCAACCAGCCCGCCCACACCTTCGCCGAGTTCTGCGACAACTTCTACTTCCGCACACATAACCCCGCAGGTGCGTACTATTACGGCGCCGACATCAGCGTGCATCCCGACTATCGCGGTCGCGGGCTGGGCAAGTTGATCTATCAAGCGCGCAAGGAGGTCGTGCGTCGCCACAACAAGCGCGGAATTGTGGGCGGCGGGCTATTGCCTGGTTATGCCCAGTACAAGCACACAATGAGCGTGCACGAATATGTAGACAGAGTGATTGCCGGCGAATTGCGCGACCCAACACTGACTTTTCAGCTGAAGCAGGGCTTTGTCGTGCGCAACTTGATCCAGAACTATCTTGAGGATTCCGCCTCCGACAACTGGGCGACGCTGATCTTATGGGAAAACCCGGATTTTGTGGCGGCATCGGCGTGAGTGCTGGCGTCATTGTTGCCGACTAAGCGCCGCCACTCCGCTACAACAGCGACTCGGAGGCTATCCCCGTTTCAAGGCTTGCAGCGCCTGTGCTACGATTACGCAGATATGCGTGTACCTGCTGATAACCGCGCGCACACCGTAGCGACCTGGCTGCGTCTGGCGCTGATGGCGCTCTTGTTGGGTGCTTTTGCCCTGCGCCTCCATGCACTCACCCGCCAGGACATCTGGTGGGACGAAGCCCGCAACATCGATGTGGCGTTGCGCCCCTTCATCGCTATTGCCACCGCCCCCGAACTGGATATCCAACCGCCAATTTATTACTGGTTACTGCACGGCTGGAGCGCATGGTTGGGCGTCGCCAACGGACAGCCGCCAATGCAGCTTGCCTTCTTCACTCGATTGCTGAGCGTCGCCGCAGGCGTGGTGGGTGTGGCGCTGCTGATGGCGTTGGGGCGGCGCACAGGCGGCGTGACCAGTGGGCTATTGGCAACCGTCATCGGCGCGCTGTCGCCGTTCTGGCTGGCGGAAAGCCAGGAAGCGCGCATGTACACGACCGGCTTTGCGCTGTTGACCACTGCCGCCGTGCTTTTCCTGGATCAACTTGCATATCGCCGCACTGGGGCTAACAGGTTGTTCAACCGCCCCTCACTCTTGTTTGTGATCTTTGCAGCAGCGGCGCTGTTGACCCATTATAACGTCGTTTTTGTGCTGGTCGCCTGGTACGGTTGGTGGGCGGTGTGGGCGCTGTTGCAGGCAGACCGCTGGCGACAGCTGGGCGTTGTCATGGCGCATGGGTTGTTGATGACGCTGCTTGTGGCGCCGATTGCGCCTATCGCTCTGCGTCAGATTCCCGGCTACGAAAACCCCAATATTGCCATCGTCACCATCGGCGAATATCTCCGCCAGAACGCCCAGGCCTATCTCGGCGGCTACGCTTACGACCCCGCCCTGCTCAGGGGCTTTGCAGATGTGTGGCTGTGGGGCGTGCTGATCGCGGCGGGCATAGGATTGTTGATAGGAGAAAATTGGAGATTGGGGATGGCGCGACCGCGTCATCGAGAGATTGCGCGATCGGGAGACTGGGCCGAGCCACAAGCAAGCCATGCCCAACCAATCTCCCAATCTCCCAATCTCCCAATCTCCAATCTCCAATCTCCAATCTCCCAATCTCCAATCTCCCAATCTCCCAATCTCTCCATCTCTTTTATCCTCGCCTGGCTCCTCGGCGGGCTGGCGCTCTACTACATCGCCGTGCTTGACCGTAACGCCTTCAATGTGCGCTACGCCAGCTTTGTCACCCCAGCGCTGTACACATTGATGGCGATCGGACTGGCCGGGTTTGGGCGGTGGCGCCGACCATTGCCCTACCTGTTGTTGCTGGCGGTGGTGGTTGGTGCAGCGCAGGCGGCCTACGCTGATCTCTACGACAGTCGCTTTGACCGCGAGCACATCGCCGAGGTGACGGCCTGGCTGCGGGAGCACACGGCGCCAGGCGATGTAATCCTGGTCGATCAAAAGTATCCGTTTGGCTTGTATTACCAGCCGTACCAGATCACTGGCCAGATCACCGGCCAGATCACCGGCGCTGCGCTGCCTGCCGGCGAGCAGCCGCCCGCCTACTACCTTTTTGTGGACATCAACACGCTCGACGCTCGCCTGACCGAACTGGCTGGCGCAGCGCAACGCGTCTTTTGGCTGCAATGGTTTGAAAGCGACACCGACCCGCGGCGCGCCGTGCATTTTCTGCTTGACAAATATGGTCGCCACGGTGGCGAACAGTGGTTTCAAGGCTATTCGCTCGACTGGTGGGACCTGACGCCGCCTACGAGCTTTGTGTTGGCGCCCGATCTGCAGCCGATGACGCTGCAATTCGACCAGGCAGTGCAGACCGTCGAGGCGTCGCTGCCACAGACGCTGCACGCCGGTGAGTTGCTGCCGGTGGTGCTGCGTTGGCAGCGCGTGCCTGGCGGCAACGTGGAGCGTGCACTCAAGGCGCGCGTTGCGCTCTACAACACAGCGGGGGACCGGCTGGCACAGGCGGACGAGCGGCTGCTTAACGACCGCCACCGCGCGCCGGATCAATGGTTGCCGGACGACCGCCCACTCAACGTCTATCGTCTGCGTGCACCGGATGACCTGGCGCCAGGACGTTACATCGTGCGTGTGCTGGTCTACGACGCCGAAAGCCTGGAGCCGGTGACCTGGATCGACGCTGCTGGGAATCCGGCGGGTGTTGAACCAGAGTTGGGTGAGGTGGAGATTGGTGAACAAGCCTCACAGTGAGCGTGTTTGCCACAGATGGCAAGCATAGCAACGCGATCTTTATGGTTTTTATAGTTTTTCTGACAAGTAGGGCAAGCTGCTATGATCCAGCAACTCTCTCTCTTTCCCTATCTAGAAACACAAGAATCCGCGCGCCCGACTGACTTTATCCCGGTCTATACACCGGTGCTGGACGGTCGCGAAGAGAAATATGTCCTTGACGCCGTGCGCAGCGGCTGGATCAGCAGCCTGGGCAGCTATGTAACGCGCTTTGAGGAGGCGTTCGCGCGCTTTTGCGGCGTGCGCCATGCTGTCAGCGTGAGCAATGGCACCGTGGCAATTCATCTGGCATTGCACGCGCTTGGCATCGGGCCTGGCGACGAGGTGATCGTCCCCAGCCTGACCTTTGTAGCGACCGCCAACGCCGTGCACTACACCGGCGCCACACCTGTCTTCGCCGACGTCGATCCGGTCACGTGGTGTCTTGATCCCGATGATGCGCGCCGCCACATCACGCCGCGTACGCGCGCCATCATCCCTGTGCATCTTTACGGTCATCCGGCGCCAATGCCTGCCTTGCAGACGCTGGCGGCGGAACATGGGTTGATCTTGGTGGAAGACGCCGCTGAAGCGCACGGCGCTAAGGTGGCAGAACGCCGCGTCGGCGGGCTGGGGCGCATCGCCACCTTCAGCTTCTATGCCAACAAGATCATCACCACCGGTGAAGGCGGAATGTTGACGACCGACGACGACGCATTGGCGGCGCGCTGTCGGATGCTGCGCGACCATGCCATGCCGCCCCATCGCCGCTACTGGCATGACGAAGTTGGCTTCAACTATCGGATGACGAACTTGCAGGCGGCGGTGGGCGTGGCGCAGATGGAGCGCATCGACAGCTTCATTCGGCGTAAGCGTGAGATTGCGGCGCGCTACCGGGAGGAATTGGCGGACATCCCTGGCATCACCTTCGCCGCTGAGCGCTCCGGCTACACCAATGTGTACTGGATGGTTTCGGTGTTGGTCGAGCCGCCCTACGCCCTCAGTCGTGACGAACTGATCCCGGCGTTGCGCGCACGCGGCATCGACAGCCGCCCCTTCTTTTATCCGCTCGACACATTACCGCCCTATTTCAGCACGACGCCGCGCCCGGTGGCGTGGCAGCTCAGCCGGTGCGGGTTAAATCTGCCCAGCTCCCCGGCGCTGACCGACGCGCAGGTGGCGTATGTGTGCCGGGTCATGCGCGAACTGGCTCACTCTCGTAGCTGACAGGCCATCCCCACGCCTCGCCGTCGAAGCGCTGACCTTGGTGATGCAGTGCGTCTGCCAGCGACCTGATATCTGCCATCGTCGGCGCTGAAAGTGGGATGGCAGGCCGATCTTCTGTCGCCAAATCCATTGCAGGAATCCTGACTGTAAGATTTAGCATTCTTCTTGCTTAGCCCCTGTTTCCACAGCTTGAGCAGGCGCTCCCGATTCTGTCGCAGCAGTTGCTCGATACGCGACAACTCATGGCCCTCAAAACCACGATTACGGAATAACTCGACATCGGCCACCAACCAATATTGGGCTTCAAGTCGCTCACGTCGCACGTGAACATGTGCGCGTTCCATCAGGTCAGCCTCAAAAAATTGGATCCGATACGGACCTACTGATTGCCAGGTTAACCGTTTATCTTCCCGGAAGCTTTAGAGCTTCCGGTTGCGAGCAATATCACGTGACAACCTAGAAATCAGTAATCTGGATCGTTGGCACAATCAGTGTCCTTATTTGATTTGCAATCACTACGACTTCGTCGCAATTGTACATGAAATGCATGTTTTCCATCACGGCGCCAACAAGCGTTTTTCCGGCTTTGAGGATTTCTTCAGTACAATATCGTTTTGTGACTATGCAAACACTGAACGCGCAGCCGGCGCCGACTACAATCGATGTCTCCGTCGTGCTGCCCACCTACAACGAACGTGACAACATCTGTGACCTGATCGACGCCATCCATCGTGAACTGGCGCCGACCGGCTACACCTACGAAGTGTTGGTCGTGGACGACAGCAGCCCGGACGGCACCGCCGAAGTGGTGCGCCGGCGTTACAACCTTGACGCCCATGGCGTCGGGCGCCTGCCTGATGACGCGTACGCCGCCGTGCGGCTGATGGTGCGCACGCAAGAGAAGGGGCTGGCAAATTCGATCCGCGATGGGTTGATCCTGGCGCAGGGGCGCACGCTGGTGGTGATGGACACCGACTTCAACCATGACCCGGCGATGATCCCGCAGATGGTCGATCTGCTGCGCTATTACGACCTGGTGATCGGCAGCCGCTTCGTGATGCGCGGCGGCATGGAAGATCGGCTGCGCTACCATTTCAGCCAGTTGTATAACGTCTTTATCCGCGCCCTCTTCCAGACGCAGATTCAAGACAATCTCAGCGGCTACTTCGCCATCCGCCGTGAACGGCTCTACGCGCTGGCGCCGCTCTTCCCGGCCATCTTTTACGGCTATGGCGACTACTTCATCCGCTTGCTGTTGGCGGCGTGGCGTCAGGATTGGAAGATTCTGGAAGTGCCAGTCTTCTATATCCTGCGACGGCATGGCGACAGCAAAACCGGCTTCTGGTCGATCTTCCAGCAGTATACGGAAGCAGTGTTGCGGCTGCGGCTCTTTGGGTTGCGCGTCTGAGCAACTGTTGGGAGAGGTCATCTCGACGCAGAGGCGCGCAAAGGGAAAGCAAGCAGGGTTGGCGGGCTACACTCTGCAGCACGGCTACTTTGCGTCGAAACAGGTGAGATTGCAAAGACCTGAATGAAGTGAGGCGAGGGGCAGGGTAGCGCGTATTTGAATCAACCGCACCCAATGAGTTGAGAATACTACATGCAACGGATTCGCATTTTTGGCCTGCTGGTGTTGATGGCGCTGCTGATCACGGTCTATACGCTGACCAGTTCGGGGCGTTTTCATATTGTCGATGAAGTGAGCCTTTATGCTGTCACCGAGGCGCAGGCGCTGCGGGGCGCCATCGACACCAACGTCATCGCCTGGACGCAGTGGGTGAACAGCACCGGCGAGGTGCTCGGCGCATTTGGTCCCGAGGGCGATGTCTATAGCAAGAAAGGGCCGGCGCCCGCTTTTCTGGCCGTGCCCTGGTATTTGCTTCTGCATATCATCACCGAGCTGAACGTCGGCATCGGTCAGCTTCAGGCGACGCTGCTATGGAATGGCCTCGTCACGGCGGTGACGGCGGCGCTGCTCTGGTTGACGGCGCGGCGGCTGGGCTATGGCGACCGCACTGGCATGGCGCTGGGGTTGCTCTTTGGCCTGGCGACGATTGCCTGGCCCTACGCCAATCAGTTTTTCGGCGAACCCCTCAGCGCCCTTGCCCTGCTGACGATCTTCTACGGCATGGCGACCTGGCAACGGCGCGGCGGCTGGTGGTGGATGGCGCTGGCAGGCATTGGCGCGGCCGTAGCTCTCACAACCGTCACTGCGCACACACTATTGATCGCTGTGTTTGGCGGCTGGTGGCTCGTCGACTGGCTGGTGCGGCGGCGCACGGAGGCAAAGGCGGTCAAAAGCTGGCTGGTGGGCGCGGCGGCGTTCGCGGCGCCGATGCTCGCAGGCGCCGCGCTGCTGGCGCTCTACAACTATGTCCGCTTTGGCGATATTTTCGAGACCGGCTATCACTTCGACAGCGGTGAAGGATTCAGCACACCCTTTCTGGCTGGCTTTTGGGGATTGATCTTCAGCCCCTATCGCGGCGTCTTCTGGCATACGCCGCTCTTTATTGCCAGCATCGCCGCGTTTGCACCCTTTCTGCGCCGCCATCGCAGCGAAGCGATCCTGATCGCATTGCTCAGCGCTGTGCTCGTCGGCATGTATAGCCTGTGGTGGATGTGGTGGGGCGGTTTTGCGTGGGGGCCGCGCTTCCTCGTGCCGATGACGCCGCTGTGGGTATTGGTGCTGGCGCCGGTGGTTGAGCCACTCGTCAGGCAGAAATCAGCTCAACGTGGAAACTGGAGATTGGAGATTAGAGATTGGCAATCACACCCCCAATCTCCCAATCTCCAATCTCCAATCTCCCAATCTCCAATCTCCCAATCTCCAATCCCCCAATCTCCAATCCCCCAATCTCCTCTTCTCACCTACCTGGCCTGGTTCACCATCCTCATGGCGGCGCTCTCCTTCATCGTGCAAGTCGGCGCAGTGAGTGTGAATTACGTCAATTTCGAGATCTTGCTACGCAGCATCTACCCAACCAACTGGGAGGATCCGCTGGAATTCGGGCCGCCGGCGCAGGCTTTCACCGATATGCTCAACAGCCCTGTCATCGGTCAGTTCAAACTCATTGCCCAGGGATTGCAGGCGAACAGCGACCTGGCGTGGCTCTGGGCGGATGGCACGATCCTGTGGCTGGTGGTGCTGATCGGCGGCGCGGCAGTGATCACGCTGGTCGGCGCACTGCTGCTGTGGTGGCGCATCGCCGATCAGCCCGAAGCCATCGCCACGCAGGCGCGTCTCACCGGTGTAGTGGGGGCGCCGAGTATTGTGCTTGTCCTGCTGGCGCCGATGCTCGTGATCGCCACCTGGACCGGCGAAGTCGGTCGCGAACCGACCTATGGAGCGCCGGACAGCGGCTACCGCGCCATCATTCATGATCTCTGCCGCCTGGTCACGCCCACCGATGTGTTTGTCAACGTTGCACAGACCAGCTACCACATTCCCATGAACTGGATGCCCGGCGAGTGCAAAATCGACATCCCTACGCTGGGTTACGCACCGGACAGCCTGAACCACCCCGAAACTGAGGCTGTGCTGACGCGTGCACTCGCGGAGCACGACCGCATCTGGTTTGTCACCGCCGGCGTCCAACCCAACGACCCCAACAACACGCTCGAACGCTGGCTGGCGGATCATGCTTATAAGGCGACCGATGATTGGTATGCAGATTTCCGCCTGCTGCAATATGCCACCGGGCTGCGTTTGGGCGGCGTGGAGGAGCGCCCCATCGGCAAGGCGCTCCTGGGTCGCCGCGCCGAACAGGTGACCATCTTATCCGTGCGCGCACCCTCGGTCGCCGTAGCTGGCAAGCCCATCCCCATCGACTTGCAATATCGCCTGGAGGCGCCCACCGACCAGAACTTGCGCTGGTTTGTCCAGTTGCTCAGCGGACAGAACATCCCGCTGGCGCAGCTCGACACAGCCCCGAATGACAATTACGTAGCATTTAGCTCGCTGCCTGCCCGTGAAGTGCTCACCGAACGCGCCGGGCTTTTCGTGCCGGAAAACATGCCCGAAGGCGATTATCTGCTGATTGCCGGGTTGTACAATCCTGCTGATGAAAATGCCCGCCTGATCACCATCGACGGGCCGGACTTTGTCTCGCTTGGCGCCGTGCGTGTGGTGAAAGCGCGCTAGGCGCGGTTGGGAGCCTGCCATGTCGCCTCTGCGCCCGCCCAAGCCGGTGAATCCGTCTTCCGCTACGGCGCCATCCGCGTTGCGACGCATGGCGGGGCTGGCGCTGCTCTTCCTGTTGGGGCTGGCCGCCTTTTTCTACGCGCCGATCCTGCTGGGTGTGCGCACCTTTCCCGATGGCGACTTCACTCATCATTTTCTGCCATTTAGCTTGTTCCAGCAACAGGAACTGCTGGCTGGCAGACTGCCGATCTGGAATCCTTACACCTATAGCGGCCATCCCTTTCTGGCGGATGTGCAGGCAGCGGTCTTCTACCCGATCGGCAATCTGTTGCTGGCGTTGACCCTGCCATTCGGCGATCCGGCGGCGCGGCTTTACTTTTTGCAGGTCGAAGCGATCGTGCAGGTGGCGTTGGGCGGCTGGTTCACTTATCTACTCGTCCGCCGGTTGACGCAGCATCACAATGCCGGGCTGGTGGCGGGCATCTGCTTTGCCTTCTCTGGCTATCTCACCGGCTATCCGCCTGTGCAACTGGCCGTTTTGCGCACGGCGATCTGGTTGCCGCTGATTCTGTGGGCGTTGCTGCACGCCGTGGCGACGCCGCAACAATGGCGCTGGTGGATGGCGGTCGGGGCGGCGGCGGCAGTGAGTTTTCTGGCCGGTCATGCGCAGACCTTTCTGTATATCAGTTACGCCAGCCTGGCGTGGTTGCTTGTGCTGATCGGCGTGCAGTGGCGGTGGCTGCGCCATACAGGAAAGAGCCTGGCGCTGGTGGGCGGCGTTGCGCTGGCGGGCGCGCTCTTCTTGGGGCTGAGCGCGCCGCAGCTGCTGCCCGGCCTTGAATTCGCGCAGTTGAGCGTGCGCGCCAATGTGGATTATGCCTATGTCAGCGGCGGTTTTCCGTTACAGGACACCTGGCAAATGCTCATGCCCGGGGTGTTGACGGTTTATTCCCCGCTCTACATCGGCGTGATCGGGCTGGGGCTGGCATTTGTAGCCGTGGCGGCGGCCATGCTGCGCGCCGAGTGGCGACCGGTCGTGAGCGATGGAGCGCAGGGTGAAAGTCGAGAGGCGTCCGACGCCGCTCAGCGCAACGTCGGCAAGGTCGCGCTGCTGTCGCACCGCACCGGCGTGCTCTTTTTCCTGGCGCTGGCGCTGGTGGCGCTGCTGTTGGCTTATGGCGGCAACGGCCTGCTCTATCCCCTCGCCTATCGGTGGGCGCCGGGTTTCGATCTCTTTCGTGGGCAGGAGCGCGCCGCGTTTCTGGTGACCTCTGGCTTGAGCGTGCTGGCCGGTTATGGGTTGTTGGCGGCGCAACTGCTGCCGGTGCGCGTGCGCGGCTGGCTGGCGACGCTCTACGCCGGGCTGGTGATCGGCGGCGTCTATCTCTTCGGGTTGTTGTGGCAACTGCCGGGGCGCACCGCCATCGGTCAGGAGCGTTTCCTGCTGTGGGCGACGCTGACAATTGGACTGGCGACGGGACTGGCGCTGTTGTTGCGGTTGCCCGGCTGGAGCCGCGAACGGACCTTTCTGATCGCGTTGCTGGCCTTCGCCAATCTATTCTGG
Organism: Chloroflexota bacterium; assembly: GCA_003451595.1. GTDB lineage: Bacteria > Chloroflexota > Anaerolineae > Caldilineales > Caldilineaceae > Caldilinea. Next base: position 37,823 of record DMDA01000125.1, on the reverse strand, counting down.
GCCAACTTCACCACCAATCTGAGCGAGTTCAGCCCTGCGCGCAAGGCGATCCTGGCGCCGGAAGTGGCGGCAGTGAAGGACGCGCTTTCCTCGCTGCAGCGTGGCGAAACCGCAGGAGATCGCAGCGGGGAGGAAGATCAACTTGCGCCCGGACGCGTCTACAACGAGTTTCGCGCCTACGAGGATTATGGGATGCGCATCGGCGTTGAAGATGTGTGGGGCTCCAGCCCGTTGCGCCTGGCGCGCTATGCCCGGTTATTCGAGACGTTCCCGCTGGATCGCATGTGGCGTCTGCTCGGCGTGACGCACGTATTGACATGGCGCCGCGAATTGTTCGGGCCGTCTACGCTGCTCGGCGAATTTCCGCAGACTACCGACACGACCTATCTCCATCGGCTGGCGGAGGCGAACCCGCGCGCGTGGGTGGTTGCGGAGGCGATAGTGGCCAGCGACGATGACGCCGTGACGTTGCTGGCCGATCACAATTTTAACCTGGAACGCACTGCAATTCTGGCGTCGGCAGCGGATATGGCGGCCTTCTCGGAGGCTTCGAAGCATCTGCAAAGGTCTACAGCGGATGCGCCCGCCACCGTGCGCTTGCTCCAACATGCACCAGGCAAGTTCACCATCACGGCGGAAAGTGCGGCGCCGGGGCTGTTGCTGATCAGCGAGAACTGGATGCCGGGCTGGCGCATCGTCGCCAGGGAGTGGCCGGCGGGCGCGCCCGCGGCGCTGACTGCACCGCTCCGCGCCAACCTGACGCTACTCGGGGTGCCGATCCCGGCGGGCCGCGTGGTGTTTGACCTGGTCTACCAACCCGACAGCGTGCGCACAGGGCTGTGGATCGGCGGCGTGACGCTCGCCTTGCTGGCGTGCGGTGGATTCTTTGCTGCGTGGCGGACAACTCGCACGCGAGGCGCCCGATGAACGCTGTAAATGTGCGACGCCCTGTGCTTCATCTCTCCATCTTCCCATCTCCTAATCTCGTCCCGCGCCTCCTTGCACTGATCATCATTCTGCTTGCCTTTGCACTGCGGCTCCACCGGCTGGATTTCCAGGAACTGCGCGGGGATGAGGCCTTCGGCTATTTTTTTGCGCAGCGCGATTACGTCGAGATCATCGACGCCACCATTGCCTTGCAGGAGCCGCATCCGGTCGCCAGCTATTTTGTGCTGCGCGCCTGGCTGGGGGTGGCGGGAGATCGCGAACTGGCGCTGCGGTTTCCATCGGTTTGGTTTGGGGTGCTGGCGGTGGCGTTGCTATTGCGGCTGGCGCAGCGAATCGCCTTCCCGCGCGGCCCGGCGTTGCTGGCAATGGCGCTGCTGGCGATCAGCCCTTACGCCATCTGGCACGCGCAGGACGCGCGCATGTATAGCATGAGCCTGGCGCTGACGACGGCGACGGTCTGGTTAGGGGTGGAGACATTGCAGCGGCAGCGTGCGGCCTGGGGGCTGGCCTACGTGGGCGCGGCGTGGCTGGCGCTGCACACACATTACTACGCCGCCTTCGTGTTGGCAGGGCTGAATCTCTTTGTGCTCACGCGCGCGATCTTCCTGCCGCGCATGCGCGCCAACCTGCCGATGTGGATGATGTGGCAGCTACTGGCGGCGGCCGCCTACCTGCCCTGGCTGGCGAGTGCGGCCACGATTGTGGGCAATTACGGCGGCAACGGCGATTCGCCCACCTTTGCGGCAATGGCGTCGCGCGCGCTGGCAGCGTTGGCGGTGGGGGAGAGCATCCCACCGGCACAGCGCGTCCCGCTGGCGTTCGTGGCGGCGACGCTGCTGGCAATCGGCGCCGTGCGTTTGTTGACAGGCAGCGCTGCGGATCGGCGCAACCTCTGGCTGCTGAGCTGCTATCTTGCTGTGCCGGTGCTGGCGACGTGGTGGAGCGCGCAGCATCGCCCGATCTTCAACGAGCGCTATCTGGTGGCGAGCGCGCCGCCTTTCTATTTGCTGGTTGGCGCAGCCTTGGCCGGGAAACGCCGGGATGGCTGGCGTGCATTCACCGGGCGCTGGCTGGCATTGGCGGCGCTGGCCGTCCTGGTGGCAGGAATGATGCTATCGCTGGCGCACCACTATGCCGACCCGGCGTTCAGTAAGACGCGCGGCTGGCGTGCACTGGCTGCAGCGCTGGAGCGCCTGAGCGCGGATCTGCCGCCCGCCCAGGTGCGCATTGCTCAGAACTATCCTGACCCGACGCTCTGGTACTATTATCGCGGTTCGGTGGAACACATCATGTTGCCGCCCGCCGCACATGATGCAGCTGGCGCGCAGCAACAGATGATGGCGCTGGTCGAGGCTGACGTTCGCCGCATTCTTCTGCCGGTGCAACCCTCGCCGAACTGGGATGACCACGACCTGGCCAGAGCAGCCCTGACGAACAGCCCTTACGATCTGGTATATGAACAGCCGGTCGGCGTCTGGCCGCTCCAGGTCTACGCCGGACAGCCTTTTCTGAACGAAGAACGGGCGCTCAACGTTGTCTTCGAGAACGGCTTTTTTCTTGGCGGCGTCTCCAATCTGCACCCATCACGCGCAACGCCGGGCGGTCTGCTCACGCCCACACTCTTTGGCGCCCGGCCGCCGTCAGACGAATTGGGCGCACTGAAGCTCACGGTGCAATTGCTGGATGGCGCCGGTCGCCTGGTGACGCAGCAAGATTTGCCGCTCACGGCCTGGCATCTGGGCAACGCACGCAACATGATCCGCACCTACGGCCTGTCACTGCCGGCGGAACTGGCGCCTGGCGCATATCGTTTGATCGCCGCATTGTATGACGCTGGCGCCGATGGTGCGCCGCGCGTGCGGACTGTGACGGGCGAAGACACAGTCGAGTTGGCGGTGGTGCACGTGGAGTAGGGCATGAAAGGTTGTGGCGCCTTGTTGCCGGCGTTGCTGTTAGCGGCGACGGCGGCGACAGGGATCATTGGAGTGGGCATGTGGCGCAACGCGCAACCGGACGCGCGCCCAGCCGTCACCGTGAGTACGATGCAGGCGGCGCCCACGCAGGTGCACGCACCGACAGCAACGGCGACCCCGACTGCACCGCCCACGCCTACAGCCACCGCCACGCCGACGCCCACTCCACCCTACACACCGGCGCAACCGGTCGCGCTGCTCACCGGCATTCGTCACGAATGGCAGACGTGGAATAACTGTGGCCCGGCGACGCTGGCGATGAATCTGAGCTTTTACGGCAGCGCACTCACGCAGGCCGACATCGGTGCAGTGCTGCGACCTTACCCCGACGACAAAAATGTCAGTCCCTACGAACTGGTGAACTTTGCGCAGCGTCAAGGCCTGCGCGCCGTGGAACTGGTCAACGGTAATGATGACCTGCTGCGCACGCTGGTGAGCAACGGCGTCCCCGTGTTGTTGGAGACATGGCACGAACCGGAGCCGAACGAAGGTCTGGGCCACTATCGCCTGCTCGTTGGCTACGATGACCGCCTGCAACAATGGACGCTCTACGACAGCTATGACGCCGCCGGGCTGATCTCCGCCGAAACTTACGCCGGTATCCGCATGGAGTATGCGCAACTGGCGGCCTGGTGGAAAGTCTTCAACCGTGCCTTTGTCCTCATCTACCCGGCGGAGCAGGAGTCGACAGTCGCGGCGATTTTGGCTGACTTTGGTGTGACGCCAGAACGGATGTGGACGGACGCCGAAGTGCGAGCGCGCGCTGAGCTGGCGATCGACGCCAACGACGCCTTCGCCTGGTTCAACCTGGGCGGCAGCCTGATCGCGCAGGGACGCAGCGCTGAAGCGGCGGCGGCGTTTGATCAGGCGCGGGCGCTCGGCCTGCCCTGGAGGATGCTCTGGTATCAGTTCGGGCCATTTGCGGCGTATCTGGCGGAGGGGCGCATTGACGATGTACTGACGCTCACCGATGAGGTGATAGGCATGACAGACAGCATCGAAGAAATCTACACCTGGCGGGCGCAGGCGCTGCTGGCCGCCGGTGATGTAGCGGGGGCGCAGGAGGCTGTGCAGCGCGCACTGACGCTGGCGCCCACCTTTCCGCCTGCGCTTGAGCTGAGCAACCAGTTGGGGGGCGCTCCCTCCGGTTAAGCCTCACGTTCAAGTGTTGTTCACCGTGACGCCAAGACGCCGAGAAAACGCAAAGAACATCCACCCACCCTTGCCCCTTTCTCCGCGCATCTTTGCGCCCTTGCATCTCTGCGTCAAAGGCGCCGTATCCAGAAGGAGTTCTCAAAGAGACTCTGTGCAGCGGCGATTGCGCGCCGAAATGCCGATGTGCGACGTATTGTTATCTTGGAAACGCCGCTCCTGTCCATTTGGCCGGACGAAGGCTTGACCGGCGGGTAGTGTGTTGCGGCGCAGAATGCGGTATGCTGTAAGCGTGACCGTTTCAGTCAAAAGGAGATTCCGATGCGCGAAAAGAAACAGTGGAAGGATTTGAGCACCCCGCAGAAAGTGGGCGGCGTCCTGATGGGGATAGTCCAGGTGAGCTTGCTGGTCGCGGCGCTGGTTGATCTGCGCCGGCGTCCGGCGGAGCAGATTCGCGGGCGCAAGGCATGGTGGGCGCTGGCTGCCTTCGTGAATTATATCGGGCCGATCAGCTATTTCCTCTTCGGGCGCAAACAGCCCACGGCGTTGATCGCCGCAGAGTAGTGGTGTGCACCGGCCTTGACGCCGCCCGATCAAGGCCGGTTTTCTTTCTAAATTTCTCCACCAACTACAGCCGCACAATTACCACTCAATCCTGCCGGTGCGGTTTGAGATCACACCTACTCCTGCAATCCAAAGTGCGTCACAAACCAGGCGACCAGGTTCAGCAAGGGATAGAGGTCGATGGCGCGGATAAATTCACAGTGGCGCTGCGTCGCCGCCGGTTGCGCTGCAATCGCCGCCGACCACGCAGCGTTGGAGTAAGCGCACTCGTCGTAAGCGCCCATCGAGTGGCCGGTGACGCCACACCGGGTTGCGGCGACGCGCGGGTCGCGGGCAAGGTGAGTAAGCAGCGCGCACACATCATCCAGACAGCAGGCGATCACGACGCACAGCACTGGGATATCCCTAACCCAGTCGCTTTTAACGAGGATTTTCATCCGTTTGCCTCAAATCTTGGATTCCACAAACCTAAGCAAAAGTGTTGGCAAAGTGCTCAAGAATCATTGTATCAGAGATCTCTGAGCTGGTAATTTACGCAACCCAAACCTGCAAAAAGCCGCAATAAACTACTGGTTTTTCTAACGTGGCGAGAAACTCCTATTGATGAAAAGATAGTTTTAGTTTATTCAATCGTTTGTTATTCACAAAGTAAAAAGAGTTTATGATGACGCACCGCGTACTAAGTCTATTGTTGGGTCTCGTGTTATCCGCGCTCTGTCTCTCTACTGTATATGCACAAGATGAAAATCAAGAGACACCTTCATCACAGAGGATTTTTCTGCCGTATGTGCAGAATCCTTCATCTCCAAGTGAGCAAACCGGAGAGTGGAAGCACTATCGAATTAACGCTGAGACACCAGAGATAGAACCAGATTATACTGTGATAGAGCCTGCTGGTGTTTGTATGCCACCCGCGCTTTGGGAGAGAGGCGAGGTGAAGTGGATCATGTTTGGTGCGACAAAGACCTACGGTTTTTCAGTCAAACCAGAAACTAGCAACGCCTTGATCTGAGGTCAACTACCGAGCCAAATTATTGATGGAATTTACCGGTATTCATGGGGTAACAATCGGGACTTAAAGGTAAACAATGGCTGCCGTGTTGAGATGAAGTCGCACAGCAGCTATTCAACATGTTGCTATCCTGGCGTTTCTGTCTACTAGGTTAATACGACGACCAGTGCTGAAGCAAGCTGGCCTGACGTTCTACTTAAGCCATAAGCAAAACGAGGTAATGTAAATAGAGTTCACACATCTCACGACCAGC
>DMDA01000125.1:1072-31702 GCA_003451595.1 Chloroflexota bacterium | reverse complement strand
GGTCGTGAGATGTGTGAACTGAGGGGATATTCCTTTCATACTTGGCATATCCGGCGCAGAAATTCTGTTTTAAGAATAAACATTGGCAAAGGAGATCGAAATGAAGTGTAGACCACTTTTCATACTCTTCTTGTGTATTGTGATGTTGCTGGAACTTCTGAGTGCGCTGCTTGCGTTTCAGACCCTGGGAGAAGTCTTTCGCATGCTATATTTTGCAGCAATCACCTTGAATGCTATTTTCATTGCACTTGCATTTCGTTACCCAAGCACTGCCCTGATAGGAATTTTGACATTGGCGCTGCTGATCATTCCTTACCAATTCTGGCTAGCAGGTCGATTGTGGCGCTTACAAAATGAAGCAGCAGCAATTGTCACCTACGCTTATGAGGAGAGGCTGCGGAGTGGCGAGTTTCCAGCCTCTTTAGACAATTATCACTTTGAAAACGAATCAGTTGCACGTCATTTTCATTATCAGACGGACTTGTCAGATTGTGAATTTTTCGTAAGTTATTATGTTGGTACACCAACTACCAGTCATTCATATTGCGCTCCCAAAGGATGGAGCTACTATCCGGATTGACGGCGCACAGGAACCTGATAGCGCCCTGGTGATTGCTTGAAGATCGTCTGACTTATGCTTGTCTTTGACCTGCGCTGGCTATTATTGGGCGTGTTTCTCCTGATCATCACAACAACTGTTATGTCTGCCACAATCGCCTGGAAAGTGTCAGTTCGCTCTCGATGGCGTCATACGTTTGAAAAACTGAAACCTCTTCTGGAAAGTAGCCCGCTAGGTGTCGTCCTTTACACCGATGCCAACCGATTGATCTATATCAATCCTGCGGCAAGCCGGTTATTGGCAATTCCACGATCTGCAACGACCCTTTCCGCACCGGTATGGACGATCCTTCAAGTACAAGCAGAAGGTGCTGTCAGCGCCGATTGGGATCGGGAAAGGGTGTTATCGCTGTGGCAGAAGTTACGAATTCCTGGGCCCGGCGGGAATGATCACTCTACGTTCGAGTGGTGGTTCGCTTCAATGCAAGGCATCAGAATCGCAGTGGTGCTCGATGTCACGGCACAATTGATGAATGCACAAGACACGCGCCTGCTGCTGAGCAGCCTTTCTCATGAACTGCGCACGCCTCTGGCTACGATCTCCACCCACGTTGAAGTCCTTCGCATCCCCACTTTGCCTGTTGAGGTCAAAGCGCAATCGTTACAGTTTATCAGCGATGAAACACAGCGTCTGGTGCGCCTGGTCGCAAACACAATGGAACTTGGGCGACTGGAAAGCGGGATTGAGCAGGATATTCAGGCTGTTAATCTCCTTGAAGTTGTAGACGATGCGGTGGCGCAAATGGCGCCTGGCGCCCAGCAGGTTGGCGCCAGCATTGTCACTTCGGTGCATACGTCTCACCCGATCGTGCTTGGGCAGCCAGATCGGTTGAAGCAGGTTTTCTTGAATCTCCTGGACAATGCAATCAAATACGGCATCCGGAAAGACGAGAGCAACAAACAGACGATCCTGGTGACGTTGACAGCCGTTGCAGGCGGCATCCTCTGTTCGGTGCAAGATCAGGGTCCCGGTATCCCACCTGAGCATCTACCCTTGCTCACACAGCGCTTCTATCGCGCTGCGCCTGCGAGCATACCCGGCAGCGGACTGGGGCTTGCGATTGTCAGCGCCATTCTGCGCCAGCACGGCAGCCACCTGCAGATTCACAGCAACCATGCGAGAGATAATGCAGACGGAGAAAGTGAGCAGTCAGGCACATTGGTGAGTTTCACATTGCCAATCGCTGGAAGAAGTCACCATCCATGAATGAAAAGAGTGCATCCAGGCTGAAATATATCTGGCCGTTGCTCTTGATTGCGCTGGTCGTCTTCGGATATTGGGTTCCGTCGATTTCTGGGCAGGTCATCGTGACGACGGGACAGCCAATCCATGCTCCACTGTGGCCGCAGATGGACGTCACGCCAGCGAGCCCACAACCAGGAGAGCTTGTAACGGTAGTTGTTACAGACCGCCAGCCGTGGAGCCACGTTCGACTTACCGTCAACAGTGAGTCGGCAGTGTTGCAGAGGTGGGAGGAACAGCCGTTACTCGGCATCTGGATCTGGTCGTGGAGCTTTCTGATGCCAACAGACCCTTCTCCAGAAGTCGTCTTTTATGTGGAGTGTCACACTGGATGCCAAACACGTGGACGCCTCGCCCTTGTCACATCTGCACAAGAACTGGCAGGCACTAGCGACAATTTGCGGACGACAAAACTCTGCACGGTGATGGCAGATCCGGCGCGAGATTGGCGACAGCGCAGTGGATGGGTAGTTGACATCACTTACATGAAGCTGGCAGATGACTTGCAGGATCCCTATTGGAGCGTAGATGCGTTGGCGGCGCGCATTGCCGCCGCCTCACACAAAGGGCTGCGCGTGCTGGTGCGCATCGAGTTTGCGCGTCAGCAGACGCTACCTCCGGCACAAGACCACATCGCCCTTAGCGACTATCTGGCTTTTGTCAGACGGCTGGCAGCAGACGATCGGCTGCGTACAGTCGATGCTTTTATCATCGGCAGCGGTCCAAACGCACACAGCAGCAATGAACTTGCGCCGGATCGTCTGATTTCTCCAGAATGGTATGCCCGCGTGTTTAACGGCTATGGCGAACCAGTGGATCACCAGGATAATGTCGTGCAAACTATGCGCGCAGTCTGGCCCGGCGCCAAAATTCTTGTTGGCGCTGTACGCCCCTGGATCGATGACCAGAATGGCGCACGCATTGCGTCAGTTGATGCGCCATGGCTCAACTATATGAACACCCTGGTGTGGGCAATTGACCAGGCTACCATCCTGAAGAGTGTTGCAGGCTATGGCAATGTTGGACCCGATGGATTTGCGCTTCACACGCCTGGACGACCAGATGCGCCACAACTCGATGCGGCTCAGGCCGCCGATGAACCCTGGATTGAGTTACATCACGCAGACTGGAAAGGCGCCCAGTCCGGATTTCGTATCTTTCAAGATTGGCTTGCCATCATCAATGCTCACGCGTCCACACGCGGTCTTCCTGGGTATATTACTGCCGCCAATACATTTGCGGATAGTGCAGGGGCGCCGCCAGCGCAGAATTATCCCCCAGGCTGGCTGACGAATGCGCTGGCAGTAGTTAATCAAGAACCTCAACTGCGTACATTGTGTTGGTTTCTCGATCTTGTGCCAGGGGATAGGCAGTGGGATGCATTCAGTCTGGCGCGGCATCCGGGACGGTTGCTTTACGCTGCCGAGGAATTTGACGCCCTACTCCAACAGAAATGAGGCATGGAATGAACAAAGGCAGTTTTGGGCAGACAGAGTGTATTGAAACACAACGTTCCATTTCCGTATTGCTCGCTGATGATCACCCGCCTTTTCGGATTGGGATGCGCACGTTGCTGGAGCAAAATACCGACATCCGAATTGTTGGAGAAGCAGACACCGGCGCTCAAACCCTTCAGCAATTGGAACAACTTCAACCCGATGTTCTTGTCCTTGATTGCCAGCTTCCTGATCTCGATGGGCCAACCGTCGTACATGAAATACGCCGCCGACAGTGGCGGACGCCAATCCTGGCATTGAGTGCGTTCGATGACATCTCCTACATCCGAGGTATGTTAGTCGCAGGCGTGCTAGGCTACGTGCTCAAGAATGAGGCGCCAGGTGTTATCGTGGCGGCGGTGGAAGCGACAGCACGGGGAAAGTCCTATTTCAGCGCTTCCGTCTCGCAACACCTGGCGCAACTGGCGCACGCTCCCGATGGAACAAAAGGGGCGCCAACCGAAAGAGAACAGCAGGTGCTGAAATTGCTAGCAGAAGGGTTGACGAATGCCGCCATCGCCCAGCAGTTGAACATTGCTGAGCGAACAGTCGCTTATCATGTCGAAAACCTGATGATGAAGTTAGCTTCTGGCAACCGCACCGAAACAGTGGTCGCTGCAATTCGTGCAGGATGGTTAAGAGTCTAGAAGCTGGGTTCGTTCAGACATAACCTGTCAATTTTCCAACCATCACCAGAAAGATAAGTAGCCCATGGCGTGAGCAGACCATATTCCCACAGTATCAGCGTCACCGGCGTCTCTTGACCGTCCACCGTGCGAACCAACATCTCGATCTCGGCTTGAATGATAGGATCATCATCCAGCATACTCGATAGCAAAGAAGTTGTGGACGACAATTGGGCAGCCGTGAAGGTTTCCCCAGTAATTTTGCGCGTAGAGACGTTTGCCGAGGATAAATTGACAACCTGGAATAACTCTACGTTGAAACAGTTCGATTGCTGGATAGCTGGCGCCGGTAAATAGACTAACTTGTGCAAAAGATTCTCGGCTACCTGAACAGCGGAGTCTTTCTGCGCAAGTTCCCAAAGGTCATGAGAGGTTGAATAATAGGTTTTCTGTGGGGTAAAGCTTGCGGCACCCACTAATGCGACCAGGGTTAGCAAACTGCTAATGAGATAAGCGTTTCGTTTTGAGGCGATCGATTTCACAGCGATCCTCTTCATTCATATCCAGATAAATCAATCCCAAAAGATAACCTTAGCAGTTTTAAAGAGGTATCTTCTGGGATTGCCTGCATGTACTGAAAGCACCCTGTCTATCGCGCAAAAGACGAAATCGACTTGCAGTCTCTCTCATTGAAGACGCTCTTGTTCGATGCTTAGATTCCAGTGAGGTGAGGGAACATCCACTTGAATCTGTTCTGCCGATGTTACACTGTATTGCTTTGCCAGTTCGATGGTAAGCAAGTAGGGCATGACATCCACGACATAGACTTTTGGATCCTCTAGTAAATCATCAAGATTGAATGCCTCAGCTGTTCCCCGTACAACCATAACGCCTATTATCTTCAAATCGTAGCCCTCAGGATCAGACGGGAATTTCGCTAAGTCAAAAACATCAGGATCATCGATGAGAACGGCTCCGGTATGCAGCCCATTTTCGGTGTCCCGTAACTCAAGAGTTAGATGCTCAACCAGCAAACCAACTTTGTTGGACAGTATACGCAACTCTTCTATAGAAAGTGGCTGACTAAAAGTAACTTGGATCGGAATACGGTCAGCGATAGATTCAGCCAATTTTAATGCGTACTGGTGCTGTTGATTGACGTATTGTTCTCGTACTTCTCTATCCTCAATATCTACCTGAACACGAACTCGTAAGTTACCGTTTTGTCGTTGTTCGACAGTGTAAGGAATGTGTGGTTCTGACGAAAAGAACTCGAGTTCGCTGAATTTCCCAGCATAAGCTCTGCTAATGGTAATTGCCAACAACATTATGACTATCACAACTGCTACAGGTAGGATCTTTTTCGACATAAAATGGTCTCCTTTCGAGTAAGTGCCTGCACCTTGCTCTTCACACATCAGTTACTATATAGCACTTTATCTAGATGATCATGAGTTGGTGAATTATCTCGCTGATATGAAAGATTGATTGCGCCATTGACGCTATACTGATATTTCTTGTAATGCACTTGATAGTAATATGGAGACTCCGCTTGAATGCTTGCTTTATTGATCTTGAGATCTACTTCCTCTTTGACAGAAAGGTTTCCGCAGTCGTTCCATACTTGCACACCTGAATTGGGGATATTGGTGTAGAACACGCTGTACCCCAGTCGATCTCCTCCAGGGTTGTCAACTGTGCAATCAGCTGTCATGTCAAGTTGAGGGTTAGCATCTGATTGTAATGCAAGGCGCCCACTCGAATTCCATTTTATATACTGAGCAAAGCCTACTTGTGCATCTGATGTTGTCGACAAAGAGAAGCTTCCAGTATAAGGGGCTGATGAAAAGTTTGGAGCCCATGCAGCAAAAGCTACGCTTGCCAAAATCAGGAGCGCGCCAACTGCAAGGAACGGCGCCAGCAACTTGACATTTGTCATGATGAAATTTCTATGAGCCATAGTTTCCCCGAGAACTCCTTTCAAGATATGTTGCCTTCATCCAAATATCTGATATGGCAGGCATGTAGAACACAACAGTTATGAACTTTTGCCCATGTTTGCCAGACAACTGCTATTCTCCTTCATCACAAACCTTATTTCAACGGGAGAATTGACAGTTCCTATCAGCGTCATATACCAGGTTTACCCTGGCAGAATTGCCAGGGTAATTTGATTCACTGGCCAGTACGCCATTCCATGGACTAAAAAGGCGTTGGAAGACGAACAGAAGCCTGTTCCACTCCTGCCAGTTTTTGCACCTCATGCGCAGTCGTATCTACCAAGAGTACACGCTCATCAGACATTAGCTTTCCCAGCCCCAGTTCGGAGATCGTGATAGAGCCATCCACCACCATGAATCCAGCCATTTGTGCTCCGTAATCAGGCGCATCTGGACTTGTAGGTAGCACCGACTGTATAGCTTCCTTCAGGTCAAAGTCTACCTTTGTTGCATCGACGATTTCGTCGATGCCATGCGCTCTCCTGTCTCGGTCCAACCAACCAGTGTGTAGCTTGCTGGCTCCATATCACTTCAATTTCTGCTGCAGCACCATCACGATGATTGATCGCATACTGGACATTACTCGACTTGGCTCCCATTCTCAATTCCGCTCTTTGCTTCTTTATGACGATTCCCTCTTGATTTGGTTCTAAAGAAACCTACGCTCCGATTATTGCTGATGTATTCTTCTAGTTCAACGGGATAAGATGCAACTTCCATTGCAGCTTTTGCCAGGTGTGAGACAGATAGAGTCGCCAGGATTACAAAAGAAAAAGGTCACGGTTTATTGTCTCAAACCGTGACCGTATAGAAAGTCGGTATTTGACGTAAACTTCTCAAACGCTTGGATACGCCACCACCACCCCGCGCACAAACACATCCACCTCCTGCCCGACGCGCAGGTCGGGGCGGGGCAGGCTGCGCACGTCGAGTTCGCCGCCGCCATGCAGACGCAGGTGCAGCGACTGATCGTGCCCGAAGTAGCGGATGCGCTCGATCTGCGCCCGCCCTTCGCGCACCGCACGCAGTTCGATTGCCTCCGGGCGCACCATGATGTCGACCGGCCCATGCTGCGGCGTGGCGAGGATGACGCGCCCCAGCGCGCTCTCGGCGACGGCGCCGGTGGCGACGCCGGGGAGCAGATTGGCCTCACCGACGAAGGTGGCGATGGCGCGCGTGGCGGGGCGCGTGTAAATCTCCTGCGGCGCGCCGACCTGCACCGCCCTGCCGTCGAACATCACGACCACGACGTCGGCGATGCTCAGCGCCTCCTCCTGGTCGTGCGTGACAAAAATGGTCGTGGCGCCGGTGCGTTTGACGATCGCACGCACATCCTCGCGCAGGGAGACGCGCAGCGCCGCATCGAGCCGCGAGAAAGGTTCGTCGAGCAACACGACCGACGGCTCCGGCGCCAGCGCGCGCGCCAACGCCACGCGCTGCTGTTGCCCGCCCGACAGTTGGTGCGGGTAGCGCTCGCCATAGCCGCGCATCCCGACCAGGTCAAGCAGCTCTTCGACGCGCCCGCGCCCGTTGCGTTTGTTGAGCGGGAAGGCAATGTTTTGCGCCACAGTGAGATGCGGAAAGAGTGCGCCATCCTGAAAGACCATGCCCACGCGCCGCGCTTCTGGTGGCACCCAGGCGCCGTCGCCCGCCACCTTGCGCCCTTCCAACCAGATCGCGCCGCTGTTGGGCGTCTCCAGCCCGGCGATCAGGCGCAGCGTCGTCGTCTTGCCGCAGCCGCTGGGACCGAGCAGCGCCACAATCGTCCCGCGCGGAACGTCGAACGAGACGCCCGCCACCGCCGCGCCCACGTCGCCATACCGTTTCACCACATTCTGAACCGAAATCAACGCCTCAGTCATCGCCGACAACTACGATCCTTCTACAAAGTGAGATGAGGAATAGACCGCGGATCACACGGATTAAGCGGATTCATGCGGATTTGATCAGCTTCGATCCGCCGAATCCGCGTCATCCGCGGTCTATCCCCACTTCCATGATCAAAGATTCTCCTGCATGGCGCGGTCGATCCCCAACTGGCTGTGCATCAGCGGCAGGAGGAGCAGCGTCGTCAGCAGGATGAGCAGAAAGGCTGGCGGCGCGGCTTGCGTGTGCACGCTCTCGCTTGCCGCCGCCCAGATGCGCACCGGCAACGTGTCGAAGCCGGGCGGACGCAGCAGGATCGCGGTCGGCAACTCTTTCATCGCCGTGATGAAGACCAGCACCCAGCTTGCCAGGATGCCCGGCGCCGCCACCGGCAAGGTCACGCGCCAGAAGACTCGCGCCGGCGCAACGCCCATCGTGCGCGCCGCCTCCTCCAGCGAGGGCGCCACCGAGCGCAGCGCCGATTCGCCGGTCGACAGCGATTGCGGCAACAATCGGAAAACAAACGCAAAAATCAACGCAAAGATCGTGCCGTAGACAAAGGGCGCCCAGCGGTTGATCAGCAGCACGAACGCCAGACCAATGATGATGCCGGGCAGCGCAAACGGACTGCGGCTCAGGGTCAACACGATGCGCGACAGCCGGCTGGGAAAACGCACCGCCAGATAGAGCGGCCCCAACGCCAGCGTCGTAGCAAAGGTCGCGGCCAGCGTCGCCACCAGCAGGCTGTTGAAGCCGAAGGCCAGGATGCCCTCATTGTTGATGCCCCAGATGCGGTCGGCTTCCGTTGGGAAGAGCCAGCCCTGGATGCTCAGCCCGCCCAACACCAACAGCGGCAGTCCCAGCGCCAGCAGCACGACCAGCGCCGTCAACGTCAACGCCAGCCAGCGCCAGCGCCCCAACTTGACCAACTGCCGCGGTCGCCACACCGTGTCGGAGGTCAGGCGGCGTTTGCGGCGGCTGAACCAGCTTTCGCCAAAGAGCAGCGGCAGCGCCAGCAGAATCAGCATCACGCTGAGAATCGCCGCGCCGGAGCGGTCGATCTGCCCCGTGAACTGGTTGTAGATCGCCGTGGTGAAGGTGCGGTAGCGCAGCATCGCCACCGTGCCGAAGTCGGAAAGCACATACAGCCCGACCAGCAGCGCACCGCCCGCCACCGCTGGCAGCACCAACGGCAGGGTGATCTGGCGAAACGCATTCCAGCCGCTGCGCCCCAACATGCGCGCCGCCTCTTCGAGCGAACGATCGACCGAACGCAGCGCCGCCGCCGTCGGCAGGTAGATGTAGGGATAGGTCACCAGCCCGATGATCAGGATGGCGCCGCCCACGTTGTAGAGCGACGGCAGCGGAACCTCGCCGCGCGCAACGCCGGCGTAGTCGATCAGCAACCGCTCGACCACGCCGCCGCGTCGCAACAGGATGATGTAGGTGATGGCTGCCACGTAGCCCGGCAGCGCCAGCGGCAGCGCCAGCAGCACGCGCCAGAGTGAGCGTCCTGGCAGGTCGCTACGTTCGACTAGCCACGCCATGCCGACGCCGACGACCAGCGCAAAGGCAATCGTCCCGACCAGCAGCACGGCGGTCTGCCAGAGCAAGTCCGGCATCTGCCCGCTCCACAGTCGCGCCCACGTCGCCGGGTCGGCGCTCACGGCGCGGAAGATGATGTAGATCAGCGGGGTGACAGCGAGCAGGCTCACCAGCAACGCAATCAGCGCCAGGGGCCAGGGAGGTCTTCTCAAGGTGTTCATCATGGCAGAAACTGGACGCTGTCCGTCAGATCGTGGATGCAGGCGTCAATCGAGACACGCAACCGGTGGGCGTAGATCACACCAGCGAAGGGTTCGCCAGCCCGTTGTCGTTCGCTTGCCAGCACAAGCAGCTCAGCATCGCGCGTGAACGGCACATGATTCAACGGTATTGCACGCCTGAGGAGATCAGCATCATCGAATGGTTGCGCCCTATCTTCATAGGCAGTGATGATATCGACGCCTCGCAAGCGTAGACCTTGGGCAATTTGTCGCGGCGCGTTGTGACCCATATTGATGTAGAGATAGGCAGTCGCAATCATGGCTTCATTATCTGGTGTACCCACAACTATTACCGCTTCGAGAAAACGATTGTATCACAGTTGAGAGCGCCCCCAAGATGAACGTTGAGGAAAGAACAAGGAAACTCGTCCTTTCCTCAACGCAGTTGTGTCACTCAGAATCGTTTGGGACGATCTATGCTTTATGGCAGTCCTGCCGCCTGCGCTGCCTGTTGCGTCGGCGCCAGTTCCTCCCACATGGTTTTGAGCGATACATCAGCCAGCTTGAAGTCGCTCAGCGGCGGCACGCCCTCGGCGGTCGCCACACCCGGCGTGATCGGATACTCGAAGTTCTGTTCGGCATAGACCTTCTGTCCCTCCGGCGAGAGCATAAAATCGACAAAGAGTTGCGCCAGTTCAGGATGCTTCGCCCCCTGCACGATGCCGGCGTTGGTGGAGTTGACGATCAGCCCCATCTCGCCCTCGCCTTGATCGGGGTAGACAATGCCGACCGGTGCACCTTCGGCTTTGGAGAGATGATAATAGTAGTGGTTGACCAGCCCCAACTTCAGTTCGCCCGCGCCGACCGCCTTGCGCACGTCGGTGTGTCCGCCAAACCACTGCGTATCGTTGGCGACCAGCCCGCGCACAAACGCGCTCATCGTCTCCTCGCCGAGCAGATGACGCATGGCGACAAGCTGCGCCACCATCGCGCCGTTGCGGCTGTCGGCTGCGCCGACTTGCCCACTCCACTTTGGATCGATCAGCCCCATCATTGTCGTGGGCACTTCTTCCGGCGCCACCAGGTCGGTATTGTACATGATCACGCGCGGGCGCAGCGTCAATGCTACCCAACTGCCATCTTCGGCGCGGTAGCTTTCCGGCACGGACATAACTGCGGGTGAGTTGTTGGGCACAAAGAGTCCCTCTGCTGCCAGGCTCTCCATCGTCAGCGTGTCGCTGTTGACCAAGAGATCGGCCTGCGGGTTGGCGCGCTCCTCCAGGAGCTTGGCCGCCAACTCGCCATTGCTGCCGGTGAGCATCGTCACCTTTACCTCAGGATACGCCTGGTTGAAGGCCTCGACGACCGGCTTGAAGAGCGACTCGGCGCGCGAGGTGTACACGACCAACTCGCCACTGGCCGCATCACCCGGTGGTGTGGCGGCGGTGGCGGTTGCGGGCGCAGCGGCGGGCGTTACCGGCGCCGTACATGCCGTCGCCAGCAGTGTGACGAGCAAAAAAATCCCAGCGAAACGAATAGTCAATTTGTACTTCATGCCAACTCCTTTCAATTTGTAGCATGTGTTCAACGGATATGCAGCATAAAGCTAGGGTTTCGGCGGGGCAAGTTGTGAAAGGAATCTTACAATTCAAAATGCGGCAAGGGTTGCGGCGGCGCTTCACCGAGGTTAATTAACGCCGTTGAGCATGGTGAAAGTCACCGCCTGTCGCAACAACATCGCTCTCACAGGATCAACACCGGAGGATCAACACCGCAGTGGGGCGGCAACGCCCATTGCTGGAATACACGCGGCCGTCAGTTCATCGGCGGCCACGCGTGACGGCTCGAACGCCAGGTGCAGGATGATCAACGCGGCATCAATGCCGCGCGCATATACTGCACGTACACGCCCGCCCTGTGAAGCAGATCACCGGTTGGCGGTGTGGAACGTCAAATAAATCCTGCTCACATTTTGATATGCTACTGATTGTCGGGCAGAGTTTTTATGTTTCAGTGCTGCGTGCTACGTGCTGCGTGTCGGAATCTCTCACGATCTCTCACGCAACACCCACTACGCAACACTACGTCAACCTAGAAATCAGCAAGTGGCAGAGGCTACAGTGTGACGCCATCCAACACTATGTCAACTCTTCCCCTGACAAGGGCAAAAACTGTAAGGCAATCGTTGCGCTGACGCCATTGCAATCGTGTACAAACAGGCGTAGCATGGTCTCTGCCCCAGGTAGCCTGTCGTTCGCCCCCCATGTGATTGGCGTCGTCAGTCAACGGCGTCTATGTTCTAGTGCGAAGGAGGAACGGTGATGGCTTCACTCCATATCTCTCTGTTTGGGCGGCTGCAATGTGAGGTCGAAGGTCGCGCAGTAACCGGGTTGGAGGCGCGCAAGGTACAGGAGTTGCTCGTCCACCTGTTGCTTCATCGCGCGCATCCGTATACGCGTGAGGCGCTGGCAACCCTCTTGTGGCCTGAACGCAACGACGCACAGGCGCGCAAGTATCTGCGGCAAGCGCTTTGGCAGTTGCAGCGCGCCCTTGACGCTGCTTGCCATCCGACGACGCCGTTCCTGCGCACCGACGCCGATTGGATCGAGTTCGACCCTGCCTGCATCATCTGGCTGGACATTGAGCAACTTGAGCACGCCTATGCAGCGACACGGCAGAGCGATGGCGCCACGTTGACCGAAGCGCAGGTCGAGTTGCTCTGCCAGGCGGTGCAGTTGTATCAGGGCGACCTGCTCGAAGGGTGGTACCAGGATTGGTGCATCACCGCACGTGAACGCTATCAGCAGATGTATCTGGCGATGCTGGATAAGCTGATCGCATGGGCGGAGCAGAACGGCGATAGCATGGTTGGCATCCACTACTGCGAGCTATCGCTGCGTTGCGACCCGGCGCGTGAGCGCACCCATCGTCGCTTGATGCGCCTGCAGTGCATGGCTGGCAATCGCACCGCCGCACTGCGCCAATATGAAAGTTGCGTCGAGATGCTGCGGCGCGAGCTGGGTGTTGAACCCGCGCGCAGCACGCAACTGCTCTATGCACAGATTCGCAGCGATCACTTTGACGCAAAGGAAGACTTCCCTGCGGCAGCCACTACGCCCGGCGCCGAAATGAGCGAATTGGCTGATGTGTTGGCGCATCTGGGACAACTGCAGAACGCCCTGCAACAGACGCTGCAACAGGTGCAACTTGATATGGCGCGTGTCGAAGCTGCGCTGCGCAGACAGATGCTGCCACCGGACGCAACAATGCATGAAAATGGTGCGCCTCCGTTGCCGCCGATCCTGGCTTCGCCTCACACCTTCCGTCCCTTGTCCGGATAGTTCTTGCCAACCGCATTGCGCGGGAAGACGCTCCAACAGACATCCACCAGACGCCGCGCAAGACGCCACCTTGCTATACTCTCCGACATGGCTGGCGACGACTTGCATTCGTTCATCGTGAGAATCTGGCTGGAGGAGAGCACGGCTGAGGCGCCCCAGCCTTCATGGCGGGGCAGTGTTACCCATGTGCTCAGTGGACGCCGCCAATTTTTTGTGGATTTGGATATGTTGCCGAGATTGATCCGCCCCTATTTGGAAGCACTGGTGGCTGAGTCGCACTTACCTGAAGGAGAATGATCTATGCCTGTCACCCTGTCCTATCCTGGCGTCTACATCGAGGAGGCGCCCAGCGGCGTGCGCACCATCGTCGGCGTCGCCACGTCGATCACGGCGTTTGTCGGACGCGCGCTGCGCGGTCCCGTCAACCAGCCGGTGCGCGTGCAAAGTTTTGCCGAGTTCGAACGCATCTTTGGCGGGCTGTGGAGCGGCAGCGGTCTCAGCTACGCCGTGCAGCACTTCTTTTTGAACGGCGGCGGCGATGCGCTGATCGTGCGCGTGGTGCATACGGGCGATAATACGGCAGCCAACAACGCCGTTGCCGCCACCGGCGCTACCGGCGGGCTGGATGTGGTCGCCGCCAATGCGGGCGCGTGGGGCAACCGCATCCGCATCGTGGTCGATCACGCGACGCGCGACCCTGCCGATACGAACCTTTTTAACCTGACCGTGCAAGAGATGGACGGCGTCGGCTCCAATGCCAACGTCATCGCCAGCGAGAGCTTCCGCAACGTCTCGGTCACGCCGACGGCCACGCGTTTTGTCCAGACTGTGCTTGCGGCTGAATCCACCTATTTGCGGGCGACGACAGTGCCCAACACCCGCCCCGGCGCAGCGACGGTTTTCCTCACCGGCGGGCAGGATGGCATTGCTCCCACCGCCGGTGAAGTGCAGGGCGTTCCGACGAACAAGACCGGCATCTATGCGTTGGAGGACGCCGATCTCTTTAACCTGCTTTGCATTCCACCCGTTACGCCCGACGGCGACACCGACCCGGCGGTGTACACGGCGGCGCTTGCCTACTGCAAGACGCGTCGCGCCATGCTTCTTGTCGACCCGCGCACCAGTTGGGCGAACCCAACAGCCGTGGAGAGCGACGCCAATAACTCGGCCGGCTTCATTGCCCCCCTGCGCGACGAGAACGCCATCCTCTACTTCCCGCGCGTGCGCATGGCTGATCCGTTGCAGGAAAATCGGCTGGCTTCCTTTGTCCCCTGCGGCGTGATGGCCGGCGTCATCGCCCGCACCGATGCCCAGCGCGGGGTCTGGAAGGCGCCTGCCGGACAAGATGCGACGCTGGTCGGCGTGCGCGAGCTAACCTACAAGATGACCGACGGCGAAAACGGACGCATCAACCCGCTCGGCGTCAACGCATTACGCGCCTTTCCGGTGACGGGCAATGTGGGGTGGGGTGCGCGCACGCTCGAAGGCGCCGACCGCCTGGCTTCGGAATGGAAATACATTCCTGTGCGGCGGCTGGCGCTCTTTATCGAAGAGAGCCTCTTTCGCGGCACACAATGGGTAGTCTTTGAGCCGAACGACGAGCCGCTGTGGGCGCAGATTCGCCTCAACGTCGGCGCGTTCATGCAGGACTTGTTCCGGCAGGGCGCGTTCCAGGGCAGCAGCCCGCGCGAGGCCTTCTTTGTGCGCTGCGACCGCACCACGACGACGCAGAGCGACATCGACCGCGGCGTCGTCAACATCCACGTCGGCTTTGCCCCGCTCAAGCCTGCCGAGTTCGTCGTCATTCGCATCCAGCAGATCGCCGGCCAGAGCGCCGGCGCGTGATGAGGAGGAAACGTTATGGCCAAGTTTTCCGTCAACGCCAACCGCTTCGACCCATATAAGAACTTCAAATTTCGCGTGAAGTGGGATGGTCGCTACGTGGCAGGCGTGAGCAAAGTCAGCGCACTCAAACGCACCACCGACCCCGTCGAGCATCGCGAGGGCGGCGATCCGAGTACGGTGCGCAAATCGCCGGGCCAGACCAAGTACGACCCGGTCACATTGGAACGCGGCGTCACGCACGACACCGAGTTTGAGAAATGGGCGAATAAGATATGGAACTTCGGCTCCGGGCTAGGCGCTGAGGTCTCGCTCAAAGATTTCCGCAAGGACATCATCATCGAGGTCTATAACGAGGCCGGTCAGCTCGCCATCGCCTACAAGGTCTATCGCTGCTGGGTCTCCGAATTCACTGCCCTGCCCGAACTCGACGCCAGCGCCAACGCAGTGGCGATTCAGTCGATCGTGCTGCAACACGAAGGGTGGGAGCGCGATTACGACGTCACCGAGCCAAGCGAGCCGTCGTTTGTGGAGCCGGCGTAGGGGAGAGAGATTAGGAGAATGGAGATTACGTGTTGGACGGGCTTGTGACATGTTCACAGCCTTTAATCTCTAATCTCCAGTCTCCAATCTTTAGCTTCGGCCTGAACAACTGCCAATCACGATGATGCGACCATTGTCTGCGCCGGAACTGCTCACAGTCTGGGAGGAAAACTGGCAGCGCCCACCGCTCTGGCAAGGGGTGGCGCTGCTGGCCGCAGCTTGCCCGGATGCGTCCCTGACGGCGCTGATGGCGACTCCTCTCGGTGACTTCCATGCTCGCTTGCTGACGCTGCACCAATGGCATTTTGGACCGTCGCTCACCGCAGTGACTACCTGCCCGGCCTGCACCGGCGTAGTCGAGGCAACGATCGACGTCGACAGTCTGCGCCAGGGCAACGACCCACCTGCAACGTCGCTGGAGGTCAATCACGACGGCGCCGTGCTCACCTTTCGGCTGCCGACTACAGGCGACCTGATCGCCGTCGGCAACGCCGCCACGGTGGAGGAAGCCAGCCTGTTGTTGGCGCAACGCTGTCTGGTGGCGACGCCGGCTACATTGACGCCTGCTGCGCTTGCGACCGCGAGCGCAGCTATGGAAGCTGCCGATCCTCTGGCGCTCATCGAGCTGAGCGGCGCCTGCCCACACTGCGGTCACGTCTGGTCAGCCATCCTCGACGTGACAACCTTTGTCTGGCGCGAGGTGACGCACTGGGCGCAGCGCACCTTGCAGGAGGTTCACCTGCTGGCGCGCGCCTACGGCTGGCGCGAGGACGAAATCCTGAGACTGTCGCCCAGGCGAAGGCAAACCTATTTGCAGATGGCTTATGGATAATCAATGGGATTCGCTATGTCCGATTTCCTGACGCGACTTGTAGCTACAGCTTATGGCGCCGCTCCAGTGATGCAGCCGCGACCTGTAGCCCAATTTGAGCCACTGACGCCGCCGTTGGCAGTCGGGTTGCAAGGGATCGATGCGACGCCGCTCACACCACCGGAGATAACAGATCAGGCGGCGTCAGCCACTCAGCCGGCCGGCGCGCTGGCGGCGACGATGGCGCCGACAACCACAGCGGCGGCAATGACACCGCGTCCAACGGCACTGGTCAATCCCACAGTGCGACCAGCGCAGAGCGCTTCCCCTGACCATGCCGCGCCGCCCAGCGCTGCGACGATGTCACAACCAGGTCTGTCACTACAGGACCGCCGCGCCGCGCAGACGCTGGACGCCGCGCGTGGCGGGGTGCGCCTGGCCGATGCAGCCAACGCCAGCATGGACCCGCCTCGTGAGCAAGGATCGGCTGCCGCTCCACTTCAGGCCTCCCCACAACATGCTGTGACCTGGCAGCCAGCAGCCAGTCCAGTGACGACGCCGACGTCGCCACTGCCTTATGTGCAGGCTCCCCAGCGCACACCAGAGGCATTGCAGGCGCGTACTGCGCCCTCCTTAGCGCCACCGCATGCGGAACGGGGCATGACCGATCTGCCCGCGCTGCCTGCATCCTCTGCTAGACAAACAGCGCCTGCCGCACCGGTAGCGCCGCGCGCCGCGTTCGCAGCTAGAGTCGCCGCCGAGCACCCGGCGCAACGGGCGCGCGGGGGGCCGCCCGCTCCACTGCAACCGCCGTCGGTCATCTCATCGGACAGTGAGACAGCCCCGGCGCCGATCATACGCGTAACGATCGGGCGCATCGTCATCAAGGCTGAACCAGCCAGAACGACGCTCTCGACGGCAGCGCCAGCGCACCAGCCAGTCGCGCCGAAGCTGTCGCTTGACCAATACTTGCAGGGGCGCGATGGGGGCGGCAAATGAGCAACCATCTTGCCATTGCCACCGTCACCGCCAGCCTGGTGCGCTATCTACAAGGCGCAGTCGGCGCGGATGTGGGCAACGCCGTTGTCACCGCCGTGCGCCCCGACGGCCCCAACAGCGGCGTGCCGGAGGTGGGTCTCAATATCTTTCTGTATCAGGTGACACCCAACGCAGCGTGGCGCAACCAAGACCTACCCACGCGCCGGCCTGACGGCAGTCTGCATCAGCGCCCGCAGATTGCGCTTGACCTGCACTATCTGCTGACGTTCTATGGCGACGAAACACAACTTGAACCGCAGCGCATTTTGGGCAGCGCGGTGCGGGCGCTGCACACCCGTCCAATCCTCTCACGTCAGGAGATTCGCAGCGCCATCGCCGCCAACGCGTTCCTTGCCGGCGCAGACCTGGCCGACGAGATCGAGACGGTCAAGCTGACGCCGCAGTCGCTGACGTTGGAGGAACTCTCGAAGCTTTGGTCGGTGCTCTTTCAGACGCCCTACACGCTGTCGATGGCATATGACGCATCGGTGGTGTTGATTGCTGCTGACAGCCAGCCCTCGATGGTGCAGCCCGTGGTGACGCCGGCGATCCATGTCTTCCCCAGCGTGACGCCGCCTGCGCCCGCCGTCCCCGACACGCTGACCGGGCTACAGCTCTGGCTGCGCGGGGACGCCGATATTACCTACGATGCGGCGGGCGCAATCAGTCAGTGGCGCGACCAGAGCGACAATAATCGTCACGCTGTGCAACCGGCGGCGGCGCGGCAGCCACGGCTGGTGCGCGGCGCCGTGGCCAGCAAGCCGGCGGTGCGCTTCGATGGCGCGGATGACTATCTCGCCATTGAGCAGCTCAACTATGCGAGCGCTGGCGCCATCGATGGCCTGACGCTCTTTGCGTTGCTGCGCACGACCTTACCGCAGGCGCAGAGCCTCATCAGCTTCGACCGCAACGCCTATTGGTCGTTGGACCTGACCGGCGGCGGGAACGCTGGACGCGCCCGTTGGAGCACCCAGCCGCAGGCTGGCGCAACCCACGATCTGGACTCGCCAGGCTCCTTTGCCGATGGGCGCTGGCGACTCCTTTGCGCACGCTTTACGGCCGGCGCAACCGTCACCAAACAACTCTTCGTCGACGGCATTCTGGTCGCCGCAGCCAATGCGCATCCCGGTCAGAATGTGGGCAGTGGCGCAACGCGCTTCGGGTTCGTAGGCGCACCGTCGCAGGCGACGACTTTCAACGGCGCCATCGGCGCCGACCTTTTTCGCGGCGAACTTGCCGAGATCGTGCTCTACGATCGCGCGTTGAACGACGGCGAACGCGACCGGGTGGAGCAATATTTTGTCGAAAAATATGGATGAGCAATGTCCGGAATGTCAGGCGTAATCGACCGCATTGCCACGGTTGAGCCGTGGTATGCCGCCAACCAACAATACCTGATGGACGCCCTGGCGCATGTTCTGGCGCACGTGCGACGCTGCGCCGGCGAGACAGTGCACACACCCGCTGAGATGTGGACGCATGCGCGAGAGGGTGAATTTGCGCTCAACCGCATCGTCGACACCTTCAACCTTTCGTCCTTTGAGGTCGGCATCCTGCTGTTGTGTGCAGGGATGGAGCTGGACGGCGCAGTGGCCGAGCTGTGCGCCCGCGCCCAAAACGACTCCGCGCGTCCCTATCCAACCTTTGCACTGGCGTTGGCCGCGCTGCCCAACGCTCACTGGAGCGCGCTGTCGCCCGGTGCAGCGTTGCGCTATTGGCGGCTGATCGAAGTCGGCAGTGGGGCGTCGCTGGTCGCCAGCCCGCTGCGCATCGATGAACGTATCCTGCACTTTCTGGCCGGCGTGCAGCATCTCGACGAACACCTGGCCGGATATGTCGCACAAGAGCCACCGGCCGACGATCTGCTGCCGTCGCAGATGGCGCTGGCCTCTGCGATCACCGATGTATTGGCGCAGGCGGCGCAGCGGCAGAGCGAGTTGCCCGTTGTGCAGCTGGTCGGCGGCGACAGCCACACCAGACGTTCAATCGTCGCCTCTGTGTGCGATCGATTGGGCGTGGCGCCGTATCGGATGCCGACGGCGGCGTTGCCTTCCACGCCCCACGATCTCGACGCGTTGATGCGACTCTGGCAGCGCGAGGCGGTGTTGAGCGGGGCCGCGCTGGTGTTGGATGACGACGCGCTCGAACCACAGGACGCTGTCCATTGGTCGGCGGTGGCGCGCTTTGCCGAACGCGTAGGCGGAGCGCTCTTTCTGTGCACCCAAGAGCGGCGACAACTGGCGCGGCGCGTCGTCGTCAGCTTCGATGTCGAGAAGCCGGCGGCGCATGAACAACATGCTCTTTGGGAGCAGATGCTGGGACAGGCTGCACCGCTGCTCAACGGCCATCTCGACCGCGTCGTCGCCCAGTTTAACCTGAACGCGCCGGCGATTCGGGCAATCTGCGCCAGCGTCGCTCCGGCGGCGCATGATGCACGCTATGCGCCACAACAGGCGCGCACACTGGAGCGGACGCTCTGGGACGCCTGTCGCACCCAGGCGCGCCCACGCCTCGACGACCTGGCGCAGCGCATTCACGCTATCGCCACGTGGGACGATCTGGTGCTGCCCGCTGTGCAAATCGCCACGCTGCGCGAGATTGCGCTGCAGGTGCGCCAGCGCGCCACCGTCTACGGGCGCTGGGGCTTTGGCGCACGCTCGAATCGCGGGCTGGGGATCAGTGTGCTCTTTGCAGGCGCCAGCGGCACCGGCAAGACCATGGCCGCCGAAGTGCTGGCGAATGAGCTTGCCCTCGATCTCTACAAGATCGACCTCAGCCAGGTTGTCAGCAAATACATCGGCGAGACAGAAAAGAACCTGCGCCGCGTCTTCGACGCTGCTGAGGAAGGTGGGGCGATCCTGCTTTTCGACGAAGCGGACGCCATCTTTGGCAAGCGCAGCGAGGTCAAGGACAGCCACGATCGCTACGCCAATATCGAAGTGAGCTATCTGCTCCAACGCATGGAGGCGTACAGCGGGCTGGCGATCCTGACGACGAACATGAAGAGCGCGCTGGACACCGCCTTTCTGCGCCGCATCCGGTTTGTCGTGCATTTCCCCTTCCCCGATGCAACGCAGCGCGCTGCGATCTGGCGGCGGATTTTCCCATCGCAGACGCCGACGCAGCACCTGGAGCCGGAGAAACTGGCGCAGCTCAATGTGACGGGTGGGAACATTCGCAACATTGCGCTGGCCGCCGCCTTCCTGGCCGCAGAGGAGGAGTCGCCGGTGATAATGCGCCATATCCTGCGCGCAGCGCATGGGGAATACGCCAAGATCGAGAAGACGCTGACCAACGAGGAGGTGCGCGGATGGGCATGAAGCCGGCGCAGATCGAACTTGCCATCGACGAATTGATCCTCGATGCACGTGCGGTCGGCGCCCTGTCCGCGCGCGCGCAGCAAGCCTTGCGCGCTGAGATCGAGCGTCAGTTGACTCACTTGCTGAGCACCAGCGACGCACCTGCCCAACTCCAGCGCAGCGGGGAGATCGAGGCGATGGATGCCGGGTGCCTGGCGCACAGCCACATCTCCCCCACCGGAGGCATGGAGCAGCTTGGCGCGCAGATTGCGCAGGCGGTGTACAGGAGTTTGAACCGATGAGCGAAGCTGCATCCCTTCAGGCTGTCCAAAGACCGGTTGCAGCGCGTCCTGCCGCCGGTCGCGTGCTGCAGCGCAAATGTGCGTGTGGTCGTGACGCCGACTCTTCAGGTGAATGCGCGGAGTGTCGGCGCAAACGGCTGCAACGCAAAGGCGCCGAAACAAGCGCTGGGGCCAATGCTGTGCTCGGCGTGTCGCCGGCCGTGCAGCACGTCCTACAAGCACCGGGGCGGCCGCTTGATCGCGCACTGCGCGGCGAAATGGAACGCTCCTTCCGCCACGATTTCAGCCGTGTACGCGTGCACACAGGGGCGGAGGCGTCGGCATCGGCGCGTGCGGTCAACGCCCTTGCCTACACCGTCGGCGAACATATCGTCATTGCTGACGGCCACACTGCGGCGGGCACGCGCGCCGGACGCCGTCTGCTGGCGCACGAGCTGGCGCACGTGGTGCAGCAACACGACGCCCGCTGCTCGTCCGAAGAGCTGACATTGGCGGGAGATCGCTATGAGCGCGAAGCCGACGCTGCGGCGCAGGCTGCCGTAAATGGCAGACAGGCGACGATTCGACAACGAAGCCCCCAGACCATGATCGCCCGCTTCACCGAGTCGCGTACGACAACCGAGGCGGATGGCTCGACAGTAGAAGTCGAGCGCGTTTTGACGCCAGGGCGTTGTCGTCAGGTTCCCGAAACGCGCACCCAGACCAGCGGGGATATCACGGGACAACAGGCGTTTCTGGAGATCAACGCCTGTCGCGGGCGGGTGAGCGGCGGCGCTCGCGGGGAGATCAACTATGGCGACGCTATCAACGACGCCGCCGCGGCTGCGGCACGCCTCTTGACCAATCTTGGCTCGGGGCAGCGTCCGGACCAAGCGGTGCGCAGTTTCGAGAACGACTTGCGCCAGTTGACGCCCAACGCCAGACTCCGCTTCAACCTGGGCGCACCCGGCTTCCGCGCCAATCTGGAAGGCACGGGTCAAGCTAGCGTAGCGGGCGGGGCTAGCGGGCAAGGGCAGTTGCGCCTGGAGTTTGACGTCGGGCCTGTGACGATCGGGGCACAGGGTACGGTGCAGGGCGGCACGCAGGAACAGCCAAGCGGGACGGTCGCCGTCACCATCGAGCCGCGGCGGCGTGAGAGCACATCACAGTGTTTCGTCTGCGCGTGCAGCCCGCCGCGCATCGAGTTCCGTTGCACACGGCGCACGCCGCGCACACCCACGCCGCCGCCGGCGCGCCCGCAACCGGTGATCGTGCCGCTCTTCTTCAAGTATGCCGACATCGCACCGCGCCCTGGTTGGGAGCGGCGGTACGAAGAGATGCTCCAGCTGGCAGTGACCAGAATTCGTTCCGGCTACACGATTGCCCGCATCGAAGGCTTCACTTCGCCGGAGGGGCCGACGCGGCAGCAACGGCCGGGCGGTTTTGAGGGCAACATTGAACTGGCTAAGCGCAGGGCGACAGAAGCGCAGAGTGACCTGCAACAGGCGCTGCGCGCCGACTTGGGCAATCTGATCATCATGCGCGGCGGCGAACATATACGCGCCGCCTTGAGTGCGACCTATCCGGTCGTCGGCCGCGGTGAGTTGTTTGGCGCCACCGCAGCCGGGACAGAAGTGGCGAATCGTCAACTCTTCTCGCACTTGCAAAGCACGCTCGCCGCGCCGCAGCCCGGTCAGCCCGACCCGCTCGCCGAGGCAAACGTCACCGGCGAACGGATTCCGGAGAGCGTGCGCGCCGAAACCGAAGCACAGGTCGCCGAGTTTCGCACAGGCCAGCGCGGTCAACAGCGGCTCACACAGGCACAGCAACTGGAGGCGATCTATCAGCCGCTGCGACGGGCGCTGATCCATCTCGACCCACCGCCGCCACCGCCGCCAGACCTGCAGCCCTCGCCGGAGATGCTGCGCGCCATCGTCGGCGAGCCGATCACCTGCACCAGCGCGCATCGTGCGCTGTTTGCGAATGTGCCACTGCCGGCAAATCAAATATTCGAGGGTGAGTGCAGCCAACCTGGACAGCGGCCGGATCAGAGGCAGCGATGAATAATCTTAAGAGGTAGGTGGGCGAACTGCCTAACTGTCAGTCTATGCTGATTCAGGAGAATGAGCCTTTATGAGCGAATTTCCCGGCGCCCCGCGTAAAGCCAAAGGCGCCTTGATCGGCCTCGACCCGCTCAACCCGCTGGCGAGCGTGATTGTCTTTCAATACAACCCCGCTTCGCTGCGCCGGGAGCTGCAGGCGCGCATGGGCCGCGCCGAGGGCGACGCCGCCGAAATCACGCGGCTGGAAGGCGCACCGCAGGAAACGATCTCCTTGCAGGCGGAGTTCGACGCCACCGACGGACTGGAGACCGCCGACGGCATCGCCACCAGCATGGGCGTCTACCCGCAATTGTCGGCGCTGGAGATGTTGATCTATCCCAAAAGCGTCTACGTGATCGCGCAGACGGTGCTCTCGGCGCTTGGCACGCTAGAGATCGCCGCACCGCAGGCGCCGTTGACGCTCTTTGTGTGGGGCGTCAAGCGCGTGCTGCCGGTGCAACTGAGCGGCTTCAGTATCGAAGAGGAAGCCTACGACGTGAACCTGAACCCGATCCGTGCATCCGTGACGCTCAACCTGCGCGTGTTGAGCTATTCGGACCTGCGCATGACCAACCCGGCTTACTATCTCTTCTTAGCGCACCAGGTCGTCAAGGAGACGATGGCGGTGATCGGCAGCGTCAACAACGTAGCCAGCGTCGTTGGTGGGAATGTACGGTTGTGAGAAGAGGAGGAACGAGACCATGTTCGATTACACCAGTCGCTACGCCAATCTCGACACGGCCACGCTGACGACCGCCGATGGCCGCATCGTGACCTACGTGCGCCGCCGCTTCTTGCCGTCGCTCGACACGCAGCAGATCGTCGCCGAGGTGACGGTCAGCGATCCCGACCGCCTCGACTTGATCACCGCGCGCACCATCGGCGCGGCGGAGCAGTTCTGGCGCATCGGCGACGCCAACGTGGCCCTGAATCCATTCGACCTGACAGCGACGCCGGGAAATCGCGTGCGGATTCCGGCGCCCAGTATCTGAGAAAATTCGAGCTTGGAGATTGTGAGATTGAGAGATTGGGGGAGCTGGCGTGAGATGTAGCAGTCCAGCGACGAATCTCCAATCTCCAATCTCTAAATCTCCTATTCGCATAAACCAATGATCAACTTTCTTGGCGTCCAACTCACATTACTGATCGGCCCGACGGTGGCTGTCCCTGCGCCGCCGCTGCTCACCGAGGCGCTGCACAGCGTCGAGGTCACGCATAGCGACGAAGGGCGGTCGGGCTTTCAGCTCGTCTTTCAGGCCGGCCGCGATGCCCTGACCGGCTTGATCGACTACCCATTGCTCAGCCTGCCGCTGCTGCGACCCTTTAACCGCGTCGTGCTCATCGTCACCTTCCAGGGCATCCCGTCGGTGTTGATGGACGGCGTCATCACACACCAGCAGCTAAATCCAGGCAGCGAGCCGGGAACAGGGCAACTGACCGTGACGGGCGAGGACGTCAGCGTGATGATGGATTTGGAGGAGAAATCGGTGGAGCATCCGGCGCAGGACGAGACGATCATCGCCCTGAAGATCATCGCCTCCTATGCACAATACGGGCTGATCCCGCTGGTGATTCCGCCCGTCGTGATCGACCCGCCGATCCCGATTGAACGCACGCCGGTGCAACAGAGCACCGACCTGGAATATCTCCAACAGATGGCGGCGCGGCACGGCTATGTCTTCTATGTTTCGCCGGGGCCAGCGCCGCTGACCAACGTCGCCTACTGGGGTCCGCCCAAACGCTTCGACCTGCCGCAGTCGGCGCTGTCGACCAACCTGGGTCCAGCGACCAACGTGGAGTCGATCAACTTTCAATACAGCGCGTTGGAGCCGACGCTGGTCAGCGGGCAGGTGCAGGATCGGCTGACCGGCCAGACACTACCCGTCCAGACCTTCGCCAGCACGCGGCTGCCCTTGTCGATGCAGCCGGCGTGGCTGGTGCAGCAACCCAACGTGCGCAAACGCGCGTTCCGCGACAGCGGCGTCAACGTCATGCAGGCCTTTGGTCGCGCGCAGGCCGTGACCGACGCTTCGGTGGATCGCGTGCTCACCGCTACGGGCGAACTGAATGCGTTGCGCTACGGCAGCGTCCTCCGCGCACGCGG
Organism: Chloroflexota bacterium; assembly: GCA_003451595.1. GTDB lineage: Bacteria > Chloroflexota > Anaerolineae > Caldilineales > Caldilineaceae > Caldilinea. The sequence continues at coordinate 6,726 of DMDA01000125.1, read as the reverse complement.
CATTGTCGGCGTGCGCGGAGCCGGCTTCAGCTACAGCGGCTTCTACTACGTCAAGCGCGTCACGCACAAACTGAGTCGCGGCGAGTACAAACAGCAATTCACGCTGGTGAGGGATGGACAGGGAGCGTTGACGCCGGTGGTTGTGCCATAGAGAGTGAGAGAGTGAGAGAGTGAGAGAGTGAGAGAGTGAGAGATTGAGAGAGTGAGAGATTAGGAGATTGGAGATTGGAGATTAGAGATTGGCTTCATGCAATCTCCAATCTCCAATCTCCCAATCTCCTAATCTCCCAATCTCCTAATCTCCTAATCTCCCAATCTCCCAATCTCCTCCTGAAAGGATTCACAATGCGACAGTTTTTCGGCAAGTATCGGGGCAAGGTGGAAAACAACATCGACCCGTTGCAACTGGGGCGCGTGCAGGTCAGTGTGCCCGCTGTTCTCGGCGAAGGCACGCTGAGTTGGGCGATGCCCTGTGCACCTTTTGCCGGGAGCGGCGTTGGTTTCTTTGCTGTACCGCCGAACGGCGCCAACGTCTGGGTCGAGTTTGAGGCGGGCGACCCGGACTACCCGATTTATTCGGGCGGCTTCTGGGGCGTAGGCGAGACGCCGGTGTTGCCGGCGCTGCCCTTCACCAAAGCTATTGTCACCGACGCGCTCACGCTCAAGCTCGACGACACGCCGGGCATCGGCGGCTTCACACTGGAGGTGAATCCGCCCGCCGTCGCTGTGCCGGTCAAGCTGGTCTGCAACAGCAGCGGCGTCGAGATTACTTGCGGCGCCGCCAGCGTCAAACTGACGCCAGTGAGCGTGTCGATCAACAACGGCGCGCTGGAGGTGATCTGATGCCGGGCTTTGTGTTGCACGTCGGCGCCACGATCCTTTGTGTACACGGCGGTCAGGCGCAGCCGACCGCACCCAACCCGCGCGTGCTCGTCGGCGGTCAGCCGGTGGTGACGCTGAGCGCACCGCATATGGTGGCAGGCTGTCCTTTCACGACGCCGGGCGGACCGATGCCCTGCGTCACTGCGCAGTGGATCGTGGGCGCAATGCGCGTCTTCGCCGGCGGCGCACCAGTGCTCTTGCAAGACAGCCAGGCGACGTGCATTCCCAACGGCACGCCGGTCAGCATTATCGCGACCCAGGTGCGGGTCAGGGGGACGTGATGAACATTGCCTATCCCTACGCTATCGACGGCAGCGGACGCACGGCGCAGTCCGATGACGACGCACACATCCGCCAGATGATCGAGCAGTTGCTCTTCACTGCACCTGGTGAGCGCGTCAATCGCCCGACCTTTGGCACCGGACTGCGCCAGTTGCTTTTTGCGCCCAACAGCCCGGAGCTGGCGACGGCAACTGAGTTCATGGTGCAGGGCGCGCTGCAGGAGTTTCTGGGCGAGCTGATCCGCGTCGAGGCGGTCGATGTTGTGTCCGAAGAGGCGACGCTGCGCGTGACGGTGCAGTACATCGTCCAGCGCACGCAGCAGCGTCAGGTAGTGGAGATTGTGAGCTAAGGCATGAGTATCCAATTTCGCTGCGCCAATCCACGCCGCGCCCAGGTGTTGAGCACGGCGCCGGTCGCCATCAACGGCGTCGACTTCCTGGAGGTGCTCGACCACGACGCGCCCACCGGCGCGCCGCCGCAGCGCACTCTGCTCGTGCACATGATCAAGGACGCACCCTTCGGTCTAGCTGCCGCCAACGTGCGCATCGAGGGCGGTGTGCGCATTACCGGTGTGCAGACTGTGTGGGCGGTGCGCGCCGCCGATGCCGGCCCCGCCGATGTCGCTGCCGGAAGGATGACCGCAGCCGAGCGCGCCTTCTACAACGCGCTGCCGGCGGCGGATCGCATCCTCGTCGTGCGCACCAACCAGGACGGCGACTTCTCCACCTATACGCTGCGCCTGGTGCGCTCCACCACCGACGCGCAGCCGCCGGTCGGCTTCGACGCCATTCTCAGCAATATCGAATTTTCGTTCAAAGTTGAATGTCCCAGCGAGTTCGACTGCGCGCCCGACGATCGCTGCCCGCCCGACCTGACGCCCATGCCGGTGATCGACTATCTGGCGCGCGATTACGCCAGCCTGCGCCGTCTGCTGCTGGATCGGCTGGCCGTTGTGGCGCCGGCGTGGCGCGAGCGCAACCCCGCCGACTTGGGCGTCGCCATCGTCGAGGGGCTGGCCTACATCGGCGATTATCTGAGCTACTATCAGGACGCCGTCGCCACCGAAGCCTATCTCGACACGGCGCGGCGCCGCGTCTCGGTGCGCCGCCACGCCCGCCTGCTCGACTATCCCATGCACGATGGGCGCAACGCACGCGCGTGGGTGCAGGTGCGCGTGGACGTCGCTTCACTCACGCTGGATGCCCACACGCCGCTGCTGACGCGCGTCAACGGGCTGCCGCCTGTGCTACGTCCTAACTCGACGGAGCTGATGCAGGCGCGCAGAGCGCGTCCCGTTGTCTTCGAGACGATGCACGCTGCGCAACTCTTCCAGGCGCACAACGAACTGCATTTCTACACCTGGGGCGACGAGGGCTGCTGTCTGCCTGTCGGCGCCACCGCCGCTACGCTGACCGGCGATCTCACTGCCACGCTCCGACCGGGCGATGTGCTGGTTTTCGTCGAGCAGCGCAGCCCAATCACCGGTTATCGCGCCGACGCCGATCTGACGCGGCGCCACGCAGTGCGCCTGACGCGTGTCACCGCCAACAGCGACCCCCTCGGCGGGCAATTTGCAACGCCGCCCACAACCAATCCGGTCGCCGTCACCGAGATTGGCTGGATGGAGGAAGATGCGCTGCCCTTCGTGCTCGACCTCAGCACGGTGCAGGTTCCCGCCGACGACCTCGACGCCAGCGGCGAGACGCGCCAGCCAGCCAGCATTGCCCTCGGCAACATCATTCTGGCTGACCACGGCGAGACGCTGCCGCCGGAGACACTGCCGCCGGTGACGGATTCGCAGCGCTATCGACCGGCGTTGGCGCAGGACGGCGTCACCTTTGCTGCGTCCTTCGACCCCGCTGCACCCGCCAGCGCCAGCCTGGAGACGCTATCGCTGGCGACGCTGCCTGCCGTCACGCTTGCCAGCGCATCGGGAACATGGATGCCGGTGCGCGACCTGCTCAACAGCGACCGTTTCCAGACCGAGTTCGTGGCTGAAAGCGACGGCGACGGCAAAACCTACCTGCGCTTTGGCGATGGTCGCACTGGACGGTTGCCGCTGCCGGGCGAGCAGTTCGTGGCAACCTACCGCATCGGCAGCGGGACGGCGGGCAACATCGGCGCCGACGCCCTGGCGCACGTCGTCACTACGGAGGATGGCATCCTCGGCGTGCGCAACCCGTTGCCCGCAAGCGGCGGCGTTGCGCCAGAATCATTGCAGGAGGTGCGCGAGTATGCGCCTCAGGCATTCCGTCGCCAGGAGCGCGCCGTCACCGAAGCCGATTACGCCGAAGTGGCGCAGCGCCATCCCGCCGTACAGCGTGCGGTCGCCACGCGGCGCTGGACAGGGAGCTGGTGGACGATCTTCCTCACCGTGGATCGCAAAGGCGGGCTGCCGGTCGACGCTGCCTTCGAGGCAGCGTTGCGAGCGTTTCTGGAACGCTACCGCATGGCCGGCTATGATCTTGAAATTGACGGGCCGCGCTACGTATCGCTCGATCTCGCTTTTGCGGTCTGCGTTGAGCCGGGGTACTTCGCCAGCAATGTCAAAGCTGCACTGCTGGCGCGCTTCAGCAGCCGCGTGCTGCCCGACCGCACGCGCGGCTTCTTTCACGCCGATAATTTTACCTTTGGCCAGCCGGTCTATCTCAGCCAGATCGTGGCGACGGCGATGGCGGTTCCCGGCGTGCGCTGGATCGATGCAAGCGCGGGCAAGGGCAGGCCGACTCGCTTCCAGCGTTGGGGCGAACCCGCGCACGACGAGCTGACGAAGGGACAGATCGACATGGGGCGGCTGGAGATCGCCCGCTGCGACAATGACCCCAGCCGGCCGGAGCATGGCCGGCTGGAATTCATCATGGAAGGTGGCCTGTGAGCGAGACCCAAACGCAATCACCCTGTGGCTGTGACGAACGCACGCCGCCGGAACCGTCACATATCAACCCGCCGGGGCAGAGCGCCCTCCGTTACCGACTGGGCGACCACGGCGCGTTGCTGCGCCGTATGATCGCGCGGCTTTCACAGCAGGAGACGCCCACCGGGGATCGTCCGCTTGCCGCACTGACCACGCGCACAGCCGACGACTCCTCCCTTGCCCTGCTCGACGCCGCCGCCACCCTGGGCGATGTACTCACCTTTTACCAGGAGCGCATCGCCAACGAGGGCTTTCTGCGCACGGCGACGGAGCGACTCTCGGTGCTGCAACTGGCGCGCGCCATTGGTTATGAACTCAAACCCGGCGTGGCGGCCTCCACCTATCTCGCCTTTACGCTTGACGACAGCGCGACTGCCCAGCCTGCGGTGACGATCCCGGCGGGAACGCAGGTGCAGAGCATCCCGGTGAAAAAGGGGGAGTTGCCGCAAACCTTCGAGACCTCGACCGACTTTGTCGCCCGTCGCGCCTGGAACGCCATCAAACCGCGCCTTTCTCGCCCGCAGGATTTGAGCAAAGGCGCCCAAACCCTCTACCTGACTGGCATCGACACGCGGCTGCAGCAGGGCGACTTCCTGCTCTTCGTTGGCGAGGAGCGGCGCAAGCAGCGCGGCAACGAACAGTGGGACGTGCGCCGCGTGCTCACCGTGGAGGCGGTCGCCGACAAAGACAACCCACAGGGCGGCTACACCATCGTCACCTGGGAGCCGGGGTTGGGATCGGATGCACCGCCGGTCAAGCCACCAAAGAACCCAGAAATCTACGTCTTTCGCCAGCGCGCGCGACGCTTTGGTTTCAACGCACCAGACTGGCGCACAATCCCGCTTGACGTCAAGAAAGAGTACGCCGGCAACGTCACACCGATGCCTCCAGAGTGGCCCGGCTTCGAGATCAAGGAGAGCAAGCAAGCGCTGCTCGAACTCGACGCCGCGTATCCTAAGATCGTGCCGGAAAGCTGGATTGCACTGCTCACACCCGGCTACGTCGAACTCTATCAGGTGTTGAAGAACGAAACCACCGGCGTCGCCAACTTCGGCCTCACCGGGCAGGTCACGCGCCTGGAACTTGACACGCCCGAGCACCTGAGCTGGTTCGAGCGCCGCCAAACGCTGGTGCTAACCCAGGCGGAGCAACTCACGCCCGCTGAAGAGCCGATCTTCGATGTGGTGACCGGCAAGCAGATCGAGGCTGCAGGTGTGTTTACCGATCTGGCGCCGGGCCAGCCGCTCATCGTCAGCGGCAAACTCAGCGAGAGTGATCCATTGCCGACCGCCGCCGTCGTCTTTGTCGAGCAGGTCATCCCCGGCGCCGGCTTTACGACGATTGTGCTGCAGGAGCAGGGGCTGGGCGCAGCGCAGTTTATCCGTCGCGAGACGACCATCTACGCCAACGTCGTCGCCGCCACCCACGGCGAAACGACGACCGAGGCGCTGGGCAGCGGCGATGGCAGCCGGCCCCATCAGCGTTTCAAGCTCAAGAAGGCGCCGCTGACCTACGTGTCGGCCAAGACGCCCAGCGGCGCCGCGACGACGCTGACAGTGCGCGTCAATGGTGTGGC
>DMDA01000125.1:0-852 GCA_003451595.1 Chloroflexota bacterium | reverse complement strand
GGCGACGGCAAGCAGGGCGCGCGGCTGCCTACCGGTCAGGAGAATGTCACAGCGACCTACCGCGTCGGCATCGGGCAGGTGGGCGAAGTCGGTGCAGGCGCGCTTTCGTTGCTCAAGACGCGACCGCTGGGCGTGCGCAGCGTCACCAACCCGGTGGCGGCGGGCGGCGCCGAAGACCCGGAGACGCTCGAGCGCGCCCGCACCAACGCGCCGCAGACCGTGATGACGCTGGAGCGCATCGTCTCGCTGCAAGATTTTACCGATTTCGCCAACGCCTTTGCTGGCGTTGGCAAGGCGCAAGCTGTGGCGATCCGGCAAGGCGAGCGGCTGTTGATCCACCTCACTATCGCCGACGCCAGCGGCGATCCGGTGACGAGCAGCGACGCCCTCTTTCTCAACTTGCGCGACGCCATCGACGCCGCACGCGACCCGGCGGCGATGGTCGAGCTGGCCAGCTTCACACCGCTGACCTTCCGGCTGAAGGCGACGGTGCAGTACGACAGCCGGTATCTCGAAGTGGACGTGCGCGCTGCACTGGAAGCCGCGCTGCGCACCGCCTTCGCCTTCCCCGCACGCGGCTTTGGCCAGCCGGTCACCGCCGCTGAGATCATGGAGGTGATGCACAGCGTGGCGGGCGTGATCGCCGTCGATCTCGACGAGCTGGCCTATGTGGTTGCGCCGTCATCCACCACACCCCGGAAGATACTGGGGTTGAGCAAAGCGATCCGGACGCGCAACGTCACCGCTGATGCGCTGCTGCCAGCGCACACAGCGCGCCTGGTGGACAAGAGAATTCAGCCCGCCGAGCTGGTGCTCGCTCAGACCGGCATCGACCTGTCGCTGGTTGGTGTC
>DMDA01000065.1:2695-4331 GCA_003451595.1 Chloroflexota bacterium | reverse complement strand
AGCGCCGTTTCCACTTCGGTGCGCGCCAATAGCAAGAACTCCTGCGCTTCCAGGTCATCGGCGTCAATCGGCTGTTGCCAGCGGGCGCCGGTTGCCAGAAAGAAGTGCGCCGTGCCAACCCCACGATTGCCATCGACAGCATAGCTGCCGAGTGAACGCCACGTGGAAGCAACGTAACCGGTTTCCTCCAGCAACTCACGTTGCGCTGCCGTCAGAGGGTCCTCGCCAGGTTCGATGTAGCCGCCTGTGACCGCCAGGCTCAAACCTGCCACCGCGTACTTGGGTTGGCGAAAGCAGAGAAACTGCCCTTCTTCGCTGACCGCAACCACGTTGACAAAATCCGGTGTGATGACCCACCCCCACTCCTCCACGATGCGCCCGTCCGGGAAGGCAACAGTGTGACTTTCCACTGTCAAAAAGCGGCCATCGCCGACCGTCACCAGCGGTCGGCGAACCAGTGTACGCAGCGCCGCCATCATTGCATCAACATCTGTTCGAGGGTGTCGGCCACCTGGGCATAGGTGGGCGATTCACCGCGATTGAGGCGAATCTGGCTGGCCACGCGCCGCACCAACCCCGGATTGACCTCCGCCAGAGCGTTGCTCATGGTGTACCACAGGCTGCACAACTCAGGCGTCTCGTGGGTGGCGGCGCGCACTGCGATCTCGGCAGGCGTCGTGGCGTTGAGCGAGGGATTGCCTGCGTTCAGCCCCAGTTCGCGCCAGGCATTGACCCAGTAGTAAGAGAGCATTGGGTTGATCAGCCCGCGCATACGGCTCCAGAGCGGGTCATCCTCCTGCACGAGGAAGAAGAAGGCCAGGTAATAGGGGCGTGAGTGGGCGTAGTCACGATGAATTTGCGACAGTTCGCCTGCCCGCACCGACGCGTAGGAAGCCATGTACCAGCGCAGGTCTTCGAGCGTGGCGCCCGGCTCGCCTGACTCGACGGCCTCCCATTGCAGGCGACAAGCCATCAGGTAACTACGCGCCGAGGCGGCAAAGTCTTGTGAGCGCTGCAACATGGCCGTTTTCGCCAGGGAACGCGCTTTCTCGAAGCCACGCGCCATGCTATCGGGCAATTGCATATTCTCGATATCGTAGATGATCGGCTGCAACGCCGGCTCGTCGGCAAAGGGAATCGAACTATGGCCCGGCAACATGTAGCGCCCGTCTGCTTCGATAATCAGACCGCGCTGTTGCAGGTCTGCCAGCAGGCTGTCGATATACTCGGTGTGCTCGCCGTCGTTGAGCAGGATCAACGCCAGTTCCGCTTTGTCAATCTCCAGCCCGGCGTTGATCACAGCGTAGACAAAGCCTGATTCGGCGCGCTGCACAAAGGCGGCCTCGCTGTCGATCTCGGCGTTGAGCCACACCGGCACATGCACCGACGCCACCTGGTCGCGATAGTCAAAGGCGCGTTGCCGGAAGCCCATCTGCCAGATCTGGCGCAACGTTGTCTTGCTGCGGATCAACCCTTGCGTCTCGTAGCGTTCACACAATTCATCGAGCAATTCATCGGTGGTGCGTTCACCGGGGCGTGCACTTAGCTCACGATAGATGTCGCGCAGGACATCGCGGCGCGTGGCGAAGTCGACTGAAGTCATTTTGAGCCGCGTGAAGATCTGGTTGTATTGCTG
>DMDA01000065.1:0-2445 GCA_003451595.1 Chloroflexota bacterium | reverse complement strand
CGGCTTCGTTGAACGCGCTGTCCAGCAAGAGCATTGTTTGCTTGAGTTTGGCGGCCAACACCGGCAATTCGTCGCGTTGTGCATGCACCCGCAATGCCTTGAGCAGCAACTGACGCGCAGCTTCTACGTCGGTGGCTGGCGGCTCTCCCAAGTGATCTTCGTCCTCCATTTCGCCCAGCGCAACTTCCAGAAAGACGAATTCATCGCAGGCGCGTGCCAGCAGTGGATGCGTCACTTCGCGCGGACCAATGCCGAGGGTGTAGCGGCCATATTCACGCAGTTTGGTCACCAATGGGCCGAAATCGCTATCGCCAGAAATGATTACAAAGGTGTCGATCTGGGAGCGTTGGACCGCCACCTCCAGGGCATCGAGCGCCATGCGGATGTCGGCGCGATTCTTGCCCGCACGGATGCTGAAAATCTGGATGAGATCGACGGCGTTGTTCATCAAGTCTTCGCGATAACGCGAAAAGCGGCTCCAGTCACCGTACGCGCGCATAATCGCAATGGGGCCGCGATTCCTGAGATATTCCATTAACGGTGTGAGTTCGAAGTCGAGGAATTCCTGTTCAGCCCAAAGCGCAATATTCTCAAAATCCATAAAAACTGCCAGCTGGTTACTCATTAGAGTCTCCTACATATTGACGACCAGATTGATAAAACACTCAGGGATGCCCGTGCTACACAGGACAATTTTTTAAAATTCTACCACAGGCAACCCCAAAGTGAATGAAAATGCCGACCTCTGCGCACCGTTGGGTCAGGACTGCCCCGGCTTCAGAAGTGGTTTGAAGGTTCCTGAGATGCTCACAGGGTCACCATCGCGCAGACAGGGAAATTGTTCACCGTTCCCACCACGCGACATTCAATCTCACCGGCGCCGCCAGCGACGCGCCAGACGCCCCCGCGATGCAGATGGCCGCTCACGACGTGGGTGACCTTGGGGCAGGCGCGCACGACATCGCCTAGCGCCAGGTTGCCCATGTAGGCGCGCAGCAAACTCCACACCTCGCTCTGTGGATAGGTGGGGATCATGGCGTCAAAGATCGGCATGTGCGTCGCCACCAGAATGCGCGTCACCGCCGGCTCCGCCGCCAGCGCTGCCAGTCGCCGTGCGAAGCCGCGTTGCAGGCAGCGCGCCATCGCACGGTCACTCCACGGCCAGTCGATGTAATCAGCGTCATGGTTGACCAGTTGCTTCAATTGCGGATACGCCTCCGCAGCCAGACCCAGGTGACTGGCGCGCGTCGAGTAATCGTACCAGGCAAGCGTGCCGCAAATACCGACATCGCCGATCTGCACCGTTTGCTCTTCCAGCCAGATGAAACCTGCAGCGCGCGCTGTAGCCGGCAGCACGTGTTCCCATAAGGTGCGGCTGTCATACTCGCTGCAATAGAGGTCGTGGTTGCCCGCCACCAATAGCTTCGGGCAGGCAAGGTCGCTGAAAAGTTCCAGCCCACGTCGAAAGAGGCGGAACGGATGACCGACATCGCCAGCCACGATCAGGCAATCGGGACGTGCGTTGGCGATGTCGCGCACCAGATCAAGATAGCGGCGCCGCTCGGTGGGGCGATAGTGAAGATCGGCGGTCACGATGATGCGCATGGCGATCTCAGCCACCCCCATCTTTCAGCCTGCGCCGGTAACGGCGCACTTTTGCGACATTCCCACACTCTTGCATGTCACACCAGCGCCTGCTGTGATTCTTGCTGCGATCAACAAAAAGCCAGCCGCAGTGTTCGCCCTGACACATCCGCACGCGCGCCAACTCAGCGGAGACCAGCGTCTCGGCTGCGGAGCGCACCACCGGCCACAGTACACGATCGAGTTGCTGCGGCGCCTCCTCCCATTCCCAATCGAAGCCGGCCGCGCCGTCAGCGACAAGCCGCAGGTGTGGGTAACTGGCAGCGATGGCGGCGTTGAGCAGCGCCAGGTCATCGTTAGCCGGCGGGACGCCTGCGATCTGCGCGGCAAAGATGCGGAAGATCGCCTCTCGCAGTGCGAGCGCTTGCTGGAAAACCGCTGCGGCGGTTTCGGGGCGGCGCGCCGCTTCTTGCTGCAGGATGTCGCTGGCCGCGCTGTCAACTATGCCGATACATTCTGCCCACACCACCAAGTCATCATAATCATGCAACCGCTCCATTGGCGTCGCCGTATCGCGTGCGCTGGCTGTATTGGCAAAATCAAGACAGAGCACGCCACCCACAGTCTTCAGATGCTGAAAATAGGTATGCCGCGCGTCCATTGTCAATCACATCTCATGTTTTGCTCATCATCAATGACGTCACAAGAAATTGAGTGTATCTCACTTTACCACATGCAACAATGGTCGCAGATGACATGGGTGTATTTCACGATGGGGGCGGATTCGGGCGGCGCTGCCGCCCGGTGAATTGATTCACCGGCTGATAGCTCAAGTCCACTCATGAGGATTTACAAAATGAT
>DMDA01000068.1:12615-13183 GCA_003451595.1 Chloroflexota bacterium | reverse complement strand
ACCACCCATCCGCTCACGCATCCTCCGCAACTGTTCGATACTGGTGTTAGGCTCGATATTGCTCAGGCTGGCGACGGCCGTGCGCAGCGCGCCAAGCGCGTCACACATGGTGCGCTGACCATCGCTCAGGGATGGTGCATTCGGCGCCGTGCAACCCGCCGCGATGCTCAAAAGCAAGGCAATCGCCATCAATCTATGCAAAAAATACAGCATCCGTCTTCCTTTCACTTACGCAGGTCAAATACAGTATACTAAAAGTTCGTGCGCGGGAATGGTGTGCAACACATTGCTGCCGTTAGCGCCGCACGANNGTTTCCATCGACAATCAATCACTTTCATTGTGCGCAACGCGCGGCGGTGTAGGCCTGCTCTAGGGTGGTAGTCACTTGATCGGCGGAGGCGCGCAGAGCAGTTGCAGCGTCTCCAACCGTTTGCTCCGCGTTCAGCCCATCGACAGTGCGGCTGAATGTGTCATACGCTGTCACCATCTCGGTGATAGACTGGTTCTGCAGCACTGTGTTGGCGCGGCGTGCGGCTTCGACCAGACCACCCATCCGCTCACGCATCC
>DMDA01000068.1:9830-12360 GCA_003451595.1 Chloroflexota bacterium | reverse complement strand
TTGCTGCCGTTAGCGCCGCACGACCAACCATCGATCGCTCACGAGTCGCCAGGCGGAAGGATTGCCTCCCGACCTAGCGGACCAAACCTTGAAGGATGCCTGCCATGGGTCTGCAACGCACTGCACGCGGCCGTCAAATCGTCCGGCTCATGCTCGAGCTGGACAAACCGATCCAGCCGATCAGCGATGCCGAGTTAGAGCATGAGGTGCGCACAAACTACCGCTGGAACTTCACCGTCAATTTGATCGACGGCGCCGCATTCTGGTTCGGCCTGAGCTTTATCTCGGCAACGACCATCTTGCCTTTATTCCTCAGTAAGCTCACAACGGCGCCGATCTGGTTTGCGCTGCTGGCAGTGCTGAGCCAGGCAAGTTGGTATCTGCCACAACTTTTCACCGCTGGCGTCACCGAGCGCCTGGCGCGCAAGAAACCAATCGTCATCAATGTCGGCCTCTTCACCGAGCGGCTGCCGATCTGGCTGCTGCCGGTGTCGGCGTTGCTGGCGCCAGCCCAACCTGTACTGGCGCTCATGCTCTTCTTTTTGGCCTATGCCTGGCACGGCTTTGGCGCCGGCATGATCGCGCCCGCCTGGTCAGACATGATCGCACGCATCTTTCCGGTCGACCGCCGTGGATGGTTCTTCGGCTTCAGTTCCTTCGTCGGCACCGGACTGGGTGCGGCCGGCGCCATCGTCAGTGGCTGGATGCTGGCAACCTTCCCTTATCCCCAGAATTTCGCTTACACCTTTCTCGTCGCCGCCATCGCCATTACGTTGAGCTGGGTTGCATTGGCGCTGTCGCGCGAGCCGGTGCAACCCATTCCGGCGCACATTCGTGCAAAGGGCGATCAATCCTGGCAGAAGATCAAAGCTATTGTGCGTCGAGACCACAACTTTCGCAACTTCTTAAGTTCGCGCTTGCTGGCAAATCTGGGCAGAATGGGCGCCGGCTTTCTCACGGTAGCGGCGATTCAGCAGTGGCAGGTCAGTGACGCCAGCGTTGGGCTGTACACAGCGGCGCTGCTCATCGGCCAGACACTGGGCAACCTGGCCGCTGGAGTGATCGCTGACCGCCGCGGCCACAAGTTTACGCTGGAGCTGGCGCAGTGGGCAAGCATCCTGACCTTTGGCATGGCGTGGCTGGCGCCGGGACCGGACTGGTACTATGCGATCTTTTTTGTCATGGGAATCGTGAATGGCATCTCGATCGTGTCAGGGGTGCTAATCGTCATGGAGTTCTCACCACCCGAGCATCGCCCGACCTACATTGGGATGGGCAACACCGTCACAGGCGTCGGCGGCGCCATTGCCCCGCTGATTGGCGGGTTGTTGGCGGCCTTCCGTTACGATTGGCTCTTTCTGGCCTCGGCGCTGCTCAGCGCCGCCGCGCTAGTCATGCTCAGCGTCGGCATGCGTGAACCGCGTCGTCACATCCAGGCCGACCCACTGGAGGAACTGAACAGCCAGGGGTGACGGCTGTACAGAACGTGGCGCCTGCAACAGGAACAGACATCGCACGCGCCGGTCGCACGCGCCACGCACCTTTACCTTTGCTCCAACCTGTCTTCCCTTTGCGTCTGCGTACTTCCCTACTTCGTCAGCGGCTCAAGCGGCTCTGGTCGATGGCCGTAGGTGGTGTTCGGGCGCTCGACGGGTCGCGCCCAACGCACGGCGTTGCTGATCACGCGCAGCACCTCTGGCTGGTGATAGGTTGGGTAGGTCTCGTGGCCGGGACGGAAATAGAAGATGCGCCCCTGTCCGCGCCGGTAGCAACAGCCGCTGCGGAAGACCTCGCCGCCCTGAAACCAGCTTACGAAGACCAGCGTCTCTGGTTCCGGAATGTCGAAAAACTCGCCGTACATCTCCTCATGCGGAATCTCGAAGTATTCACCGATGCCGTCTGCAATCGGGTGGCCAGCGGCGACGACCCACAGGCGTTCGCGTTCGCCCGCCTCACGCCACTTGAGATTGCAGGTTGTGCCCATCAACCGCTTGAAAATTTTCGAGAAGTGACCGGAATGTAACACGATCAATCCCATGCCCTTTAGCACGCGGTCGTGCACTCGCTCCACGATTTCGTCGCTGACCTCGCCGTGCGCCATATGCCCCCACCAGATCAGCACATCGGTATTGTCCAGAATGTGCTCGGTCAGGCCGTGATTGGGTTCATCCAGCGTGGCCGTGTGGACGATGCAGCCATGCCCGCGCAGGTAGCCAGCAATGGCGCCATGAATGCCCTGCGGATAGATCGCCGCAATTTCAGGATTTTGGCGTTCATGCCGATATTCATTCCAGACCGTCACGCGTGTTTGTGTTGCCATTTTTTGCTCCCCTCAACCATTGATTCAAAGATAACCTAATTTTTCTGCAATTTCTTATGCTGAAAAACTTTTCTCTGCAGATGTGAATGCTTCGGCGTCATGCGGCGTCACCGGCGTGCCCCCGCGTTGCGCCGAAGTGCGGATCATGTCCCAGAGGATCGCCATCCGCAAGCCAACTTCCGGTGGGCTGGGGTTGTCGATCTCGCCGCG
>DMDA01000068.1:7690-9629 GCA_003451595.1 Chloroflexota bacterium | reverse complement strand
GCCAGGCGCGCCATCACCGCGCCCAGAATATCGACCGGACGGCCGCGATTGTCCAGCCATGCCGCCACCTCGACGACCGGCTCTCCGGCTAGGTCGGCGACGGTGTTGAGCAGATGGGCGCCAGTGTCAAACAAAAAGCCACCGCCGGCAATCGCAGGCGTCTGACGCCAGGTGTTCTGCGTGTGGCGATTCCAGCCTTGCCACACGACGCCATGGATGTTGAGAATCTCACCCAATTCACCGGAGCGCAACAACTTGACGGCGGTGCGAATCTGGGGTGATAGGCTGCCGTTGAAAGCCACCACCAGCCGTCGCCCGGTGTGGTCGCGCGTGGCGATCAGGCTGCGCGCTTCAGCGGCGTTCATCACCATCGGTTTCTCCAGCAACACATCCAGCCCGGCTTCCATACACGCCTTCGCCTGATCGTGGTGCAGCGCATGTGGCGTAATGATGAAGGCGGCGTCGAGCGCGCCAGCGCTTTGCGTCAGCAGGTCAGCCAGGTCGGGATAGTTGAGCGGCGGCGCGACGCCTGCATCGCGGAAGAGTACAGCGAAGCGCTCATAGGTGCTCGCCGAAGGTTCGCAGACGACGGGAATCTGCACGATGTTCTGGTGGCGGAGCATGGCAGCGGCATGATGGCGCGCCATACCACCACAGCCGACGATAGCCACACGTAGCGGCGACTGACCGGTGGCGGACTTTTGGGGCAGCATGACATTCTCCCTGCAACTACTGACCTTGAGGTTAGCTGTTCATCTTTCAGGAAGCCCCAACGCTTCCTGAAAGATTGTGAACAATAGTGCCACAGACAACGATGGATGTCCAACACATCCCTAACGATGATGGTGTGGGGTGCGTGGGGTTATTGCGTGGGGTGTAGGGCGTGGCGTAATACGCAACACACATGACGCACTACGTTGATTTAGGCGCGTCTACATGGTGTTGATTTTGGCCCTGGGCAGGTTTGTTGCGTTTTCGGTGCATCAGGTATAAAGGATGTCATGACGCCGCCTATCGCCTTGATCCTCGCCTCTGCTAGCCAACGTCGCCAGCAATTTCTGCGCGACCTGGGACTAACCTTTACCATTCACGTCGCCGATATCGACGAGACGCCATTGCCGCAGGAGGCGCCTGCAGCGATGACACAGCGCCTGGCTGAAGCCAAAGCGCGCACCGTCGCCGATTGGCTGGCGGCAACGCCGACCGACGCACTCATTATTGCGTCGGACACGACCGTGGCGTTGGGGGGTGAAATCTACGGCAAGCCCATCGACGCCGCCGATGCCACGCGCATGTTGCGCGACCTGCGCGACCGCAACCACGTTGTAATCAGCGCAGTCAGTGTGTTGCGGCTCCCCGATCGTCGCCAGGCGACGCGCGTCAACGTCACCACCGTGACGATGCGCGCCTACACCGACGCCGAGATCGCCGCGTATGTGGCCTCTGGCGATCCGTTGGACAAGGCCGGCGCGTATGGCATCCAATCACCGAGCTTTGCGCCGGTCTGCGCACTCGATGGCTGTTACGCCAGCGTGATGGGGCTGCCCCTGGATGACCTGTGTGAGTTGTTAGCGCAATTCGACGTGCACCTGCCTCAACGCGTGACAAACGTCTGCTTGCAGTTCAACCCCTTTACCTGCTGCGCCGCAAAGGCATCGCATCGGACGCATATTGAGTTTGATTGAAGAGCTAACCGGTCGCCAACAAGCGCTTGCAGCGCCATCACACACGCTGGACTCGCCATCGCTGACACGCCAAGAGAGGTCGTCATCGGCGGGACATACGCTGTGGCCGAATGGCGCAGGTCGGCGCTGCCGTCGCCAGGCCAATGTGGGCGGCGCACCCCATCGGCTGAGCGCTGTGGCAGCCAACCAGGTTCGGTGAGTCCACTTCGACAATGATAGATCATGAGATAGACAATGACGCCAACGAATACGCG
>DMDA01000068.1:5599-7439 GCA_003451595.1 Chloroflexota bacterium | reverse complement strand
GGCGCATAGCTGTTGCACGCGAGCAAACTGTTCCTGAAAGATGCGGCTTTGCTCGTTGTTTTGCAGGTCGGTCATGCTCTCCCACAGGCCGATTGCCAGGACTCTGTGGGCAGCGCTATCGCTCAGCATCGTGATCAAGCGGCAACCCGGCTGCTGCTGCATCAGTGGGATGAGCGAGTTGGCGGCAATGTGAATGAGCTCGTCGAGTTTGCCAGCCTGAAGTTGAAAACTGATGACTTGTGCGACCATCATTGTGGCTCCTTTCCATGCGCGCGGCGAACAGCGCGTGGCTGACAGCACAGCGGCGTTGCGTACAGCGCTCACTTCTCTAAGAGCACTTTCAGCCTTTGCAGGCTCACTGCGCACGCCTGTTCCAGACCGCCATTGCCGGCGGCATTGACCATACGGGCGGCGGTGGCAGTTTGAGGCCGATAGCAAAAGCGTTGAGTAAGGCGCGTGCCCTGCTGTTCTGGCTGCAAGGTGATCTCCCACTCAGCGCGGTTGAACCAGCCATCGCCCTTGCGCAACCCGGCCTGCCAGGCGATGCGCACGCCTGGCTCCAACGCCGTGATCTCGGCTTCACTGTTTGGCTTCACGCCACTCAGCACGCCGGCCATGAAGTAGCGCATCATGTTGAGCTTGCGCAGCAGAGGCACGGGTGGGGCGCTCTCTTGGGTGATAAAGATCGTTCCGACGCCGATGGCGCCCGGCGTCGCCTGAGTTACTTTCGACAGGTTGGCAACCCACTCAGGATGACGGGTGAAGTCGACCAGATAGTCGTAGATCACCTGCGCCGGTTGCTTGATCAGAACCGACGTTTCGCCGCAGCTTTCGGCTAGCGCCGCCGTTGCACTTTCTTTCCGTTCTTGCACCATGATCATGGTCTCTCTCCTTGGTGAAATTGTACGCTTGCTTTGGTGATTGATTAGCCCTTAAGCGGGCAGCGCACCCAGCTGGCGCATCAGCCCCATCTGATCAAAGACAGCCTGCAGTCGATAGACTTTCCCCTCCCTAAGAGAGAGGATGGCAATGGCCGGCACTGCCACTTCCCGGCCAGTGGGCGGTATTCCCGCAAAGTCGCCGGTTTGGGCGCCATGCAAGGTGAAATGCACCGTGACTTTGTCGGCTTCGGCCACCGTCTCTTCGATGCGGTGATGGAGATTGGGGAATGCGCGGTAGAACATGGCGCCGAATTGACTGTGGCCTTCTCTGTCCATCGGCGGAAAGCCTGCGATCTCGGCTCGATAGTCGGCTGCGCACAAATCTGCAGCTAATGCCCCTTGCTGGCGATCCTGCTCGGCGAAGAATCGAATTCCTATTTCCTTGATGTGTGTGTAGGACATAGTTTTCTGGCTCCTTGTGCTGAATCCGGATGTTGGTGTGTCGGCATCGATGTCGACGTGATATACACAAGATAGCGGAGTTTGTTGCAGGGCGACATCGTGATAACTACCGATTCGGCCGGCCACGGCATACGTAGGTTTTGCCCTGAACACCGTACGTAGCTGACGTACGTAGCTGAAGGGTGTTCGATGACAGCGGCCTAGCGAGGGAGCCTTTGTTCCACCACCCACGCTGCGATCTGGCTGCGCGAGGAGAATCCCAACTTGTTGAGGATATTGCCAACGTGCGTGCTGGCGGTGCGTTTGCTGAGTACGAGCATTTCAGCGATCTCACGGTCGCTCTTGCCCTGGGCAACCAGCGCTGCCACCTCAAGTTCGCGCGCAGTCAAGCCTGCGGGCGTTCGCCGGACAATCGCCGTTGGGGGGTGTACAGTGAGATGAACGGGTAGACAACTTGCGGCATGAGACAGGAAGGCGTCGTGCAGCGCTGGATCGGG
>DMDA01000068.1:2005-5377 GCA_003451595.1 Chloroflexota bacterium | reverse complement strand
AACGCTGCTTCGATTCGCCACAGAAGCGGGTGCGCGTCCAGGTCAACTGCACTACGCCGGGCGGTCAGCAAGGCGTCGGCGCTGGCGTCAAACCGTCGTTGCCTGAACAGCCCGACGCCGCGCAAAAAATGGAGGCGCGGCGCCACGGCGGCGTTGTCGCCGGCGCCGATCTGCGCCCACGAAATCAACGCGTCGCAGATCGCACAGGCTTGCACCGGGTCATTGCGGGCCAGCGCCAGTTCAGCACGCACAGCCCAACAGAGGCGCTGCGTGAGTGGAAACGGGTCATCCCCCGGGGCGGCTGGCAGCGGAGGCTCGCCAAACGTGGCTGTCAACAACCTGTCCGCCTGGTCGAGCGCCTGACGTCGCACATGGGTCAGCGCCAGCAAGGAAGCGGCGTTGCGGCTGCTAAAGGCGATGTTCCCACGGCGCGCCCATGTCACTGCCTCTTCCAGGTGTTGCTGCGCCAGGGCGTACTGACCGAGATCGAGATAGAGCGCCCCCAGCGCCATGCTCGCCACCGTTGCCCAGCCGTGCTCGACCTCCTGGGTGATCTGCAGTGCGCGTTGGGCCAAGGTCAGCGCTTCGCCATAGACGCCAGCTGCGCCGTAGGCGAAGGACAGGGTAAGCATGGCAAAGGCTTCACCCGGTCGCCACTGGATGGCGTGGGCAAGCTGCAACGCTTCCTTGCCGGTGTCGATACAGCGCGCCAGCGGCGCAACGGCCACCATGACATTCAGCGCCGTCGGTCCTCCAAAGGCCAGCCAGGCGAGGCTGGAGGTGAGGCCGCGCCGGTCGCCGACGGCGCGGAAGTGTTGGGCTGCCTGTGTGTAGAGCGCCATACCGAGGCGTAGATCGCCGCCCAGGTGAGCGGCGCCTGCCAGCAGGTCGAGGGTGGCTGCGACGCCCGCTTGGTCATCCATCTGCTGGAAGATCGCCAACGCCTCTTCATGATACCGTTGCCCTGTGCGCGGGTCATCCATATTGACGTGCCAGTTGCCGACGCGATTGAGCGTGCTGCCCAACGCGGCTGGATCGTCCAGCATCCTGGCAACCGCCAGCGCCTCCTGAAAATATGCGCCGGCGCGGGCAAAGTCGCGGCTGGTCCACAGGAAGCCCAGATCGAGCAGCGATTGCCAGATTGCGCGCCGTTCGTCAGCAGCTTGCGCCGCCGCCAGCGCAGCTTCCAGGTCGGCGCGGGCGGCGGCGAAGTCCCCCAACATCTCATATGCCTGCCCGCGTGTGCGCAGCAGCGTTGCGTCCTCGGGTAGACCTAGTTGCGCCGCGGCGTGCCGTGCCCGTGTACATTGTTCTACGACTGCGCTAGGCGCGTGGAAGCGCCGCGCCTCTTCACCGGCGCGGCGCGCGTAGTGCAATGCCTTGCTCCACAGAGCAGCAGCTTCACAATGGTAAGCCAGGCTGGCGCTCCGTGACGTAGCAACGTCACCTAGCAGGCTTTGCTCATTCTCCTCCAGCTCTTCCAGCGCCGCTGCCACAGCACGGTGCAGCAGCCGTCGTTCGCGCGCCAGCAGCGAGTTGTAAATGGCTTGACAGGTGAGGGCATGACGAAATGCGAAACGATCGGGCGCTTCCTCCAGGATGAGTTGAGCTGCGATGCCTTCTTTGAGCAGCCGCACCAGTGCCTGCTCATCGCGCCCGCTGGCGGCTTGTAGCAGGTCGAAACGCCATTGCTGTCCGATGACTGCAGCCAGGGCGTGCACCTCACGTGCTGGCGGCGTGAGGTGAGCCATCCGCTGTTGAACAGCCACGCGCACAGTGCGCGGAATCTGTAGTTGCCCGAGCGGCTTGCGCCCCCACTGTCCGCCCAGTTGAAAGATATCGCCTTCGCTCACGCAGGTCTTGAGCACTTCTTCCACAAAAAATGGGTTGCCGGCGGTCAGCTCATAAAGCGCTTCGACAAAATCAACTTGCGGCGAACGGTTCAAGCCAAAGATGGCCGCAACCATGTCAGCCGTTTCTTGTTGGGTTAGCTGGGTCAGCTGCAACTCGTTTGCCAGGCGTTCCCGATCCAGCGCCGCCAACAGCCGGCCCAACCCTGGGGCAACTTCATCATGGCGGTAAGTCAACAGCAGTAGGGTCGGCATTGAGGCAAGTTGGCGAGTGTAGAAGAGCAGGAAGTCCAACGTCACATCATCACACCAGTGCAAATCCTCAAAGATGAGCAGTTGCACCGAAGCGGACAAAACCTGCGTGAGTTGCTCGAAGATGTGGCGCCTGGAGTGGTCGGGCAATTCGTTCGATTCATCGATCTGGCCAGCGAGGCTGGCCAGCAATCCGGTTGGCAAGACAGTTTGTGCAGACGGCGACCGCCACAGGTCGAATAGGGGGGCAAAGGGCAGGGTGCGGTCGGTCTCGAAGCAACGACCCTGCAAGACTTGCAGTCCCAACCCTTCCGCCTGACGCCGCACTTCGCGCACCAGCCGCGACTTTCCTATCCCAGCCTCGCCGCTGATGAGGGCGATCTGGCCGTGACCGGTGTGCGCGCGCTCCAACAGACGCAATAAGGCTGCAAGCTGAGCATCGCGACCGACCAGAACGGGGCACAGGATAGGGCGCGTCATGGGTTCAAGCATCAAGACTCCGTCTCTTGCCTTTTTAGAGACTGTTTAAATATTTACCAACCTCGACTCCAAGGCGCAGAGGCGCATAGATTCGTCGAGGAAAGCGACAGGGAATGCAGCTATTTCTCTGCGCTTTTTTGCGTCAAGCCCGGCAAAATAGGGTGTATGCTGAAGTTGTTCATACAGTGCGTCTCGATCTGGATGGCTCATTGCGCTATGATCATATCACACACAGCGTGTACAATGAAGGACATCATGATCCGTTCACTTCGTCTGCGTCTTGGCTTCCTCTTTCTGGCTTTCCTGCTGCTGGTGATTGCTGCGGTGACAGTCACCTATGCCGCCGTCGCTAGCCAACGCCATGACGCGCTGCTGATCAACCTGGCTGGCCGCCAGCGCATGTTGTCGCAACAGCTGACTTGGTTGGCGCTGACTGTGCCGGACGATCCGCTGCTCGCTGCCAATCGTCAGCGTTTTGCCGAGACGTTGGCTGCGTTGGAGCAGGGCGGGGCTGCGCTCGATGCCAGTGGTCAGCCTGTCGTGTTGCCGCCTTCGAGTTCAGTCAGGAGATCGTCGCCCAACTAGAGCTTGCGCAACTGCTCGACTCAGTCACCGATCGCGCGCGGGTGCTCATGGCTGGCTCCGCCGCCGCGCTCTGCCTACTCGATGAGGAGGCGATGACCCTGCGCCTTGCTGCGGGCAGCGGCGCAGGTGTGGCAAAGCCCGATCTGCGCCAGCCCGTGGACGCTGCGTTGCCCCGCCAGGTGATCGGCGAGCGGCGCACGGTCGT
>DMDA01000068.1:992-1787 GCA_003451595.1 Chloroflexota bacterium | reverse complement strand
CCCCTGCGCGCTGCTATCGGCGGCCGATTACAGCTTTGCCGATATCATGCGGCTATCGTGCGGCGGAACACCTACGTGATGGTTCTGTTGAATGATCAGCGCTGCGGCAGCCACTGAATAGAGACCAGATGTTGTAGCTTGGCAAATTCGGGATCGCCGGTCAGCAAGGTGGCCTGTCGTTGCTGAGCCAGGGAGACAGCAAAAGCGTCAGCATAGGAAATGGGGTAGTGCGCCTTCAAGTGTGCGGCAGCCAGGACATGGGTGCGGTCAACTTCCACGACCATGATTGGCAGTTGATCGATCATGCCGATCATCATTTGTGCCTGCAGTAGACCACGTTCTCGCTCGACGATGTAGAGGCATTCACCGTAGTTGATGAGCGAGAAGAGCACCTGGTTGGCGCCCTGGCTTGCGTTCATCAGGAGTTCCTCCACCAGCGCTGCCCCGGTCTCATCCTCCAGATACGCCAACAGGGCAAAACTATCCAACACGTAGCAAGCAGCGCTATCGCTCACGGGATTGCTCCTGCGCACGCTCCTCAAGCAGCGCGTTCACAAGCGAAGTGTCACCCTTGAACATTCCGCGCGCTGCGCGCACCGGGTCCATGGCGGTTGGCACGATCATCAGCGCATTGCCGTAATCCACAAACGCAACACTGTCGCCAGGATGCAGGTCATATTTTTTGCGCAGCGCTGCTGGAATCACAATCCAGCCTTTTGATGAAATCGTGGCGATTGTCATCGTTAACCTCTCAGGGGAATTATACATCGACACAAAGAGTATAACAAATTCTAT
>DMDA01000068.1:0-806 GCA_003451595.1 Chloroflexota bacterium | reverse complement strand
GCAGATGGCGCGCCAATCCAGGCGACTGCCAATGGCGCCGACGGGCAGCACTTTGGTTGGCGCCGACGCCTGTTGCAGCTGCGCCGCCAGGCGGGCGTGGTCCTCCTGATCGACCGGCTGCACGGTCACGCCGCTGGCCCGGCGCACGCCTTGCGCAATGCCAAAAAGCCGACCCGCAGCGGCAACGTCTCGCCCAACCAGTGCATCCGCCAGCTTTTCCAGCGCTGACGCCACCACCTGCGCACTCTCGGTCTGCAAGCCGGTGGCCAGCGCCGGGCGCAGCACAGCCTCAGCCTGTGCGTGCTCACCTTGCAGCAAGTGCACCTGCCCCAGGTTGATCTCAGCGACGGCGATAAAATGCGGATCGCCCACACGCTGAAGACGCTCCAGACTGCCGCGATAGTGGGCTGCCGCCGCATCCAGGTCGCCCTCCATGCGCGCAATCTCCCCCAGGTTTATTAGTGCAATGCCTGCCAGCCAGTCATCGCCGACCATCGTCGCCTGTTCCAGGCTGGTTTGGGAGAAGAGACGCGCCGCGTGCAAATCACCGCGATTGGCACTCAGCACACCCAGCCCATCCGACGCGTAGGCGAACTCGCGACGGTCTGCAGCTGCTCCAGCCGGCGTGAGCGCTGCCAAGAAGCACGCGCTGGCCAGGTCATATTGAGCGCGATAGAAGGCAATCTTCCCTTTACAGTTGAGAAAGAGAGCCCAGAGACCTGGGTCGCTCTCCAACCTGCCCTCCTCCAATTCGATGCTGCCGGCCCAGGGCGCATCCTCGACGAGGTGGATGCTCCCAACAAAGA
>DMDA01000017.1:8574-9823 GCA_003451595.1 Chloroflexota bacterium | reverse complement strand
CAGTCTTCAACATGGGCGTCGGCATGGTTCTGATTGCCCCCAGCGTCGCCGCCGAGTCAATCCTCGATCTGCTGCCGGATGCCGTTGTCATCGGACGGCTGGTGGAGCGAAAGGATGAGGCGGTGAGTTTGGTGTTTTGAGGGTAGAGATTGAAGGGATTGAGAGATTGAAGGGATTGATGGCGTTTTGCTCACTGTCCACGCTTAATCTCCTAATCTCCAATCTCCGAATCTCCAACCAATGAGGCAGCACAATGACAGCAAACCTGGTTGTTCTGATCTCCGGCAACGGCAGCAATTTGCAAGCACTGATTGATGCCATCCGCATGCGGGCGCTTGACGCTACGATTGCGTGCGTCGTGTCGAATCGCCGGGCGGCCTTTGGGCTGGTGCGCGCCGAGCAGGCAGGCATCCCGACCCGCTATTTCCCGCTCAAGCCCTATCTCGACGCCGGGCGCACGCGCGCTGAATACGACGCCGATCTAGCAACGCTGGTGGCGGCCTACAAGCCGGAATGGGTGGTGCTGGCCGGCTGGATGCACATCCTCAGCGCCGCGTTTGTGGCGCGCTTCCCCTATCGCATCGTCAATCTACATCCGGCGCTGCCGGGTATGTTTCCCGGCGCGCACGCCATCGAGGAGGCCTTCGCAGCCTTCCAGCGCGGCGAAATCAAGCAGACCGGCTGCATGGTGCACCTGGTGCCCGATGAGGCAGTGGATGCCGGCCCTGTCATCGGTACAGCCGAGGTGCCCATCTATCGCACCGACACGCTGGAGACGCTTGCCAACCGCATGCATCAGGCGGAACACCGTCTCCTCGTGCAATCCTTGCAGCGGTTGATCGTCGGTGATGAAGATATCGACGATGACGATGAATAGAGCAACACCATACAGATAAGGAAAGCCGATGCAAACCAGAACCGCAGTGCTGCATGCCGTGGGCGCGCCGATCGTCATTGAAACATTGGACCTGGACGCGCCCAGGGTGGGCGAGGTGTGTGTGCGCATCCGCGCAGCGGGCGTCTGTCACAGCGACTGGCATTTGGTCAGTGGCGCCACACGCCATCCCCTGCCGGCGGCGTTGGGGCATGAGGGCGCCGGCGAAGTCATTGCCGTCGGACCGGGCGTCACGCGGCTGCGGGTGGGCGACTATGTCAGCCTGAACTGGGCGCCAGCGTGCGGCGATTGCTATTACTGCTTGCACGACAGCCCCAATCTCTGTGATGCCTATCTCGAACCGATTTGGGCAGG
>DMDA01000017.1:4822-8318 GCA_003451595.1 Chloroflexota bacterium | reverse complement strand
GCGGTGGCAGCGCTGATCGGCTGTGCCGTGACGACGGGCGTCGGCGCCGTGCTCAACACGGCGCAGGTGCGCCCTGGCAGCAGTGTGGCGATCTTCGGCGCCGGTGGCGTGGGGATGAGCATGGTGCTGGGCGCCAAACTAGCAGGCGCTGCGCGCATCATCGTGGTGGATAGCGTGGCGAGCAAAGGTGAGCATGCGCTGAGCCTGGGCGCCACCCACTTTGTGCCCGCCGGCGCCGATGCGCCCGCCGCCATCCGTGCGCTGACTGGCGGGCGCGGCGCCGATTACGCGTTCGAGGCGGTGGGCTTGCCGGCGGTGCAGGAGGCGTGTCTGGACGCTGCACGTCCGGGCGGCATGATTGTGCTGGCCGGACTGGCGCCGATGGGCACGAGCACGAACCTGCCTGGCGCCATCTTGACGCGACAGGAGAAGACGGTCAAGGGGAGCTACTACGGCAGCGCCAATCCACCGCGCGATTTTCCGTTGTTGGCGTCGCTCTATCTCGACGGATTGCTCGACCTGGACAGTCTAATCACGCGCACCTACCAGTTGGAGGAGATCAACACTGCCTACGCCGAGATGTTGGCGGGACGCGTGGTGCGCAGTGTGGTGACGTTCGACGCCTAGAGCCATGCACTCCCCATTTGTGCATCCCGCCTGACCTAGCCTGCGCCCTTTGCGTCCTGTTACGCTTCACGCCAGCTCAAGCAGCATGACCGTAGCGGATGCCGGGCACGCAGTTTGAAACTCTACAGAAGCAGTCACCTCCGCCGGCGCGTCCTGGCGATCGATGCGACGAAAGCCAAAGCGCGGGAAGTAGTCGGCGGCGGTGGTGGTGAGCAACACAACCTGCGTGATTCCCGACGCTTTTGCCCGGTCAAGCAGAGCGCGCACTAACGCCGCACCGACCCCGCTGCGCGGCTCCGCCACGGCCACCGACCGCAGCAACCCGGTGGCGCCATACCGTTCCAGCCCTGCCACACCGTGAATGGCGCCCGCTGCATCCGTCATCACCACAAATGCGTTGAGGTGCGCCTGTGCGCCGTCGAGCGGCAGCGCATAGCGCGTGAGCAGCTCGGCAATGGCGGGCCAGTCGGTGGCTTGCGCCGGACGAATCGTAGTTGTGTTCATGATGTGTGACTCCGTAATGGGATGTGAAGACGTGCAACGGTTTTGACGCCAGGCTCGCTGGTCAATGTGATATCGCCGCCGTGACCTTCGGCAACGGCTTTGCAGACATACAGCCCCAGGCCAGCGCCCTGCACCTGTGCTCTGCGCGCAGCTTTGCCCCGATAGAAACGCTGAAAGATCAACGGAAGTTCGTCTGCCTCAACCCCGGGGCCATGGTCTTCCACCTCAAGACGCCAGGCGCCATCATGCAGTGCCGAGCGAATGCAGACCTCACTGCCCTGCGGGCTGAATTTGATGGCGTTTGCCAGCAGTTGTTTCACCGACTGTTCCAGCCGTTCGGCGTCGCCGTCGAGCAACTCGCCGGCGGGCCAGTGATCCTCGACTGCCAGGCGAATTGTCCGGGCGTTCGCCTGCGGCGTCAGATCGTTGATTGCCGTCGAGAGCAACTGCGATGGATTGAGGCGCGTCGGATTGAGGCGTAGCGTGCCGCGCTGGATGCGCGAGACGGTCAGAATCTCCTCAATGAGTTTATCCAGGCGCACGGAGCTAGCATAGACCGTGTTGAGGAAGCGCTTCTGCAAATCAGTGAGCGGGCCAGGATGCTCGGTGAGCAGCGTCTCGGTCCAGCCCATGATCGAGGCGAGCGGCGTACGCAGTTCGTGCGAAACCGTGGAGACGAAATCATCGCGCAGGCGGTCATACTCGCGACGTTCAGTGACATCGCGAATGGAAACTGTATAGGTGCGGCGATCGGCCAGGACGAAAGACTGAATGCGCATCTCGATGGGAAAGGTGCGTCCGGTGCAGGTTTGTCCTTCTAGATCGAGGAAGAACCCCGGAGTGTGCAATTGCTTTGCCGCCACAAATTGCTGCATATCCTGGATTGATGCATCGGGACGGTGGGATGGCGACAACAGCATCCACAGCTGCTTGCCGATCAATTCGTCGTTGCGGCAGCTGAACATCTCGCTCGTCTGGGTGTTTGCCATCAAAATGCGACCCTCGGCGTCTGTGGTGACGATGCCCTCATCGACGGTGTTGAGCACAGCCGTCAGGGTGTCGATTGCCATCTTGCGCTCGGTGACATCGTATGCGGCGCCGACAACGCCATGGATCTGCCCTTGTTGATCGATCACCGGGCGATAGATCGCATCGTAGGCGCGGCCTTGGGCCTCGACGGTGACGGTGCGCGTTTCACCGGCCAGAGCTGCGCGAATGTTCTCTACAACGGCGGTGTTGCCAGCATACAATTCGAAGACGGATTGGCCGACCACCTGACCGGGTTTGCGACCCAGATCGCGCAAACCGCGCCCTTCTGAAAGCAGAAACTTGCCATCTTGATCCAGCGAGAAGAGCACCGAAGGGGTGGCGTCAATCAAGGTGCGTAGCATGTTGCGTTCCCACAGGATGCTGTGATGGGCGACGGCTAGTTCTTCGTTTTGGAGACAGGCGCGACCGGCCTCGGTGAGCTTGATCAGGAGCGGCGTCAACATGCGTTGCAGATCCGGATCAATGGCCTGATCGTGCTTGACCAACGCCAGAAAGCCTAGATTGCCCAGCGGCAGCAGGTGATAGAACGCACCGGTCTCAGTCTGTCCTTGCTGGGGCAGGGCGCCGATGAAGGTCTGCCAGGTGTGGCGGTCGAGTTCCTGAGGCAGCAGCGCATCCACGATGGCGAGCGCTGCATTGTGACGAATATTGCGGGGAATGGCGCTGACCGGCGTGCGTTGTGGCGTCTCCTGCCGCGAAAGATAGATCGCACCGGCTGCGCCATTCAGCTGGCGGAGAAATGCTTCTAAGGCGGTGGTGAACATCACCCCTGTATCCAGGGTGACGCCAATCGAGATGGCAATTTCATATAAAATTTGCATTTGATCTTGCAGACTGAGCGCTTCCGATTGTCGCTCACGTGAAGTCTCTGCTTGAGGAGGGGTGCACAACTCTGCGTCCATGACAAACCTGCTTCTGTGCTAGATGGGAAACATGCCGACGACTGTCGTTTTGTTGAGAAAGGAGGGGTAGTCACGTCCATTGCAGGCAAACTCGCCCAGCGACAAGGCGCCGACCGTCGCCGTGCCGGGAAGGTAGAGATTGATCAGCTCGCGCTGAAAGCGATCTTGCAGAAAAATCATACGGGAGACGCAATCGACGACAAAGACAGTGTGTGCACGGCCGTAACGTCGCAACTGGCTTTCAGCTTCGAGCAACGCTTCATCGGCGGCGACGAGGAGAGAGGTGCTGGTGGCGGTCAGGATATCGACCAGTGCGCCTTGGGGCACATCGCCAATACAGACGAGGCTTTCGCCCTCGACGCGCACCGGATCGCGGACAACGCGTTCAACGCCATAGCGCTGGATGCCAAAGG
>DMDA01000017.1:3529-4575 GCA_003451595.1 Chloroflexota bacterium | reverse complement strand
GTGGATCACATTGCCGGTGGATTGCGTGACGTGATAAGGGCCTGATAACTTGACCCAGCCATGCCGCGCCGCCACGCCGGAGGGGAGATCGACGACAGCCAGCACGGCGGCATCCTCAAGCAACCCGGCATTGGTGATGATGCAGGGTTTGGGAAACAGATCGAGTGACCCCGCGCCGCCGCCGATGACCTTGTACTTGAGACCGACCTGGCTGTGAAATGCCTGGAGAAGCGGCGTCAATTGCTGGGAGAAACCGTCGGCCCAACAAAAGGCGGTGCCGGGCGCGTCGGTGGCGTCCTCTAGAGAGATCATCGCCGCCTCCAGCTCGGCAGGCGTGGCGCGACTCAAGGCCTGAATCGTGGTCACGCGCGGGGCGACGGGCAAACCCACGATGACGCTGCCGCGCGTATAGTGATGCCCCTGATAGATCACAGCGGGAAAGACGCCGCCAAAGACAGGCAATTGCACACTGTGCAAAAGGGGGTCCAGTCGTTCGGGGACGAAGCCGTTGGCATCGGCGGCCAGCACAAGCAATCCCTTGACGCCAGGCTGCGCCTGCGCCACCTCCAGCAGCTGTTGCAGAGTCTTCGCCGAACCGGTCGTATCCAAATAGGTGAACATCCACGAACCTCAACGTTGCAACGATGATGCACCCGACTCTTGCCATTTTATGAAGAGTGAATCAAAGCTGCATTAAGGCCGCGTCAAGATTACAAGAAAAGCCTGCATTAAAAGAATGCGCAACTTTCTAGATTTATACACTAAATAGCAGATGACTTCCAGCGATTTTCGATGCACGCTTAAGTTGCTATTGACAGCGTTTTGATGCTGGCGACATAGGATGGCGAAGCTAGATGTGGGTGGACGCACGCGCGCCGCCTGGAAAGGAGAGCAACAATGGTCAGTGACCTGGTGATCGATCGTGACGACCGCGCAGATAACTTGATACAAGAGCAGGCGCCACCGTCCGCCCGTCACCCGGAACAGGCGGTCATGGATGCAGCCGTGCAATCGGCGGGGCGCACCGCCTATGACAAGTACTTGCA
>DMDA01000017.1:0-3297 GCA_003451595.1 Chloroflexota bacterium | reverse complement strand
CCTATGTGTGCGGGCTAGACTTGAGTTGGGAGTTGATCGTTGCCGACGATGGTTCAAAGGATGAGACTGTCGCCCTCTGTAAGGGGTTGGAGTTAGCCAACCTGCGCGTGTTGATTGCCGAGCGTAACGGCGGTAAAGGCAGCGCCGTGCGGCGCGGTGTACTGGCTGCGCGCGGGGAGCGTATCCTGTTTGCCGATGCGGACAACTCGACGCCCATCGAGGAACTCAGCAACCTGATGCGCCGGATGGACGAGGGCTATGATGTGGTGGTCGGTTCGCGTGCAGCGAGCGGCGCCGAGGAGGCGCATCGTTCGTGGATACGCCGCACGATGAGCAATACCTTGCGCGCCATGATCCGCCCGATCCTGGGCATGAATATCAAGGATACGCAATGTGGCTTCAAGCTTTTCAAGCGCGAGGCCGCGCAGCGAATTTTCACGGCGCAGACGATCATGGGGTTCTCCTTTGATCTGGAAATCCTGTATCTTGCGCACAAATTTGGCTACAAGGTGGCCGAACAGCCGGTGAGTTGGATTGATGCGCCAGGTTCCAAAGTGGACAAGGTGAAGGAGATTCGCCGTTTTCTCAAAGACATGGCTCGGATCAAACTCAATGATCTCAAGGGCATCTACGGTTAAGGAGGCGCTATGCACGTAGCCATCGTCACCACCTATCCACCGGGAAAAGGCACCCTGAACGAATACGCCTTTCACTTCGTGCGCGCCCTGCGCAGCAAAGAGGAAATCAGCCGGATTACGCTGCTGGTCGACGCTTTGCCAGAAAATGCGCCCTATCCGGCGCCAGCGCAAGGCGCCGGGCTGGCGGAGTTGTGCATCACGCCCTGCTGGCAATTCAACGATCCGCGCAACGCGTGGCGAATTGTGCAGGCTGTGCGTCAAGCGCAACCCGATGTCGTGCTGTTCAACATCCAATTTGCCAGCTTTGGCGACAAGAAAGTGCCTGTGACGTTGGGGCTGCTGGCGCCGTGGCTGGTCAGGCTGGCGGGCTTCCCCAGCATGGTGCTGCTACACAACATCATGGAGACGGTCGATCTGCGCAACGCCGGGTACGCCGACAACGCCGCCATCGAGTGGGTAATGCGGACGGCAGGCGCCATCACCACGCGCATGCTACTCAACGCCGATCTGGTGGCGCTGACGATTCCCAAGTATGTGGAGATTCTCCGGGCCAAATACCGGGCGAAAAATGTGTTGCTGGCGCCGCACGGCAGTTTTGAGGACAACCCTCCCATGCCGACTTTTGAGCTTCCACCGGGGCCGCGCCAGATCATGGCCTTTGGCAAGTTTGGCACCTACAAGCGCATCGAGATCATGGTGGAGGCGTTGCGCATCCTGGAGGCGCGTGGCTATACCGATCTGGAGGTGGTCATCGCTGGCAGCGATAGCCCCAACGCTAAAGGTTATCTGGATGAGATGCGGGCGCGCTATGCCGATGTACCCAACCTGCGCTTTACGGGCTATGTCGCTGAAGAGGATGTGCCGCGCATTTTCCAGTCGGCGACGGTGACGGTCTTCCCATACACGAGCACGACCGGCAGTTCCGGCGTGCTACATCAGGCGGGCAGCTACGGCTGCGCCGTTGCATTGCCCAATATTGGTGACTTTGCCGAGGTGATTACAGAAGAGGGGTATGTCGGCGAGTTCTTTGAGCCGAACGACCCGGCGACGCTGGCTGACGCCATCGCCGCCCTGCTCGACGACGACGCGCGCCGCAAGGAAATGGGACTGCGCAATTATCGCGCCTCCTGTGGTCTGCCGATCGCCGATGTGCTCGACTGGTATTTGCTGCACTTTGGCGCCATCATCGAGAAACACCACCGACGACGCGCCCGCCGCGCGTTGGATGCTGAACGCGCTCAGCCTGTCACAGACCTGGTGACGCCTGTTTCTAAACCGCAAGCATGAATGGATGAATCGTAGCGAGGAGAGACTTGTATGAGCACTACGATAACACAGCTTTCCCCCCAGGTGATTCTGGCGCCGATCGTCGGTCGCTTTGATGCACATCAGGTGCCGAAGATACAGAAGGAGATTGATGCAGCACTGGCCAATGGCGCCACTACCGTCATTATGGATTTGAGCGAGGTCAACTTTGTCGATTCAAGTGCGCTGGCAGTGATGGTGCGCACGATGAAACATTGCCGTGAACGCAACGGCGAGTTAATGCTCTGTGGCTTGCGTCAGCCTGTACGTATCATCTTTGAATTGACGCGCATGGACAAGGCATTCCGCATCTTCGATGACGTCGTCGCTGCCCGTGGATCTGTTGGCGTCTAACCTGTAGAGGCTGTACAGCGGCTAGGGATGAGCCGTAACAGCATGACGACCAGGGGGGAGCGACATTCACCATGAATGAACACATCCTGGTAGTGGAGGACGACGACTCCCTACGCGACTGGATCGACTTTGAATTAGGTTTTGACGGCTATCGCGTCAGCCAGGCGGCTGATGGCGCCAGCGCGCTGGCCTTTGTCGATTCGCGACCACAGCTTGACCTGATCCTGCTCGATGTGCAACTGCCGGGCATGAATGGCTTCCAAATCTGTGAACATATTCAACAGGTGCCTGAAATGGCGGCGGTGCCGGTGATCTTTTTGACCGCGCGCGCCTCGCTGGACGATAAGCTCAGCGGCTTTGCGGCGGGTGCTGTTGACTATTTGACCAAGCCCTTCAAGATGGCGGAGTTGAAGGCGCGCATCCAGGCGCTATTGCGTTCAAAAGAACGCCAGCGTTCCGTGGGGCGTCAGGAAGAACACGCCCAGCGCGACAAAGAGATGGCTGAAGCCGCTATGATTCAGCGTGCACTCATGAGTTGCGCGCTGAACGGCATGACAGGCGTTGACGTCTTTGCCGACTGCCGCCCGGCGCGCACCGTCGGCGGTGATCTCTACGACATCTACGTGCGCCCCGATGGTCGCTTGAACGTCGTGGAGGCGGATGTCAGCGGCAAAGGCATGGCCGCCGCCATGGTGACATCCGAGGTGCGCACGGTGCTGCGTGAGGTCAGCCGAATGTTGGCTTCGCCCGGCGCCGTGATGACCCTGACCAACGCCCGTCTCTACGATGACCTCTCCAACGTCAACAAACTGGTCACGATCTTTGCCGGCTTCTACGCACCAGCCACCCACACCTTCGTGTACGCCAATGCCGGTCACTCGGTGGCGGTCTATCGCCCGGTTGAGGGGCCGGCGCGAATTCTCGACGCCACCGGGTTGCCGCTGGGCATCTTCGAAGCTGCCGACTTCGAGGAACAAGTTGTGCGGCTCGCCAGCGACGA
>DMDA01000038.1:64771-64971 GCA_003451595.1 Chloroflexota bacterium | reverse complement strand
GTGGTCGAGGATATTCGCCAGCGCCACGGCAAGATCGACGTGCTGCTCCACGCCGGCGGCCTGCTCATCGACCGCACGCTGCCCAACAAAGAGCCGCACCAGTTCGCCCTGGTCTTCGATGTCAAGGCGGATGGCTTCTTCAGCCTGCTCAAGGCGGCGAAAGGGATGCCGATCGGCGCCACCGTGAGCTTCAGCTCGGT
>DMDA01000038.1:64023-64499 GCA_003451595.1 Chloroflexota bacterium | reverse complement strand
GAGCTGACCTATGGCGCCACGCGTGGGGAAGTCGTTGTAGCTGGTCGCCTGGGCGCCTGGCTTGACGAGAAGGATCCCACCGGCGGTCTCGACGTGGAGAAGCTCAACGCCCAACTCGCCGAACGCAAGAACCCGCTGCTGATGGTGGGGCAGGTCAAGTCCTTCAAGCTCTACGGCGGCATCGAAGTCGAGACGACGCTCGACCCCAAGGTGCAGCCCTTCCTCTTCGACCACGCGCCGGACGAAGGCACGCCCTGGCTACCCGGCGTGATGGCGACCGAGGCGCTGGCGGAGCTAGCAAGCATCACAGCGCCGGGCTACCGCGTGGCNNGCCATCGACTGGACGGCGTGGGGTCAGATCGGCATGGCGTCGCGCGGCTCGGTGCAGCAGATTCTCGAATCGCTGGGCGTGGACATGCTGCCGCCCGAAGCAGGCGTGCCCACCATCCGCCGCGAGCTGACCTATGGCGCCACGC
>DMDA01000038.1:52848-63691 GCA_003451595.1 Chloroflexota bacterium | reverse complement strand
GCGCCGGGCTACCGCGTGGCGAGCGTCGAGAATGAGCAGATGCTGGGCGCGTTCAAGTTCTTCCGCATGGAGCCGCGCACGCTCTACCTGAGCGCCACGGTCAAACCGGCGGCGAACGGCGACCTGCTGGCGAAGGCGACGCTGCGTTCGGTCACCAAGCCGGCGAAGGAAGGCTTGCCCGTGCAGGTGAAGGAGCACTTCATCGCCACGGTGCGGCTGACCACGGCCCCAGCCGAGCAGCCGACGATGGCTTTCACGCCGCCATCGCCCGACAGCCTGCCGATCCTGGCGGAGGAAATCTACAAGAGCTTCTTCCACGGGCCGGCCTACCAGGTGATCGAGCGCGCGGGCGTCAACGGCAATGAGTGCCTGGCGCTGATGGCGCACAACCTCGGTCCGAACACCGAACCGGCGCATGCGGCTTCGCTCATGGCCCCGCGATTGGTGGAACTCTGCTTCCAGAGCGCGGCGCTGTGGCACACGAAGGTGAAGCAGGCGATGGCGTTCCCGCTCGGCTTCGAGAAGGTGACGGCGTATCGCCAGCCGGAGGAGGCAGAGGGACGCCGGCTCTATTGCGTCTGCACCACACCCAACGACGGCGAGAGCTTCGACGCCACAGTGGTGGACGAGGCGGGCAATGTGTTCGTGACGCTGGCGGGCTACCTGACGGTGGCGCGGCCGGCATAGGGGTTTGACGCAGAGGCGCGGAGACGCAGAGGTGCGCAGAGAGGTTCGAGGAGGACTTTCTCTGCGTTCTCTCTGCGCCGCTGCGTCTCTGCGTCATGAATAGCTTCCAGATAGTTATACACGCAATTTGATACGTGTTACGTAACAGGGTATAGTTCCAAGTGTCATGATACGTAACTTTCGGCATAAGGGACTGGCGGCGCTTCACCTTGATGACCAAACCAAAGGCGTGCAGCAGGCGCATGTGAAGCGATTGCGACAAATTCTTGCGCTGCTCGATTCTGCTTCAAGCCCTGACGACATGAATGCACCAGGGTTGCGGTTGCATCCGTTGAAGGGGGAGCAGCAAGGCTTCTATGCCGTCAGTGTATCGGGCAACTGGTGCGTCACTTTTCGCTTCGATGAAGGTGATGCGGTGGATGTGAATTACGTAGACTATCACTAGGAGAAGATGAACCATGCCGATGAAGAATCCACCTCACCCTGGCGAGATCATTCGTGATCTTTATCTGGAGCCGCTAGGGTTGTCCGTTACGGAGGCTGCTGCTGGTCTCGGCGTTACCCGCAAGACCCTGTCGCTGTTGGTCAATGGACACTCCGGCATCTCACCGGAGATGGCAGCGCGGTTGTCCAAAGCATTCGGGCGCACGCCGGAGGCATGGCTTCAGCTTCAGATGCAGTATGACCTGGCGCAGATTCGGCAGCGCACGGATGAGTTGAATGTGAAGTCGTTTGTGTTGACAGCATAGACAGGTGCAGCAGGCGGGCTTCGTGAAAATGGGTGAGAAACAGATGGAAGGGCCGGAGAAAATACATAAATCTCGCGTGACGACTTCGCCGCTTGATGCTGCGAGCGTTGAACTCGGCATTTCGGCAACTGAAATCGTGCAGATCGTTGCCGAGGGCCGACGCAGCAGACCGCCGATGATCGCAAAAGCGGCGACCGGTTGGCCAATTGCGGCCTTGAGCGCAGACGAGTTGGCTGCTATGGAGGTTGCTGAAGACCTTGATAGCTACAACCAGAGCACTCAACTCCAGGAACGCAAGCTGTGAAAAGTTTCCTTGAAGGCGAGAAACGGCACCAAGCCGAATTCAAACAGCAGTCGCCAAGTACGATGCGCTTTTCTATGAACCCTTCTACCAGTTGATGCGCCAACAGTTCCTGGCGCATGAGATGGAGAAAGCACACGAGTTGGGCGCTGATCGGGTCAGCGTGCTCCACATCGAGCCGGCGCACAACACAAATTTCCAGAGAATCACATCACCGCAACTCGAATGCTTGGGAAACACCGTGGTCGGAGTCTGGCAACGACTGGTGACTGAACAAGATCGTTTCACCAGCGTCAGCACGGAAACGTTGTTTGGCCCGATGGTGGCAAAACCGGCGGCAGAGATGCGAGCTTGGGCAGACTATATTGCCGCAAGATATCCGTGGATGCGAACGGGTCTACAAACCTCACATTGAAAGATTCAGTCATGCCTTTTGACTATCTTCACCTCCCCTTCAACCCAATCGCCGACACCGCCCCGGTCGTGAACGCGGGCAACGTGCGCTTCATCGTGCTCGCGTCCCGTCTGCTGCGGCTGGAGTACAGCCCGACCGGCGCGTGCGCGGTTCGATCTGGCGAGATACGCGATCAGAGGGACTTGGCGTGATCCACTGGCTGCTGCAATCGCTCGACGACTGCCCAGAAATCCTACGGGGCGATGCCACGCCGGCCTGGCTGAGCGCGGCGGAGCAAGCGCGGTTGCACGGCTTCAAGGTCGAAAAGCGCCGCCGCGATTGGCTGTTGGGGCGCTGGACGGCGAAGAACCTGGTGCAGCGCTACCTGGCGCAGACGACCGGCGAATCGCCCGCCCTGGACACGATCTTCATCGGTGCGGATGCCGATGGTGCGCCGTATGCAAGTTGCAAGTTGCGAGGGGCGAGGGGCGAAGACCGGCTGGCAGTTTCGCTGAGCATCAGCCATAGCCACGGGACGGCATTTTGCGGGTTGGTGGAGAATGTGGGAATGGGGGATTATGCGATTAAGAGATTGGAGATTGGAGATTGGAGATTGGGCGCCATTCCGCAGTCTCCAATCTCCAATCTCCCCCTCTCCCAATCTCCCCCTCTCCCAATCTCCCCTTCTCTCGGCTGCGACATCGAGTTCGTCGAGCCGCGCGAGCCGAGCTTTGTGCGCAGCTATTTCACGGCAAAGGAGATGGCGGCGGTCATGGCAGTTGGTCAGAACCAGGATATGCTGACCACCGCCATCTGGAGCGGCAAGGAGGCGGTGCTGAAGGCGCTGCGTGAGGGGCTGCGCATCGATACCCGGCGCATCACGTGCCGGTTCGAGGAGTTCGCTGCACCGCCGCAGGAATGGACGCCTTTCCAAATCAGTGTGGATGAGGGACTCACTGCCCAGTTTCCCGGCTTCTGGTCGGGCTGGTGGTGTATCAAGGAGCAGTTTGTATTGACAATGGCTTTACTGAGTCGCGAGGAACATACTGCAGGGACGTGATTCATCGTTGGTGATGGTTCATGGACGCTGTGGCTTTGTCGTTCAATACACCAAAACGGAGGTGGTATCTTGGAAACCTACATCAAAAAACTACGTGACCGCAAGGCGATTGCCGCCGGCGGGGCCAAGGATGCGGAGGGTCAGCACAAGAAGGGACGGCTCACCGCACAGGAACGCATCGACCTGCTCTTCGATCCCGGCACCTTTTGCGAGATCGACACGCTGGTGACGCCGCGCTACGACAAGTACATGGACGGGCGTGGGTCGCGCTACGGTGACGGCGTCATCACCGGTTTTGGCGAGATCAACGGGCGCAAGGTCTTCGTCGCCTCCCAGAACGCGGCGGTGATGGGCGGCTCGCTGGGCGAGATGCACGCCAACAAGATCGTCAAAGCCATGCACATGGCGCTCAAGTATGGCTGTCCTTTCCTGGCGCTCAACGACTCCGGCGGCGCCCGCATCCAGGAAGGCGTCGACTCGCTGGGCGGCTACGCCAAAATCTTCGACGCCAACTGCGAGGCGTCGGGCGTGATCCCGCAGATCAGCGTCATCCTGGGTCCGTGCGCAGGCGGCGCGGTCTACTCCCCGGCGCTGACCGACTTTGTCTTCATGACCGAAAATTCTTATATGTTCATCACCGGGCCGGAAGTGGTCAAAGCGGTGATGCAAGAGAACGTCAGCTTTGATGAGCTGGGCGGTGGGCTTGTTCATTCCAAAGAAAGCGGCGTCAGCCACTTCCTCTCCAAGGATGACGCCGAGTGCTTGCTAAAAGTGCGCGAGCTGCTTTCCTATCTCCCCTCCAACAACCAGGACGACCCGCCCTACGTGCCGCCCATCGACGATCCGGAGCGTCGCTGCCCGGAGTTGGAAGAACTGGTGCCGGTCGATCCACACAAGCCCTACGACGTGCGCCAGGTGATCCACGCCATTGTCGATGATGGCCGCTTCTTCGAGGTGCATGAATTGTGGGCGGAAAATATGGTCGTCGGCTTTGCGCGGCTCAACGGCTACGTGATCGGCATTGTCGCCAACCAGCCGATGGTGCTGGCGGGCTGCATCGACATCAAAGCCAGCGTCAAAGCCGCACACTTCATCCGCCTCTGCGACGCCTACAACATCCCCATCGTCACCTTGCAGGATGTGCCCGGCTTCCTCCCCGGCACCAACCAGGAGTACGGCGGCATCATCCGCAACGGCGCCCGCATGATCTACGCCTACAGCGAGGCGACCGTGCCCAAGCTGATGATCATCCTGCGCAAGAGCTACGGCGGCGCCTACTGCGTGATGAGTTCGAAGGGGCTGCGCGGCGACCTGCTCTATGCCTGGCCCAACGCCGAGATCGCCGTGATGGGCGCCGAGGGCGCGGTCAACATTCTCTTCCGCAAGCAGGTGCAGGAGGCGGAAGACCCGGCGGCAAAGCGCAAGGAGTTGGTAGCTGACTACGAAGAGAAGTTCAACAACCCCTATGTCGCTGCCGCGCGCGGCCTGATCGACGACGTGATCGAGCCGCGCGACAGCCGCCGCGTCCTGATCAAAGCATTGGAAGTGACGCTCTCGAAACGCGAGACGCACGTGCCGAAAAAGCACGGATTGGCGCCGATGTAGAGATTGGGAGATTAAGAGATTGGAGATTGGAGACTGGAGATTGGAGATTGGAGGGTAAGCCGATAGCCCGATCGCCCAATCTCTCAATCTCTAATCTCTAATCTCTAATCTCCAATCTCCAGTCTCGATTCACACAAAGGACTGACAGCAATGTTCAAGAAAATTCTGATTGCCAACCGCGGTGAGATCGCCACGCGCATTATCCGCACGTGTCGTGAGATGGGGATTCTCACCGTGGCGCTCTATACTGCCGCCGACCGCGACTCGCTGCACGTGCGTCTGGCGGATGAAGTGCGCATGCTGCACTCACCCAACCGCTACGGCGACGCCGACGAAGTGCTCGCCATCGCCAAAGCCACCGGCGCCGAAGCGATCCACCCTGGCTACGGCTTCCTGGCGGAGGAGGCTGATTTTGCCGAACGCTGCGCCGCCGAGGGCATTGTCTTTATCGGGCCGCCGCCCAACGTGATTCGCACCCTACGCAACAAAATGGACGCAATGGAAGCCGTCAAGCGCGCCGGCTACCGTGTGCCGGTCTACGTTGACCTGGCTGACGCCGGCGGGGATGAGGAACGGCTGCGGCGGGCTGCCGAGGAGATCGGCTATCCGCTGGTCGTGAAGTCGGCGCGCGGTGGGCGTGGGCGCGGAGCACGCGTCGTGATGCACGCGGACAAGCTGATCGAGGCGGCTCGCTCAGCCCGCCGCGAAGCAGAGCTGATCTACGGCGACGATCGTCTCTTCCTGGAAAAAGTGATTGCGCCCTCGCATTATCTTGCCGTCCAGGTGTTGGCGGACGCGCACGGCAACGTGGTGCACCTGGGAGAGCGCGAAGGATCGCTGCTGCGCCACAACCAGAAGCTGATCGAGGAGTCGCCTTCGCCTGCATTGAACGACGACCAGCGCGCCGCGCTCTGGCAGGCGGCAGTCGATATTGCGCGCCTCTTCAATTTCCAGAACACGGGCGCCATTGAGTTTCTGGTCGATGGCGCTGGCAACTTCCATTTCACCGAAGTGAAGGCGCGCATCCAAATCGAACACGGCGTCAGCGAGATGATTTCTGGCATGGACATCGTGCGCGAACAGATTCTGATTGCGGCGGGCGAGCCACTCTCGCGCACGCAGGATCAAATTCGACTGGAAGGCTGGGCGATGCAGTGCCGCATCAACGCCGAAGACCCCTGGAACGACTACCTGCCCAGCCCAGGCCGGCTGACGCGCTTCCGCCTCCCGCAGGGGCCATCGGTGCGCGTGGACACCTACGGCTACGTCGGCTGCGCGATCCCCGAACGGTACGACCCGCTGCTGGCAAATCTGCTTGTGCGCGGCAGCGACCGCGCCATGTGCATCAGCCGGCTGAGCCGCGCGTTGATGGAATTTCGCGTGGTTGGTGTGCAAACCAACATTGCGCTGCACAAACAGATCATCCAGCACCCGGCGTTCGTCGCGGGCAAATACGACACCAACTTCATGGCGCGCTTCCGCTTCGACGTGAGCGCCAACACCAGCCAGGAGGTCTGCCGCGACCTGGTGGCAATGACCGCTGTCACCTACCTGCTGCGGCGTCGCGTCGATGCGCCGGTTGTGCCCGAACGCGTCAAGAGCGGCTGGCACCGTTCGGCGCGGCGGCTGCCTTCCTGAGAGAAATGGGGAACACACTATGCACAAGCTGACAATTATCGTCGAAAACAAGCCGCATGAGGTCGAGGTGACGCCCAGCCGCACCACGCCTGGCGAGTACACCGTCGTCGTCGATGGTGAGCTGCGCACCGTCTTCGTGCCAGATTACGACACCCCGGAACTGGCGGACTGGATGATCGTCGACGATCGTCCTTACGAGCTGAACTTCAGCCCGGACCTGCGCGTGGCGCAAATCTATAGCGGTCGCTATGACGTTCAGGTGCGCGACAAAGAGATCGGCGGCGCGCGACCGGCGTCGGGCGATGGCCGGGTCAAGGCGCCGATCCCGGGTCTGATCACGCGCATTCATGTCGAGGTGGGGCAGTTGGTCGAAGTGGGCCAGCCGCTGCTCGTGCTCGAAGCCATGAAGATGGAGAACGAGATTCGCGCACCGATCAAGGGCGTTGTCCATCAGATCGCCGTTAAACCGGGTCAGACAGTGACGCTCGGCGAAGTGATGGCGGAGATTCAGTAGATTGTCGCTGACGTCAGCGACTGCCCTCCTTTTCACCCCGGGTTTGGAATAAACAGGTCATGGCGCCGGAGGCGATGACCTGTTTATTCTTTCGCTTTCCTCTCCTTGTGGCACAATATCCAGAACATCTCACGGAGCGGACACACTTCCGCCATGATCGACATAGGAAAATAAAATGACTGCCAAAACCACTTCAATCAAAGGGGACGCTGTCGAACGCGCCACGCCTCTACCCCTCCTCTTCCTTGCCGGTCAACCGACCTGGGAAATGCCACAACTGACCAGCCTCAACCGCTTGCCGCCGCGCGCCACGCTGACGCCCTTCCCCACCGCCGAGGACGCGCTCA
This sequence comes from Chloroflexota bacterium, assembly GCA_003451595.1. Taxonomy (GTDB): domain Bacteria; phylum Chloroflexota; class Anaerolineae; order Caldilineales; family Caldilineaceae; genus Caldilinea. The sequence goes on along the minus strand of DMDA01000038.1, from coordinate 56,396 downwards.
ACAAGGCGCGCGAAGAATCGCCCTGGTTCGCCTCGCTCAACGGCGTTTGGGACTTTCTGATCTTCGGACGCCCAGAGCAGGTGACGCCGACCGCCATTGAGCACGGCGACTGGGCGCCGATCCAGGTGCCCGGCAACTGGACGGTGCAGGGTTTTGGGCGCCCGCACTACACCAACGTGCAGATGCCCTTCCCCAATCTGCCGCCCGACGTGCCCGACGAAAACCCGACCGGCGTCTATCGCCGCGCCTTCACCGTGCCCGCAGGCTGGCAGGGACGGCGCATCGTGCTACACTTCGGCGGCTGCGAAGGCGCGCTCTACGTCTATGTCAACGGTGAGCCGGTCGGGCTGAACAAGGATGCGCGCACCCCCGCCGAGTTCGACATCACGGACCGCGTGCGCTTCGACGGCGACAACGAGCTGCTGGTCGTGGTGACGCAGTGGTCGGACGCCGCCTTCATCGAGGATCAGGACATGTGGTGGCACGCCGGCTTGCAGCGCGAGGTCTTCCTCTACAGCACGGGGACGCCGCACCTGCAGGATGTCTTTGCGCGCGGCGACCTCACCGATGACCTGACGGATGGCGTGCTGCGCGTCACGGTCAAGGCAGGTTTCCCCGGCGGCGACTGCACCGGCTGCGCGGTCGAGGCGCAGTTGTACGATGCACGCGGCAAAGCCCTCTTCCGCAAGCCGCTGCGCGCCGACTTTGGCGAGCTGTACAAGCCGCGTGGCGAAGTCAGCCTTGAACAGGTTGTGCCCAAACCCAAACGCTGGTCGGCAGAGACGCCCGATCTCTACACGCTGGTCGTCACGCTCAAGACGCCCTCTGGCGAGGAGAGCAGCCGCTGCAGCGTCGGCTTCCGCAAGATCGAAATCCGCGACCGCAATCTGCTCATCAACGGCAAGCGCGTGCTGATCAAGGGCATGAACCTGCACGACCACGACGATGTGACGGGGCGCGCGCTGACGCGCGAACGCATGGAGTCCGACCTTCAGCGCATGAAGCAGTACAACGTCAACGCCATCCGCACCTCGCACTACCCGAAAGACCCGCACTTCTATGATCTCTGCGACCGCTACGGCTTCTACGTGATCGACGAAGCCAACATCGAGTCGCACGCCTTCTTCCAGGAGCTATGCCGCGACCTGCGCTACACCCACGCCTTTGTCGAGCGCGTGCAGAACATGGTCGAGCGCGACAAGAATCACCCGTGCATCATCCTGTGGTCGTTGGGCAACGAGAGCGGCTATGGCCCGAATCACGACGCCGCAGCAGGCTGGGTGCGCGGCTACGATCCGAGCCGTCCCCTGCACTACGAAGGCGCCATCTCGATCTGGGCGGGCGGCAATTTGCAGGGTGGCGAGCGCGTCACCGACGTGATGTGCCCGATGTATCCGTCGATCGAGCGCATCATCGCGTACGCCGAAGCGAACACCGACCCGCGCCCGCTGATCATGTGCGAATACTCACACGCCATGGGCAACAGCAATGGCAGCCTGGCGGACTACTGGGCCGCCTTTGAGAAATACCCGACGCTGCAGGGCGGCTTCATCTGGGAATGGGTCGATCACGGCATCCGCCAGACCGCGCCCAACGGCGAGCAATATTGGGCCTACGGCGGTGACTTCGACGACGTGCCCAACGACGCCAACTTCTGCACCGACGGCATCGTCTGGCCCGACCGCACCCCGCATCCGGCGCTCAACGAGTTCAAATTCCTGGCGCAACCGGCGCGCGTCGAGGCCGACAAGCTCAAGAAAGGGCGCGTGCGCATCGTCAACAAGCAGGATTTCATCAACCTGGATTGGCTGCGCGGGGAGTGGGAGCTGACCGACGAAGGCGAGGTGATCGCCAAAGGTAAGCTGCCCAAACTCGATGTCGAACCGGGCGCTGCGCTGGAGGTGACGCTGGAGGAGGCAATCCCCTGGCTGAGCGGGGAGAAGCGGGTCAACGGCGAAACCTTCCTGAATTTCCGCTTCTATCAGCGCCGCGCCACGCTGTGGGCGCCGGCTGGCTACGAAGTTGGCTGGGCGCAGTTGGAGGCGCCGGCGAAGGTGAAGAAGGCGAAGCGAGAGGGAGAGCAGGAGAAGGGGAGCGTCGAAGTCACGGAGACGGCGGAAACTCTTGTGCTGCGCGCGGGGGCGGTCGAGGCGGTCTTTGAACGGGAAACGGGTCTGCTCGTTGGCTTTGGCGCAAAGGACAAGAACCTGCTCGTGCGGGGACCGCGGCTGAATGTCTGGCGCGGAGCCACCGACAACGACGGCATCAAGCTGATGGAAAGCCCGGAATGGAAGGCGCTGCCGCGCTGGCTGGCGCTGGGACTGAACGCCGTCCAATACCGGCTGGCGTCGATCCGGCTGCTCGAAGCCGAAGGTGCGCCGATCGTGGAGGTCATTCACCAGGCGAGCGGGCGTGGACAGTGGAGCGACTTCACGCATGTGCATCACTACACGTTGTCGCCGGCCGGCGTCCTCGAAGTGAACAACGAGGTGCAATTAGGTGAAGGCGTGACCGACGTACCGCGCATCGGCGTCGACCTGGTGCTGCCGACCGCGCTGGAGCAGCTCGAATGGTTCGGGCGCGGCCCCTGGGAGAACTACAACGACCGCAAAGCTGCGGCGCTGGTCGGGCGCTATCGCAGCACAGTGACGGCGCAGTACGTCCCCTACGTCATGCCGCAGGAGCACGGCCATCACACCGAAGTGCGCTGGCTGGCGTTGACCGATGCGCGCGGCGCGGGGCTGCACGTCCACGGCGCGCCGACCATTGAATTCTCCGCCAGCCACTTCACCGCCAATGATCTCTTCCAGGCGCGCCACACCTATGAGCTGACCCCGCGCCCGGAGGTCTATCTGAACCTGGACTGGGGACAGCGCGGTCTCGGCACCGCAAGCTGTGGCCCGGACACGCTGCCGCAATACTGTCTGCTGGAGAGCGTCTACCGCTTTGGGTATCAGCTTCAGGTGATGCCTGGCTGAGGTCGCCAAACAAGCGGGGGCAAGACAAGGTTGTTAGTCCTGTCCCCGCTTGTTGTGTTTACACGAAGACGCGTGACATGATCACCGTAACGCCCCAATCATCGCCTTGAAGATTGCCAACCCCAGCCGTCCCGCATCTCCCAACGGATTTTGCACCGGCCAGATATGATCCTCCGGGTGCGGCATCAGCCCCACGACATTGCCGCGACGGTTGCACAGCCCGGCGATGTCGGCGACCGAGCCATTGGGATTGAGTGGATACATACCGTTGGCCGGTTGCCCCGCTGCGTCGACGTAGCGGAAGGCAACCAGATTTCCTTGCTCGATCTCGGTCAGCATGGCTGCATCCTTGACCTGCACGTTGCCTTCGCCATGCGCCACCGGGCAGAAGATCAACTCGTCCAACTCGCGCAGAAAGGGCGCTGTCGCCTGTCGATTCGCCGCCAGGTGCACCCACCGACATTCGAAGTGACCGGACGCATTTTCGGTGAGCGTGACGCGACGCAGGGAGATTTCGTCGATGGAGGGATTCGGAGATTGTGAGATTGTGAGATTGTGAGATTGGAGATT
>DMDA01000038.1:18679-52671 GCA_003451595.1 Chloroflexota bacterium | reverse complement strand
TTGTGAGATTGGAGATTGTGAGGTTGGAGATTAGGCAATGGAGACTCGACCGCAACCTCCCCCAATCGCTCAATCTCTGAATCGCCCAATCGCCCGATCTCGGCTTTCCTCGCCCCCGGCAACACTCCCGCCTTCACCAGCGTTTGGAAGCCGTTGCAAATGCCCAGCACGAGCGCGCCGCGATCAATGAAGGCGTGCAACTGGTCGTGAAAGTATACTTGCAGGTCAAGCGCCAGCCGCGCACCGGCGCCCAACGCATCGCCATAGGAGAAGCCGCCCGGCAACAACAGCATCTGGTAATCGGCAAACACCCGCTCGCCACGGCGGAGCTGGTTGATGTGGACAATCTCTGGCGCACCGCCAGCCGCTTCACAGGCACGAGCAGCCTCAACATCGCGATTAGTGCCCGATGCATGCAGGATCAGAATCGACGGTCGCATCTCTATTCTCCTTTCCAGACACGCACCAACTGCTCGACCGGCAACTCAACCACATTAGCGCCACCAGCAGTGACGGTGAGCAACGGATGTGCGCTCACCTCACCAATAGGGATGAGCGTTACGCCCCTGAAATGCGCCTCAAAAGCATCGACATCCGCCAGCGCCACTTCCACCAGCAGGCGACCGTTGCTCTCGCTAAAAAGCAGCGGCACCACTGCCGCCGCCATTGGCGCTGCGTCCGCCAGGGTGTCCAGCGCCACGCGTGCGCCCAGCCGCCCGGCGATGCACATTTCCGCCAGCGCCACCGCCAGCCCGCCCTCACTCAGATCGTGACAGGCGCGCACCAGCCCGGCGCGCATGGCTCGATGCAGCGCACGGTATCGCTCCAGCGGCGTGGGCGGCATCAGCGGGGCGACGCCGCCCTGCTCACCCAGCACGGCGTTGAAGAGCGAGCCGCCCAACTCGCCGCGCGTCTCGCCCACCAGGTAGAGACGGTTGCCCGCCTGCTTGAGCGCTGAGGTGACGCAGCTGTACATGTCGGGGACGATGCCGATGGCAGAGATGAGCAACGTACCCGGAATCGGCTGCCCGTTGAACTCGTTGTAGAGGCTATCCTTACCGGAAATGAAGGGTGTGCGGTAGGCAAGCGCAGCGTCATAACAACCCTGGCATGCCCGCACCAGCGACCCAAGCCGATCTGGATAGGTCGGGTTGCCCCAACAGAAATTGTCCAAAATGGCGAGATGGTCAGGATCCGCGCCCACGGCAACAGCGTTGCGCACAGCTTCATCCACTGTGCTGACCGCCATCGCGTAGGGGTCGCAACGACCAATCAACGGGTTGACGCCATTGCTGAGGACGAACGCCCGGTGATGGTGTTCAGTGCCTAATGGCTTCAGCACAGCGGCGTCAGCCGGGCCATCCAGCGCCGGGCCGACAAAAGGGCGCACAACTGTGCCGCCGCGCACCTCATGGTCGTAGGTGCGCACAATGGCTTCCTTGCTCGCCACCGAAGGGTGGGCCAGCATTGCCAGCAACACGTCGTTAATGTCCATGCCAGGCATCGAAGGCTCAACATGGATAACGGCGGGCGTGGCTGCAGGTTCGCGATATTCAGCCTGCATGCGTCGGCGCGGCAAGCCGTGGTGCAAGAACTCCATCTCAAGCTCGCCAACAACGCGACCGGCAAAGCGCACCACCAACCGGCCATTGCCAGTGAAAGTCCCCAGCACACTCAGCTCGACATCCCACAGATCGGCAAGCTGTTGCAATGCAGCGAGCTTCGCCGGGGGTACAGCCAGCACCATCCGCTCCTGTGCTTCAGAAATCCAGATTTCCCACGGCGCCAGGCCAGGATACTTGAGCGGTGCATGCGCCAGATCGACGTCAACACCCAGCGTTTCCCCCATCTCGCCGATGGCAGAGGAGAAGCCTCCAGCGCCGCAGTCGGTGATGGCAGTGTACAGAGCCTGGTCACGCGCCGCCTCGATCACTTCGATCAAGCCCTTCTCCGTAATCGGGTCGCCGATCTGGACAGCGCTGCCCGCCAGCTCGCTGGTCTCGTGCGTCAGCTCGGCGGAGGAGAAGGTGGCGCCGTGAATACCGTCGCGCCCCGTGCGCCCGCCCAATGCCACCACCCAATCGCCTTGGTTGGCGCCGGTCGGATGGCTGCCGTGCGGCAACAGCCCGGCGCAGCCACAGAAAACGAGCGGATTGCCCAAATAGCCCTCATCATAGAGCACGGCGCCGTTGACCGTCGGCAACCCCAGCTTATTGCCATAATCGCCTACACCTGCGACGACGCCCTCCGCGATGCGCGCCGGGTGGAGCATCCCTTCCGGCACCTGGTCGTAGGGAAAATCCTGCGGACCAAAGCAGAGCACATCGGTGGTGGCAATGGGGCGCGCCGAGACGCCGATCACGTCGCGCACGACGCCGCCGACGCCGGTATTGGCGCCGCCGAATGGCTCCAGCGCTGAGGGGTGGTTGTGCGTCTCGACCTTGAAAGCTAAATCATATTGTTCGTCGAAAGCGATGATGCCGGCGTTGTCGACAAAGGCCGAACGCAACCATTCTGGTCGAATAGCGTCGGTGGCGGCGCGCAGGTATTGATGGATCAGCCCATCAATGGTTTCCTGGCTACGCACCGCACCGTCGGCGTCATAGTGCGTAAAGTCGATCTGCGCCTTGAAAGTCTTGTGGACACAATGCTCCGACCAGGTCTGCGCCAGCGTTTCCAACTCGACATCGGTCGGGTCGCGCTTCAGGTCGTCGTAGTAGCGCTGAATGGTGCGCATCTCGGCCAGGTCGAGCGAGAGCAGCCGCGCCTTGCTGAGCGCCAGGAGCGCTGCGTCGTCCAGCCCGCGTACGGCGACAGTCTCTACACGATCGCCGGCGGTGGCTTCCTGCCCAAAGTGGACAGCGATTTCGCCGATAGCGTAATGCTGAACAGTCGTGTTGCAGAGCAATTGCCGCGCCAGTTTACGCAGATCGTCGTCGGTGAGATCACCGTCAAGCTCGTAACGCCAGCCGGTGGCGATCTCGCACGCAGGTAGGCCGATCTCGACCATGCCGCGCTGCGCCTCACGCGCCGGCACGTCGGTGACGCCGGGACGGAAGGCGACTTCGACGATGTGAACACCAGAGCGAGGGGCGAGCGACGAGGAGTCGTGATGAGCGGCGACTGCGTGATTGGGTGACTGGGGGATGGGTAATGCGGGCGTAGGCGCCTCTCGCCCCTCGCTACTCGCCACTCGCCACGTTTCCGTCACCGGGTCGGCCAAGAGCAGGGTGCAGAGGCGCGTCAGAGCAGCGTCGCCGGGGTCATTTTCCAGGAAATAGAGACGGACGACCTGGCAGGCGGTGAGGTTGGCGATGCCGAGATTGGCTGCGCCGCGGAGCACGCTCTGTCCGGCGGTGAGGTGATTGCTGCGCACTTCGATACGAACAGTCATCGTGGACACCCTTCTACATCATGGACGTCAAAAAGGAGATTCACCCGATCACGGCGCGCCAAACCAACGGTTGTAGATCTGGTCATACGCGCCGCTTTCCTGCACCTTAGCCAGCGCGGCGTTCAGTGCTGCCAACACCGCTGGTTTCGCCTTGCTGACCGCGATTGCGTAAACCTCATCTGTCACCGGGCCGCCTGTGACGCGAATGCCAGCGGTCGGATTGCGCTTGATGTAATCGACGATCACCGGGATGTCAACGATCACGGCGTCCAGTTCACCCGCAGTCAGCGACTCGATGGCCTCTAGTGAGTCAGCGTACTCAACAATCTCGGCTGTCGTCTGTTCGGCGGCAAAGGCGGCGCCAGTCGTGCCCCGCTTGACGCCAACGCGCACACCCGCCACCAAACTCTCCGGACCGGTGATGGTGGCGTTGTCTGTACGGATGGCAATGCCCTGCCCCGGATTGTAAAAGGAAACCGGCGCTTTACCGCTCTCAAAATAGGGCGCCGTGAAATCGACCAGCGCCTTGCGATCCTCGGTCACCGTGATGGCGCTGATCGCAGCGTCGAATTTGCCGCGCTGCAACCCATCAAGGATTTCGTTGAAAGGCGCAACGACATAAGCGACCTCAAAATCGCCCTCCGCTGCCATGGCATTGAGTAGGTCGACATCGAAGCCGGCCAACTTTCCATCCTGGGTGAAGACGAAAGGCTCGAATGCAGGGTCGATGCCGACCGTGACAACCGCTACCTGGGGAGCGAGAGTGGCGGTGGGCGTCACCAGCGCGGCGCTGACTGTGGGTGCAGCGGTTGGCGCCGACGTAACCGTTGGCGGAATCGGCGTGGCGGTCGGTGCGGGCGCGCCTCTGCACGCGGCAACGACGAACAACAGCATTCCTAGCCCGACGACACGCGACAATGCAGACATGGACGACCCCCTCTATTTCGGTAAAGACACGCTCAACCCGCCCAGTCTATCACGGCTTACCAGGGTGCAAAAGTGCGCAGGTGGTCAAAAAGAAGAAGCCGCCTCAGTGCTGAGGCGGCTTGTGGAGAGGGAAAAAAGAGGAAGCGTGGATGACAAAATGGGTCAGGGTTCGATCATCAGCACGCCTAAGAGGCAATGGGGCTGTTCGGTCGCCGTGCACGCTGCATTGAATATCGGATAGATGCCAGTTTGCTTGCACTGCCAGCGAAAGACGCTGCTTTCCCCCGGCGCCAGCACCGGTTCGGCATGGGGCTGGATGCCGAAATCATCGTCCAGCAGCGCCAACTGCATGGGCGATTGGGTGCGATTGGTTACGTGAATCTCGATCTGCTCGCCACGCACTGCGCGCAGGACAAAGGGGCGCAGCAGTGGATTGGGCTGGCGAATATCCTTGGGCAGCATCCGTCGCACATAATCAACTCCCAGCCCATGATGTTGCGCCAGTCGCCGTGCGTCTTCTTCGAGATCAGCGCCGGTGCGCACCGGGCATTCCGCCTCGCGCAACCGCTGCACCAGATAATCCAGGATTGGCAGATTGCGCTGCAGCGCCAGAAACGGGCGTTCTGCATCGCCGCCAGCCTGGGGTAGCGTCATGATCACCAGGCGATAGACCCTCAATTCAGTCTCTGCACTCATGGATTGCTTGACAGAGCTGGCCGGCCGACGATGTTGCGGCGTCCCAGTGGTGTTCAACCCGGTGGTGTTAAAAAAATGATAAGTTGCAAGCATATGGCACCTCACATCTGGAGCTTGACCGCAGCATCCATCATGGACACAGCGCCGGTCTGGTGATTGGCATCTCGATTGCTGTCCTCAGCATAGCCATGTGTGCGTTGATCCAGCGTTGATGCCACAGCCAATAGCCATGAACACGTTGGACAGTATGCGGCATTGACCGTATACTGCATACTGCTCAGCAACTACATCGATCACGAACACCGTTCATTGCAATGCTTAACCTGAAACTGCTGGGAGCACCACAAATCACTTTACACGATGCGCCCTTCACCCTGCGCCGCAACAGCATCAAGGCGCGCGCCTTGCTCTATTACCTGGCAACTGTGGGGACTCTGGAGCCGCGCGAGCGGCTGGCGGGTCTTTTCTGGTCGGACTGGCCGGAGGCAAAGGCGCGCGCCTACCTGCGCGGTGAGCTGCATTTGTTGAGCGACCTCAAAGAGACGTACTTACTCGACGCCGACGGACGTCTGGGGTTGCACCCGGATCGCTGCCGCGTCGATGTGCAGCAACTCCAGTGCGTGCTCGCCACACCCACTGCCACGCTCGAAGAGCTGTACGCAGCCAGTCGGCTTGTCGCTGGCCCTTTTCTCGACGGAGTAGATACACAACTGGAGGAAAGTTCACCACTCTTTATTGAGTGGCTCACCACACAACGCGAGCTGATCGCCCGCCAGATCGACCAACTACTCTATCGGTTGGCCAGCGCCTGCGCCGATGAAGGACGCATGTTGAACGCTGGCATCGACGCCTGCTTGGAGTTGCTCGACCGTGCACCTGAACGCGAGGAAGTGCACCGGCTCAAGATGCGCTTGCTGGCGTTGGATGGGCAGCGTGGCGCGGCGCTCAAACAGTACGATGCCTGTGCGTCGGCGTTGATGGACGAGTTGGGCGTGCTTCCCTCCGCTGAAACCAACGCACTCTACGACCGCATCCTGGCTGGCGAGTTTGACCGCAGCGCACAGTCGGCCAGCGCAACATTTACCGAGGCCACGTCACGCCGCACACCATTCCAGGCCATCGCGCCGCCCGTGCATCTGGCCGGACGCGACCAGGAATTGACACAGCTTACTACTGCGCTCACGCGGTCGGGGCGAGGGGCGGTTGTCGCCATCGTAGGTATGGGCGGCGTCGGCAAGACTGCGCTGGCGGCTGAACTGGCAAACCGTCTGCGCGGCGAGTTCACCGACGGCGTGCTGTGGGGACGCGTCGCCACTGACGCCACACCCGACATTTTGCAAAGTTGGGGGCTGGCCTTCGATCGCGACTTGAGCAAGATTTCCAGCTACGAAGCGCGCGCGGCGGCGATGCGCGATATCCTGTCGGACAAGCGTGCGCTGATCGTGCTGGACGATGTGATCACTGGCAAACCCATCGATCTGCTGCTGCCCGGCGCCTCACCGTGCGCAGTGTTGATTACGACGCGTGATCGCGCCGAAGTGGCGCGCTACACCAATGAAATTGTGGAGTTGCGCGAGTTGCCGGCAGTCGCCGGGCTGGAGATGTTGACGCACCTGCTGGGGGAGGAGACAGTCGCCACCGAACATGCTGCCGCCGAGGAGCTATGTCAGTTGCTGGGCGGGCTGCCACTGGCAGTGGAGATTGCCGCGCAGCGCGTGCTGGCGTCACCGCGGCGCGACCTGGCGCGTATGGTGCGCAGCCTGCACTCGGCTTCGGCGCGGCTAGCGCACGGCATCAGCAATCGCTCCGTGCGCACCAGTTTCGAAGTAAGTTGGGAGAGTCTGGACGCATCACTGCGCCGCACCTTCGCCGTCATGGGTCTATTCGACGGGCGCCCCTTCACCGCAGCCGCACTCGCTGCCAGCAGCGATCTGGAGGCTGACGCCGCACTTGATCAGCTCGATTTGTTGGCGACGCTCTCGATGCTCAAGTATGCTGAAGATGATCGCTATGTTCAGCACCGCTTGCTGGCCGACTTTGCCCTTGAAAAGCTGGCCGCTTTACCCGACCAGGAACAGGTGGAGCAGCGCTTCGTCGCCCACTATCGCCACATTGCCCAACGTGCAGCCGGCGACTTCGTGCAGTTGGAGCAAGAGTGGGATCACCTGCTGCACGCAATTCAAATTGCACATGCTCGACAGAGATGGACCGAGGTTTTGGCACTGGTGGACGCAGCTTCTGCGCCCTGGTTTGCGCGTGCGCGTTTTCATCAGGCGCGGCAAGGCTTGCAGGCCGGGCTTGACGCGGCGCAGGCGCTGCAAGACACGACGCACATCACACGCTTTGCCTTTTTCCTGGGACGCATCGCCCTTCGCCAGGACGAGTACACTGCCGCGCGTGAGCTGCTCACGACTGCCATCGCCGGCTATGCCGCGGCGGGCAATCAGATACGCATGGCAGAGGCGCTTGTCGATCTAGCCGATGTCGAGATGGAGCTAGGCGCTTACGCCAACGCCGAAAGCGATCTCCAGCAAGCGGAAACACTTTATACGGCGCTAGAACAGCCGACTGGCATCGCCGCCGTGCGCTGTCGCGAAGCCTCGATTGCCTACGACCGCAGTGACTATGCGGCGGCCTCGCGACTATGCGAGGATGCCCTGCGACTGTTGCCAGCAGAGGGGGGCGAGGTCGTACGTTCGCGCACATTGCGCCTGCTGGCCGACATTGCCGCACGTGAGAAACAATACGCGTTGGCGCAACAGTACACGGCGCAGGCGCAGGTCGTCAACGCCGCCATCAACGACCAGACCGAACACGCCGCCATCCTCTTTGCACAGGCCAAGTTGGCGCATTACTTTGGTAACGAACAAGAAGCGCTCGCCAGTGCGCGCCAGAGTCTCGCCGGTTACACCGCCATGGGCGACCGCAAAGCCGCTGCAGTGATCCATCTGCTGTTATGCCGCATTTATCGCGCGATTGGCGACCAGACGAATCTGCAGGCGGCGATGCAGCAAGGTCGCCGCTTGGCTGCCGAGTTGCAGGATGCGCAGATCGAGACTTGGTTTGAGGAGTATGCGTAATTCACCGGCGTGACGCTACATTTCGCCCTGAACATAAACTTGCAGCACCCCTTATCTGACCCCATCCCTTTGCTGCACCACTTACGCGTGCGGTATACTGAAGCTATCTCTATCCAGATGACGACCCAGCGATCCAACGACCCAGCGAGCTGCTATGCCCACCGAGACTATCTTCAGCAAGATCATTCGCCGTGAACTTCCCTCCGACATCGTGTACCAGGACGATCAGGTGACGGCCTTTCGCGACATCAACCCGCAGGCGCCGGTGCATATCCTGATCGTGCCCAACAAGCTCATCCCTACCGCCAACGATGTGATGCCAGAGGATGAGCAGCTGATCGGCCATATGTTTGTCGTTGCGCGCACCATCGCCGCCCAAGAGGGGATTGCCGAGAGTGGCTATCGCCTTTTGGTGAATTGCAATCGCGATGGCGGACAAGAGGTCTACCATCTGCACATTCATCTGTTAGGCGGGCGGCGTCTTGGTCCAATGTTGGTGCGTCAGAGTTGAGAGGAACAAATTCTATGCGCGCAGTTGGCAGCAGCTTACCTCGCATCGACGCAGTTGATAAGGTGACCGGCGCCGGGGTTTATGCCGGTGACATCGATCTCCCTGGTCAGGCGTGGCTCAAGGTCGTCTTTGCCGGCATCCCCCATGCTCGCATCCGCGCGCTGGATGTGAGCGCCGCACGCGCCATGCCGGGCGTCGTGGCGGTGTTGACCGCCGCCGATGTGCCCGTCAACGAGTACGGCTTGATCATGCCTGACCAGCCGGTGCTTTGCGGCTTGGGCAGCACGCCCCAAGCCGAGATCGTGCGCTGGGAAGCCGATCATGTGGCGCTGGTCGTGGCCGAGAGCGAAGCCGAAGCCGAAGCCGCGGCAAAGGCAATCGTGATCGACTACGAGCCGCTGCCGGTCATCACCGATCCCTTTGCGGCGATGGCGCCCGACGCGCCGCCGCTGCACCCCTATCCCTTCCGCTATCCCTACGGCGAGCGCGATCCACACTCCAATGTTCTGCTTGAATACACGCTGCGCGACGGCGATGTTGACGCTGGCTTTGCCCAGGCGGATGTGGTCGTCGAAAGCGTCTATCACACCCACGCCCAGGAGCACGCCTATTTGCAGCCTGAAGCCGGCGTCGCCTGGGTGCGCCCCGATGGTTGCATCGAAGTCACCTGCCCCGGCCAGTGGATGCACGAGGAGCGCGCACAGATTGCCCACGCGCTGGGGCTGCCGGAGGAGCAGATCGTGGTCAAACACGGCGCCATCGGCGGCGCCTTTGGCGGGCGCGAGGATATTTCAATCCAGATTGTGCTGGCGCTGGCGGCATGGAAGACGGGGCGCCCGGTCAAAACGGTGTGGAGCCGCGAGGAGAGCATCGTCGGTCACCACAAGCGCCACCCGTACACGATCAAAGCAAAGTGGGGCGCCACGCGCGAAGGCAAAATTGTCGCCGCGCAGATGGACTTGACCAGCGACTGCGGCGCCTACGCCTACACCAGCACCAAAGTGCTGGGCAACGCACTGCTCGCCGCACTCGGACCCTACAAAATTCCCAATGTCCACGTCGTGGCGCGCACCGTCTACACCAACAACACGCCCAGCGGCGCTTTTCGTGGCTTTGGCGGCCCCCAGGGTCACTTCGCCGCCGAGATGCAGGTCAACAAGCTGGCGGCGGCGCTTGGCATCGATCCGGTCGAGCTGCGCATGCGCAACCTCTGGCAGGAAGGCGCGATCCTGCCCACAAAGTCGCCGCTGCCCGCCGGCTGCACGATTCGCGAAGTCGTGACCGCTGCTGCCGAACGCGGCGGCTGGCGTCATGACGCTGCCCAGGGCTGGCGACGCACGGCTGACGGCGACGATAACGCCCCGCGCCCCGCGCCGCTCGCCGCTCGCCCTTCGCTCCAGGCGACCCAACCCAGGCTGGCGCGCGGCGTCGGCTTTGCCTGCTGTTTCAAGAATGTTGGCTTCAGTCTCGGCTTCCCGGAGCATTGCTCGGCGTGGGTGGAGCTGCACGGCAACGGCGTCATCGAGCGCGCGATCGTCGGCTGCGTCGGCGCCGATGTTGGGCAGGGCGCTCACTCCGCCTTTCGCCAGATTGCGGCGGAAGTGCTCGGGCTGGCGCCGGAACAGGTCGAGGTGCGCACCGAATCGACCGAAGTCACCGGTTCCAGTGGCAGCTCCTCCGCCAGCCGCATGACCTTTATGGCGGGCAACGCGATCAAGGGCGCGGCGGAACGGGCGCTGCAAGAGTGGCAAAATGAGGAACGGCCGGCGCGCGCCGAGTTCATTTTCCATCCCCGCCCCACCACGCCCTACAACCGAGAGAACGGCGCATCCGATCCGAATGTCACCTACGGCTACTGTGCACAGGTCGCTGAAGTCGAGGTCGATCTCGACACCGGGCACGTGCACGTGTTGCGACTGATCAGCGCCAACGATGTCGGGCGCGCCGTCAACCCGCAGCAAGTCGAAGGACAGATCGAGGGCGCCGTGGTGCAGGCGATGGGCTGGGCATTGATGGAGAAGTATGTGCAGCGCGAGGGGCGCGCCGTGACGCAGCATCTCAGCACCTACCTGATTCCGGGCGTGCTCGATGCGCCGACGATCATCGAGCCGATCATCCTGGAATTTCCCGACCCGCAGGGACCGCTGGGCATCCGCGGCATGGCGGAGATGCCCTTCATTCCAGTTGCGCCCGCCATCGGCGCCGCCATCCACGCCGCCATCGGCTGCTGGATCGACGAACTGCCCTACACGCCGGAGCAAGTGTGGCGGGCGCTGCAGACCAGTCAATCAGTCAACAGGAGCACACCATGACTGCACGTTTTCGCTGGGGAATCCTCGGACCCGGCAATATCGCCGCCAAATTTGCCGCCGGCGTCGCCGCGCTGGACGACCAGGAGGTGATCGCCGTCGGCTCGCGCACGCAGGCGTCGGCGGATCGCTTTGCCGATCGCTTCGATATTCTGCGCCGGCATGTCGGCTATGAAGCGCTGGTCGCCGACCCCAACGTCGATGCGATCTATGTAGCGACGCCGCACAGTTTTCATCACGAACACACCTTGCTGGCGCTGCGCCACGGCAAGCACGTGCTGTGCGAGAAGCCCTTCGCCATCAACGCCGCGCAGGCGCAGGAGATGGTCGATGCGGCGCGCCGCCAGCAGCTCTTTTTGATGGAGGCGATGTGGTCGCGCTTTCTGCCGATCATCGCTGAGACGCGGCGACTGATTGCGGACGGCGCCATCGGCAGGGTGCAGATGGTGCAGGCGGACTTTGGTTTCCGCGCCAGCTTCAACCCGGCCAGCCGTCTGTTTGACCCGGCGTTGGGCGGCGGCGCGCTGCTCGATGTCGGCGTCTACCCGATTTCGCTGGCGATGATGTTGCTCGGCCACCCGAAGCGTATCGTCGCCATCGCCGCGTTGGGGCCAACCGGCATCGACGAGAACACCGGCATCCTGCTCGGCTTCCCCGGCGGTGAGGTGGCGGTGCTGGCGACAACGGTGCGCGCCACCACGCCGCAGGAAGCCACCATCCTCGGCGACAACGGTTCGATCCGTATTCACAGCCCGTGGTGGGTCGGCAATACGCTCACCCTGCACCGCGCTGGCGCAGAGCCGGAAGAGATCGTGCGTCCTTATCTTGCCAACGGCTACAGCCACGAAGCGCACGAAGTCGCCACATGTGTGCGCGCCGGCAAATGCGAGAGCGACGTGATGCCGCTCGACGAGACGGTGCGCATCATGGCGGTGATGGACGAAATCCGCGCCCAGCTTGGCATGAAGTATCCGATGGAGTAAGTCAACACACCGACCCCCAGCCTGAACTTTTCCACGCAACGTGACGTTACTCATGTCTGGAGCGAAGACTATCGCTTCAAATCGAGACTGGCAACTCTGGTCAACGCAGGCTAATTGACTACGTGCGTCATTCCGCCTGAGTGGACAGGGCCTGTGCTCTGGAGTCTGATGCTCCGGGGCAGAGGCAGATGGCGCCAGTTCAGACAAGGAACCTGCTGATGTCTCTTGCTTTGTTTTCATCGATCACTCTTCCGATCAGCAAGGAGCATGATGGAAGCGCTTGATCTTCACGGAGAGCGTGCAGCGCGTCGCGGCAACCCTAGCTTTGTCTGGCGCGCCGGGCAGAATCGCCGCCTCGACATGATCCTGCATTGGGGACTGGCTGGCCGCGCCCGCGTGGCGCATATTTTGGTGGACGGTTGCGGCGTGGGGATGTACGTCAGGGCGTTGACGCCCTACGCCGATCAGGTGAGCGGCATTGACATCGAGGCCGAACACCTGGAGATCGCCGCGCACAACGTCCCCACCGCAGGGTTAGCATTGGCGGCAGCGGAGATGTTGCCCCACGCCAATGCCAGCATCGACCTGGTGTTGAGCCACGAAGTGCTCGAACATGTAGTGGATGACCGGCAGGCGGTCGCCGAAATGGTGCGCGTGCTGCGTCCCGGTGGGCGCGCCGTGATCTTCGTCCCCAACCGTCGCTATCCCTTTGAGACGCACGGAATCTACTGGCGTGGGGTCTATCATTTCGGCAACATTCCACTCGTCAACTATCTGCCGGACGCCTTGCGCAACCGGCTGGCGCCCCACGTGCGGGCCTACACGGTGGCAGGGTTGCGTCAACTCTTGGTAGGGCTGCCGGTGCGCGTGGTGCATCACTCACAGATTTTTCCGGGTTACGACAACCTGGTGCATCGGCGCCCGGCACTGGGCAAGTGGCTGCGCCGCATCACCTATGCGCTGGAGCAGTCGCCGCTGGGCGGTTGGGGCTTGAGTCATCTGCTCGTCATCGAAAAAGTCGCGTCAGCAGAAAGAATGACACGCGGATGATGCGGATGATCACAGACTTATCTCAGCGCCAATTTGTACGATCTGCATCATCCGCGTGCGATTTCGTTTGGATGGATGCTTTGGAACGTGGTACGCTAAACGGCTGATTATGACAAAACGACTGGATCGACACGATACGATATTAATGGCGCGGCGACAGCGGCAGCGCGCCATCGCCAATCGCCCGCGTATTTGGCTGCGCCTGGGGCAATTGCTGCTGGCAATCTTGATTGTCATAGGCGTGGGCATGGCGGCGGTCACCGGCGTGGTGGGAGCAACCGTCGTCGGCGTCTACAACGAATACGCGGCGCAGTTACCCGACGTCAGCACCATCGAGCAACAGCAAGATCAATTCCAGACCGTACGCATCTATGATCGCACCGGGACAAACCTGCTCTATGAGAGCGTCGACCCGCGCCCCTTTGGCGGCGACCGGCGTTTCGTCGCCCTTGACAAGATGGCGCCCTATGTCTGGCAGGCAGCTGTGGCGCTGGAAGATCGCAGCTTCTTCGAGAACCCGGGAATCAACGTGCGCGGTCTGCTGCGCGCCTTTGCCTCCAACCTGCAGGGTGGCGCCGTGCAAGGTGGCTCGTCGATCACCCAACAGCTTATCAAGAATGTTTTCATCCCGCCAGAAGAACGTGCGCAGCAAAGCTACGCCCGTAAAATCAAAGAAGTGATCCTCTCGCTCGAAGTGACGCGACGCTATCCCAAAGAGAAGTTGCTGGAGTGGTATCTCAACTACAACTTTTACGGCAACCTGGCGTATGGCGTCGAGGCGGCGGCGCAGGTCTACTTTGGCAAAAGTGCACGCGACTTGAACCTGGCGGAAGCCGCCATGCTGGCGGCAATCCCGCAGTTTCCTGCGCTCAACCCCATTGACAACCCGGAGGACGCCAAGCGGCGTCAGGGTGTAACCCTGCAGGCGATGGTCGAAGCCGGTTACATCACACAGGCGGAAGCCGACGCCGCCTTCCAACAAGAATTGACGCTACGCAAGTCGGTGGCAGAGCGCTTCGACGTCCTTACGGCGCCCCACTTTGCGCTCTATGTGCTCGACCAATTGAAAAAACAGTACAACACAGTGGACGATCCCTTCTACATCTGGCGCAAGGGGTTGACCGTCTACACCACACTCGACGTGGAGTTGCAGAAGTACGCCGAACAGGTCGCGCGCGAACAGGTGCAAATTCTCAAGGAACAGGGCAAGAACGCCAGCAACGCCAGCGTAGTCGCCATCAAGAACGATACGGGTGAGATTCTAGCCATGGTCGGCTCGCTTGACTACAACAACAATGAAATCGACGGTCAGGTCAACATGGCCACCGCCGAACGCCAGCCTGGCTCCAGCTTCAAGCCCTACGTCTACCTCACGGCGCTGCAAGAAGGCATGACGCCAGCGACCATGATTCTCGATGTCGCCACCGCCTTCCCACAGGCGGATGGCACCTATTACCGCCCCGAAAATTATGACCGCCAGTATCACGGCCCTGTGTCGCTACGCAACGCCCTGGCGCGCTCCTACAACATCCCGGCGATCAAGGTAATGCAGCAAGTGGGTGTCGCGGATGCGCTGCGCACAGCCCATCGCATGGGCATCAACGGGCTGAATCGCGGGCTGAGTTTCTATGGCCTCAGTCTGGTGTTGGGTGGCGGCGAGGTGTCGCTGCTCGATCACACTTACGCGTATTCTGTCTTTGCCAACAGCGGCAATATGGTGGGGGAACCGGTGCCGGTCAACGAGCTACAGAGCGGCTATCGCACCCTCAACCCGGTCTCGATCTTGCAGGTGCGCGACAGCGAGGGCAACATCCTCAAGAAATACGAACAACCTACCGCCGAGCGCATCTTCAGCGCCGAGGTCGCTTACCTGATGCAAGACATTATGAGCGACGACGTGGCGCGCGCACCGGCCTTTGGCGCCAACACGGCGCTGACCCTGCCCGACCGCAAGGTGGCCGCCAAGACCGGCACCACCAATGGTTTCAAAGACAACTGGACAATGGGCTACACGCCGCAACTCACCGTCGGCGTGTGGGTAGGCAACACCGACAACGAGTCAATGGAGAATGTCACGGGTCTATCGGGCGCAGCGCCGATCTGGAATGCCGTGATGCGCAAGTACCACGAAGGGCTGCCCGCCATCTGGTATGATATGCCTCCTGGCATCGTCCAACGCGTTGTCTGCCAGCCAAGCGGGCTGCTGCCCACCGATCAGTGTCAGGAGCAGCGCGCCGAGCTGTTCGTCGCCGGCACCGAGCCGACGATCGCTGACAACGTCTGGCAGGAATTCGAAGTCGATCGCGAGACCGGTCTGTTGGCTGGCCCGACCACACCGCCGGAACGCATCGAAAAACGCATTTACGAAATTCTGCCGCAGGAAGCCGCCGATTGGGTGAAGGAGAGCGGCATCCCACAACCGCCGACCGAGACCGCGTCGCTGCGGTTGGAGGACTTTGACCCCGACAGCGCCATCATCTCGCCGACGTTGGGCAGCACGATCGGCGGGCAAATCGAATTCATCGGCAATGCGCGCGGCGGCCCCTATCGCCTGGAGATCGGCGCTGGACTGGAACCAGCGGAGTGGACGCAGATTGGCCCGGAGCATGGCGAGGAAATCCAGAACGGCGTGCTCGAGCGGTTGGACACAACGACGCTGCCCGAAGGCCTCTATACAGTGCGGCTGACGGTCAATCGCGGCGATGGGCCGCGCCAGGCCGCCATTCCCGTGACCATCGACAATACGCCGCCTACAGTTGTGATCACCGAACCCAAGCCGGATCAACTTTTCGTCATGGAAAAAGATGAGCAGATCAACATCAACGTTCTGGCGAACGATAACCTGGCAATCGCGCGCGTAGAGTTCATAATCGACGGCAGCAGCTTTGTCACCAGCACGGTGGCGCCCTTCAACGAGCGCTGGAAGATAGAAATGCGCGATCTGAATTCAGCGGCAGGCGGTGAACCCTGGCCGGCGTTCGAGTCCAGCGACCCTGAAGTGCAACCCGGCACGGTCGCCACCTTCCCAGATGGCTTCCAGGCCATCGTCACCAACGGCGGCGTCTACTTCGAAGGACACGTAATCAAGGTGATCGCCTATGACGCAGCAGGCAATCGCGTCGAAAGTCCCGAAGTGCGCGTCTATGTCCGGCACGAGAAGAAATGAGTGCAGCAATGGGCAGACCAATCATTCTGGTGACCAATGACGACGGCGTCTTTGCCCCTGGCTTGCTGGCGCTGAAACAGGCGCTCACGGCTATTGCCGAGGTCATTGTGCTGGCGCCTGAACGCAACTGGAGTGCATCCAGCCACATCAAGACCATGCACAAGCCGTTGCGCATCCAGCCAACAACGCTGGCGGATGGCAGCCCGGCGCATAGCAGCAGCGGCAGCCCCACCGACTGCGTGGCGTTGGTCATGGGCGGAGCGTTGGGCGTCACCCCTGACCTCGTCGTGGCAGGCATCAACGCCGGCTACAACGTAGGCGTGGACATAACCTACAGTGGCACGGTCGCCTGCGCTATGGAGGCGGTGATCAAGGGTGTGCCCGGCATCGCCGTCAGCTCAACCTACTTTGGCGAGGAGCGCACCGACGCTGCAGCCGTGCGCCAGTTGGCAGGCGAGATTGCACGCGGCGTGGCGCAGCGCGTGCTGGCCACCGGTCTGCCAGAGTACACACTGCTCAACGTCAATGTGCCGGCGCTGCCCGCAGCCGACGTGCGCGGCATCCGCGCTACGCGCATGGGACGCCGCCACTACGATGCCAATGAAGTCGAGCAGAGGCGCGATCCATATGGGCGCCCCTATTACTGGCTGGGCGGCTCCTTCCCAGTCGATGAGGAAGACCCTGACACCGACGTGGGCGCCCTGCAACATGGCTACGTCAGCGTCACCCCGATCTCGCTCGACCTGACGCATCACGCGTTTCTGGCCAGGTTGCAGGCGTGGGATTTGGCCGGCGCGCTGCAGAACGGCGAGGTGCAGTAACATGGTCTTTGCGGCCAAACCAGCGCCAGCGCGCTGGGAAGGCATAGCCGCTGCATTCTGGATCGTGCTGATCGATCTGTTGGTGATTGTGTGGGCGCTGCGTCGGCCTATCGATCTGCTCCAATTTCTGCTCATGTTAGTGCTTGTGAGCAGCGTCCCCGTGCTGATCCACCTGATTTATCGCACCTGGGCCGCCTTCACACTCGAATATTGGATCGATCGCAACGCCATCACACTGCGCTGGGCGCACCAACATCAGGTGATCCCAACGCAAAGCGTGCGCGCCATCAGTCATGGCGCTGCGTTGCCGGTGACAGCGGGTGGCTTACGTCGTTGGCCGATGCCCTTTCTGGACATCGCTGCAGCGCCGACGCCACAATCGGTCAACCTGTGTGCGACCCGCCCACCCGCCGAATGCGTCATCTTGCAGACTGACGCCGGCGTCTATGCGCTGTCGCCCGTCGATGCCGAAGGATTTGTCGAGGCATTGCAGACGCGTTATCGGCTGGGTGCAACACAGACCATTGCGCCGCAGCGCGTACAGCGTGCATGGCTGGCCAGCATCTTGAGCGAAGATCGATTGGGCGCGTGGTTGCTGCTGATCGGGCTGGCGGGGGTGCTCGTTCTCTTTGCCGTGTTGACGATCAGCTTTCCCAATTTGCCCGATATTTTGGCGGTTCGCTACAATAGCCAAGGTGCACCAGAGGAGATCCGCGAGAAAACGGCGCTCTTTCGGTTGTTGGTTATCGGGCTGTTGGCGTGGGCTGTCAATGCTGGCGTCGGTTTATGGCTGATGCGTCAGCAGCAACGCATCGGCGCCCATATGTTGTGGGGCGGAGCGATCGTTGTCCAGAGCTTCCTGCTGCTGGCGCTAGTAAGCCTGATCACTTGAGAGGTTCAAGGAAGTTGCTTGTGAGTGAGTCAAACCGGACGCCGTTTCTGAGCATCATCATCCCTGCCTATAACGAGGAACGTCGTCTGCCGCCGTCACTAGAAAAGATCGTGGCGTATCTGCAGGTGCAGAACTACCGCAGTGAAATCCTGGTCGTGGAGAATGGCTCCACCGATGGCACCACGGCGGTCGTAGAAAATTTCATTGCCAGCCGCATGACGCCCATGATGCCTGTGCAGCTGATCCTGATGCACAGCACGCCAGGCAAAGGCGCCGCTGTGAAAGCCGGCATGCTGGCGGCGCAGGGCGACTATCGCTTCATCTGTGATGCTGACCTGGCGATGCCAATCGCAGAGATCGCCAAGTTTCTGCCGCCCGCACTGTCTGTCGGCACATTCGACATTGCGATCGCCAGCCGTGAGCTGCCGGGCGCCGTTCGGTACAATGAGCCAGTCTATCGTCACGTGATGGGGCGCGTCTTCAATTGGCTGGTGCGGATGCTGGCCGTGCCCGGAATCCAGGACACACAGTGCGGCTTCAAGATGTTCACGCGTGAAGCGGCGCAAACGCTCTTTCCGCTGCAACGCATCGACGGCTGGGGCTTCGATGTCGAGGTGCTTTACATTGGCCTGCGGCATGGCATGCAGCTGACCGAGGTGCCAATCAACTGGTACTATCAGAGTGATAGTCGCGTACGTCCGATTCACGACACGATCAACATGGTGCGCGAACTACTCAGGATTCGGCGCAACGGCAGCAAAGGTTACTACGAACTGCTGTCGTCATTGCCCAAAACTGGGGAACTGCCCGCGATCCAGTAAGTGTGGCTGCCCCGCGCTGGGCGCTTCAAGCTGACAGCAACGCTTGCTGCAGGGTTTATTGAGGCTCTTCGACCAACTCGACTGGCACTTCCAACGTGCGACCGTCACGAATCACGGACACCTGCACCACATCACCCACACGGTACCGATTCTCCAACAACGTCTCCAGCTCTGCAACTGAAGAAACAGGGCGCCCATCGATGGCAACCAAAAGATCGCCGCCGGTATAGACGCGTTCGTTGCCGATAATATCCTCACGTTGGGCGCCCCGGATGCCAGCCTTCTCCAGCGGCGCACCTTTGTAAATTTGCACCAACAGCAGTCCATCCTGAGCCGGCAATTTCAGCACCTCCGCCAACCCAGGCGTGACGTTGTAGGCGTAACGGATGCCCAACCAAGGATGTCGATAACGCCCTAATGTAAGTAGATCGGGCAAGATGCGCTTGAGCGTGTCCACCGGTACAGCAAAGCCAACGCCAGCATTGGTGCCAGTCGGGCTGAAAATTGCAGAGGTGATGCCAATCACGCGCCCGCTACTGTCCAACAGCGGGCCGCCAGAGTTACCTTTATTGATGGCGGCGTCAGTCTGGATGACGCCGGTGATCGTGCGATTATCCGGCCCGTTGATGGTGCGGTCGAGCGCACTGATCACGCCGGTGGTCAGGGTGCGGCCAAATTGGCCGAAGGGATTGCCGATCGCAATCGCCCACTGGCCCACACGCAGGTCGGCGGAGGCGCCCAGGGTGACTGGCTGCAGCAATTCGGGCGCCAACGCCACCTTGAGTACAGCAACGTCATTACGCGGATCGCCGCCGATGATCTCTGCCGGCGCCGTCACCTGATCGCCAAAGGTGACCTCGATGCTTTCGGCGCCCTCGATCACGTGATAGTTGGTGAGGATGTGGCCGTCCTTGTCAAGGACAAAACCTGAACCTGCGCCTTCTTCCGGCACGACGTTGAAGAAGAAATCGCGCCGCAACACGCGCGTCGTAATGCTTACGACAGAGGGCGCCACAGTATCGTAGACGTTGATCACGCGCCGCTCGAAAAAGTCCAGCCCGCTGGCGTCGATCAGGGCTGTTTCCGGCAGCGTTGGCGTGGGGGGCTGCGTCAGCACGTCAGGCAGCGTCGCCTGCGCGGTCGGCGCTTCTGTCACCAGACGCAGAGGGAGGCGACCGTCACAGGCGTTGAGCAGGAACGCAACAACCACCATCAATAGCCCGACACACGCCGGGCGGAGTGTTGCCACTTTCACAGCAATTTAGCCGCCTCGTCAAGGGTCGCCAGCCCCTCCTTGAGTGCATAGAGCGCCGCCTGGGTGCGATTGGCCAGATGCAGCTTGCTCAAGATGTTGCTGACGTGGGTGCGCACCGTGCGTTCGCTGATGATGAGCGCATCAGCAATTTCCTGGTTCGAATAGCCGCGCGCCACATACACCAGCACTTCGACCTCTCGCTCAGTGAGCGGCTCGTCGGTCTGTGGTAGGTTGCTAGCAGGACGATTGAGTTCGCGAATCAGTTTGCGCGCAATCGCCGGATGCAACGAAGATTCGCCGTTGTAGACATCGCGAATTGCCTGAATCAGCTCTTGCGTCGAGGAATCTTTGAGCAGGTAGCCCAAGGCGCCAGCTTTGATTGCCGCAAAGACTTTGTCGTCATCCGAGAAACTGGTCAAGACAAGGATGCGCGCCTCCGGGTTCTCATGCTTGATGTCCTGGATCGCTTCGATGCCGCTCTTGCGAGGCATGACCAGATCGAGCAGGATTACGTCGGGGTTCAACGAACGCGTCTTTAACACAGCTTCGACGCCATCGGAGGCCTCGCCGACCACGATGATATCATCTTCTGTCTCCAGCAGCGCGCGCAGGCCACCGCGCACAACATGATGATCGTCCGCGATAAGAACACGAATCCCCTGCTCATTACTCACTTTGCACCTCCCTGATTTGGCAAGCCGGATAGATCAAACAGCGGCTCGGTTGAAGTTGGAATTGCCATCAAAACACGCACGCACGTACCTTGCTGCGGTGCAGATTCGATGAACAGCTCGGCGTGCATCATTCGCGCACGTTCGCGCATGGTAGTCATGCCCTCCATATTCATTTTCTTGGGATCACTGGTATCGAAGCCGATCCCATTATCACAAATCTCAAGCTGCAGGTTCCCATCGCGCACACTGAGATGAACTTTGACCTCAGCTGCCGATGCGTGCTTGAGCGCGTTGTTAAGCGCCTCCTGACTGATGCGATAGAGACCGTCTTCCACGAAGGCAGGCAACGCCATGTCGCCATCCACTTCCAGACGTGCACTCATGCCCGTGCGCCGTTCAACAGATTCCAGGCGCTGACGCAGGGCGCCAACCAACCCAATCTGCTCCAGCACTGCGGGTTGCAATTCGTATAACAATAGCCGCAGTTCCTTGAGCGCCAACTGCGCCGTTTCATTGAGGCGTTGGAGATAGTCCTGTACACGATCGATTTGCCCTAAGGAAGCCAGCCGACGCCCTGCCTCGGCAAATAGGGTGATGCTGTAGATGGATTGCATTGCCGCATCGTGCATTTCGCGCGCCAGGCGTTCGCGCTCTTGCAGATCGGAGGCAGTCTTTGCTTTCTGCTGGAGCCGAGCGGCGCCATGTGCAATAATCACCTGATCGGCCAGCCACAAAGCCTCCTGCTCGGCGCCAGGTGGCAGCTGTGGGATGGCCAGATCGAAGACCAGCACCCCACGCACGGTATGGTCAACCAGCAGCGGTACAAACAGACTGGAAACCACGTCGGAGTCTGCGCTGTCGGCAGCAGCCAGCTGCAAGACCGGCGCCTGCTGAGCTTGAAGTTGGGCAAGTGCGGGCGGATGCACCCACACATCTTGCCCAAACCTGACACCCGTTCCAGCCATATAGAGCGGCTCCAACGGAGCAGACGCAGTTTCGGCAGCGCCATTCTCCAGCGCCCACAACACCGCCATCCCCGTCACATTCAACAGCTTGTATGCCTGCGAATATACAGAATCAAGCATCTCATCGAGCGGGCGATTCGAGATGCTCATGAACAATAAGTTGCGCAATCCATCGGCAGCTTCGCGGCTACGATCGGCGGCAAGCTGCCCAGCCGCGACGCTACGTTCCAAATGTGAGGTGTAGGCAAGCCACTGCTCAGGCGGTGGTGCATCCGCCAGCAGGGACGCCGTAAATACATATGCAACATCGGAGGCAAAGAGATGCCCTGATGAGCAGGTCAACAAGATACGCTCTTTGGCGCCGGTCGTGGTAACCAATGTCGAAGCGGCAACGCTCTCGTTCACTGTGTCGAAGGGCAGCCGGGCCACCGCATGCCCAAACCACGTATTGGAAAAGGCGCTAAGTGGTTTGCCAAGCACTTGGTCAGGACTCAACCCCAACAAAGCGCAAAAGGCCGCGTTCGCCAACAAACAGGTCAGAGAACGATCGGTCACAGCAACCGCGAGGAGACCTTCTGTGCCTGCCTGCTGTTCAATCCTACGCCATGCCAACGTTGGTTCACTCATGGAATCCTGATATGTGAATCGGTGGGGTTCAACAACTTTTCCCATTGTACTATAACTTTGCTGGAAACCAACAGTCAATCCGCAGAACGCAGAACCCGATACATCATCCCAATTTTCATGGACCGGCTTCAGCTGTCAGCCTCGATTTACTGACTTCCAGGTTAGCTGTTCATCTTCCTGGAAGCTCCAAAGCCTCCAAGAAACAATATGACGTTACAACATAGAAATCAATAAATCAGGAAATGTGCTTTCTGACTGGCGTGGACACTACAGGGCACAAGCTGTGGATAACCCGTTGGAGATATGGTGCACAATCGACGCTTCCTTTGTGGAAAGTATGGAAAACATCTGCAGGTTGCCCACTTTGTTGTGGCTCGTCTTGGTAGCCCTACAAGATACAGATTACGTCATTCCCGCTTTTCCACCGGATGAGCTAATGAATCCTCATTTCTTGTCGCAGTTATCAGAGCTTCTGTGTCGAAACCGACCACAACTTATCGGCCTGGTTGACGCTCACCCACGATAGAACGGCATCCGGAACAGGCAAAGGAGGTATTTACACTACTTATCCACATGCCGATTGCTACGATCTACTAGTTTTATTTAGGGGCGGCGTAAATTCCTGGTTTCAATCACCATAGGCGGCAATGGTGCGGTCGACTGGGCTGTCTGGATTGTGACGTCAAGCTCGCCCGTGTCTGAAACAGGGAGCACTTCGACGGCATACAAGAATGGCGTCGGGTCGCTAAATCCCCCCCAACCGTCAAAGCGATTGTAGGGATGGATGCGGATCGCAAAGTGAAGGTGAATGGGGTAGGTGCGACGCAACGTTTCCGTGCGTGCAATGCTCTGTCCTCGAGTTACGATTTGTCCTGTCTCCACCAGAATCTCGCCTAGTTGCGCATAGAGCGATTCACCCCAGCGGTGGTCGAGTTTCACGTAGCGCCCCAATCCCCCCGGCTCGTTGCTGATTTCAATGACGCGGCCGTGATCGGCCGCCTGGATGTCCGCACCGGGCGGCGCCAGCAGGTCCAATCCTGGATGACCCTTCAGCGGCACACCGTTGTAGGTGAATTGTGCGTGATAGGCGGCATGGTCACCCCATCCCTGCAGCACCTGCACAGTCTCGACAGCAAGAGGCAGCGTCAGATGGATGCCTTCTGGCTCGGTCTGCCCTGCAAACTGGATATAGCGATGAATGCGTGCGGACATGGAGTTTTATGGCTTCCAGTGTTGAAAAAATTAGACAGGCGCGTGCCGGTCGCATATACTCAAGTCTTGGCGTGAGTCAAACGCCAGCTGGGTCGAAGTGACATGAGAAGAGTATACGGTCACGGTGTGGGATAGACCAAACCTCGACCGTATGTGCAGGTGCTGCATGATGCGCACCGTGCAGGTCGCAAAGAGGAGTTCGCCATGCCTATTTATGAGTTTGCTTGTCACGATTGTGGTCACGAGTTCGAGAAAATTCAGTCATTTTCCGACAGCAGTACGCCCACCTGCCCGAATTGTCAGGGCGTACATGTGCGCCGGCGCATCAGCCAGCCCGCCATCCATTTCAAGGGTAGTGGCTGGTACATCACTGACAGCAAGAATTCCTCCAAAGCCTCGGCCAACGGCAACAAGAAGGAAGAGAGCGCCGATGGCAAGTCCGCCAGCGCGCCAGCCGTCAGCGAGAGTGCGCCAGCTGCTACAACGGCAGCTACTCCTGAGAAATCGGCCTGACGTATTATTGATTTCTAGGTTGTAGCGTCATTTGTTCACAATCTTCCTGGAAGCTCCACAGCTTTCAGGAAGATGAAAGGCTAACCTGGAAGTCAGTAAGACGCGACAGGAGGCCAGACGTTCGCCCACTCATCGAGTGGGCGAGTTTTTTTGTCGTTCAATCGCTACCTGCTAATCTCAATCACAACGTCCGGATACGCGTCTTCGACCAGAACCCCGTCAGCGGCGTAGATGCGGACGGGGTGGCATCGTCGCACAGTCATTGCTGCGCATGAATTGTGTGAGTTTTGGTACAATCACAGGCATCGGCGCCGCCCGTGGTGCAACGCGCCTGCCATCACCCAACCTGCACGCCGGACTTGTCTAGAGAAGGGATGAAGATCATGTCGGAAAAACCCTGGCAGCTTTCGCCAGATCGCTGTTTTGCGGCGGAGCCAACCCAGCGCGCCGTCGCCCGCGACCTCTACGCCGCCGTCAAAGACCTGCCGCTGATTGCGCCGCATGGTCATGTGCCGCCGGCGCTGCTGGCTGACCCAAATGCACGGCTCGGCACGCCCGCCGAACTGTTCATCATCCCCGATCATTACATCCTGCGCATGCTCTACAGCCAGGGCGTGGCGATGGAGCAATTGGGCGTCGCTCGTCGTGATGGTGCGGCGGTCGAAACCGATCACCGCCGCATCTGGCAGCGGTTCGCCGACCACTTTCACCTCTTCCGCGCCACGCCGACCGGGCTGTGGCTGGCGGATGAACTGACGACTCTTTTCGGCGTGGAGGAACGGCTAACCGGCGCCAGCGCGCAGCGCATCTACGACCACCTGGAGGCGCAGTTGGCGCGACCCGAATTCACACCGCGTGCACTGCTCAACCGCTTTGGCATCGAGCTGCTCTGCACCACCGACGCTGCCACCGACCCACTCGACCATCACCGCCGGCTGCACAGCGAAGGCATGACCCACATTCGCCCGACCTTTCGCCCCGACGCGGTGGTAAATCTGGACAACCCGACCTGGCGTACGCAGATCGACGCACTCAGCGCCGTGTCTGGCATCGATATTGTCGATTACGCCAGCTACGTGCGAGCGTTGGAGCAGCGCCGCGTCGTTTTCAAGCAGCTTGGTGCGCTGGCAACCGACCACGCCGCACTGACGCCCTACACGGCGCGGCTCAGCACGCACGCGGCGGATGCCATTTTCCAACGCGCCCTGCACGGTCGGGCTGACGCTGCCGACGCCGTCGCCTTCACCGGGCACATGCTGATGGAGATGGCGCGCATGAGCATCGAGGATGGGCTGGTGATGCAACTTCACGTCGGCAGCCTGCGCAACCACCACGACGCGCTCTTCACCCACTTTGGACCTGACATGGGCGCCGACATCCCGGTGGCGACCGAGTGGACACACAACCTGCGCCCGCTGCTCAACACCTACGGCGCCGACCCACGCTTCCGGCTGATCCTCTTCACGCTCGACGAAAGCACCTACGGTCGTGAGCTGGCGCCGCTCGCCGGACATTACCCCGCCGTGCGCCTGGGGCCGCCGTGGTGGTTCTTCGACAGCGTCAACGGCATGCGCCGCTTTTTCGACCGGGTGATCGAGACCGCCGGGCTGTACAACACCGCCGGTTTCAACGACGACACGCGCGCCTTCGCCTCGATCCCCTCGCGGCATGATGTGTGGCGTCGCGTCAGTTGCGACTGGCTGGCAGGGCTGGTGGTGCAGGGCATGTTGGCGGAGGACGAAGCGGCGGAGATGGCGTATGAATGCGCCTACGGGTTGGCAAAACGCGCCTACCGCGCCTGAGAAGTTCGCTTGAGGTCTCTTTTTTGACGCAAAGGCGCTGAGGCGCAGAGAGAGCACAAAGTATGGAATTCTTGAGAGAGTTGTTCAGCCTGGAAGGACAGGTCGCCCTGGTTACGGGTGGCACCGGCGTGTTGGGCGGCGCGATGGCGCAAGGGCTGGCGCAAGCTGGCGCCAAAGTGGCCGTGTTGGGACGCCGTCGCGAACAGGCGCAGGCAAGGGTGGACGCCATCATCGCGGCGGGCGGTGATGCGTTGGCGCTCCCCGCCGATGTGCTGGATCGCAGCCAACTGGAGGCGGCGCGCACGACGCTGTTGGAAACGTGGGGGCGGCTCGACATCCTGGTCAACGCCGCGGGCGGCAATCTGCCGGCGGCGACGCTGCCGCCGGGCGAGTCCTTTTTTAACCTGCCGGTCGAGGGGCTGGAGCCGGTGATCGCGCTCAATCTGCACGGTACGCTGCTGCCCAGCCAGGTCTTCGGCGCCGAGCTGGCGCGCGCCGGGCGCGGCTGCATCGTCAACATCTCGTCGATGGCGGCGCAGCGCGCCATGACGCGCGTCGTCGGCTATGGCGTCGCCAAGGCTGCGGTCGAGAACGCCACGCGCTGGCTGGCAGTGGAACTGGCGCGCTCCTTTGGCGCCGGGCTGCGCGTCAACGCCATTGCGCCGGGCTTCTTTGTCGGCGAGCAGAACCGTGCCCTGCTGCTCAACCCCGATGGCAGCCTGACGCCGCGCGGGCGCACGATCATCGACCACACGCCAGCCGGACGCTTTGGCGAACCGGCGGAGCTGCTCAGCACGCTGATCTGGCTGTGCAGCCCTGGCGCGCGCTTTGTCAACGGCGTCGTCGTGCCGGTGGATGGCGGCTTCAGCGCGTTTAGCGGCGTGTAGGAAGATGAACATCACGACTGTGGCGGCGGAGGCTGCCGAAGCGCCGCTGATTCTCACCATCGACATTGGCTCCTCGTCGGCGCGCGTGCTGCTCTATGATCGCCACGGGCGCATGGTGGAAGGGATCGGCGCGCGGGCGCGCTATGAAATCCTGACTACGACGGCGGGCGCGGCGGAAGTCGATCCCGACTGGATTGTGGAGCAGGCGGCGCGCTGTGTCGACATTGTGTTGGTGAAGGCGGGCAAGCTGGCGCAACAGATCGCGGCGGTCGCCATCGACACGCTGGTGACCAGCATCGTCGCAGTCGATGCCGCCGGCCAGGCGCTGACGCCGCTGATCACCTACGCCGACACGCGCAACGCCGAGGACGCCGCCGCGCTGCGCGCCCGGCTGGACGAAGCCACGATCCACGACCGCACCGGCTGTCTGCTGCGCACGAGTTACTGGCCCGCACGGTTGGCCTGGTTCCGCCGCACCCAGCCAGAACTGTGGCGTCGCGCCGCACAGTGGCTCACCTTAGGCGAATATCTAGAGCTGCGTCTCTTCGGTCGCTGCCGGGTCAGCTATTCGGCGGCATCATGGAGCGGGCTGCTCGACCGCCGCCGGCTTGTCTGGGACGCGCCGCTGCTCGCCGAACTGGGGCTGACGCCGGATCAACTGTCGCCGCTGGTCGATTGCGATGCGCCATTGACCGGGTTGATCCAGCCCTACGCCGGACGTTGGCCCCTGCTCCACGATGTGCCGTGGTTTCCCGCCATCGGCGACGGCGCGGCGGCGAACGTGGGCAGCGGCTGCATCGACCATCGGCGCATGGCGTTGACGCTGGGCACCACCGGCGCCATTCGTGTAATCCAGACCGAACTGACGCCAACGCCGCCGGGTTTGTGGAGCTACCGCGTCGATCGCGACCATCATCTCGTGGGCGGGGCGACGAGCGAAGGCGGCAACGTCTACGCCTGGGTGCGCGACGCCTTCCAGCTTGGCGACCGCGCCCAGATCGAGGCGGAGCTGGCCGCGCTGGCGCCCGACAGTCACGGCCTGACCATTCTACCCTTCTTCGCCGGCGAGCGCAGCCCCGACTGGGCCGGCAACGTCCAGGCGACGATCCACGGCTTGACGCTGGCGACGACGCCGCTGCAGATTTTGCGCGCCAGCTTGGAGGCCGTCGCCTACCGTTTCGCCGTGATCGAGCAGCGGCTGTGCGGGCGTCCCGACTGCGACCATCGGCTGATCGCCAGCGGCGGCGCGCTCTTACAGTCGCCGGTGTGGAGCCAGATTTTCGCCGATGTGTTGGGTCGCCCGGTGGTGGTTTCGGCGGAGAGCGAGGCGACCAGCCGGGGAACCGCGCTGCTGGCGCTGCGTTCACTCGGCGCGCTGCCGTCGCTGGCGGCGGCAGCAGCAGCCGATGGTGCGGTCTTCCTGCCCGACTCAGCGCGCCATGAACGCTATCAGGCGGCGATTGCGCGCCAGCGCGCCTTGTACGCGCGGCTGATCCCTACCTTTGCGTCATGAACTGCGCTTGCATCTCTGTGACAGATACCATCTGAGGCCAATGTCGGCACAGAAACACGACGTACACTCCCTCGCCGACGTAATTCAGAGCGTTCTGAGGAAAAATAGCCGGCGTGTAGCTCGATATTCATCGGTCAACCTCAAGGTCAGTGAATGAACGCGTTGTGTGCTGTGCTCGTATGACGCTCGGAAAGGACCTAACCATGCAGAGTACGTTAACCATCGACTTGATCGCCTCAGATCCTATGATTCGCAACGGTCAGCCGTGTATTGCGGACACAGGCTTACGCGTCATTGACCTGGCGATGGCTCACCTGTTTCACCGCCGGCAACCGGAGGAAATCGCAGCAGACTGAGCCTCAGGGAATTGTGTTCGGCCAACAAGACGTTCACTATATCGGCGATTGGGTGAACTGGCTGACACTGATGCACGCCATCTATACAGCCAACGACATGACAAATCGAATCGAATTTCTGTAAGAAGCCGCCCTATCACGTCGGGCCTTACACAGGCGCCTGATCCCTACCCCTGGGTCATGAACTGCACCAGCATCACCGTAGCCGGCAACGAGACGAAGGAGATCGCCGTCTGCAACGTGATGATCGTCGCCATCACCGGCGCGTTGCCGCCCATTTGCCGCGCCAGCGTGTAGGCGGAAGCTGCCGTCGGCGCAGCGCCATAGAAGATCAACACCATGAGCGCCACGTCGGACACGGATACAAACTGCGCCGTAACCAGAATCACCGCCGGGAAAACGAGTTGCTTCCCCAGCACCGATAGCACGACCGGCAACCCGGCGCTTGCCATGGCGCGGATGCGGATGTTAGCGCCCACACAGAGCAGCATGATCGGTAGCGCTGCGGCGCCGAGAATCTTCACCATATCGTGAACGATGGGGATTGACTTGGCGCCGAGCAGGTTGGCGCCAATGCCCAAGAAGACGGCAATCAGCAGGGGGTTGCGCACCAGATCGCGCAGCACCGCCCGTAACGCAACGCTCAGATTGCCGCCGCCGCGAATCAACAGCACCATCAGCGTCACTACCGTGATGTTAGTCACCGGGATCAGCAGCGCCGTCACCAACGCTGCCAGCGCCAGCCCTTCGGCGCCGATCAGCCGTTCAGCGACCGCCAGTGCAATGAAGGAGTTATGCCGTGCCGCCCCTTGCAGTACTGAGCTGGCGGTTGCGCCATCGAGGCGCGCCAGCCGGCTACTGACCAACGCAAAGATCACTGCGCTGCCAAAGCCGGCGTAGATCACCACCGCAAACGCACTGAGCAGGTCGCCGGATAGCTCGATTGTAGAAGTGTTTTTGAAGAGCAGTGCGGGAAAGAGCACCCAATAGACCAGTCGGTCGTTGAGATGCCAGAACTCCACGCTGGGGATGCCGCCGCGCCGCAACCAGTAGCCCAGCACGAGGAGCAGAAAGATTGGCGCAATGGAGAGGAGAATATCGAACATGGGTGAAAGTCTATTCCGCCCAGTGTAGGTCGGGATGCAATGCCACGACCGGCGCCAACACAGCGGAAACCCAGATGGCGTCGAGGTGCAATGTGTTTTTGATGCGGACAATGGCGGCACGTGACCAGTCATCTACGCCGCTGGTGAGCAGCGCCGCGCGCACAGCATCGTCAAGCGTCGGCAATATAACAGGCAGACGCCCACTTTCCGGCGTTCCTGAGGCGATGGCGTTGGCATAGGTCGATTCAGCGTCGAAGGCGTCGGCGACGTGTTGTGTGGTGAAATCGGCCTGGCCAATGCCGATGGCGTTGCCGCCGCCTGCCGCCGTCAACCCGGCCACGACGATGCGGCCGATCGACGGCCCGGCATACCCCGGCAAGATGCCCTTTGCCGTGCGCCCGATGATGTTCGGATCCATACCTGCGCCGCTGATGTTCTTGCCGATTTCATCGACAATCAACACGTCGATGTGGTCGAAGTGGAGGCGCGGCATGTGGGCATAGGCGATCTGCAGCAACTCCGCCTCGCGCGCCAGGATGCGTTCGCACGCCACTGCCTCGACTAGGTAGGTCTCGTCGTAAGCGTTCTCTACGATCGCCATGCCGAAGGCGACCGGTACCCTGGCTAGGATCAGCGCCGCCGTCTCCGGCACGACTTGATGAAAGCGGGCAAAGGTCTCTTGATGGACGCGCGCGCAGCCGATGTGATTAGCGAAACCGATGACCAGCATCTTGCACAGCCCACTTTCGTGCGTGCCGGCAAAGTCGGTGTGGGGTTTGATGCGATTGACCGGCACGATCCAGTCGGCTTCTAGCGCTGCTTTGTCGAAGTAGACCGGCATTCCCCAACTGGTTACGTCGATCTGCTCTACAGCTGTGTCGGAGATAATTGGTGCGCCGACGCTGGCTTCCGTGACGCCGAGATGCTCGAGTACGGCGCGTTGGCCATCTGCGGCGCCGCCGCCGTGACTGCCCATTGCCGGGGTGACGAAAGGCGCCAGTCCAGCGTCTCGACACGCAGCAACAGTGGCGGCAACGACCGGGACAATGTCACGGATGCCACGACTCCCCACGCCGATGGCAATCCGTGCGCCTGGCATCGCGCCGAGTTCCTGCAACTGCGCAGCGGCCTCAGCGTAGGCGCCTGCATACACATCAGGATGGCGCGGGCGTGGGAAAGTCTGTGTGACTGCGCGCAGGCGGGGTAAGTCGCGATTGGCAACGGACGGCGGCAACAACGGCATGAACGGCTCCAATTTTGTGAGAACGGCGGATTGCGGCGCAGGCTGTGACCGATAGCGCATCATTGGCTCCAACCCGTGTCAGTATACATCGTCTGTGGTGAGTACGTAGTTTGCGCGCCTGCGAATAGTCTCCCATTTCAAGGGACAACTGTCATCTTTTTGGGGTGACAAAAATAATCCGTATGGTATGGCGGCCAAATCCTTACAATTTGTATCAAAATAGTTGGGGCATCCCTCTCTTGATCTGAGAATACTATCCGTCACAATCATCATCTCAAGAATTCAAAAAAAATGATATTGCAATCAAAGGAGATACAACATGCAAAGACATGCACTCTCAGCCACCGGGATTGGCGCTGTCGCGCTGGCGCTCACCTGTCTGGTGATGGTGACGCCCCGCGACGCCGGCGCCAATACGGTGATTCAGT
Organism: Chloroflexota bacterium; assembly: GCA_003451595.1. Lineage (GTDB taxonomy): Bacteria > Chloroflexota > Anaerolineae > Caldilineales > Caldilineaceae > Caldilinea. The sequence goes on along the minus strand of DMDA01000038.1, from coordinate 21,440 downwards.
TCGCCCAGGCGTGCGTGGGTGCGGAATGTCCAGAGGCAACCGGTGACGCAGCGCAGATCTTTCTCCCCGTCGTCAGTAATAATGGTGACGCCTCTGCCCTGGATCACGATGAGGAAGATCACCACCACAAACCCACTGCCACCCCCACCGCCAGTCGTACGCCAACCGCCACCATGACGCCCATTGCGCCGACCAATACACCGACGCAACCGCCACCGACGCCAACACCAACGGCGACCGCTACCACCATCCAACCATCGCCAACTGTCACGGCTACGCCGATTCAGGGCGGCATCCCTGAACACATGGCGATCACGAACTATGAAGGCCCCAAGACCTGTGTGGCGTGCCATGCCGCGGAAGCAGAGGGCGCGCTTCATTCCATTCATCTGCAATGGAAAGGCGACACCCCGGACGTGCCTAACATTCCCGACGCCACCGGCAAATGGGAGCAGGTGAACACGTATTGCACCGCCCCCGCTCCGGCAGATTTCGCCTGTCGTTCCTGTCACGCCAGCACCGGCAAGGTCGCCAACCTGACAGTGGAAGATGTCGATTGCCTGGTCTGTCATCAGGACAACTACCAGCGTTCGCTCGGACCGCTCAACGATCCGGTCTCCGTCGTGGACTGGACGGGTGCGACGCGCACCTATCAATTCCCGCGCAAAAACGCTCAGGGAGAGTACGAAATGCAGCCCCGCTTCGATCTGATGGCGCCCGGCACGACGATGACGGCGTTGGCGCAGACCGTGCATCTCCCCACCCGCGCCTCCTGCCTGCGCTGCCACGCCACTGCTGGCGGCGGCGACGGCACCAAACGCGGCGACCTGAACAAAGCCAGCGCCAATCCGTCGCTCATGTCTGACTTCCACATGTCGCCTGCTGGCGCCAACCTGCTCTGCCAAGATTGCCACAAGACCGAGAATCACAAGATTCCAGGGCGGGGCATCGATCTGCGTCCGTCGGAAGGAAGCGCAAAACCGACATGCACAGATTGTCACAATGCCGCGCCGCACAGCAATAGCAGCCTGAACACGCACGCCAATCGCGTTGCTTGTCAGACCTGTCACATTCCAACCTTTGGCAAGGATTCTGGCACGGAAATGTCACGCGACTGGACAAACCCGACCTGGAATCCGGCCGGCTGCCAGGGACAAGGCGCCTGGGTGGGTGAAGAAGTGCGTCAGTATAACGTCAAGCCAGAGTATCGCTTCTGGAATGGACAGAGCTATGTCTATGATGCGCGCCAGTCCATCACGGCCGATCCTGACGGGGTCTACACGATGGCACGCGCCTTGGGCAGCATCAATGACGGCAAGCTCTATCCTGTCAAGGTGCACTACTCTTATCAGCCGCGCCACGATGCAAGCGGACGCATCGTGATGTACGATGTGCTGTGGAATTTCATGACGGGCAAATACGAAGAGGCGGCGCAGCGCGGCGTCGCCTGGATGGGGTTGACCGGCTCCTATTCATGGGTGGATACGCGCGCCGAGCAATTGATCACGCATGGCGTGGTGCCGAAAGAGAATGCGCTGCAGTGCAATAACTGTCATGGCGGTGATCAAATGAATTTGGCGGCGCTTGGTTACACACTAAAGGGATCAGCAGACGCCGTATGTACACAATGTCACAAGCTCAAGGATGAACAGCTCTCCTTTACAAAGTTGCACAAGAAGCATGTCACGGACAAGAAGTACGACTGTCAGTGGTGCCATACCTTCACGCGTCCGGAGCGCAATCTGCGCATCCCGTAACCGTTCCGGGTAACTGGCTATCTGTCGCTCGCGCCCTCTCCAAATCCCTCTACCAGGTCAGGATTTGGAGAGGGCGCACTGTTTTCTTTATTCTAGCGCCGCCAATGCCGAAGCAACGCTCTCCTCCGGCTTGACCTTCACCTTGGCCTCTACGATGCGGCCCTCCTCATCGATGACAAAGTGACTGCGTTCAATACCCATGTACTTCTTGCCGTACATGCTCTTTTCCACCCACACCCCGTAGGCTTCGGCGATGGCGTGATCCTCGTCGACCAGCAGCGTGAAGGGCAAATTGAACTTGGTCTTGAACTTTTGATGCGATTTGGCGCTGTCGGGGCTGACGCCAAGTACAACGGCGTTCTTTTCCTCAATCACCGGATAGTTGTCGCGGAAGCCGCATGCCTGCGTTGTGCAGCCAGGAGTGTCGTCTTTCGGGTAAAAGTAGAGCACCACGCGCTTGCCGCGATAATCGCGCAATGACACCGTCTCCCCACTCTCTGTCACAGCTGTAAATTCCGGCGCCATCACGCCAACACCCAAATTGCTCATCCTTTTCTCTCCTTGATGTATGATATGCTTTGTCCACCATTTGCAGATATTATTGTGAGACGGAAAGGGCCACCGTCAGCAACATGGCTCTCATTTTGGATCAAAGAAGCAAGGTATGAAGTACAAAGCCCAGCTGTGCGGTTGGTTGTTTACGGTCAGTCTCTGGACGTTTCTCCCCTTATTCTGGCTGTCGCACCCCGTGCTGGCGCAAGAGGGCGAACCCGCTGCCGCCACTTCACCCAGGCTCACGCAGCAGCTGCGTGCAGAACTGGCCGCTGCCACCGACGCCGTGCCGTTTCTGGTGATCCTGAAGGAGCAGCTCGAACCGGCGGCGATCGTGGAGTCGGCAGGCGTGAGCGCAGCCGATGCACTGACCCGCCGCACAGCGATCTACGCCGCACTCACCGCCCATGCCCGCCGCAGCCAGGCGCCATTGCGCGCCTGGCTGGAAGCAC
>DMDA01000038.1:0-18389 GCA_003451595.1 Chloroflexota bacterium | reverse complement strand
TGGCGACGTTGCCTCGCCGCCCCAATGCTGCGACGCTGCCCTGGGGATTGACCTACACCCACGCTGACGATGTGTGGGCGCTGGGTATTCGCGGCCAGAATATTGTCGTCGCCGGTCAGGATACAGGAGTGAATTGGGATCATCCTGCTTTGTTGCCCGCCTATCGTGGTTGGGATACCGTCATGATGACGGCGACGCACACCTATAACTGGTTCGACGCCTGGGGACGCAGCCCAACGCTCGACCCCACCTGCCCCGTCAATGCGCAGATACCCTGTGACGACAACGGACACGGCACCCATACGTTGGGCACCGTTGTTGGCGACGCCACCAGCATGGGCGACGCCGTGATCGGCATGGCGCCGGACGCTACGTGGATGGCCTGCCGCAACATGCGGGCTGGCTTCGGCACGCCGGCCAGCTACACCACATGTTTTGAGTTCTTTCTGGCGCCCTACCCGCAAGGCGGCGACCCCATGACAGAGGGTAGACCCGAACTGGCGCCGCATGTGATCAATAATTCCTGGGGGTGTCCCCCCCCCGAGGGCTGTGACGCTGCCAGTCTGCGCCAGGTGGTGGAGACCATGCGCGCGGCCGGCATTTTTGTGGTGGCATCGGCGGGCAACAGTGGTTCGGGTTGCTCCACCGTCAACACTCCGATTGGAATGCACGACGCCGTCACCAGCGTCGGCGCGCACGCCAGCAACGGCATCATCGCCAGCTTCAGCAGTCGCGGCCCGGTGACAGCCGACAGCAGCGGGCGTCTAAAGCCTGACCTCAGCGCGCCGGGCGTCGGCGTATGGTCGGCGCTGCCAAACCAGGGGATGGGTGCGCTCAGCGGCACAAGCATGGCGGCGCCCCATGTGGCGGGCGCAGTGGCGTTGCTATGGTCACTCGATCCCGCTCTGGTCGGCCAGGTCGAAGCCACCGAACAAATCTTGCTGGACAGTGCAACGCCTGTACCTGTCTCAGATTGCACAGGAACAGACACGCTACAAAGTCCCAATCCGGTCTATGGCTTTGGTCGACTAGATGTCCTCAAGGCGGTTGAAACTGTGTTAGGAACGCGCAGTGCAATTGCCGCAACGGTCTCGCCAATACACAGTGGCCGCGTCGATGGCGCCGGACCGGTCACTCCTGGCGCCACCGTCACGCTGACAGCGACAGCGAACCCTGGTTACGGCTTTGTCAAGTGGACAGAAAATGACGTAGAGGTGTCCACCGATGCAACGTATGCTTTCACCAGCGGTGGCAATCGCAGCCTGGTGGCTCACTTCGTCCTTTACCCGGAGCGCCTCTGGCTTCCACTGGTGGCGCGATGAAAGGTGTTCCCATGCCGACAACTTCCGTTCCCGTTATCCTGATCCCCGGCTGGCTCGACAACGCCGACAAGATGAACGCGATGAACGCCTTTCTCCGCAGCAAGGGTTTCCGCGCCGAAACCGTGTCGCCCCAACCAAGCGACGGCTCCATGCCCATTGAGCAGTTGGCGACGCAGGCGCTGGATGAAATCAATATGCGTATCGGCGCGGATGCTGCGTTTGACTACGTGGGCTTCAGCATGGGCGGCATCATTGGACGCTTTATCCTGCATTTGCTGGGAGCCAGGTCGCGTATACGCCGCTTCGTCACGATTTCGTCGCCGCACCGTGGCGTGATCGGCGCTCATCTCGCTTGGCAACCGGCGTTGCGCCAGATGCATCGCGGCAGCGCCCTCATGCAGGAACTCAACCTACATCTCACTGATCTTGAGGCAATTCCGTTCCTCTCGATCTGGACGCCGCTGGACCTGACGGTGATCCCGGCAAATAGCTCGGTGCTGCCTGTGGGCCGTGCGCAGAAAATTGTCAACCCCGCGCACGCTCTGATGGTGTATGACCCACGCGTGCAGCGCGCGGTCGCCGATTTTTTGAAAGCGGCATGAAATGCAAGAGACATCGGTGCGCCATGCGGATGATCATCCCGGCATTGCCATCAGTGTCTCAACGTCCTCCAGCAAAAAGACCTCGACGCTGTTTTTGCGATTCTTCACCTGGCGCTGCCCCAGCGAGATAAAGCGCACGCGTTCGGACTCGGCAAAGGTCTTGTCTAGCCGGCAGTAGGTGTCGGCTGTAATCAGAATTTGGCCTGGCTCGCCAGCTTCCTCTAGCCGCTTCGCCAGGTTTACGGTGTCGCCAATCGCCGTGTAGTTCATCAAGACGGACGCGCCGATGTTGCCCACCACCGCCTCGCCCGTGTGGATGCCGATCCTCAGCGACAGCTGTGGCGTGCGATTTTGGTTGCGCAGGAGGGTTGCCCGGCGCATGGCGATGGCGCTGCGCACAGCGCGCTGGGCGTGGTCAACATGGGTCGTCGGCGCATTGAAGATCGCCATGAAACCGTCGCCCATGATCTTGTCCATAAAGCCGCCGTGCTCGATGACGATGCTCGGCAGAAAGGCGAAATACTCGTTGAGAATCTGGACAACATCATCCGGAGGCAGGCTCTCCGAGAGTGTTGTGAATTGCGCAAAATCGAGAAAGAGCACGGTCACTGTTTCGCGCACACCACCCAACTGTGGAGGCAAAGGACTGCTGAGCAGGGTTTCAATCAAAGGCTGCGCCATGTATTGGCGTAAACGTTGATTGGCGGCGATTAACTCGTTCTGCAGGCTGGCGTTGCGCCGGCGCAGCCGCACTTTATCCATCACCTGGCGAATGCTCAAGCGGATCGCTTTGAGACGGAAGGGCTTGTTGACGTAGTCGTCGGCGCCGCCCAACATCGACTTCACGGCCAGTTGCTCGGATGTCAGTGCGCTCACCATGATGATGCCTGCCATTTTGTCACGCTGCCGCAACTCCCCCAATACCTCCAACCCATCCTTTTTGGGGATGACCACATCCAGCAACACCAGGTCAGGGTGGATGGCATCGAACATCTGCACAGCCTGCTCCCCGTCAATCGCTTCGTAGATGTCGTGACCGTCGGCTTGCAACAAACGGCGCACCAACTGCAAGGTGGCAGGTTCATCATCGACCAACAAGATTTTCAGCGGCTGTGCGCCACTCAGCTTGGGTGAGTCCAGTAATCCATCGAATGACATACGTATTCCTTATCGACAGTTTACAGGTCAGGCCAGTTTGTAATACCATAGATGTGTCTTCATCGAGCCTACGTCACGGGGGGTCCCATTGGCAGCTTCCGGACTTGCATCACTGGCCGGGATGATCTCGGAAGAGCTGGCGCATCTGGAAACCATGCTTGATGCGGTAGCGGCAATGCCGGTGCACGACCTGCAGCGCCAGATCGACCGCATCCTGTTCCTGCAGAATTGCACTACATTATTCGCCGCGCCGCTTTCTCTCTCCACCATCATCACGCGATTGATGGATGATCTCTGGCAGCGCAACCGTTTCAACTATGCGGCGTTGTTGCTTGGTGAATCCGAACTTGGCCCCTACCACTATCAGGAACTGCGCGGAGTCGTTGACGCGCGCCGCTATTTGAGAAAACAGTGCCCACTGCCGTTGTGGGGTGAACTTGCCCATGCCCTGGTGCGGCGACTCGATCCTGAAGAACCCGATTACTTGCTGATTAACGATATTGCTGTCACCGGACGCCCAACGCCTGATGAATTTCCCTGGTTGCCACGCAGCGGCTCGCTCATTATCTTACCATTACGTAAGAATACAGTCGCAATTGGCGCATTGATTTTGGGGAGAACAAACGCCGATCATTTTGACGACCTCGAATTAAGGTGGGAACTCGTTGAATTTGCCGCCACCATGGCGCGGGCTGTGATTGGTGCGCAGGTGCAGGAAGAACTTCATGCACGCGCCGAGCAACTGGCTGGGTTGCAACTGTTTTCGCGTTCGCTGGCAACCTCGATGTCATTCGTTGGGTTGCTGACAAGCGCCATCGAAGGAATTGCGGAGTTGATGGGCGCCGCCAATGTTCTGCTGGCATTTGAACACTCAGCCATTCCACCACACCTGCTGCAACGCTTGCAGGCGACTCCTGGCATACATACCTATCAAAACTTCCTCGTCATCAGTGCCATTGCCCACGACGATCAAGTAGCGCTCTTTGCCCGGCTGCACCGGTTGCTTCTGTGGACAATCGACGCCGGCCAGCCACTCTTCCTAGACCCGGTCGCGCCGATCGATTCCATCGAAGATCTCAATTACAACGAAACGGGTCGTGCGCTGATTGCCCCTATCAGCATCGGCGAGAGTCCGCTGGGCGTGCTCTATATCGAGGCGCCACCTGCCGCGCCGGGCTATGACGAAGGCGACATGGTGGTGCTGCGCACAGCCACCAACACGCTTGCCATTGCTCTGCAGCGAGTTGGCTGACGCTGGGGTGAACCACCTGCGCCATCATTCGTGCACAATAACCAGCGTCCCCAGGTTGTTCGGCGAGCTTTTGAACCAGGTTGTCTTGCCATCCCACACTGGCCCCGCCCAATCAAAGAGCCACTTGGCGTCGGCATTGGTCATGTTAATACAACCATGACTCTTTGGGCGCCCAAAATCGCTATGCCAGTAGGTGCCGTGAAAGCTATAGTCGGCGTAAAAATATTGCACCCACTGCACATTGGGGAGGCTGTAATAGCCAGCGCCGCTGCCTCCGCTCATTGTTTGCGCGCGCACCTTCGTGCGGATGCGATATTCACCCAGGACGGTGGGCGTGCGCGGCAAGCCTGAAGAGATCACAAATCCACGAATCGCCCGTCCATTCTCGTAGACAATCACCACCTGTTCACTCAGATCGACGCGAATCCAACGGCTCTCGGCGGGAAACTCAACGGGCGTCAGCCTGGCGAGTTGCTCGGGCGTGGGTAGAAAAGCTGTTGTTCGGTGTTCGATGTCGTCCATCGGCGCACGCTTGATGAGTGGGCCAACCATGGGTTCGGCGAAGGGCAGTGGTGGCTTTTCCACTGGACGCGGTAGAGCAGCCTTGATGGGCAGCGATGGCAATACCGCCGCCACTCCTCCATCCCCGGTCGGTCGTGAGGGCGAAGCATGATCTTCGGCGCGGGCGTGGCCAACCCCGCCACAATACGACGTAATCAATAGCACCAGGATCAACATGCGCGGCAGCCGCCGCCTGACCGATGCAATGCCTGCTAGACTCTTCGACAAAGTACACCCTCCCTCACGTGGCGACAACCGCCTGCGTAAAGTTCGCTGTTGTTGATAGGCCGGGAGACAGTGCACCATTGTACCGCCAACAGCTACAACGCGCCAACCATGTCTGGCAGGTCTACTTCACGTTCGGGGCAAAGTTTACCCTGTCGATCATCGCCTTCGGCATGACAGGCCGTCTCGTCACGCCGAAGGCGATGATCGACGACTCACGCCCTCACTTGAAGTGCGCTCCCGTCTGGTTCGCCCCTGAATGTTCTGATGGGATGGTTTTAATAGTGGACGTACACCTCAGTGCCGTCTGGCGCCCAGTTGTAGAGCATCTCGGCTTCATTGGTGCGCATGTTGATGCAGCCGTGGCTCATCGGCACACCGAAGTTGTTGTGCCAGTACGCGCCGTGGATGGCGTATCCTTGATAGAAGTACATGACCCACGGCACATTCGGCAGATCGTACCCTGGGCCAGTCATGCGCTGCGCCTTGTAGCGCGTGCCGATCGTGAAGCGTCCGGTCACGGTTGGCGTGCCGGCGCGCCCGGAGCTGATCGCAGTGAACATCACTGGGACATCTCCCTGCCAGGCGGTGAGAGTCTGATTGGTCAGATTGACCTCGATCCAGCGTTTGCCATCCGCCGGCGCCGCCACCAGGTTGAGGCTTGACTCTGGCTGTGTGTTTGCTCGCACGCGCAGTTGTTGCCCCACCCAGACGAAATTGGGGTTGGGCAGCCCGTTGGCCATCAAAAGACTTTGCACGGTGGTTTGGTGGCGAGCCGCAATCTCCGCCAGTGTGTCGCCCGGCTGTACGACATAGATGTCATCGGCGACGGCTGGCTTGGGGGCATACGCTGCACCAGGTGTCACTGCCTCGACGCGCGCAGTCACGCGCAGTTTCTGTCCAACCCAAATCATGTTAGCGTTGCTGATGCCGTTGAGCCGCATCAGATCGCCGGTCGTCATGCCGTAGCTCTTGGCGATTTCGGAGAGCGTCTGCCCGCGCGCTACGACATGATAGCCGGCCTCGCCTGGCAGCACGCTGCTCTGTGCTGGCGCCAGCATCTGTGGGGCATAGCCACTGCCTGGAATCTGAATTTTCTGACCGACGAAGAGCAGGTTAGGGTTGACGATGCCGTTGTACGCGGCAAGTTCCTGCATCGTCATGCCGTAGCGCCGGGCGATTGTGGAAAGATTCTCACCGCCGGCGACGACATGCACATTGTCCTGGGCGCGCACCGGCTCGATCAGCCAGAACGTCGCCACAATCGCCACCGTCATTGCGACCAGCCGCACGCTGGTGCGCAACCACAGTAGCTTACCTTGGGGAGTGGGCGCGCCATCCTGCGCCGCGCCCGTGGGTCTGTTGGGGTGCTGCATGGTATCCTCTTTGTCTACTCATCTGGCCCTCCCCCAAGTAGGTCGGGTGGGATTCGAACCCACACGAGTTGCCCCGGCGGATTTTAAGTCCGCTGCGTCTGCCCTTCCGCCACCGACCCGTCTCACTCAGCCGCCCTGATCCATGCGCAAATGCACCGCCTCGCTTCGCCAAAGCCACCTGTGCGCGCGTTGATTAGGTCAAACCCTGAATCATCACTATGATAGTCATGGTTGCGCTTATTGTCAACCATTTTTATTACATCGATCGACTGGTTTTTCCAGTAAGATTGCCGACACAACGGCAGTTCGCGCAAATATCAGGAGACAATTGAATGGATCACCCAATACCCGTAACCTTTCCGCCAGCACTGGCGGTCTTTGGACAGCATCGCTCGGTGCGCTTTTTCTTGCACGAACCATTGGCGCCGGGCGATCTTGACTTGATCATCGAAGCCGGGCGGCGCGCGCCTACCGATGCGCAGGGGCATATGTATAGCTTTGTGCGCATCACCGACGCAGCGCGGCGCGACCGGCTGGCAACCTTGTGCGCTAACCAACAACATATTCGCGACGCTGCCGAATTCTTTATCGTCTGTCTCGATGTTCACCGGCTGCGGCGGCTGATCGAACAGCGCGGCGGGGAATGGGGCATGCGCGCTCGCATCGGCCTGATCTACGGCGCCACTGACGCCACGATGGTGGCGCAAAACATGGTTGTCGCCGCCGAGGCGCTTGGTTACGGCACGTGCTATATCGGCGCCGTACAGAATCACACTGACCTGATTGCGCAGGAATTGGCGTTGCCGCCCGGCGTGCTGCCGCTCTACGGGTTGTGTATCGGCGTCATCGATCCAGAGAAGTACCCGCCGGTCAAGCCGCGCATCCCACGCGCGCTCTGTTTCTTTGAGAACAGCTATCCAGCTGACTTCACCCCTGCCGAGTTGGAATCGGCCTACGCCGCCATGAGCGTCAAGCGCGATTGGTATGAGAGCATCCGCACCTATTTTGCGGCCGGCGGTACGATGGCGCACCGTGAGCCGGTGATGGCGCGTGCATTGCGGCAGCAGGCGCTTGACCCACAGCCAGTGTAGCCAGCTATGCACTTCGACGCGCTGACGCTGGCCTGCATGGCCGCAGAACTCAACCAGACTTTGTGTCCAGGGCGGATTCAGCAGGTGCTGCTGGTCGACGAAAATTCGCTTGGTTTTGAAGTTTATGCTCAGGGTGCGCGTCATCAACTGTTGCTGGCGCTGCAGCCTGGCGCGGCGCGCATCCATACTGTGAGCTATAAACTTCGTCGCGGCGCTGGCGAGACGCCTCTGCTCTTGCTGCTGCGCAAATATGTGCGCGAGGCACGACTCGTTGCTATCGCCCAGCCAGACCCGACCGAGCGCGTGCTCCGCCTGAACTTCGAACACGTTGAAACGGGTGCAACTACCCTCGTGGTGGAGTTGATCGGGCGTCAGCCGAACGCGCTTCTGCTCAATCCTGCAGGTCGGATTCTGGAGTGCCTGCATCACCTGCCGGCGATGGGTGAGGGACGTGCGTTGCTGCCGGGACGTCCGTACGCACTGCCGCCGGCGCCTGTTAAATTGTCGCCCCTTGATGATGGCAGCGCCGACTATTACGGTCAGCTTGCGCACATCGTCGCCCAACCAGGGCCGCTATGGAAGGCTTTGGTGGGGGGGATCGCTGGCCTCAGCCCTACGGCGGCGCGAGAGATCGCCTGGCGCGCCGCCGGTGACAGCAACGCCGATCAGGGCGCCAATGTATTGGCCGTGGCGCAGGCGTTGCAGGAGCTTTGGGCGCCGGTGGCAAGCGGGACATGGCAGCCCGGCTTGATCGAAGAGGCGGGCGCATGGATCGGCTTTGCGGCTTATCCAATCCACTTTCGTGGTCACTTCATCCCCCAGCCTACGCTGAGTGTGGCGCTGGAACGCTTCTTTGCCAGCAACGCTGACGCGCAAACCGTTGACCCCTATGCTGCGCAACGCGCCCAGGTATTGGCGCAGATCGCGCGCGCCAACGCCCAGGTCATACGTCGGTTGAACGCATTGGCCGGCGATGAGCCGGCGCCCGGTGCGGCTGCAGCACTGCGCACACAGGCAAGCTGGTTGCTGGCGTTGGCCGGTCAGGTGACGCCAGGAGAACGCGTGCTGACGGTGGACACTGGCGACGCTATGCTGAGCATCGAGCTTGACGCAACGCTGGCGCCGGTCGAGCAGGCGCAGCGCATGTTCAAGCGCGCGGCCAGGCTGGAACGCGCGGCGCAGATCATTCCACAGCGCCGCGCGCTGTTGCTGGCTGACCAGGCGCTGCTGGCGCAACTCGCCCTGGATGCACAGCGCGCTGTCAATCAGCCCGAATTGGCGGCTGTGATTGAGGAGTTGCAGCGCGCTGGCTTTGTGCGCTCCCCTGTGCGTCGCGAGAGGGTAGCAGCAGGCAGCAAAAATGGGCCACTGCGCTATCGCACACTGCGCGGCGTTGAGATCATTGTCGGGCGCAACGCGCGACAGAATGAGCAAGTCACTTTTCAACTGGCGCGCGCCGATGACGTTTGGCTGCATGTGCGGGGCGCACCCGGTGCGCATGTGATTGTTCGGACACCGGGCGCCGCGCCAGATGAACGCGACATCCTGACGGCGGCGCAGTTGGCGGCCTATCATTCCAGTCTGCGCGGTGAGCGCCGGGTGGATGTGATCGTAACAGCGCGGCGGTGGGTGAGCCGCGCACCGGGAGGGCGCACCGGGCAGGTGAGCGTGGCGCAAGAGCGCGTGGTCAGCGTCTCGGCGGAAGAGCCAGCGGACGTGAAACTAGAGGACAAGTGATCGACTGGGCGACCTGTGCGACATGATGGTTGACGATTGACCACCGGCAGGCCGTATCAGAAATCGATGTCGATACCCCCGCGTCGTTTGGGTGATTCGGCTTTGGGCGGTGCAGGGGCATCATCCGTCTCATCGATCCAGTCATCGAGGATGGCGCGCAGCGCCAGCAGCGTTTCTTTACGCGCAGCGTCGGCGTGCACCCAGAACTCCTCCGGCAGCCCTAGATCATTGTGACGCAGTTCCTCGACAACGCCCGTGGCGCCATCTAGCAGCCAGAGCAGCGCATTGAACGCTCCCTCGCGTTCTGCAGCCGGGCGACGACCAGGCTTACTATAGCGCGGGCGATAATCGCGCTGTTGGGCGCGCTGGCGCGCATTGCCGCGTCGCAGCTCACCTTCAGACGGGTCGTCAGCCAGGTCGTCGAGCAGGTCATAGTCGTCATCTGCACTATTGTCGTAGCGTGGATTGGGGTCGTTAGATGGTGCGCCGTTGCCTCGCATTGAGCCTCACAAGGTTTGTTCTAGCTTCGTCAAACTGTCCCGTCATCGTCGAGCGTCAAGGTCTTGAAAACTGTCAGGCTTTGCGCAGCGTCACACGCATCACTTTGTAGTCGGTGGCGCCGAAACGATATTTGTACTCTTCGTCGCCTTGCATGAAGTCGAAGACTCGACAGCCCGTAGCAATGGCATATTGGATGGCGTAGCTTAACAGCACCCAGCCGGGACTTAGCTGGGCGTGAGCATCTGGATCGTAGCCGGAATTATACAGCCAGAAACGGCGATCGTACTCAAAGGCAAAAAGCGTCGCCGCCTTGTCACCGTTGATGGTCAGGAAGAAGAGGCGCAGATAGCCGGCTTCCAACATGCGACGGGCGACGGCGAGGAAAAACCGGCGCATCTGGGGCGTCATGAAGTCCGCCTTGTCGGCGCGGCTGGCGCGCTGCAAGGCGATGAAGTCATCCACCTCGGCTTCGAGTACATGCTCCGGCTCGACCAGATATAGGCCAATGGCGGCTTCGCGCTCGGCGCGTCGTTGTTTGCGACGGATCTCGTGACGCTGTTTCTTATCCACCTGGGTCTGTAAATACTCCTCATACCGCATGGGAAGGATGAATTGCGGCGCCGTATCTTCCTGAAACACAGTCGCGTCAAGGTTGTAGGTTGTCGCTAGTTCCGGCAGCACTTGATAGGTGAGGCTGGCTTCGGGCAGGTTGCAAATGTCGAGAATATCCCAGGCGGGTGCATCCGGGCCATGCAGCCAGGCGAGCAAGGCCGCATAGACCTCTTGCTCGCGGTCGCGTTCGGCAATGATGTCGAGATAGTCGCTGACCTCGATACAGCCCACCAGGTTAAACTGGCGTTTGCCAGCGTCAGCACCGCTCTCCAACGTGTGTAGAAAGAGGGGCGCAATCCCGACCAATGTTTTGCTCTGCGGGCAACGAAACGCCACGATCCAGAGATCGCCCTGACCTAGTGCGGCCCACCAGGTTGTCTGCCATTCGTGGGTGAGAAAGATCGAATTGAAGCGCGTCCGGGCAACCAGATCATTCCATTCTGCAGCCAGCACCTCAAAGCCGGTGGGGTGGGCGTGTGGGCCATACGCCGTGGACAGCAGTGAAGATGCACTGGCCGCCGGGGCGTCCTGGATCAGACAATCACTGTTCATCTAATCGGTTTCCTTCCTCCTCACATGATGCGCGAACATTGTGAACGCTCCACAAAGTATAGCGGAGCGCAGGAAGTGCATCAAGTAAGGTTGCGCACGAAACGGGTTGAAATGAGTGGAGGCAAGTGCTCAGGGCGCGGCGTTAGGACCACGGTATTGGCGGATGAGCCAGGCCAACATGCCGATGATCGCCAGGCCGCCCACCATCACGCCAACCCAGATCAATACATCGCCGGGGGCGCGGCCAAACCACAGGGTTGCGGCGGGCGTGGCGGACGCCGTCTGTGCGCTGCTGGCAGCGACATTTTCGACCACAGGATCGCCTTGATTGCGCAGGATGGTGTTTGGGTCGATCGTTGGCGGTGCGCTGCTGTCCATTGCCGTCGCCATGGGGAGCGGCGTATCCGTCGCTGTAATCGTCGGGGTGGGCGTGGCTGTGGGCGGCGAGGTTGGCGTCGGGATCGGTGTGGGCGGATAGCAGAGGGTCAAAGTCACGTCGTCGATGAATTGCCATGTGCGCAGATTGTTGCCATCATTGAGCACGTTGAAGTAAAGAAAGAGCGGGCGCCCGCGAAAATTGATCAAATCCACCGTCGTTTGCACCCACGCGCCGCTGTTGAGCCGGGCGCTATAGAGCACCGCTGCGGTCGACAAATCCATGTTGAGTAGCACCATTTCCTGGCGATCCACCAGGATCATGCGCGGCGCTTCCGAAAGGACGCCCTCCTCGGTGCGGTCGTAATGCCACCAACTGATCTTGGCGACGTTTGCCGTCGTTGGAAGGTTAATAGCCTGGCGGATAGAAGAGAAGCTCTCCTTGCCAGAGACGCCGGGCGTGGTGGCTGGATCGATCCCCAACCGCACTGAACGCACGCCACTGCGGACGGGATTGCTGACGTATGATGGCGGCGTCGGGTCGTCGCCAAAAATCCAGGCGGTGTCATTCTCAAAACCGCCATTAGGAATCTCGGTGGTCACACAGCCTTCGGGCAGGGGAGTAGGCGGCGGTGTAGGTGTCATCGTCGCAGTGATCGTGGGGGTTGGTGTGGCGGTGGAGGGCGTCGGGCAGGCGATGATCGACACGTCGTCCACGTACATCCAGGTCTTGCTGCCCACACCATCGTTATTGACGCCAAAGATCAACGTAATCTGTTGACCTGCAAAGCTATTCAGCGGGAAATTGATTGGCAACCAGGTCGTGCTGTTCTGTTTGGTGTTGGAAACCACCGGAATGATCGAACCGTTCGCTGTCTGGATATTCACGAATTGGATATCGGCGTCGCTGATATCCAGATCGAACTTGGGAAACCACTGAAACGACAGGCTGATGTCAAAACCAGCAGGCAGGTTGATCGTCTGACGGATGCTGCTGGCGATATTCTGATTGGGGTCGCTGGCCGTTAGCCCAATGCGCGCCGAAAACGTGCCGCCGATCTTGACTGAGGGATCGGCCACCACAAAGCCTTGCGGACTCCAGTTCAGGAAGATGGGGGACTCAAACGTGCCGTTTGTCACCAGTTCGTTGCAGCCGACGGGCGGCGTTGGATAGGCGGCTGGATGCAACGCCGGCGCCGCTTTCAGTGGTGTACTCACTGTTGTCAGCAATAGCAGCGCAATTGCCAGCAACAGTGCGACTGCCGGCGTGCGCGTTGCGCCCATCGTCGCCTGGCACTGCTCATTTTTGCATCGATAATGAGGCAATGCACTGCCTCCTACAGACTGGGTAAGGTTTAAATCGCAAACTGGGAAGAACTTGCTAAAATATGTTACATTTGTAAGCGATTCTACCACACGGGTTGTCGGCTGGCAATGTGCAGACAAGACCACGCTGCTAAGTGAGTGGTTGCGCACCACGCCCCGTCTCAGCGCCTGGCTTGCACTCGACGAGCACGACAACGATCCTGTCACCTTCCTCACCTATCTGCTGGCGGCCATTTCGACCAACCTTCCATCTACTCTATTGGGGTGGACGGTCATATCGATCCGCGCTGGCGCGATCGATTCGAGGGGGTGGAAGTGCACCTATCGCACCGCAAAGATGGAACACAGGTCACACTCCTGAAGGGGGAATTGCCTGACCAGGCGGCGCTAGTCGGTTTGCTCAACAATCTCTATCAAATGCGCTTTGTTGTATTGATAGTGCTGCGCTGCAGGAGACAGCCTAAATGATCCTGAAAGGATCACGACTGTTGCCGTACTGTTTGCTACTATGTAATGGCGAGAAGAGCAAAGCTGACTGCGCAAGCACCTTATTGGTTAACAAAAAAGGGGTGTTGTGTCATGTGTTTTGGCGACAGTGTGTGATGCCTGAAAGTCAATTTGCTGTTCCTGTTACCCGGTCATTCCATGTTGCTTAGCGAAAGGAGCCTCTCTTGAAATTGCGTGCTCTACGAACAACGCTACTCTTGCTGATGGGTCTGTTGGTGGTGGTGGCTGCGCAGCCCCTGTTTGCCGCCAGCACGCCATTGGCTGGCAGCAACTGGGTGCTCAGCACCCTCAACGGTCAGTTGCCGCTGCCGGGCAGCTCGATCACAATGAACTTTGGTGAAGATGGCGCCGTCAGTGGCGCCGACGGCTGCAATCGTTACACGACAACCTTCACGGCCAGCCGCTCGACGATCAATTTTGAACCGGCGGCATCGACGATGATGGCTTGCCCCCCTGCGGTCGCCGCGCAAGCTGCCGAATTCATGGCGGCGCTCGATGCGGCTAACCGCTACCAGTTGCGCAGCGGTCAGCTCATTCTGCTTGACGGTTCGACCGTGCTTGCTACCTTTGTCGCCGCTAAAGCTGATCTGGCCGGTACGACCTGGGTGGTGACCGGCTACAACAACGGGCGCGAGGCTGTGGTCAGTCCGCTGCTGGGCGCCGACATCATCATCAACATCGACGACGCCAACCTGGTCTCCGGCAACGCTGGCTGCAACGACTTCTTCGCCACGGTGCAGGCTTCCGAGAACGGGTCGATCGTCATCGACAACATCGGCGCCACGCGGCGGCTGTGCAGCAGCCCGTCGGGCGTCATGGAACAGGAAGCCGAGTTCTTCGCCGCCCTAGAAAGCGCCGCCACCTTCACGGTCGACGGCGACTTCATCGAGCTGCGCAACGCCGACGACGCCATCGCCGTTCACATGATCCGCGAGCAGGAAGTGGACTTCCCCGAACCAGCGCCAGCCGTGCCGACCGGACGCGTCACCGCGCCCAACGGCGTCAATATCCGTTCGGGTCCTGGCACCAACTTCCCGATCTTGGGCGTGGCGCCTTTTGGCGAGACCGGTGAGATCATCGGGCGCAGCGCCGACGGGCGTTGGTGGGTCGTTGCCGTGCCAGCCGCTCCGGGCGGCAATGGCTGGGTCTCGGCGGACTTTGTCGCCGCCAGCAACGCCGCCGATGTGCCGATCATTGCGTCCCCGCCGCCGCCGGTTGTGATCATTCCGACGCCGCTGCCCACGCCGACGCCGTTGCCGCAACCGACTGCGACGCCGACCGCACAGATTTCGTTCACGGCTGACCGCACCACGATCAACCAGGGCGAATGCACGACGATCCGTTGGTCGGTGGAAAATGTGCAGGCGGTGTGGGTCTATCCGCAGGGACAGCCCTTCCAGCAGTTCCCGCGTGTCGGTCAGGGTTCCGAGCAAGTCTGCCCGCCGGTGACTACGACCTATGAGATGCGCGTCCAACTGCGTGACGGTTCGGTGCAGTTCCGCCAGGTGACGATCAACGTCACGCCGGCCGCGCCGCAAAACCCGCTGAGCGGCACGAACTGGGAAGTGACCGGCTTCAACAACGGACGCGACGCTGTCGTCAGCCCGCTCGTCGGGTCGAGGCTGACCACCCGCTTCAGCGCCGATCAGGTGACCGGCAACAGCAGCTGCAACGACTTCGGTGGCGCGTACTGGGTGAGCGGCAGCAACATTTCCATCGGCGCCCTCGCGGGTGGGATGATGGCTTGCAGCGAGCCTGATGGCGTCATGGAGCAGGAGACGCAGTTCCGCGCCGCGCTGCAATCCGCCGTCACCTTCCAGATCGACGGCAACCGCCTGACGCTGCGCCGCGGCGACGGCTCGACGGCGGTTGTCTTTACCCGACAATAGTTCGGCGGCAGTAGCGTCTTGCCGGCTTTCTCCTGGCGTCGGCTGATGATGGTTCTGTGACTCATCCTGGAAGATACCCCCATCTTCCAGGATAGCGTTTACAATGGTGGGCGTTTCTTGTTTGGTCGAGATTTACTGTTGTGTGTCTGGACAGAATATGGCTAAAAAACCTGCTGCATCGACTATTGTAGAAACCACTGCCCAGGCTGCACTGAGAGCATCTTGGGCGCCGTTGGCAATCATTGTGCTCGCTCAGCTACAGATGGGCATCAACATCAACGCGCTGCCTGTTTCCCTGGGGCCAATCGTCGACGACCTGAATGCGCCCGCAACGTCGATCTCCACGGCGCTGGTGCTCTACTCGCTTTTTGTGGCGGCATTTGTCATGTTGGGCGCCAAGATCGGTAAGCTCTTTGGCGAGCGGTTGGTCTTTCAGGTCAGCGCCGTCGGGCACGGCGCGGCGATGGCGCTGATGGCGATTGCCACCGACGCCAACATGATGAACATTGCGCAGGCAATGGCAGGCATTGCCGCGGCGTTGCTGGTGCCGACGCTGGTCGTGCTGATCGCCGCCAACTACAGCGGTCGCCAACAAGAACAGTCGCTGGGCATCCTCGCCAGCATTCCGGCGGTCGCCAGCGGGCTGACCTTCATCGTCGCCGGTTACATTGCCACGGCGCTGACCTGGCGTGTCTCGTTTGGATTGATCTTTGTCATTTCGCTGGCAGTGCTGTTCCTCAGTTTTCGCATGAAGCCGGTGCCGCGCCACAAGGGCATCAGCATCGATTTTGTCGGCGTCGTGCTTTCGGCGCTGGCGATTGCGCTGCTCTTGTTTGGTTTCAATAACCTCAACAGTTGGGGCATTGTGATTGCCAAACCGGCGGCGCCGATCTCGATTCTGGGCTTGTCGCCGGCGCCCTTTATGCTGCTGCTCGGCGTGGTGCTGGGACAGGCGTTTTTCGCCTGGTCGGAGCGCCGCGTGGCGAAGAACAAGACGCCGCTGCTGGCGCTTGAAGTGTTGGACACGTCCGAAGAACGCAACGCCGTCTATGCCTTCCTGGTGGCAGGCGGGCTTGGGTCGGCGATCAGCTTCCTGATCCCGCTCTACATTCAGATCGTTCAGGATCGCACTCCCTTTTTCACCTCGATCGCCATCGTGCCCTATGCGATTACGGTGGCGGCGGCGGCGATCCTTTCGGTGCGACTCTATGATCGGCTGACGCCTCGCCTGCTTGCTCTCATCTCATTTGTCCTGGTTGGCGCCGGCATGCTCGTGCTCGCCTTCACAATTGGCAATGATTGGAGCACGCCAGCCGTCATCTTTGGGCTGATCCTGGTCGGCTTGGGCGAAGGCACGACGTTGACGCTGCTCTTCAACGTGCTCGTCTCCGCCTCGCCCAAAGAATTGGCGGGCGACGTGGGCGCGCTGCGCGGGGTGGTGAACAATGTGTCGTCAGCGCTGGGCGCGGCTTTTGCGGGCGTCGTGGCGGTGGTGTTGCTGTCGGTGATGATCACGACCGCCTTTGCCCAGTCCAATCTGCCGCCGTCGCTGCAGCAGGAAATCAATTTTGACAACATCGACTTTGTCAGCAACGACCAACTGAAGGAAGTGTTGAGCCAGACTTCGGTGGCGGAGGATCAGATCGACGAGGCGGTCGCCATCAACGCCGCGGCGCGTCTGCGCGCGCTGCGCGCCACCTTCCTGCTGCTGGCGGCGATCTCGCTGCTGGCGCTGATCCCGTCGACCAGACTGCCCAATTACAAGCCCGGCCAGCTTTCTGCCGAGGATATGGTTGCCGAAAAGAAGCCCAAGCCAACAAAGGCGAAGTGACGGCGCATCGATGTTCTCGTGTTTTTTGATAGGGAGATGACTGATGACACAAGCGAGCGACGGTGCACGCGCGTATTCACGTGCAAACGTTGAGAAATTTCTGGGCGAATTGTTCGAGATGCTGCGCATCCCCAGCCTCAGCGGCGACCCGGCTCATGCTGGCGACGTGCGCAAGATGGCGGAGTGGCTTGCCGCGCACATGCAGACGCTCGGTTTGGACAAAGTGGCGGTGATGGAGACTGCCGGCCATCCGGTCGTCTATGGCGAGTGGATGGGTGCGGGGCCGGACAGGCCGACGGTGCTGGTCTACGGTCACTATGACGTGGTGCCGGCGACGATGGAGGACGGCTGGATCAGCGACCCCTTTGAGCCGGTGGTGCGCGACGGCAAAATCTATGCGCGCGGCGCCACCGATGACAAGGGCCAGCTCTTTATTCATGTCAAGGCGCTGGAAGCCTGGCTCAAGAGCAGCGGCGCCGCGCCGGTCAACGTGAAATTTCTGATCGAGGGCGAGGAAGAGGTCTCGTCGCCGAACCTGACGCCCTTCATCGAGCAGCATCTTGACCTGCTCAAAGCCGACGTGTGCGTGATCAGCGACACCTCGATGCCCAGCATCGATGCGCCGTCGATCACGCATAGCCTGCGTGGCATGACCTATATCGAGATCGAGGTCGAAGGGCCGAAGGACGACCTGCACAGCGGGCTGTGGGGCGGTGCGGCGCACAATCCGGCGCTGGCGCTGGTCGAAATGCTGGGCAAGCTCTACAACCCGGACAACACCATCGCCGTGCCTGGTTTCTACGACGATGTCGTGCCGCTGACCGCAGCCGAGCGCGCCATGATCGCCAAGACCGACCTGAGCGAGGAGCAGTACAAAGCGGTCACCGGCGTGCCGGCGCTGTGGGGCGACCAGCGCTTCACCATCCGCGAGCGGCTTTCCGCCCGCCCCACGCTCGACATCAACGGCCTGTGGAGCGGCTGGAGTGGTCCCGGCCCCAAGACGATCATTCCGCAGAAGGCGGGCGCCAAGCTCAGCTCGCGGCTGGTCGCCAACCAGGACCCGCACAAGATTTTTGAGCTGCTCAAGGGCTACCTGGAATCCATCGCCCCGCCAACGGTGAAGCTCGATGTCCGCCTCTTGACGACGGGGCGGGCGGCGCTGATTCCCTTCGACATTCCCGAAATGCAGGCGGCGGCGCGCGCCTATGAACGCGGTTGGGGACACGCGCCCGTCTTCACGCGCGGCGGCGGCAGCATTCCGGTCGTCGCCGACATCGCCAGCCTGCTCAAGATTCCGGTGGTGATGATGGGCTACGGGCTGGACAGCGACGGCTTGCACTCGCCCAACGAGCATTTCAGCATCGAAATGTTCGCACGCGGCATCGAGACCGCGATTGTGTATTGGGAAGAGTTGGCGCAGCTTGCGTAGCGGCGGTTCGCAACCGCCGAGGCCTGGCGGGCGAATGGGGCGG
>DMDA01000013.1:915-7990 GCA_003451595.1 Chloroflexota bacterium | reverse complement strand
CCCCCCCCCCCCCCCGCCTGTTTTGTAAAAGTACAAAGCTAGCCGTCACCCCTGAAAACGCCGGTTCGTGCTTCGTCGCTCCTGATGGTGGCGGTTCCCGGCGCGTCAGGCATGGAACTGATTGGTTAGTCGCCGCTGGGCCGCACCATCAAGATGGGCACATTGACGCGCGCAGCTACATATTGAGCAACGCTGCCGAAAATCAGTTTTTGCAGACCCGTGCGCCAGTGCGTGGTCATGGCAATTGCATCGACAGGGTGATGCTCGATGTACTTCACAATTTCCTCACCCCGCTCGCCAAAGCGCACTTCTAGCTCCACTTCATAGCCCGCCTGCTGCAACAGGTGGATGTCACCTGCCAGCTCACTCTGAATTGCGGCGATGGCGCTCTCCCATTCCTGGCTGGCATAGATCGGGTGAACCGCCAGATTGGCGTCACGGTCGCTGGCGTACATCGTCACCGTGCCGTCGTAGCCGGTTGGGCGCGGCGGCGCAGGCACATGACCGGCAGGCGGCGCGCCCACGCGCAACAAAATCAGACGAGTTTGTTCAGGCGGAAAGAATTTGAGCAGGTGGGGATAAATCTCGCGGCAGAATGCTGACCCATCATTGGGCGCCAAAACGGTTTGTTTGGTCATGGCAGAATCTCCTTTGATTAGCCATTTCGATCATGAAGCATAGATGAAAAATTGTGCTCGCCTGGAGAGAGCGCAACTTTTCTTTTTTCACGGTCAGGCAACGCTGCACTGTCGCAGCCTGCGTACACCATTCTACCATACGCCTGTGCACAACGCACCCTACACCCGTCCCTTTTCTGTCAGGACATCCCCTAGAAAACATATCGCCTTTCAGGAAGCTCGAGCTTCCTGAAAGGCGATAGCCACACAATGTATCAGTCCCCAGCAACTCTGCTAATGAACGGCGACGAACTGCGCTGCCTCGGTGGACCCCGTGAGTGCTGTGGTCGAGGCAGTGCCGCCGGTGACGGTTAATTGAATTTCGTCGAAATAACTGACGCCGACAAAGCTCTGATGTTTGACCGCACTAAAGCCGTACTCCTTCTCCATCGCAAACTCCTTCTCTTGGAGCCGCGTGTAGGCTGCCATGCCTTCATTCTTGTAGGCTTGCGCCAGCTCAAACATGCCGCTATTGAGAGAATGGAAGCCAGCAAGCGTGACAAACTGGAACTTGTACCCCATCTCGCCCAGTTGCTCCTGGAAGGTGGCAATGGTCTTCTCGTCCAGGTTGCGCCGCCAGTTGAAGGAGGGCGAACAGTTGTAGGCCAACATTTTGCCAGGGAATTTCTCATGGATGCCCTGGGCAAACTCGCGCGCCTCGCCGATATCGGGACGAGAAGTTTCACACCAGATGAGATCGGCGTAAGGCGCGTAGGCCAGACCGCGCGCGATCGCATATTCGATCCCGCCCTTGATGTAGTAGAAGCCTTCGGCAGTGCGATCTCGGCTGGCAATGAACGGTGCATCGCGGCCATCAATGTCGCTGGTGATGAGTTGCGCCGAATCGGCATCGGTGCGCGCCACCAGCACGGTCGGAACGCCCATCACGTCAGCCGCGAGCCGGGCAGCCACCAGTTTCTGGATGAACTCCTGCATCGGCACAAGCACTTTACCGCCCATATGCCCGCACTTCTTTGCTGATGCCAACTGATCCTCAAAGTGTACACCGGCGGCGCCGCTCTCAATCATCGCACGCATCAATTCGTAGGAATTGAGCGTACCGCCAAAGCCCGACTCTGCATCGGCCACGATCGGCGCCATCCAGTAGCGATCATGCTGCCCGTTCATATGCGAAATCTGGTCCGCACGCTGCAATGCCTTGTTGATACGTCGCACCAATGTCGGAACGCTGTCGACCGGATAGAGACTCTGGTCAGGATAAGTTTCACCGGCGGTGTTGTTGTCGCCTGCCACCTGCCACCCGCTCATGTAGATGGCTTTCAACCCAGCCTGCACCATCTGTACAGCCTGATTGCCAGTGACGGCGCCCAGCGCGCGCACAAATGGTTCGGTGTGAAGCACACTCCACAAACGCTCGGCGCCCATGCGGGCAATCGTATACTCGACCATGAAGCTACCACGCAAGCGTAACACCTGTTCCGCCGTGTAAGGGCGGGTGATGCCAGCCCAGCGCGGGGCTTTCGTCCATTCCTGCGTCATCTGCGCGGCAAGGTTTTGCTCGTACATGAAGTGCGTTTCTCCTCGTCACAAAAGGACACGATACAAATTTTCTGCTGAACGATCTGGACTCACGTTGAGGAGCGCCGTTGCAAGCGGCGCCTGGCTGTCCCTATCCTGCAAGAGAGGAGTTGCAATGGGGTTGCAGTTGTGTGGAATCAGGCAGAGGCGCCAGCGGCGGCTTGAGCGGCAGTCTCGGCGGCGTTCCCAGTTGAGGCGCTGGCTGAAAGCAGCGTCACCGCCACCGCCACCGGTCCACGTGCACTTTCTTCGACCGCGAACTCCACCAGATCGCCTGGTCGCAGTGGCCGTTGACTTTGGAGCGCGCTGCGATGTACGTAGATTTCGGGCTTGCCAGCGCGCACGATGAAGCCATAATGCTTGCGGCGGTCGTACCACTTGACCAGGCCACGCTCCCGGCCGGGAGACGGCGTCAGCTGCCGGCAGCCGGGGCAATGTCGCGGGGCGCTGACGTTGGGCTGCTTTTGCTCCTCGCGCGTCCACAGAAAGGAGACGCCGCAACGGGCGCAGTAAAGTATTTCATCCTGATTTGTTGGTTTTGCCATTGTCAACTACCCCTGTCCTTTGGCAGATTTGACATTTCTGCTGTCGCTTGCTACTCTAATCATAGCACGGCGACGTAGCCAAGTGGTAAGGCAGAGGTCTGCAAAACCTCCATCGCCGGTTCAAATCCGGCCGTCGCCTCTCTCCTATATCGTGAATCAAGCTGCCTCCAGACCTGCTTGCGCTGAGGTTCCACACCTGTAGCAGGACATCGACGCCGCCGCAATTCTGGGCAAAACATCGCCAACAGGCATACCTAGATAATAGAAGATAGTTTGCTCAATGCGGGTTTTACGATGCTTGGCGTGGATGTCAAGCACGCTAAACATGCAAAGTTTGTGCAATGTCAAGGTCACGCTGCCGGCGCCGTGCTCTTGATGTCGGCCACGGCGCCGCCCGTCATCTGCACCAATTCGACAGGCTTCAGCCGAAAAACCGCGTGGGGATGGCCCGCCGCCGCCCAGATTTCGGCGTAGGTAAGCAGATCGGCGTCGATCAGGGTGCGCAACGGTTGTACATGGCCGATGGGCGGGACGCCGCCGATCACAAAGCCGCTCTGTGCGCGCACGAATTCAGCATCAGCGCGGCTGATCTTCTCGCCAAGCAGTGCACTGACCTTCCTCTCGTCAACACGGTTGCCGCCTGATGCAATGACGAGGATAGCCGTCCCGCTCGATCTGCCCACAAAGACCAGCGATTTCGCGATCTGCTCGACTGCACACCCCACCGCAGCCGCAGCCTCCGCCGCAGTGCGCGTCGAATCAGCCAACTCGATCACTTGATTGGCGAAGCCGCCAGCATAAAGCGCATCTTGCACACGTTGCGCGGAAGGTTTCAGAGGCTGCGTCATCGTTGGGTCTATAGCTCCTTCCACATCGCTGCCAACAGCGCTGCCCGCCCCGGAATCTCGTCCACCAGAATATGCTCATGATCGGCGTGCGCGCCGTCACCGGGGACGCCAAGTCCATCGAGCGTGGGGACGCCGAGCGCACCGGTGAAGTTGCCGTCGCTGCCGCCGCCGGTGCCGCCTTCCGCCAGCTCCATGCCGAGGCCGCGTCCAATGGCACGCACGCGCTCGAACAGCGCGGCGGTGGCGCTGCGTTCCAGCGGCGGGCGATTCCAGCCGCCGCGCACGATGACCTGCGCGCCGGGCAGCACGGGCGTCAGCGCCGCCATCGCCTGCGCGATGCGGTCGGCTTCGGCTTGCGTCCACGACCGCACGTCCACTTGCGCCACCGCGCGCGCCGGCACAACGTTGGTCGCAGTGCCGCCCTCGATCACGCCGACGCTCACGGTCGTGCCGGCGTCGCGATCCGCCAGCGCGTGGATCGCCAACACCTGATGCGCCATCTCGGCGATGGCGTTGACGCCCTTGTACGGATCGACGCCAGCATGAGCCGCGCGTCCGATGGTTTCGACGGTGAAGGTTCCCGTGCCTTTGCGCGCGGTCTTGAGCACGCCGCCGGGCAGCGGCGACTCCATCACCAGCACGTAGGCGGCTCGTCGCGCTTCCGCCTCGATCAGCGCCCGCGACGAGCCGCTGCCGATCTCCTCGTCGGAGGTGATCAGCACGATGACGGGGCGCGGCAGCGTGATCTCCAGGTCGTGCACCCCACGCATGACGTATTCGACCAGCGCCAGGCTGCTCTGCATGTCGAAGATGCCGGGGCCATAGGCTTTGCCGCCCTCAACGCGGAAGGGGTGCGTCGCCAACGCGCCGACGGGCCACACGGTGTCGTAGTGACAGAGCACCAATGCTGGCGGCGCCGCGTCGTCCCCATGCACGAAGCGGGCGCGCACGTGGTTGCCGCGTGCAGGCTGTTCGATGAGTTCGACTGCGGCGCCGGCTGCGGTCAGCCGCGCTGCCAACTGCGCCGCGAAGGTGTCGAGACGCGGCTTGTCCTGGCTGGGCGTCTCGTGTGTGACGAGTTCGCCGATCGTGGCGAGGATGTCGGCTTGACGTTGGCGGAAGTAGCTGACAAGTGAGTTCTCAGGAGTCGTTGTCAAAAGGATACCTACATTTCATCGCAGCGGATTCTGCGCTATCTCTAACTCAAGCACAGTTGACGAAACCAGTGCTACACGTGTCCAGGTAGACTTTTGACATCGGCTACCGCCGCCTCGGGCTGAGATGCGCCTGCCCGTCGGCGTGATAGCTGGAGCGCACGAGGGGACCGCACTCCATCCACTTGAAGCCGCGCGCCTCGCCTTCTTCTTTGAGGCGGGCGAACTCATCCGGCGTGTAGTAACGTGCAATCGGCAGGTGAAAGCGGCTCGGCTGTAGATACTGGCCGATGGTCATGATGTCGAGATCGTGGGCGCGCAGGTCGTCCATCACCTGCAGAATCTCGTCCCACGTCTCGCCCAGCCCGACCATGATGCCGGACTTGGTGAGCGCTTCGGGATCCATGCGCTTGGCGCGCTGGAGCAGTTCCAGGCTGCGCGTGTACTTCGCCTGCGGGCGCACCGTGCGATAGAGGCGCGGCACGGTCTCGGTGTTGTGGTTGAGAATCTCCGGTTTGGCGTCCATCACGACCTGCAGCGCCGCCCAGTCGCCCTTGAAGTCGGGGATGAGCACCTCGACCGTGCAATGCGGCACGAGTTGGTGAATCCAATGCAGGCTTTCGGCAAAGACCCAGGCGCCGCCATCGGGCTGCTCGTCGCGGTTGACGCTGGTGAGCACAGCGTGGCTTAAGCCCATCTGCTGGATCGATTCGGCGACGCGGCGCGGCTCATCCGGGTCGAGCGCGCTGGGGCGGCCTGTCTTGATCTTGCAGAAGCCACATGAGCGCGTGCAGGTGTCGCCCATCAGCAGAAAGGTGGCGGTGCCGCGCCCCCAACATTCGCCGATGTTGGGGCACATCGCCTCCTCACAGACGGTGTGCAGGCGCTGACCGCGGAAGAGCGAGGTCAGCTCACGGTATTTGGGGCTGTCGGCGGCGCGCACGCGCAGCCATTCAGGACGACGCCCGCGCGTCAAATTGCCGTTGGTGGGCGGCGCCGGTTCCAGCGTGATCGTGCCAAATTCGTTGGTTGTGGTGGTCATGCGTATACCTGATGCAGTGAATGATTATCGCTCGCTGGATGGCTCAGCAGAGTCGATTTCGGTTTGATAGGACGGATGGTCTTCATGTAAGGTTGTCCGTGCCAGCATGTGTCGCCGCAAGGGTGTGGAGGGTGCAATCCTCGCCGAACTCGGGAGCGGACGCCCAACGACGCGTGCCAGTTCAGTCGCAATGAACTGATTCAGGCTCACTTCTTCCCTGGCAGCAGCCGCAACTAGATCACGATGCAGAGATTTTGGAACACGCACGACAAATTTACCGCTGAACTCTTCCAGAGGTTTTGGTTCTGGGATGGCGCGGCCATCTTCCAACGCCAACTCTATCCAGCCGGCCATTGCATCCTGGATCATATCGACTGCGTCCGCAGCACTATCACCTTCCGTCATGCAGCCAGGCAATTCCGCCACGCGCGCAAACCAGGTTGTGTCGTGCTCACGAATCAGCTCGATTGTGTAAGGAAGAGACAAATAGTAATTGATGTCGTGTGTTCTCATTCTGCGCTTTCTGACTTTGACATTACCCCACACAAATGATGCTAAATATAGTACTGGATGTCAATACTGAGTCTTTGTGAGGGAACCACCACAGCGGAGAAACAGGTCAGACTTTTGCTGCTGACTGGTCTCGTTCGCTCACCAAAATCACCGCTGTCGCCATCCCCACATAGAGCCAGAAGAGCACCGTCATGTGCGGATAGGTCATGTTGAACCAGTAATGGTCGAAGACGCCGCTGACCAGCGCGCCGAGGATGGCGCCGGTGTAGCCGAGCAACAATGCCTCCATGCGCACATTCAGCCCGCGCCGCCACGCTCGCCACGCCATCACGAAGAAGCCGACCATCACCGCCACAAACATCGCCAGCCCGATGACGCCCATGTTCTCGGCAATGATCAGGTAGAGCATACTCACGCCCAGGTAGATATCCATGTCGGGCGTGCCGGTGAAGCCGACGCCAAAGAGCGGATAGCGTTCGATCAGGATCAGCGCGTCCTTGTATTCGCCAAAGCGCATCTGCGTCGCCAAATCCTGACCGGCGAAACCCTCGAGCAGCCGCGCCACATATTCCTGCGTCACCGGCAGCAGCAGGAGCAACAGCGCACCGACAATGCCCAGCGGAATCAGCCGCCGATATTTGAGCAGCGCCAGCAGCGCCATCGACGCCGCCAGCCCCAGCAACGCCGAACGGCTGTAGGTGAGATAGAGCGCCAGCACCGCCGTCGTCCACATCACAAAGGTGAACCAGCGCGGAAA
>DMDA01000013.1:0-678 GCA_003451595.1 Chloroflexota bacterium | reverse complement strand
GTGCCGATGGCGCGCATCGTGCCGTTGGGATCGTCCTCGATGAAACGCAGCGCACCGAAGCCGCCCGGATAATCGAAGCGCGCCATGCGGTCGAGGATGCCGACGGTGACTTCCTGCGGCAGCACGTAGAAGAGCACGGCAATCGCCGCCGCACCCCAACCCGCCAGCATCACCCAGCGCGTGACCCACACTGCTTCATCCTCGCCGCGCACGGTGTTGATGACGACAAAAAAGAGGGCAATGCCGATCAAGATTTCCAGAAAGCGGCGCAACAAGAAGGTGTTGGCAGGACTGTGCGTCAGCCCCAACGCAAAACTAAAGAGCGCCAACAACATGAAGATCATCACCAGCAGCCCGATCGGCGAGGCGACAAACTCCGCCTGCTGCCCGATGATCAGCTTGAAGAGCCAGACGAAAAAGAGCGCGCCCAGCGCCAGGTCGAGGAAGGTCGGTTTGAAGCCGATCGAGAAAGGCAGGCTGGCAAAGGGAATCAAGAAGACGACGCCGCACAGCGCCACAAAGCCCCAGTGCGTGTCGTTGAGAATCAGTGCACCGCCGATGATCGCAGCGGCAGCCGCCAGCGCCAGCACTGGCCCCGCCACGCCGACAAAGAGCGCAATCACCAGCACGCCGGTTGCCAGCAGCCCTGCCAGCGTTAGCCTGCGCACGTGCGGGCTG
>DMDA01000037.1:57423-60657 GCA_003451595.1 Chloroflexota bacterium | reverse complement strand
ATGTGGGGTTTTTAACCTCATATTCTTGTTGGACCGCGACGGTGTGGCTGCGAGCCTCACCCGGTAACGTGAAAGGTGTGTACGTTGGTCATCGCCTCCGGCGTGACATAGTTGTATGCCAGAACCTGCGGCTGCGAGCCGCATCTACTGTTTAACCGAGACCTGTTTAACCGAGACCTGTTTGAGCGAGACTAACGCAGAGACGCAGCGATTCGCAGAGATTGAAAATGTCTCGCAATTCTGTGCCCTCTTGACAAGACTTGGAACCTCTCTGCGTCAAAAATCGTCAGCGTCACTTTCGACATCAAAGAAGGGAAGAGGTGTTATTTATGAAACTTGGCGCGAATTCTGTCCTCTTCGGCGGCTATCCCCTGGAGAGCGCCTTCCGCTATCTGGCGATGGCTGGCTACGACGGCATCGAGCTGTCCGCCATCGACGGCATGAGCGAGCACCTGGTGCTGGAGCGCTGGCGCGAGCTTGTCCCAGAAATCAAACGACTTGCCGCCACCTACGGCCTAGCCTTGTTGGCGATGGAGCAGCCGTCACGCGACGCCGCCAAAATGGAGAACGCCATGCAAGCTGCGGTCGAGCTGGGTGTGCCGATCATCAACTGCGGCCCCGGCGGCAAGTCCGATGACGAAGCCAGCTTTGTCCAGGCCATCGACGAGTTGGGTGAACTGGCGCTCAAAGCAGAGCGCTACGGCGTCACCCTGTGCGTCAAGGCGCACGTCGGGCAGGCGGTCTACAACACGCCGACGACGCTGCGGATGATGCAGGCCATCACCTCGCCAGCCTTTGGTGTGGATATGGATCCGTCGCACATCCACCGCGCCAACGAGAACCCGGTCGAAGCCATCGCCGCCGTGATCAGTCGGATCAGGCATGTGCACATCCGCGATTGCAAGGGACGCCAGCAGGGACCAGGCAAGCCGGAAGAGCAGGCAAACGGGCGCGGGGACATCGACCTGGTAGGCTACATCCGCGTGCTGCACGAACATGGCTACACCGGGCCGCTTGATCTGGAGATCATCGGGGCCAAAGCCTATAGCGTGGAGCAATGTTGCATCATTGCCGCCGAAGCGCGTGGCCACATGCAAGCGTGTCTACAAGCATGTGGCGCGCGCTGACGATTCGCCATTCACGATGACCGCCTTGTTGAGGATTCGCCCGATGACCCTGGCGGACGTGTCTGCAGTCGCCGCGATCATGGCAGATAACTTGCTCTGGCAGCGCTATGGCGTAACCATGGCGTCCGCAACGAGACGGTTACAGCGTGGTCTGGAAACCTCGGCCACGATTGCCGTGGCCGAGGTTGAAGAGCGCGTGGCGGGCTTTGTCTGGTATGTGGCGGAAGGCGCATTCCAGCGCAGCGGCTACATCATGCTCTTCGGCGTTGCGCCCGACATGCAGGGACAGGGCGTCGGGCGCGCGCTGCTCACGTACGCTGAAAGGGCGCTCTTTGCCGCCAACGCCAGCATCGTGTTGCTAGTTTCCGACTTCAACCATGATGCACAGCGATTTTATCAGCGACATGGCTATGTGCAGGTCGGTGCGCTGCCGGATTATGTAAAAACCGGCGTGAACGAGTTGATCTATTACAAACGCAAGCCACCACAGAACTAAAGTGATGATGAGACTGCTATGTACGCCCTCCAACCTGGGGCGCTACGTCGCGCCATAGGTCATCATCTGACGCCGGCTTTGACAGCAACAGGTTTGGGCAGATCGTGAAGTTCCGGCTACAATTCCTCGAAAAGGAAGGCCACGCATGAGTACACTTCGTCTCCCCGGCCTGGTGGATGCGCATGTTCACCTGCGCGAACCGGGCTACGAATACAAGGAAGATTTCACCACCGGCACCATGGCCGCATTGGCGGGTGGGGTGACGACCGTGTTGGATATGCCCAACACCAATCCGCCCACCTCGACGCCAGAGCGACTGGCCGACAAAGCCCGACGCGCCGCAGCACATGCTGTGTGTGATGTCGGGCTTTTTGTTGGCGCCACCACGACCGAAGGTGACGCGTATCTGCCTGCGGCTGACCAGGCGTGTGGGCTGAAAATCTATGTGAGCGACACCTTTGGCAGCCTGCGCATCGACACGCTGGAGATGATGCACCGTCTCTTTCGTTCATGGGCCGAGCAGGCGGCGCAAGTCGGCTATCGCATGGCGGGCGCGGCGCATGGGCTGGGGCCAGTCGCCGTCCACGCCGAGGAGTTGATGGCGCCGGTCTGTCTGGCGCTCAGCCATATCTACGCCGTGCCGTTGCATATTGTCCACGTCAGCCGGCGCAGCGAGATCGAGCTGATTCGGGCGGCCAAGATGCGCGGCATCCCCGTCACGTGTGAGGTGACGCCACACCATCTGTTTCTGTCGACTGAAGACCTGCCGCGGCTTGGCGCACGCGGGGATATGCGCCCACGGCTGGCGACGCCCGACGATGTTGCGGCATTATGGGAAAATCTGGACGTGGTGGACATCTTTGCCACTGACCATGCACCTCATACATTGGCGGAAAAGGGAATCGATGTGAGCGAACCGCCAGCCTCACCGCCGCCGGGCGTGCCTGGCCTGGAGACGATGCTGCCGCTGTTGCTCACCGCCGCACACGAGGGGCGGCTCACGCTGGATGACATCGTGACACGCTGCGCCGATAACCCACGCCGCATCTACGGCCTGCCGGCACAACCGGAGACGTGGATCGAGGTGGACGTCGATGCGGCCTACGAGTTGCGCAATGAAGGACTCCAGACCAAAGTCGGTTGGACGCCCTTTGCCGGACAGCGCGTCTATGGACGCGTCGAACGCGTCATCCTGCGTGGCGAAACCGTCTATGCGCATGGCACGGTGTTGGCTACGCCGGGAAGCGGAAAAGTGTTGTTTCAGAGGGTGGGAGATTAGGAAACTGGAGATTTGGAGATTGTTGACAGGGCGACGCACTCCTCTTCAATCTCCAGTCTCTATTCTCCAATCTCCTGCTCTCATCATTTTGCGATATTCCGATTCAAATAGGGAGCAGCGTTTCTCATGGAACCAAAAATCAAACAAGTGGACAGCATGGCCGCCAACCGCATCAATAATGGCTTCTACGGACAGGACATCATTAGCGTCAGCCAGTTTGACCGCGCCAAGCTCGATTACATCCTCGGCGTTGGCAACGAGATGAAAATCCTGGTCGAGCGCTTTGGCAGCGCTGACCTGTTGCAAGGCAAGATTCTTGCCAACCTTTTCTA
>DMDA01000037.1:51453-57236 GCA_003451595.1 Chloroflexota bacterium | reverse complement strand
AGCCTGCCCGACACCGTGCGCACGCTGGAAAGCTACGCCGACATCATCGTGATCCGTCACCCTGAAGTTGGCTCGGCGGCCACCGCTGCCCATTACGCCAGCAAGCCGGTGATCAACGCGGGCGACGGCGTGGGCGAACACCCGACGCAGGCGCTGCTCGACCTCTACACGATCGTCGAGGCATTGGGCGAAGTTGGCGGGCTTAAAGTGGCAATGGTCGGCGATCTTAAATTTGGACGCACCGTGCACAGCCTGACCAAACTGCTTGTCAATTATCCGGTCGAATTTGTCTTTGTCAGTCCGGAGATTCTGCGCATGCCGAAAGATGTGCTTGATGTGGTGGCGGCCAGCGGACACAAATTCGAGGAGCGGGAGGATGTGCACGACATCATCGGCGATGTCGATGTGCTCTACGTCACGCGCGTGCAGAAGGAGCGCTTTACCGATCTGGCCGAGTACGATCTGGTCAAAGATCGCTACATCGTTGACCCACAGTTGATGAGCCGCGCCAAGTCGCGCATGATCGTCATGCACCCATTGCCGCGTGTCAACGAGATCAGCTACGCTGTGGACAGCGACCCGCGCGCCGCCTACTTCCGTCAGATGCGTAACGGTATGTACATCCGCATGGCGCTGCTAGCCGCCGTGCTAGGCAAGGCGTAGGCCGCAGTTGACATGCCGGGACGCACACAAATGGGAGGCCAATGGGCAACCACATGTACGGCAACTTGTTTGCTTTGGCGCGCGCGGCTGGCGGTCACAGTGGCGTTGGCAACAATAGCCGCGCTCCTCGTGGCGCTACCGGCGCACGCGCAGGCAAGTGCAGAATCCCTGGCAACCGTCAACAACGAAGATGAGATCATCTATATCGATGCCAATGGCTTCATTAGCGTCCTGGACCCGCAGACGCCGGTCGGGTTGACGCCAGTCGTCTTTCGCAGCCCTGAAGGTGGCTGGTACGACGCCACGGCGGGTGATGTCAACGGCGATGGCGATGACGAAATCATCGCCATCGCCGAAAATGGCTTGCTCAAGATTTACGACCCGGTTGTCAACACCACAAACGTCAATCCTGACAATCAGATCGGCGGCATCTACTGGGAGCAGCTCTTCGAGTTTGTGCTGCCAGGGGAACCGCTGCTGGTTGACACTGGCAACCTGGACAGTAACCCGGCGACGCTGGAGATCGTCGTCGTGCATCGTGAGGCGGACAACCCCGCGCGCACGCGCATTCAGGTTTTCTTTCAGCCAGACCCTGATGCGGGCGGGCGCGTCTGGCTGCCGCTGACCGATGTCTCCACCCGCGAACTCTGGTCGGATATCAGCGTTGGCGATCTCGACGGTGATGGCCAGGCGGAGATCGCGCTGGTCAATGAAGATGCAGGGACACTCAGCGTGTTTCGCCGTGAACCGAACAATGTCCTGACACGATTCTGGAATGAGGACAGCGCCTCGCGGCCCTGGCAGGCTTTGGTCATTGGGGATGTTGAGCCTGGCGCGACGGGGCAGGAATTAGCGGCGGTCCGCAGAGCTGCGCCGCCAGCCGCCGCGCTGGTCGTGCGTCGTTATCAGCCCGTCAATCAATTCACGGATGTGGTCTTGCGCAATTATCTGCCTGCTCCGCGCGTGGTCTTCCTGGCCGATGTCAACGGCAATGGTGAGGATGAAGTATTCTTGTTGCGCGATGTGCCAGCAAACGACACCCGTCCACGCCTTTTCATCAGCAATCTGGGCACAGATACACCCTTCAATTTTGAGAGCCGCCTCGACAGCGACAACGGCTATCGCAACGGCGCTGGCGGCGATACAAACGGCGACGGACGTGATGAGATCGCCGTGATTCGCAACAACGCCGTTCTTCTGTTCACCAACCCGATTACGTCCAGCACCAGCGCGATCACCTACACCACCAGCACCAACCGCCGCACACTTGCGTTTGGGAACCTCGACGCTTTAGGCCGCGATCAACTTGGCGCCAGCCCGACAACGTTACGATTTACGGTTGAGGCTGGCGCAATTTCCACCGCACAAAGCATCACGTTGACGAATCGCACGCGCACCGGCGCCATCTCGTTTTCGCTCCGCACGGCGCCGACGACCGGCCTGCTGCTGCTCTCACCATCTACGCTGGCGACCCCTGCTGTGCTCACTGTACAAGTGGATGCACGCACATTGTTGCCCACGGCTGAAGCAATGGCGGCGGATGCTCTGCCGATCTTGCCTGCGCAAGGCGTCTTTTCACCCACCTACGGCGCCAACCTGATTGTGACCGCGCCGAGTCCGCTGGTGGCGAACTCTCCACTGACGATCCCGGTGATCGTGGATGTGACGGCAGGTATTGCGCTGCGCCCCAGTGCAATCACCGAAATTGTGCAGCCTGCAATCGGCGAATCTACATGCACGCTGCCGACAACGCTGGCGACCATCCAGGTGCTCGGCACACTCAGCAGCACTTTCACGGTCGATCTAGAGGCGCGTAGCGGCGCAGGCGGGGGCTGGCTGACGGTGACGCCAGCGAATGGCGTCGTGCCGGCGACGGTTGACATCACAGTGGCGCCCAACCCTGGGCTGGCTCCGGGGGAATCGGCTGCCGCCACGCTGGTGCTCGACGGCATTGTCAACACAGCAACGCCCTTTGCCGTTACACGGCGCGTAGCGATCGATGTCCGCTGTTATAGTCATTTGCAATTTCTGCCGCTTGTGTTTCAGTAGGTCAGCGTCAGGCAGCACGTTGTTGTCAGGCAGGCACGCTGATGAGGTGTTCCTTTTCGGCCCCCATCAATTTTTCCCACCGAGCTGCCGCCACCGGGTTGCTCAAGAGCACCAATGCTACATAGCTCGGCTCGAAGGGGCGGCGCAACAGCTGCATCCCCACTTCTTCAGGCAAGAGGTTGCCCTTGCGTTGATTGCAGCGTTTGCAGGCAGTCGTCAGGTTGGTCCAGGAATGTTCACCGCCGCGACTGCGGGGGATGACGTGGTCGACCGTCAAGGCAAGTTGGCCGGGTTTGTCACCGCAGTACTGGCAGGTAAAGGCGTCGCGCAACATGATCGCTGCTCGTGTTGGCGGCACGCGGCGATGGGGCAGCCGCACGTAATGCACCAGACGGATGACTAGCGGCACCGGAATCGTGCGATTGGCAGCGCACAACATCTGCTGTGTTGCCTCCAGCAATTCAGCTTTCTCACGCAGGAGCAACACTACGGCGCGGCGCACCGATACCAGACTCAAGGGTTCATACCCGGCATTCAGCACCAATACCTGCTTCGACATACTACGTCTCTTCTCAGACTGACAAGGGCGCCCATTACGGGGCCTGTCGTGAACGCAACCTCCACTCTACGCAATTCGCTGTAATTTTTATGCGGCATTCTAGCAGCCGTTGCAGCGAAAATCAAACCTACATGTAGTGGTTTAGCAAGCCAGAAATCTCGTATGTAGCCACACCTGCAGCGCGCAGCACGATGCCCCATAAAAAGAGGCAGATCAACGCCATGGCCAGCGTCTGCACCCGGTCGTCGGGAATCTTGCTGAAGTAGGCGTAGCCCGCTGGCAACGTGATCACGGCCACGACGCCGTAGAGGATGTGAATCCAGGCGCGCGGCAGGACACTGCCCAGACCCTCAAACCAGAGGAGCCAGCCAATGCCGAACTGCACCAGCAACAGCAATTCGGCGATCACGGCGGCGCCATACCAACTACTATTGAGCGGTTGTGAACGCAAGCGCAGATAGAACGCCCACACAGCTAGAAAAGCCAGAAACAATGTCGCCGTATTTGCCAACCCGGCGTGGATTTGCGCCCAACTCATATCATTGCTACTTTACACACGGCTTGTTAACATTTTGTTGTCACTATGTATTCTGTTTGCTGCATCTTCCGTTATACCGGTGCATGCACGCTCAGATATTGTTGCAGAACGCCCGCGGCCGGCCCCAGGATGTCGTAAGATTCCCAACCGGACGTGGCCGCCAGCGCAAAGATCGTGCCGCCGATCACGTAGTCATCCTGGCGCATGGCGTTATCGTACCACACTAGCTGTTCGATGTATGCGCCCGGCCCCCATAAACCATAACCAGTTTCAGCCCAGTAAGCCTGGAAATCCTGCCAGCCCCGTGCATCGGGAGGACCGGGACGATTTTGCACCAACCCATCGACGCCCAGCTCGGTCATCACAAGCGGCAAAGTCAACCCGGCTGGCGCCAGAATCTCGCTGTAGACTTTGCGATAGCGCAGCGTCAGCCAGCCGCTATCCTGTGGCGCAACGCCGGGGTAGCGCCCCTTGCCCTCTACAGTCGACAGATGGTAGATCGTCGGTGCGGAATATTCGTGCAACCCAAGCCAGCCGTCATACTGGATTGCAGCCTGGACTGCCGGTAGAAAGGCAGGCCATTGCTCCAGCGGCGGTTGGCCGGTGCCGAAATTGCCGATCACGCTGCGGATGCCGCGCTCACCCAGAAGCCGGGTGCGCTCGGCCTCAAATTCACCCAGCCGCGCCATCTCGTCATAGCTGCCCGCGACCGGCTCATTGAAGGACTCCCACCCGTCAAAATATGGACGTCGCCCCGGGTCGTCGGCATAAGGAAGCAACATGTCGACAAAGCGCCGCGCCTCGGTCAGCGGATCGATGCTCGCCAGATTGACTTGCTCCAGCGCGATGCGTCCAATTACCTTCGTATTGGGTGAGGTCTGCTTGATCTGTGCAACAAAGTTGCTGTCCAGCTCGAGTGTCTTGACGACTGTGACGGCCTGCGTCTTCAGCAAATCGAAGAGAGTAGGTTCATTGCGCCCCACAAAAATGCCGAGCTTGCTGGGCGGGCCGGGCGGGAAGGGCGTGGCCTGCGGCGTAGGCGTGGCGGTCGGCGGCGCTGGTGTGGCCGTCGGTTCTGGCGTTTTGCTGGGCGTTGGCGTCAGTGTTGGCTCGAGCAGCGCCGCGTTCGGAGCGCCCTCATTCGCCACATAGGGCAGGTAAGTCTGGTAGCTGCCGCTGGCGGGGTGCGGCGTTGTCAACGGGCTGCGCAGTGGGCTGCGCAGCGGCGTGGGGGTGTCATTGCCGCCGCAAGCCGCTGCCATCAATGCCGCCGCCCCACCGACGGCGCCGCCCAGGAAACGACGCCGGCTCCAGCGTGGCGCCGGTTGTGGTGACGTTGCAACAGCAGGCGAGGACATGGCGGTGGCATCTACAGCGTCGGTCGGGAGCGCTGCGTTCAGTTCAGTCGGTGAATCATCATTCATAATCGCTACCATAACATCAACGCCAGATTGTCTCAAATCGCAAGATCGTTTACCATCAACGCCCCAACGTAAGCGGTTGTTCCGAACATGTCACAACAGAATTCGACAGATTCAGCAAAGGAGGCAATATGAACAAGTTCGATCTCAGCATCGAATATTGCGTGATGTGAAACTACACCCCGCGCGCCCTCAGTTTGACGGGCGAATTACTCTCTCTTTTCACACCCTCACTGCGCACGCTGAAGTTGATTCCTTCCAGCGGTGGGCGCTTCGAGGTGCTGGCCAATGATGTGGTGATTTTCAGCAAGAAAGCGGTGGGGCGGCACGCCGAACCCGGTGAAGTGGCGCGCCTGCTGCAAGAAAAGCTGGGGGTTTCCCCTACGCCGCCTGAGGAAGGTTAGGCGTCTTGTGCGGGGAGACGATGACTTCTGCTGTAGGGCAGAAGCGTCGTCGTTTCCCCGCGCCTCGCCTACAGCCCGGTTGGCATGTCGATGAATTCAAACTCGACACCGAAGCGTTCACACAGATGAGCGCCCAATGCCTGCACGCC
>DMDA01000037.1:50907-51160 GCA_003451595.1 Chloroflexota bacterium | reverse complement strand
CGCCGCTGATGATGCCAACCCGCCGACACAGCGCCGGGCCATATGCCTGCACCAGTTGCACCGGCCCAACGTGTTGGATGAATCGCGTGACAAGTGCATCGAAGGTCGTCCCTGCGGGCGCCTCAGCCAGCGCGCCGATCGGTGTCCCATTGACCGGGGCAAACATCCCCTCGACTGCCAACCCCAGCCGCCGCGCTAGCTCAACATTGTTGCCGACTTCGGGATGCGCATCCAACGCCAGGTGCGCGGCGTA
>DMDA01000037.1:45005-50669 GCA_003451595.1 Chloroflexota bacterium | reverse complement strand
CCGTAGTCTTTGATCTCAGCAATGCGCAGGTAGTTGTCCAGATACGCTACCAGTTCTGTGCGTTGCATGGGTTCTGCTCCGTACTGTGAGGATGACGCCTCACGCCTCACGCCTCACTCCCGCTTTCACCACGTTGAATGAACTTCTTGACTCCGCGCGCAAAGTCGCGGCGCGGCAGCAACACGCGGCGCTGACACGTCTGGCAGACTAGCCCAATGTCGGCCCCAACGCGCACGACTAGCCACTGCTTGCCGCCGCATGGATGCGGTTTGCGCATCTCGACCACATCGCCGACGAAGATCGGGGAGGAAATTTCGATCATCAGGCGACTCCGGCAAACAAGTCGTGTTCGCCACGCTCGATGTTGCCGGGGAAGACGCACGTGAACTGCTCGCGACCTGCCACGCGGCGGCGAATGGGCGCCGGGAGAACGGATAACCAGCCCGGTCCGCCACTGTATTGACTGGCGTGCGCCTCGCTAGCCCGCTGCTTATCCGCCAGTGCATCGGCGACGTCGACGGTTGTGGTTACGGGCGTCACCCAGCGGCTGATTTCGACCAGATTGATGTCCTGGTTGCGACCGATGGCGGTTGGGTCCTTGCCTGCCAGCCGCATCAATGGCACTGCCATCTTGATCACCTGCTTGGGGAAAGCGCTGTAATACAGCTTTTGCGGGGCGTGACTCACACCATTCACGGTGGCGCGCCGCGCTCGCGCCAGATAAAATGCGGTTGTCGTCGCCTCGCACACGCGAATGTGATCTGGATGCCCATAGCCGCCAAAGGGATCGTGCGTCATCACGACATCTGGCGCCAGACGTTGGATGTACGCCAACACAGCATGTGCAACGACTGTCACCGGTTGTTGAATCAACGCAGCAGGGTGGTGATTATCGGGTGCGCCGCGCATCCCGCTGTCTCGATACGGTAGCGACCAGATGCTCTTCAGTCTCAGATGCACTGCTGCCTGCGCCAGCTCCGCCGAACGCACCTGCGCCAGCGAGTCGTGGTCGCGCAGGCGACCCTCACTATCAACGGAACCAGCAATGCCATCGGTGGCGATAATGACATGCACATCAACGCCGCGTTGGGCATAATGGGCCAACGTGCCGCCAGGTCCAAAACTTTCATCGTCGGGATGGGCAAAGACGCCCAAAAGGACTCGCTTGCGCATAGAGGATACCTGCCGTTTCTGCTACACGCGTCAGTTGCAGCGGCGCGTTGACCGCTATTTTCCCACGCCTGCGCCGATCCGACCAAACAGAGATGTGAATTTGAGCTTACAACAAATGAGGATCATGCTACAGCATTTGACTGGTTTTCTGGCATACTATGGCAAGGAGTTGCTGGTTTTTTCATAGTAAGCGTTTTTCACAGTGAGCGTTTGCAACTGGACTTATCATCTTTCATCGGTTGAGTAGATAGGAGTCATCATCTATGCGTTTTGGCCCGCTCCTGCGCATCCTGGGAACGGCGCTCTACGGCTTCATTGGTTTCGAGATCGGCGTTGTCCTGGCGCGCACGCCGGACCTGGCAATCGATTCGTGGATGCTGATTGTCCCGTTCACGTTGTTTGGAGCGGCATTTGGTTTTCTGCTGGCGCCCTGGCTCGTGAGGGCGCCAGCCGCAGCGGCCAACAAAGCGCTGCGCCAGGTGCCGATCACCGATCTCGTGGCCGGCACGATCGGCGTCACCGCTGGCTTGCTGATCGCGGCCTTGCTCAGTGTGCCTGTCTCGCGCCTGCCCGAACCTTTTGGCAACGTGGTGCCGCTGATCCTGGTCTTCATGTTCGGCTATCTGGGCGCTGCCTTGCTGGTGCTGCGTCAGCGCGACTTTTTCTCATTGCTCCAGGGTGGTGGCCAGGAACGAGCGCGGGTGGCGCCGGTGCTGGACACGGCCTCAGCGTCGCCGTCCCCGACTGCTCCCGGCCCAATGCTGCTCCTCGATACGAGCGTGATCATCGATGGCCGCATCGCCGACATCGCCAGGACAGGCTTTTTGCTTGGCACGTTGACGGTGCCGCGCTTCGTGCTCAATGAACTGCAGTACATTGCCGACTCTGCGGATAGCCTGCGGCGCAATCGCGGCCGGCGCGGGCTAGAGGTGCTTGACCGCCTGCAGAATACACCGGATGTCAAGATTGTCTTCTCTGACCAGGACCCGGCGGACGCCAACCAGGTCGACGATAAGCTGATCAGCCTGGCGCGGCAGAATGGCGCGCTCATCATCACCAACGACTTCAACCTGAACCGGGTGGCGCGACTCCAAGGGGTGCGTATCCTGAACATCAACGAGTTAGCCAACGCGGTCAAGTCGGTCTATTTGCCTGGAGAGGAAATTCCGCTGAAAATTATCCAGGAAGGTAAAGAGATGGGGCAAGGCGTCGGCTACCTGGAAGATGGGACGATGGTGGTCGTTGAAAATGGCCGCCGCTACATCAACCAGGAAGTGTTGGTGCAGGTGACGAAAGTCTTGCAAACCAATGCTGGGCGCCTGATCTTTGCTACGCCCGAATAAACTATCCATCGATTCATGACAGGACAGGCTCATGGCGCTTCGTATCTACAACACGCTCACCCGGCAGACTGAAGAATTCGTCCCGCTGGAACCGGGCAAGGTCAGCATGTACGTGTGTGGCCCGACCGTCTACGCGGACGCTCACATTGGCCATGCCATGGCGGCGATCATCTTCGACACCGTGCGCCGCTACTTAACCTACAAGGGCTACACGGTCAAATTTGTCACCAACTTCACCGACGTTGACGACAAGATCATCCGGCGCGCCAACGAACAGGGGCGCGACCCTCTCG
Organism: Chloroflexota bacterium; assembly: GCA_003451595.1. Classification (GTDB taxonomy): domain Bacteria; phylum Chloroflexota; class Anaerolineae; order Caldilineales; family Caldilineaceae; genus Caldilinea. The sequence continues at coordinate 47,860 of DMDA01000037.1, read as the reverse complement.
AACTGGCGAACCATTACGCCGAGAAGTATTTCCGCCACCTCAGCGATCTCAATGTGCTGCCCGCTCACGTCTACCCACGCGTCAGCCAGGAAATGAGCTGGATCACCCAGATGATCAGCGGCCTGGAGAAGGAAGGCTTCGCCTACCGGCTGGATGGCGACGTCTACTTCCGCGTCACCAAGGATGAGGATTACGGCAAGCTGAGCGGGCGCAAGCTCGACGAGGCGCTGAGCGGCACGCGCATTGAGGAGGACGCCCGCAAGGAACATCCGGGCGATTTTGCGCTATGGAAAGGTGCCAAGCCCGGCGAGCCGGCCTGGGATAGCCCCTTTGGGCCAGGCCGACCTGGCTGGCACATCGAGTGCTCGGCGATGTGTCTCCATCACCTGGGTGAGATGGTGGACATTCACGGCGGCGGCAACGACCTGATCTTCCCACACCACGAGAATGAGATCGCCCAGAGCGAGAGCTACACCGGCAAAACCTTTGCGCGTTACTGGATGCACAACGGCATGTTGCAGCTTGCAGGCGAAAAGATGAGCAAGTCGCTTGGCAATCTCATCACCATCGACGACTTTCTCAAGGAGCACAGCGCTGATGCCCTGCGGCTGCTGATCTTTACCGGCCACTATCGCAAGCCGGTGACCTATAGCCCGGAGACCGTCGAGAGCGCCGAACGCAGTCTGGCGCGTCTGCGCAGCGCGCTGCGGCCAGCGCAAGGCGAACTTAGCACAGGCGAGCAGGCCGAGGCGCTGCGCCTGGCCACCGAGGAAGCGCGCGTTGCCTTCACCACCGCCATGGACGACGACTTCAACACCGCTGGCGGGATCGCTGCACTCTTCGAGTTGGTGCGCGCCATCAACACCGCGCGCACGGCGGGCGTTGCCGGGCCTTTCTATGCCGCTGCACAGCAGACCTTGCGCGAACTGGCCGGCATCCTGGGGCTGACGCTGACTGAACCGGCAAGCGACGCCGCCAGCGAAGTAGCTGCCCGTCCCTTCATCGAATTGCTGGTGAGCGTGCGCCGCGACCTGCGCCAGGCGAAGCAGTGGGCGCTGGCGGACAAGGTGCGCGACAGCCTGCGCGCGTTGAATATTGTGCTTGAAGATACGCCCGATGGCACGATTTGGCGGTACGAGGCTGAATGAGCGAGCTACTTTACGGACGCCACGCTGTCCACGAAGCGCTGCGCGCCGGGCGGCGGCGCATCTACCGGCTGTGGGTTGAAGGCAAACAGGATGACGCCCCGCTGCCCAAAGAAGGGCCGGTCGGCGAGATTGTCGCCCTGGCGCTAGGCGCCAAAATTGCCACGCGCACCATTCGCGGCGGTCTCTTTGACCGCCTGCGCAGCGACCATGTCAATGCGCAGGGCGTCGCACTCGAGGTCGATGAATACCCCTACGTTGACGTCGAGGTGTGCCTGATGGCGGCCAGACAGGCGGGCGAGCCGCCGCTGCTGCTTATCCTGGACCATTTGCAAGACCCGCAGAACCTGGGCACACTGATCCGCACCGCCGAGGCGATGGGCGTACATGGCGTCCTCATCCCAGATCGCCGCGCGGCGCGTGTGACGCCGGCGGTGAGCAACGCCAGCGCCGGCGCGGTCGAGCATCTGGCGGTGGCGCAGGTGGTCAACATCAACCGCACAATCGACGATCTCAAACGGCGCGACATCTGGGTGGCCGGGTTGGACAGCGATCCGCAGACGCCGTTGCTCGCCCGCGCACGGCTCGATGGGGGGCTGGCGGTCGTGGTAGGCAGCGAAGGGGAAGGGCTAAGCCGCCTGACACGCGAAAAGTGTGACTTTCTGGTGCGACTGCCGATGTTTGGCCGCGTCGAGAGCCTCAACGCTGCGGTGGCGGGTAGCATCGTGCTGTATGCGGCGCGCCAGGCGCGAGCGTCAGGTGCGTCCAATATGACGTAACCCGTATGATGAACGCTGTCTTGCTGGATGCCAGCCATCCGCATTGGAGCCGCAAACTGGAGGAGGCCGGTGTGCTGCTTGGCGCTGGCGCCAATCCCGCGCTCTTTCCCTATCACTTTCTTTACGTCACGCTCTCCAAAATTGGCGGCAAGTTGGCATTTTTTGAGGGAGAGGCAACGACGGTCGGCGTCGGTTTTCTTTTTCCGCGCCGGCTCAGTGGAGGCGCCGACGGTGCGCGTCGCACCTACACCCTGCGCTTTCACTCTGTGCCAGGAACAACAGTCTGCGCGCCGGAGGCTGTGATTGCAGCCTGTCAGCAGGCAATGCCTGGCGCCACGTTCGTCTTCTACGATCCGCAGGGCGTGCACTCCTATTACCGCACCAGTGAGCAAGTTGGCGTCGTTGACATCGGGCGCCCTGACGCCGCCGAAGCCGCCGCCAGCCGCGCCATACAGCGACAGGTGTGGGGGGCGCCCGATGAATTTCTCTATCCGAGCGATATCCACAGCGCTGAATTTGGCGCGGGCACGTCGTTGGTGGCGCGCGTCGATGGCAAAGTTGCCGGCTTCCTCTTTGGTTTCTACGCGTTTGGCGGCGCCCCGTTGCCCGCAGACTGGGCGGAGCGTTACAACGGCGGCTTTCGCATCGAATCGCAGACATTGGGCGTGCTGCCCGACTATCGCGGGCTGCGCATCGCGAACTTGCTCAAGAAGCGTCAGGCGGAACTGGCGTGGCGTGAAGGTGTCGGCATCATCACTTGGACGGCAGATCCGCTGCAAGCGCCCAACGCAGCGCTCAACTTTGGTCTGCTCAAAGCGGTGGCTTTCGAGTTTGCGCCCGACCTCTATCCCTTTCGCAACGAGCTGAATCGCGTGCACGCCTCGCGCCTTGGGCTGACCTGGCTGGTCGGCAGCAAACGTGTGCGCGAGGC
>DMDA01000037.1:16938-44732 GCA_003451595.1 Chloroflexota bacterium | reverse complement strand
GCGTTACAGGCGCACGACGCCACGCACGCGCAGATGTGGCGCACCTTGACCGACGCCGTGTTCAAGCACTACATCGGGTTGGCGCCGGGTCAATACACCATCACAGGCGTCGGCGTTGCTGGCGAGAAACGGTTTTTGCTCGCCGAACGCAGCGATGAGCGTCTTTGGCAGCGACTTGGTGTGTAGAAACTGGGCGCATAGAAGCATAGAAGAAGCATAGAAATCGTCAATTTGATGGCGATTGCCTGACGATTCACCGCATAAATCAATTTTCGTTTGGGCTAGAGGTTGACAGCGGTGCAAGGACAGTCTACAATCGCACATAGAAAGAAGCGGCATGTTTGACGCCGTGATGTAAGTCACGCTCTCTACCTCCATTCCAGCCATCGAATGGGCGCCGCAACAGCAGCAAGATGGCGTTCTTGGTTTGAGTCGATGCCTCGGTGGTCTCTCTCAACTACAAACAGGGTTCTTGCCAGCCACTCGGGTTCATGCATTGATTGAGTGCATGGACGCGTGATGCTGGCTTTGTTCGTTTCGTCAGCTCGTCAGGTCCAGTTCATTGTTTGTTTCACCATCTCTGTTTTGCCCAACGGGTTCACCGAACCCACTGTACCAAGCCTAGTATCTGGAAAAGGAATTTATGAACATCTACGTAGGGAATCTGTCATATCGTACTACAGAGGACGAGCTGCGCAGGGCTTTCGAGGCTTATGGCGCCGTGAGTTCAGCCTCGATTATCAAGGACCGTGACAGCGGGCAGTCCAAGGGCTTTGGCTTTGTCGAAATGCCGTCGGATGCTGAGGCGCAGGCAGCCATCAACGCCCTCAACGATAAAGAGGTAGGCGGGCGTCGGCTTAAGGTCAACCAGGCGCGTCCGCGCGAAGATGGCGGCGGCAACCGTGGTGGTGGTGGTCGCCCGCAGGGTGGCAGCAGCCGTCCACGCAACGATCGCAATGATCGCAACGATCGTCGCTGGTAGTACGCGCACAAACCAGCGCCCACAATATGACAACATGGCAAACGCCCCGACGCACCTGACGCGTCGGGGCGTTTGTTGGTTTGGAATCTTTCGGCGCTTACGTGCGTTCAGGCTTCGCGTTGGTGCGTAGCTAGCTGACGTAGCCGGTGGAGCGGCCACCAGGTCAGCCCAAGAAAGATCACCATCCCCACTGCCCGGCCAATGCCGGAGAGCAAGAAGATCAATTGGAAACTGACGGCGTCGGCCAGGTAGCCGCCTACCAATGGGCCAAGAAAGGCGCTGGCAAAGACGCCGGTTTGGTAGAGCGCCACCGCACGTGCTCGCCCCATCGCAGGCGTCACCTGCAACAGTAAATTGAAGTTCGCTAGATTGAAACCTGCCCACAAGAAGCCACCGAACAGGTTATTCACGCCGACTTGCCACGGCTGCGTATAGAAAATCCACATAATCGGCAGCAGCGCAATCGGAAAGCCAGTGACGAGCTGCAAAAACACCGAACCGCGTCGATCCAGAACTTTGCCAAAAAGCAGTTGCCCACCCAGCGCCGCCAGGCTGGAGATGCTAGTGAAGACGCCCACCAACTCGACGCTGGCGCCCAGGCGGGTCACCAGATAAACGTTGAAGAAGGGCGCCGCCACCTGCAAGGCAAAATTCCAGACAAAGCCGCTCACCACAAAGCCGAGATAGCCAGGGCTGCTCTTCAGCGCCTCACGCAGGCTGCCTGCCTGACGCACCTGCGCTGCGTGCTGGCGCGAATGCGGCTCGCGTATCTGGGCAAAGTGGAGCGTGCTGACCATGCCAAAGGCAAAGGCCAGGGCAAAGCTCAGCTGATAGCCCAGGAACGGATCTGCCTGCCACTGGTTGCCGGTGCGGATCACCCAGCCGGCGACTGAGGCAAAGATGAGGGTGGCGAGTCCCATCGTCAAGTTGCGCTTGCTGAAGTAGCTGCCACGCATAAATTCAGGCACGATGTCCGCCACCATTGCCGTCCAGGCAGGGTTGGCAAAGTTCGCCATGAAGGCGCGCACACCGTTGAGCATCGCGATCAGCAGAATCGCGATGGCAGGCGGCAACGTCAGCAGCGGAATGCACGCCAGCAAGAGCAGCATCACCCGCGCAATGCCGCCACCGCTCCATAAAACGATGGATTGGCGCTTGCCTGTCTTTTCCAGTAGCCGCGCGCCAGGAAAGAGCGCCGCCGCACCCGCCAGGTTGCCGATCGCTGTGATCCAGCCGACTTGCTGGTTGTCGGCGCCATAAGCCAGCGCAAAGAGCGGAATGAACGCCAGATAGAACGATTCGCTTATGGCGGCAAAGATGCCGTCCAGCCAAAAGAAGCGCAAGTTGCGCGTCTGGCGGATCGTCAATGGCTGTGGCGCCTGATGGACAAGGCTGCGTTCCAACGGACGGTGCACCAGATACCAATTCCATCGCTGCGGACGCAAGTGATCGAAGACGCTGATGCGGCGTTGCGGAATGTAGTCCAACAGATGCTGGACGCGTTCGTCGTGATTGGTCGCGCGTGCAGAGCGCTCCTGGTGTTTGCTAGAAAGTGTGTCGCTCATGCATCTTTATCCACAAAATTTGCTGCGCAGCTGCGCCTTTTGCACTTTGCCCAACGGATTGCGCGGTAGAGCATCGACAAAAATCACGCGGCGCGGCGCCTTATACACTGCCAGCCGTGCCCGGCAAAAGGCAATCAAGGCAGCCTCATCGACCTTTGCGCCTGCCCGTTGCACCACGATCGCCACCACTTGCTCGCCCCACTCGACATCTGGGCAGCCGATGACCGCGCTGGCTTCGACGGCCGGGTGTTCGGCGAGCGCCAACTCCACTTCGGGTGGATAGACGTTGTACCCGCCGCTAATGATCAGATCCTTGGCGCGACCTTTGAGCGTAAAGTAACCGTCTGGCTCGCGTAATCCCAAATCGCCGGTGCGAAACCAGCCGTCCGGCGTAAAGGCGGCGGCCGTCTTCTCCGGTTGTCGCCAGTAGCCTTTGCAAACATTAGCGCCACGCACCTGCACTTCGCCTACGACGTTATCGGGCTGCGGCGCCTCCGTCTCTGGATCGACGATGCGCACCTCGACGCCGGGCAGCGGCAGCCCTACCGAACCGATGCGGCGTTCGCCGTGCAACGGGTTCGAGAGAATCATCCCTGCTTCGGACATGCCATAGCGCTCGAGCAGACGCACGCCAAAGTGCGCTTCGAATTGTGCGAAGAGATCGTCTGGCAGGCGGTCGGAGCCAGAGGTGATCAGCCGCATGTGACGCAGACTGACGCCAGCCGCCGCCGGAGCATCGACCAGCCGCCGGTGGATCGTCGGCACGGCCATGAAGACGCTGCAAGGGCGTTTGACGAGCAGGTCGAGGGCGTGAGCTGGCTCAAAGCGCGTCATCAGGAGCGTCGTAGCGCCGGCGTACAATGCACCATGCAAGGCAACCAGCAGCCCGTGAATGTGAAAGAGCGGGAGCACGTGCAACAGGACATCGTCGTTGCGCCATCCCCAGGCAGTGTGTAGGCTGGCGAGATTGGCGGTGAGGTTGCCATGCGTTAACTCCGCGCCTTTGGGGCGCCCTGTCGTGCCGCTGGTGTAGATCATCAGGCAGGTGGCGTTTGGGTCAGTAGGCAATGGGACAGCAACGGCGTCTGCCGGTTGATAGGGCGCCAGCAGGCGGTCGAAGGCGTCCTCTCCCTCACAGCCAACAAAGATACATTCATGCAGCGCCGGCAGGTGATGGAGCAAGGGCAGCACTGTGTCGCGCACCTGACGATCGGCAAAGAGCAAGCGCACCTCCGCGTCCTCCAGGAAGTAGGCGAGCTCGCGGGCCGGGTACGCAGGATTCAACGGCAGCGCGATGGCGCCCAGCCGCATGATCGCCAGATGCAGGTAGACAAAGGCCAGGCACTTGGGCAATTGCAGCGCCACGCGGTCGCCCGGCGTAACGCCTTTGGCGCGCAACATGGCCATCGTCTGCAGCACTGTCTGCTCTAGCTCGCCATAGGTGACGCGCTGCGTCGTTACCGTCGCCTCGATCACCTCAACGGCGACCTTTTCCGGTTGGGTCAAACAAGTCTGTTGCAAGCGATCCAGGAACATAACGCACTCCTCACTCCGACAGACGCGCCAAGAGCATTTTGTGATGGTATACGCAATTGAATGGAGGTGCAAGAAAGTGGCGGTGCAGGTCAGGCGTCATCAGGCAGGCGTCATGAGGTGGTGCGCAGTGGACTGAACACGCACCACGTCACACGCACCACGTCACACGCACCACGTCACACGCACCACGTCACACGCACCACGTCACACGCACCACGTCACACGCACCACGTCTCTAAACTGCTAGTCCCGTGCGTTGCCAGCCGCCACACGCCTGCTCCAGCCAGGCTGCCACCGCCAGCGCCACGTCATCGCGCCAGGGGCGCGCCACCACTTGCACGCCGATTGGCATCCCGTCGGGTGCTGTGCCGCACCGCACGACCACCGCCGGGTAGCCGACCAGGCTGTAGGTCAGTGTGTAGGCGATGTGACCGGGGTCAGCATCATGTGGACGCGCCGGGGCCTGGGCGGCAGGCGTCAGAATCACGTCGTAGTCAGCCATGAAGGCGATCAGCGCACGGCGGAGACGGTCCCACAAAAACAGATGCTGCTCGACTTCTAGGCTTGACAGCGTTGTCGTTTCGCCTGCGTCCCATACCTCCCAGGATTCGGGTTCGGGGCGGTTCCAGTAATCACGTGTGATCTGGTAGGTGTGTTCGACTAGCGGCGGTGTGCGTTCGGACACACTCATGCCGGCGTCGGCCAACGCCTGCACCGCCTTGTGCACCGTGTGCACGACTTCAGCGGGTGGCGTGATCTCCTGATAATCGGTATAAAAGGCGACGCGCAGCCCGGCCAGTCGCACCAGCCGCCATTCTGCCAGGGGCATGGGGATTACGCTGGCGTCTTGCCAGTCTATACCCTGGATGATGGGCAGCACCAGTGCCAGGTCTTCGACATAACGCGCCAGTGGACCGATCACAGTGCGCGGGTCGTTCATGACGTTGATGCGCGGGTAGTGGCCGGTCAATGGCACGCGCCCGGTGGTTGGCTTCAAGCCGGCAATGCCACAGTTGTGCGCCGGCTGGCGAATGCTGCCACCCGAATCGCTGCCCAGCCCAATTGGCGACCCGCCCGCTGCAATGATCGCTGCCTCGCCGCTACTGCTACCTGCTGGACTGTAAGCCAGGTTGTATGGATTGTTGGTCAGGCCATAGACTTCGTTGCCGCTGACAGCGTTGGTCTTGCCCAGCAGGATGGCGCCGGCCTGCCGCAGCCGCGCCACAACCGTAGCGTCTGCCGATGGTACATAGCCTTGCCGCGACGCGTAACCGGCGGTGCAGACCAGATCATGGGTTTCGATCCAGTCCTTGACGGTGAAGGGCACGCCGTGTAGCGGTCCCCACCACTCCCCGCGCGCAGCGGACGCATCGGCGGCGCGCGCTCGCGCCAGCGCCTGGGCCGGGCTGGACTGGACGATGGCATTCAGGCGCGGATTGACGTCATCGATGCGCGCCAGGTGGGCGAGCATCACCTCCTCGGCGGAGACTGCACGCTGGCGAATCAACGTTGCCAGTTGTGCAGCAGATAGAAAGATCAAGTCAAGCATAATCTCCTCATATTTGCTCAGTTGTCCGGTGTCAGTTGAAAGTGTGCGGCCAGGGCGACAGTCTCCGCGGTTGGTGCGGCGCCGTGTGTCTCCTGGAGCGCCTGGCAACAGGTGCGGTACACGTCGGCGGCTGCGTCATATTGCCCAAGCTCGATCAACAAACGCATCAGTTGACGGTAGGTTGCTTCATCGGTTCTGTCCAGGGCAAGTAACGCAGTGGCGTGGCGAATCGCCTGGAGATGGGCGCGACGTCCAGCGTGGTAGGCGAGCAGCTCGCCGTGCACGGCAGCGGCAAGATGGCGATAGCGCTCCCGTTCGTTTGCTGCCCATTGATTGAAGCGAGGCGCATCTTCGACGCAGAAACCTTGCAGGAATTCGCCGCGATAGATCTCGGCGGCTTGCGTCAACGCCGTGACGCGCGTAGCGGGATGTAACCCTGGCATCATCGCATTCTGACACAGATGGGTAAAAGTGCGTGTGTCAACGGCGATGGTTGGCAAACGTAACGCTACGGTGGCGCGGTCCAGCGCGATAAACGGTTTGATAGCGTCGGGTAGATGGTACAGACACTTGCTGAGACTGGCTTTGGCCTTGCCGGCCACAGCGTTTTCCCACAGCAGCGTCATCAGCGTTGCGCGCGACTGTGGTTCTTCACCAGCGGCGAGCAGAAAGAGCAGCGCCGCCACTCGCTGGGAATGATAACGTGTCGTTGGCTGCTGCTCCACCTGCACCGACGGCGGCCCGAAGAGCTGAATGGCAGGTGTGGGAGTAAACATAAATCTGAACGTCTCGCTGGTTTCAGATAAACTCAATACTTCATGAAGCTCACACGGAGCCATGAAGAACGCGAAGGAAACCATCTTCAACTTCATGTCTTCGTGTAAGGCTGAATCGTGAATTGCTGAAACTGTTTTATCCAGGGCTGACGGGCAGACTCACAATGAAGCGACTTCCGGCGCCTGGCTTGCTCTCCACGCGTATGCTGCCGCCATGCAGTGTAACCAGGTGATGCACAATCGCAAGCCCGATGCCCAACCCCCCGTAGCGCCGTGCCAAACCAGTCTCCACTTGCGAAAAGGGACGGAAGAGGCAAGCAAGCGCCTCCGGCTCGATGCCAATACCCTCATCCCAAACGATAAACTGAACGCTGCTCTGCTCTGGCAGCACCGTTACCGTCAGCCCGATGCGGCGATCCGGCGGCGTGAACTTGACAGCGTTGCGCAACAGGTGAATCAGAATTTCGCGCAGGTAACGCGGGTCAACTTCCAGCATCAGGTCAGCCGGCTCGATCGTGTAGAGCAACGGTGGCGCTGTAGGCGGGCGTGTGCCCTGGACTGAGTGCAGCGCGCTTTGGCAGATTTCATCGATCGACGTTGACTCGCGATTGAGCGTCACTGCGTCCGCTTCCAGGCGGGAGAGCGCAAGGACTTCGCTCACGATCGCGGTAAGTTGCTCGCCGCTTTGCACAATCGTCGTCAGTGACCGTCTCTGCTGTTCGGTGAGCGGTCCGTAACCTTCGCCAAGCAATGCTTCTGCCAGCCCGATCATGCTTGACAGCGGCGTGCGCAATTCATGACTCACCGTTGCCAGAAAGTCGTTCTTGGCGCGCACGCTTGCCTCGGCTGCGACTTTGGCCTCGATCAGCGCTTGCTCCGCTGCCTTGCGCACCGTGATGTCATTGATGCAGGCCAGGATTGCAGCTTCTTCGGTGAAAAGGATCGGTGTCGCAGAGATCAATGCAGCGAAGCCGGCGCCGACTGTATTTTGCAGTTGCGCTTCGAAGTCGGTGACCGCACCCTGTTGATGAAGCAATGAAACGAGGTCGGCGCAGGTGCGTTTCACTACGAAGAAATCCTCGAAGCGATAGACAGCGCCCGTGACTGGCTCCGTGACTAGCTCCAGGACTGGCTCCGTGGTTGGTTCGAGCAGGAGCAGATCGCGCGCCCGGCGGTTGGCATAGAGCACGGCGCCATCGACAAGGCTGCTTACCAGCGTGGGGAAAGGTGCATCGTCGATAAGCCGGCGGTAGCGTTGCTCGCTCTGGCGGAGCGTCTCCTCCAGCATCATGCGCTCGGTTGTGTCGCGCAGTACGATCAGGCGACCATTCAACATTGGATAAGCGCCGGTCAGTGGCGAGACGCTGACATCGAACTGGTGTGGCACATGATCGACATCGACGTGGAGGAGGGTCACAACCTCGGCATTCTGCGTCGCCAGTGTCTGGCAAAGTTCGGCTGGCAGTAGTTCCGTCACTCGTTGACCGGCAACTACACGATCGGCGCCGAAGAAATGGCGCGCGGCAGGATTGGCGTCGATGATGCGTTGCTGGAGATCAAGTACGAGCAGCGGATCGCGCATTTGCTCGAAAAGCACCTTGCATGCCACTGGTTGGAATTCAAGCAGCCCGAAGCGAAAGATCGCCACCGCCAGCAAGATTCCAGTAATGGCAAACGCAATTGGCGTCCAATCAAAACCAGGAATCGGGTTGGCGCCAGAAAGATAGAGGGCGTTTGCCAGCCAGGGTGCTGCGGTTGCCGCCAGCAATATCAGCGCCTGGCGCCGAAAGATGGTGCGGTCGGTCAGCACAGTGTTCATCAGGAGTGCACTGGCGATCACAATCAGGATATATAGATAGGCGGTGGCGGCCCAAAAGAACGGTCCGTGGTCGTAGACTGATTCCACCCCACCGAAGGGGGATGCCACCAACGCCACCCGCCGCCAGAAGAGCAAATGGCGCTCGTTGGTGAAGGCGGCGAGCACAGCCAACGCCGGCGCCACCCACAGCCAGTAAACTCGTCTGTGCAATCCACCCATCGTGTTGGCGGTGTAACGCAGCACAAAGATCAGAAAGAAAACGGGCAGCGTCTGGATACCGATATGGCTGATTTTGGAAGCCATGATTTTGGTCTCTAACGTCGGTGCTGCGTTCTCGACGGCCTCCATGCTCGCCCATAACGCTGCGGCTGCCAATAGGCCAGCCAACGCCATGCTGCCCGGTGTCGCGCGCCGCCGCCAGGCAAAGAAGGCGACCGCCGCTGCAAGTAGCGCGGTCTGGATGTAGATATAGCCAACTGGCGTCAATGACCAGGCCATTGCAACCTCCCGGCAGCCAGCATCGGTAAAAGCCTTGCACAAGCAGGTCGGGCGATCGCTGCCGTCTGGTGCGGCTGGACATGGATACGCATCCTCATCATTATCGTTTGTGTTTCTGAGCGTCGTAAATCGCCTTTGACTCAATTTTGCTCAGTTTGACAAACTCTATCGTGCGTATTACGATCTGGCTGCTCGTCTATTATGATACCCTAAAACGCGACAAATGTGTCTTGGCATCCCGGTAAAGGTTTACTGGCCTTTTGACTCATGCCGTTGCATTTCGGTTGACGGCAGACGCCCTGTGGTTCACCCGAATTGCTGGCTCTCTTGTAGGAGACGGCAGTTCGATTTTTATTCCATCTTGTGTCCTGGTTCACCATTCACACGGAGGCAAACAGTATGTCCCATTATCGTATGCGCACTCTGATTTGGATCGGCGTGTTGGCGCTGCTCATGTTGGCGCTTGGCGCATGCACGGCCGTAGCACCGGCGGCTCAGGCGCCTGCCACCGAAGCGCCAGCCGAAGAAGCCGCCGCTCAGGCGCCAACGGTGGCGCTGATCTACGGTGTGAAGGGCGACGGTTTCTACGTCACCATGGAAGCGGGCGCCCGCGCCAAGGCCGAGGAGATGGGCGTCAACTTCTTTGCCGATGGCCCGGCGCAGTTCCAGGCCACGCTGCAGGTGCCGATTCTCGACGCCGTCATTGCGCAGCAGCCGGATGCAATCTGCATCGCCGCCACTGACCGCCAGGCGTTGATTGAGCCGATGCGGCGCGCTTATGACGCCGGCATCCACATGATCAGCGTCGACACCTTCATCGGCGACACTGCCGGCGACTACACCGCACCTGACCTGGACTGGATGCTCTCCTACATTGGCTCCGATAACGTGCAAGGCGGTGAGATCGGCTGCAGCGCCATCATCGACGCCATGGGCGGCTCCGGCAAGTTCTACATCCAGACGACGCAGCCGGGCGTCAGCACTGTTGAGCAGCGCGTCGAAGGTTGCAAGAATGCGATTGCGGCCACCAATGGCGCGGTCGAGCTGATCGGCATGGATTACAACGACGATAACGCTGCAAAGGCTGCTGAGCAGACGGCAGCGGTGTTGGCCAACAATCCTGATCTGGGCGGCATCTTTGGCACCAATCTCTTCAGCGCACGCGGTGCAGCACAGGCTGTCGCCAATGCCGGGTTGACGGGTGTGGTCAAGGTCGCCAACTTCGATGCGCCGGAAGACGCCATTGTGGCGTTGAACGATGGCGTGGTTGACATCGTCATCGCCCAACATCCCTATGAAATGGGGCAGAAATGCATTGAGTACGCAGTGGCGGCAGTCAACGGCGAAATGGACAAGATCGAGAAGCGCTGGCCAACCGGCTACACGATCATCACGCGCGACAACGTGAACAGCGAAGAAGCGCAGCAGTCGATCTACAAGAGCCAGTAAGGCTTGCCAGTTGCTCCGCTGAGATTCTTCCCAATCATCCCTCTTCCAGGGGGCTTTGGCGCTCCCTGGAAGAGCAGCAGGAAGAAGTTATGCAGGTGAAGCGCCCGTCTGATGGCAGCTGACCTTCCTGGAAGCCTGGGGTTTCCAGGAAGGTGGGCGCTCTGCATGACTTTTCAGCAAGATTGCCCAATCAAAAAATTCATTCATTTGAATAAAGCTGGATAACGCAACTTATGGGCGTAGATAGTCATCAGACGCATTCCCGTCATGCCTGGCTCGACACAATCAGCCGCATCTGGGCCTGGTTGTTCTTGCTGGCGATGGTGATCTTCTTCTCACTTGCTGGCGAGGGCTTTTTCACCGCTTTCAATCTGCAAGCAATTCTGGCGAACATGGCGATTCTGACCATCATCGCTATGGGGCAAACCTACGTCATCATCTCCGGCGGCATCGATCTTTCCGCCGGTTGGGTGATGGGTATGGCCGCCGTGATCTCGGCGACGGTGATGAACCGCCTGCCAGAGACTACACCGATGTGGATGGTCGTGCTCAGCGGGCTAGGTGTTGGGTTGGTGGCGGCATGGATCGCTGGCCTGGTTAACGGCATCTTGATTGCGCGCCTCAACGTGCCACCCTTCATCGCCACGCTGGGCATGTTTGGCATCGCGCGCGGCATCGGCTTTCTGCTCTCTGGCGGCATGCCCGTGCCTATCTATATCAAAGGACTTGGCTTTCTGGGCAACGGCTTCCTGATCTACTACCATCCCAGTGCAGGGTGGTCACTCCTGGCGCCGCCAGCCGGACTGGCGCAGGCCGACCTGCGCAACCTGACCGGTTATTTTCCCTTCGTGGTGATCGTTATGCTGGCGCTGCTGTTGGTGGCGCATCTCGTGCTCTCGCGCACCAAATTTGGGTTGCACACCTATGCTATCGGCGGCAACAAAGAGGCAGCGATGCGTGCTGGCATCCCTGTGGCGCGGCGACTGGTCTCGATCTACATGCTTTCGGCAACCTTTGCTGCCATTGCCGGCCTGGTCTACAACGTGCGCTTCACCAACGGCGCCGCCAATGCGGGCGAGGCAATGTTGCTTGACACGGTGGCGGCGGTGGTGATCGGCGGGGCTTCATTGTTCGGCGGCGCGGGCACTGTGATCGGCACCCTGATCGGCGCGCTGATCATTTCGGTGCTTGCCAATGGGCTGGTGATCATGCGCGTCAATCCCTTCTGGCAATTCATCGCCGTCGGCATCGTCATTATTATCGCCGTCCTGATCGATCAGGCGCGCGCCCAGTTTGCCCAGGAATAGAGGTTGGTGTGCTATGAGTGAGCAAAATGCAACCCGCGAACCGGTGCTGCGTGCGACCGGCCTGATCAAACGCTTCGGTGGTCTGACGGCGGTCAACGATGTCAGCCTGGATATCTATCCCGGCGAAGTGGTGGCGTTGGCAGGCGACAATGGCGCCGGCAAATCGACACTGATCAAGATGATCTCTGGCGTCTATCGACCTGATGGCGGCCATATTTACCTGGAGGGTAGAGAGATCACGATGGCCTCGCCGCTGGAAGCGCGCGGTCTAGGCATCGAGACCATCTATCAGGACCTGGCGCTGTGTGAGAATCTCGACGCCACGGTCAACATCTTTCTTGGCCGCGAACCCACCAAACGGCTGCTTGGCATCTTCAAGCAGGTGGATCGTGGTCATATGCTGGCAGAATCTAACAAGGTGCTTGAGCGGCTGGACATCAAGATTCCAAACCTGCGCCGCCCCATTCGTCAGATGTCAGGCGGGCAGCGTCAGGCGGTTGCCATCGCTCGCGCCGTCTACTGGAATGCGCGTCTGGTGATCATGGATGAACCGACGGCGGCGCTCGGTGTGCCTGAACAGCGCAAGGTGCACGAGCTGGTCAAGACGCTCAAAGCCCAGAATGTGCCTGTCATCATCATTAGCCACAACATGCAGGATATTTTCGCTGTGGCGGATCGTATCATCGTCATGCGGCGTGGGCAGAAGGTGGGCGACGTGCGCGCCGCCGAGGTCACCGACGATGATCTGGTGTCGATGATGGTGGGCGCGGCGTAATAGGGCGCCAACCCCGCGCAGAGGTTCTGCTTCACGTTTGGGCAAAGTTTACCCTTGCAGGTCATTGCCTCGTCACGCCGGAGGCGATGACCTATGCCTCGCGCGCCTTCAGGTGATCGACTTCCTCCCGGCTCAGATCAGCTAACAGATCACCAAGCGCCCGCGTGTGTCCCATCACGACCAGGCGATCGCCCGCGCGCAGCGGACGGGTGGCCGGCACATGCGGCGTGATCCGCGCCTCATGATCTCCTGTGGCAATGTAGCCGATGACGTTGACATCGTAGTGGGCGCGCAAATTGAGATCGCGCAGCGTCAGCCTGTCCCACGCTGCAGGAATCTGAATCCGTCTGACCGCATAGTCTGGCAAAATCTCGCGCGTGTCGTCGCGCTCGCGCTGGGTGCGGTAAACGCTGGTGGGATGCGACAGCAACAGCGTGACGATCAGCACCAGCAGCGCCGGGAGCAGAAAGTCGGCGCCAAAGACCTCGATCGTGAGCATCAGCGCCGTCAGCGGGACGTTGACCAGCGAGACCAGGCTGGCTGTGATGGAGGGGATAACCAGTGCTGCCGCTGGATAGCCGGTCAACGTGGCGACGATCACGCCAGCCATCGCGCCCAGATACATGGACGGCACCAGCATTCCGGCCGAGCCGCCAGAACTAATCGTGCACATCGTCGCCAAGAGCTTGCCGACCAGCGCCACCGCCGCCACCCGCAGCGTCAACTCACCAGCCAGCGCCTCCGTCAGCACGCGGTCGCCCGTACCCAACACCAGGTCGAGCGGCGCAGCCGCCAGCCATGCCGCCGCCATGCCAACCAGGGCAGTCAATACAGCGCCGGCCACGTGTCGTTGCCAGTCAACGGGAAAGCGATTGCGGAAGAACGTACGCAGCGCAATGCGGACTTTGCGCAAGTAGACATCGACAAAGGCGACAACGATCGCCAGCGCCACCAGCGCCAGGCCGTAGCGCCAGTCGAGTTCAGGAGGTGTCATGGGAGCGAGCGTAACGAACTTGCCCGTCGCTGGCGTCAGGATGCGGCCCAGCATCGACGCTGTGAGCGCCGCAATCAGTGCATAGATCAACTTCTCAATCACTGGCCGCCGGCGGTACATCACCTCGATGGCAAAAAAGGCGCCTGCCAGCGGTGCGCCCAGCAAAGTGGCGACGGCTGCAGCCACACCGCTAAGTTGCGCCGTCTGCAACTCGTCAGGGTCGAGCGTGCGCCACCAACGCCAGAGGCGCAGCGCCCACAGTTTGTGGGGCAGCCAGCGCGGGCGTGGTTTCAATAACCCGACCGCCAGACTCTCGCCCACCAATGTGACGCTGGCTTCCAATCCGCCGGAAGCGCCCAATCCGAGCGTCGCCAGAGTTGCCCCAAACTTGCGTAGCGCCAGGCTAAAGGTTGGCAACTCCCAACGCGCACGCACGCCTTGCACGCCCAGCAGACCGCGATCCAACGCTGGCTCTGAGGTGTAGTAGAGCGCGATCGTGCGTTCCAGTCCGTCACCTTCGACATCATTTAGCGTATGAACGTGGCCGTCTTTATCGCGGTAGTAGACGTTGCTGGCATTCCAGGCTGCGATCAGCGTTGTGATCAAGCTGCCCAGGATGAGGGGCGGCAATATGAAGAAAGAGGACGGTGTCGCTTCGACCCAGGCGATGACGTGCTCGAAGGTAAGGTGAACCAGCGTTTTTAGCGCAAACACAACCGGCCAGACAACTGCACCCACAACGATGGCGGTGAGGACGAGGCGCTGTTCGCGGCGGTCGAATTGGCTGGGAAACGCAATCACGCGTTGCCAGAGGTCGGGCGAAGCCAACGCGCGAAGATCATCCAACAACCTGCTGAACATGGAGCGCTACCGATATGCTTTGTTGACCCGGATTACACCGGCTGCACGTGCTCTGGCGCTGCTTGCCTGTCGCCATGTGTTGGGCGCGGCGTATCGGGTTTGGCGGCGGCATCGAAACCATAGGCGTCGGCGATGAGGTAAAGCGGGCGGTCTTTCACCTCATCGTAGATGCGCCCCAGATATTCGCCGATGATGCCGAGAAAGATCAGCTGGACACCGCCGAGAAAGAGCACACTGACCAGCGTGGTCGCCTGTCCGGTCAGAGTGTCGTGCCCAAAGAGGCGGAGGATGATCGCAATCACGATGCCAAGCCCGGCCAGCCCGGCAAAGAAAAAGCCTGTGTACATCGCCAACTGCAGTGGCACATGGCTGAAGCTCGTAATTGCATTGTTAGCGAGGCGCAACATCTTGCGGAGTGGATACTTGGTCTCGCCCGCGTAACGCGCAGCGCGCTCGTACTCGACCGCGACCTGCTTGAAACCAACCCAACTGCTCAGCCCGCGCATGAAGCGATTCTTTTCGCGCAACTGCCGCATCGCCAGCACGACCTTGCGATCCATCAGGCGGAAGTCGCCGGCGTCGAGCGGGATGTCGACATCGGCAATGTAGCGGATCAGGCGGTAGAAGGCGGACGCCGTCCACAGCTTGAACCTGGTTTCCCCCATCCGCTTGGTGCGCACGGCGTAGGCGACGTCATAACCCTCGCGCCATTTGGCGATCATGCGCAGCAACACTTCGGGCGGATCCTGCAGATCGGCGTCCATCACGATCACGGCGTCGCCTTCGGCGTAGTCGAAGCCGGCGGTGATGGCGATCTGGTGGCCGAAGTTGCGGCTAAAGTTGAGCACCTTGACGCGCGCGTCGCGACGACTCAAGTCGGTCAGCAATTCCAGGCTGCGGTCACGGCTGCCATCATTGACGAAGATCACCTCCCACCGCTCGCCCGTGCTGTCCATCGTCTGTACCAGGCGTTCGTACAGGACAGGAATGACTTCTTCTTCATTCCAGACCGGAATGACAACCGAAAAAACGGGACGCATGCCGTTGGCGAGATTGTTCATAGCTGGTATGGTAATTCATCCCCGCGTGTCGGTCAAGCTGCCTGCGCCTGACAGGTCACTTACACTTTGACGCTCCTGGCGGGCAATGCTAGACTTGACGCAGAGTAGATCGACCCAACCGCCGCACACAGGCGGCGTCATGGCCGGATATAGCAAACCGTATGACAATCACGCACCTCCATCCTGATCGCACCAGCGCCGACTTTGCCGGTTGCACACCTACCTTTCCGGGCATGCCGGGTGGAACTTTACAGACCGGACTACGTCTCGCCAATTTCCAATCGAAGCGCCTGATCTTCAACCGGCTTGGTCAACCGGGGCAGGTGCATGTGTATGCTGCCGAGTGCCGTGCTGGCGAGCGACTGCGTGTCCAATTGTTGGTGCCCATGCTGCCGGTAGGTGGCGCCGTTGTGCCTGCCTTTGCCGTCGTGGCGCAAAGCCTGCCCTACAGCGCCGACATGCAGAAATTGCCCTTTGCGACGCCAGCCGGCTTCAGCGCTGTCGTTGCCACACCACCTGCGCAACTTACAGCACCAGCCAGGGATGTGCTGACGCGCGTTCGTTATTACCCAGGCCCGATGATTGACACCCGCACCCTGGTTGGCGGGCGCGCCTATATCGTCGTCTGGAGTCCGCACAACCACATGGGCAAATATGTACTGCAAGTTGGTCAACGCTGGCCATTGCAATGGAGTTACTGGGTGCAGCTTCCGCTCTACTGGTGGCGCATTCGCGGCTGGTTTGGCCTCAGTCGGGCGGCGCTGGTGGGCGCCATTGCGGGCATGGCCCTGCTGGGAGCTTTCGTGATCGGGCTGCTGCGGCGCAAACGACGCAACTAACGGCGCCCACACAGCGTACTGTAAGTTCTGGCGCATTGGCGTCAGAAGTGATGCAGTTTGCAGAGATGCAAGGCGTTGAGGAGCGTAGAACACGCATGCGAATTATTCTGTATTTGGGAAAAGGCGGCGTTGGCAAGACGACAACAGCGGCGGCTTCTGCCATCCGCTGTGCAGACCTGGGGTATCGGACGCTGGTCGTCAGCACCGACATCGCGCACAGCCTGGCCGATAGCCTGGATGTACCATTGCACGCGCAACCGATGGAGATCGCCCCCAACCTCTTCGCCCAGGAGATCAACGTGGTCGAGGAGGTGCGTCAGCACTGGGGCGAGATGCAAGGTTACCTGGGCAACGTCCTGCGCAAACAAGGCATGAACAAAGCTGTATCGGAAGAGATGGCAATCATCCCTGGCATGGAGGAAGTTGTCAGCCTGTTGCATATCAACAAGCAGGCGCGTGAGGGCCATTTCGACTGCGTGGTCGTTGACGCCGCCCCCACCGGTGAGACAATGCGCCTGCTCACGATGCCCGAGAGCTTTCAGTGGTATGTCGGGCGTCTGCGCAGTTGGGGTGATGCGACGCTCAAGATTGCCACTGGGCTGCTCAATCGAATCGTGCCGGACAAAGACCTTTTCACCGGGCTGAATAATTTGGTGGAAGGCGTCAAGGAGCTGCAGGCGGTGCTGACCGACCCGACGATCACCAGCTATCGTGTGGTGCTCAACCCGGAGAAGATGGTGATCAAGGAAGGCGCGCGCGCCGTCACTTATCTCTCACTCTTTGGGTATCCGGTGGACGCGGCAATCGTCAATCGCATTCTGCCGGGCGTCGAGAGCGACAGTGCTGGCGGCGCCGTCGTTGCTCAGCCAAGCAATGACGGTTACCTGCGCCATCTCCAGGAAATTCAGGCGCGCTATCTGGCCGAAATTGAGCGCGATTTCTACCCGCTGCCAATCCTGCGGTCGCGCTGGTACGACCAGGAGATGGTGGGGTTGAGCCGGCTGCGACGTCTGGCCGGCGATCTCTTTCAGGAGCGCGACCCCAGCCAGATTTTCTTCCGCGGCCAGGCGCAATCGATTGAGGAGGAGGGCGAGGACTTTGTCTTGCGCTTGCCGCTGCCGCAGGTGGAATTGGAAAAGGTGAGGTTGACCAAGCGTGGCGATGAACTCTTTGTCAATATCGGCAACTTCAAGCGCGAGATGTTGTTGCCATCGGTGTTGGCGCAACGCGACGCCAGCGGCGCCACCTTCACCAATGGCGTGCTCAAGATTCGTTTCCCGCCGCCCGAAGGGGCGCCGGCGCCAGCCTAGTTCTGACCTGGACACCTTGCTGGACACTATGGAAGAGACGCGAAAAGGATACACTTGTGGCGACAATCATTGACGCATTGGCGAACATGGCGCTGATGGCGCTAGGGACAGCGGCGGGTTTTCAAGTCACGTTGCGTGCACAACAGAACTTGCAGCCGCATCCGCTGCCCCGGCAGTTCGCCCCGTTATTGGAACATCCGCTCCGTCTGGAGTATCTCGACCCGCCGCGTATTCTGGATATGGCGGGCGTTGGCGCAGACATGACGGTGCTCGATCTGGGTTGCGGCACGGGTCTCTTCACGCGGGCGGCGGCGCACATGGTGGGCGCCGGCGGGCGCGTGCATGCTGTCGATCTGCAGGCGGCGATGTTGGCGCAGACGGCAACCAGTGTGGAGGCGGAAGCCGTGCAGGCGCGCGTCTCGCTGCACCATTGCGGCGCGTACGATCTGCCGCTGCCCGATGACGCTGTCGATGCGGCGCTCGTCATTGCAACCCTGGGCGAGATTCCAGATAAACCGGCCGCGTTGAACGAGTTGCGCCGTGTGCTCCTACCTGGCGGACGCCTGGCCGTTGCGGATGAGTGGCTCAACCCGGCCTTTATGCGACTTGGTGTTGTGCGCCGCTGCGCTGAAGACGCTGGTTTCCGCATCCTACACCGCGTCCACACCCTGGGCGGCTACTCCGCCCTCTTCATCAACGACAAATAGGTGAGAAGTCGCCGCCAGGTATTTCCCAGTTCTCTCTGGCCGCTTTGGAACTTCCCTTCCTGCGAAAGACCCGTACACCATGCAAAATGAAGATGAGATTGTCACCGCGCTACCTTATCTAACAGCGCACTTGCCCGGCGTGGGCGGTCAATTGCGCGCCTCGCCAGAAAGTTTTGTCGTCGAGGAGGTCGGGCTATACGAGGCAGCCGGTGATGGCCAGCATCTCTACGTGAACCTGACGAAGGTTGGGCTGACCACCAAAGAGGTGCAGACGCAGTTGGAAAAGCTCTTTGGGCTGGAGCGAGGTAGCGTTGGGTTTGCAGGGATGAAGGATAAGGTCGCAACGACGACCCAGACCTTTAGCCTGAATGTCGGCCACAAGCCTGCAGCCTTCGCCGAGGAGGCGGCGCAACGCATCTGTGCCGAGCTGCCGGTCACGGTGAACTGGGTGCGATTTCATCGGAACAAGCTGCGTCCTGGTCACTTACTGGGCAATCGCTTTACCATCACGATCACCGGGCTGGCAGTGGCGCCAGCCATTGCGCTGCAGCGGGCAGAGGCCATTAGCGCTGAGATACGCCACCGAGGCCTGCCCAACTTTTTTGGCGTCCAACGCATCGGCGCAACGGGCGGCAATGTGCGTCAGGGGATGGCGCTATTGCTGGGCGAGCGACAACGGGCGGATAAGTGGCTGCGGCGCTTCCTGATCTCAAGCTATCAGAGCTATCTCTGCAACCGCTATCTAGTGCGACGGCTGGAGATTGGCGCTTTTGATCATCTCCTCCGCGGCGATGTTGCTAAGAAGGTGGCGACGGGTGGCATGTTCGAGGTCGAAGATGTTGAAGTAGAGCAGCCTCGTTACGCCGCTCAGGAGATCAACTTCACCGCACCGCTCTTCGGGCCGCGCATGTGGGCTGCCAGGAATGAAGCGGCTGCACTGGAAGCGGAAGTGCTGGCGGCGCAGCCCGTCACCATGACGCACTTTGCCCAGGCGCACGTCGAAGGCACGCGGCGCCCCGGTAGGCTCCTGGCGCCTGATCTGACAGTGCGTGTGCAGGGGGACACATTGATCGCCAGTTTTACGCTGACAAAGGGAGCGTTTGCCACCATTGTCATGCGCGAGTTGATGAAGGTCGATGAAGACCAACTGTCGGTCATTGCGGAAGATGACGAATGAACACGAAACTTATGAACCTGGCTGATTACGCAGCCAACCAGATTGATCCTGTTGCACAGGGTGTGCGGAACCGCGTCATGGAATTGCCGATCTTCCCACTCAAACATGTGGTGCTCTTCCCAGGAATGGTGCTCCCCCTGCACATTTTTGAGATGCGCTACCGCGAGATGATCAATCGTTGTATCAATGAACACCTCCCTTTCGGCGTCGTCTTGATTGAAGAGGGTCAAGAAGTCGGCGTCGCCGCCAAACCTCACACGGTCGGCACGGCGGCGCGCATTGCCCGCGTCGAACGGCTGGAAGATGGGCGTATGAACATCACAACAATTGGGACACAGCGATTTCGCATCCTTGAACTGCACAACACACATAGTTACCTGACCGCAACGGTGCGCCATTTCCCAGTTGTGAATGGCGGCACGCAACTGGCCGCTGACCTGAGCCAGCGCGTCAGACCGCAAGTGCTGGAGTATGTCGCACTGTTGTCTAAAGCCGCCAATGTCAACCTAACACTAGATCGACTGCCCGAAGACCCGCTGACACTGGCGATGCTGATAGCGATTTCGTTGCAGGTGAGTGACAAAGATAAGCAACATTTGCTCGAAGCCGCCGGCGTACCCGAAATGTTGATGCTGGAAGGTCGCCTCCTCGCGCGTGAGTTGCTGCTGCTGCAATACATGATCGACACGCGCGAAGACGTGCAAATGCTGAATAGCGGGCCGAGCGGCTATGTCTTTCCCAATTAATGTCTGGCGCTGCCCGGCAACATTCACCGGGGACGCCCCCCAATTTGGCAGCAACCGCATCCCGTGCTATACTTTCCTTCGCTTTGGGGGATTAGCTCAGCTGGCTAGAGCGCTACGTTGACATCGTAGAGGTCACTGGTTCAAGTCCAGTATCTCCCACACAAGAGCACAAAGCGTTGAGCAGGACACCGAAGACGATAACGACCTTGCAGAGAGCGATGGGCATGGGCTGCAACCTGTCGCAGGTGCGTGCGTCGGAGACCACCTGTGAGTGAATGGCAGAAAGCATGGCAAGTATGCGATTCCGGTTCGCCCCGTTAACGGCGCCACAAGTGGTCTGACGTCATCTCACCCAGAGGTTGACTCAGGCAACATGGGTGGAACCGCGAGTGTTAACCTCGTCCCATGGGACGGGGTTTTTTGTTTTGTGTCTATGGGCGTTTTGATCATGCGTACGACGAGTTTTCGCGAAGCCGCCATTCACGTGATTGACCTGAGCATCGCCATCCAGCAGATTGCGGCGCCGACAGGCGAGGAAGGGCCGCGGGCGGCATGGGTGGCCGAAGCCTTCAACCGTCTCGGCTACACGCCAGAAATCGACGCCCTCCACAACGTCTACGCCCGCATCGACGGCAGCCAGCGCACGCCTGCACTCATCGTCAGCGCCCACACCGACACGGTCTTTCCGGCGGGCGCCGACCTCACCATTCGCCGCGATGACAAACACCGGCGCATCTTTGGGCCAGGGCTGGGCGACAACTCACTGGGTGTGGCCGCGCTGCTCTGGCTGGCCGAGGCCATTCACGGCCAGCAACCACCGGTTGACATCTGGTTTGTTGCCAACGTCGGGGAAGAAGGCAACGGTGATCTGCGCGGCATGCGCGCCGCCGTCGATAAGCTCAGCGCAGGCACACCAGCGGCTGTCGGCGCCGCCATCGTGATTGAGGGAATGGGGCTGTCGCGCGTGGTGCATCAGGCGCTGGCATCGCGGCGCTACCGCATCCAGGTCACCGCGCCCGGTGGACATAGCTGGAGCGACTTTGGTGCAGCCAGCGCCGTGCATGTGTTGGCGCAGCTGGCTGCTGACCTCACGCATCTGCGCCCGCCCAAAGCGCCGCGCACCACCTTCAACGTGGGCGTGATCGCTGGCGGCACCTCCGTCAACACGATCGCACAGAGCGCCGAACTTGAGCTGGACTTGCGCAGCGAAGACCCTGTCGCGCTGGACGCCATCGTGCAGGAGGTAATGGGCATCGTCGCCCGCTATCAGAGCGTACGCTGGCAGCAGGCTGGCGTGACCGTCACGACCACCGTGATCGGGGATCGACCTGGCGGCGCCATTGCTGAAGATCACCCATTGGTGCTGGCGGCGATTGACTCGCTGCACGCGGTCAAAGTGAAGCCGCAGCTTGCCATGCGCATCAGCAGCACCGACGCCAACATCCCGCTCAGTCGCGGCATTCCGGCGGTCTGCATCGGCGTCACTGAGGGCGGCAATGCTCACCGCACCGACGAGTGGATCGCGACGCCGCCCCTAGAGAGTGGACTGCGTCACCTGTTGACGCTGACTACGTGGGCGGCGACGTGGCTGGCTAAGCCCAGCGGCTGAGTGGCTAGCCGAAGAGCTTTGCCAGCCACTCGCCGAGATGGTCGACGAAGCTGATGGCAGGCACGCCTTGCTCCGTCCATGGCACAGGCATCGATGCGTCCGGGTGCCGGTCGGGATAGTACGCGTTGCGCGGGTCGAGCAGCGGGCTGAGCAACGGGACGCCAGCTCGACATAAAATATATTCGGCCCAGACAGCCTGGCTTTGTTTGACTAGGAAGGAACGTTGGCTGCCAGCCACACGACGTCCCCATACGCGGACGCCATATCGTCGTAAGAGTTTTTCGACCTTGTAGCCGGTGAAGCCAGAGTTGACATCAAAGGTGAAGCGATGCATCTTCCCATGCCGGGCAACGCCGAACAAGGTGTCAATGGGACTAATGATGTCGAGATTGAACATAAGCGCAGTTTCCTGATGAGCATCTAGTGTATGTTGGCAGCTGCGTCGCCTTACACAAACTGGAATGGGATAGATAGAATAGAAAATTTGTTCTATTAAGAGTGATAGTTTAGCACGGCTGGACGCGGATCGCCAAATTGATAATCGTGCCGGAAATGGGCAGCAAAGTTTGCCGTCCATAATGTGATGACCCTCGGAGCATACGATGACGGCTGGTGACTTGGCAATTGATTTTTCCACGATCGTGCTGGTGATGTTTGTGCTGGCGTTGCTGTGGACGCTGCGCACTATGTTTCTCTACTTTTTGGGCGGGAATGATCCGCTGATGCGAAACACAGGCGCCCGGATCGAGGCAAATCGTAAGCCAGAAGAGTTGTTGCCGGTCGCAAGAGCTTATGAAGGTGAGAAACGCTTCCGGGCGATTCTTGCGCTGATTCTCGTGATGTGGATATTGTACGCGATCAACCCGGATGCCTTTGTCCAGTTGGCTGCATCAGTATGGCAGGTTATCGTGCGGGGCGCGCAGATGGCGGCGGATTTTATTCGTCAGCTTATGACACGATTGGTGCAATAACAGCATTCTTTGGTTCGGTGATAAGAGGTTAGTATGAGTCACGTAAACCGCTCGCCGGAAGACGAGCAACTGTACAAAATTCGACACAGCGCCGCGCATGTGATGGCGCAGGCGGTGCTGGAAATTCACCCAGAAGCCAAGATCGCAATTGGACCGCCGATTGATAACGGTTTCTACTACGATTTTGACCTGGGCAAGGATGAGCACGGCAAGACGCGCACCTTCACCCCCGAAGAACTGGAGCAGATCGAGAAGCGCATGCGCCAGATCATCGCTGGCAAGCATCCGTTTATCTATCGTCAGGTCAGCGCTGAGGAAGCGCGGCAGCTATTTGCTGACCAGCCGTACAAGCTGGAGTTGATCGCCGGGTTGGAGCAGGGCGGCATCGATGAATATGGCAATGAGACGCAGGAGAAGCCGGTCATCAGCACCTATCGACAGGATCGTTTCGAGGACCTCTGTCGCGGTCCCCACGTCGAGCATACAGGGCAAATTCCTGCCGATGGTTTCAAGCTAATGAGTGTAGCGGGCGCGTACTGGCGCGGCGATGAGAAGAATCCGATGCTGCAACGCATCTACGGCACGGCCTGGCGCAACAAGAAGGAACTCAACGCCCATCTGGCGATGCTGGAGGAAGCCAAGAAGCGTGACCATCGCAAGTTAGGACGCGAGCTGGACATCTTCATTTTCGACGAGGAAGTCGGGCCGGGACTGCCGCTGTGGCTGCCCAACGGCGGCGTGATGATCAGCGAGCTAGAAAAACTGGCGGCGGAGACAGAGCTGCGCGCTGGCTATCAGCGCGTCAAGTCGCCGCACCTCACGAAGGAAGACCTCTTCCTGCGCAGCGGGCACCTGCCCTATTACGCTGAGAGCATGTATCCGCCGATGGAGCTGGAGGGGGTGCGCTACTACGTCAAGCCGATGAATTGTCCCTTCCATCACAAGATTTTTGCCGCCAAGCCGCGTTCCTACCGCGACCTGCCGCTGCGACTGGCCGAGTACGGCACCTGCTATCGGTACGAGAAGAGCGGCGAGCTGTTTGGCCTGATGCGCGTGCGTTCGATGCAGATGAACGACGCCCACATCTACTGCAGCGAGGAGCAATTCGAGCGGGAGTTCATGGCAGTCATCGACCTCTATCGCTACTACTTCGAGATCTTCGCTATCGACAAGTTTGTGATGCGCCTCAGCACGCATCACCGCAAAGGACTGGGCAAGAAGTACGTCGACAACGAGCGCCTCTGGCTCAAGACAGAAGAAATGGTGCGTCGGGCGATGAATAATGGCGGCGTTCCCTATATCGAAGTTCCGGACGAAGCCGCCTTCTACGGCCCGAAGATCGATGTGCAAATCTGGAGCGCAATCGGGCGCGAGTTTACGTTGGCGACGAACCAGGTTGACTTTGCCGTGCCCCCGCGCTTCAACCTAGTCTACACCAACCGCGAGGGTAAAGAAGAGACACCGCTTTGCATCCATCGCGCGCCATTGAGCACCCACGAACGCATGATCGGCTTCCTGATCGAGCACTTTGCGGGCGCGTTCCCAGTCTGGCTGGCGCCGCTGCAGGCGCGCGTGATTCCGATCACCAGCGACCACAATGAGTACGCGGCGCGTTTGGCGACGGAACTGCAGGCCGCCGGTGTCCGCGCCGAAGCCGATCTTAGCGCCGAGCGCATGAACGCCAAGATTCGCGACGCACAGTTGCTGAAGGTGCCTTACATGCTGGTTGTTGGCGACCAGGAGATGGCGGATAATACGGTGGCGCTGCGCAAGCGCGACGGCACGCGCAATAACAATCTGGCCTTCGGCGAGTTCCTGGCGCTGGTCAAGGAAAAGATCGCCACCCGCGCCCTGAGCTTATAGAATGGGGGCGTGTTGTAGAACATTGCCCCGGCGGGACAGCAACATGTCGCACCAGGGGCGATGTTTTACACGGCAAATCTAACGCCACGCGTGAAGTAGACCCGATTCTGTCAAATACTTGACGCACCAGGGGGGCAATGCTATACTCCGCTCACATTGGTAAGGTGTAACGCGCCCATTGCCAGCGACAATCAAATTGTTTGACCGGGTGGGTTGCACCTGAAATTTAGTGTTATGGTTAAAGGAGCACTCCTATTACGAGGAAAGATTTTGTTCAGCGGACTGCAACGGTTGATTCAACGCGCATCAATTCGGAGATTCGGGCGCCGCGCGTGCGCGTGATCGACAAGACCGGCGAGCAATTAGGGATTTTGTCGATTCGCGATGCACTGGCGCTAGCAACGGAGCGTGAACTCGATCTGGTCGAGGTGGCGCCCAATGCCGACCCCCCGGTTTGCCGATTGATGGACTACGGCAAATATCTCTACGAAAAGCAGAAACGCGAACGTGAGTCGCGCAAGGCGCAAAAGCAGATCGAAGTCAAGGAACTGCGGTTGCGTCCCAAGACCGACGAGCACGACATCCAGGTCGTGATCACGCGTATCCGCAAGTTTGTCAAGGAAGGCGCCAAGGTGCGCGTGCGCATCCGTTTTCGTGGCCGTGAAATGCAGCATCCTGAAGTGGCGCGGGAACTGCTGGAACGTGTTGCCAACGACGTAGCCGACAGCGTTGCTGTTGAGTCGATGCCAGCCTTCGATGGCAACAGTATGGTGATGATCTTGGCGCCACAGAGTTGACTAACAGCCACGATGCTTCTTGGCATCGCCAGCGTGTCATAATTGACATTCCCGCCCGCGTCGAGTATGCTACGATGCTGCGGTTCGCAAGAAAACGGGCCTTTGCGCCCGTTTTTGATTGTCTGCGTGGGAAGCCGCAACCTGACCGAGAAACTAGAGGAGGCCATCATGCCGAAGATGAAGACACATAAGGGAACGGCCAAGCGCTTCCGCCTCACCAAAAATGGCAAGGTGATGCGGATGTTGGCGGGTCGCACCCACTTGCGCCGGCGCAAGAAGCCCAGCAAGAACAGCGATTTCCGCCACGCCGTATCCAGCGATGTGAAATACATTCGCAAACAGGTGAAGCAGATGGCGGGCGATGCCGCCAAGTGATGTGGAGCAGCCGAAAGCGCCATGCTTGCCGGCTGCTTCGCAACACTGGTTCTGAAACTATCTCAAGCACCGCACGTGAACGGCTTGTAAGCGGCTCGAAACTGACCAGCAGCGTCAGCTCAGCCCGCCGCCACGAAAGGAAAACACGAAGATGCCACGTTCAACACCAAAAGTTTACGCTCACCAGCGCCACAAAAAGGTGCTCAAATTCACGAAGGGTCAATTCGGTACGCGCTCCAAGCTCTTTCGCCGCGCTAACGAAGCGATGCTGAAATCACTCTTCTATGCCTATCGTGACCGCCGCAACCGTAAGCGCGACTTCCGCAGCCTGTGGATTCAGCGCATCAATGCTGCGGCCCGGCAGAATGGCCTCAACTACAGCCAGTTCATCCACGGCCTGAAAAAGGCAGATGTGCAGGTCGATCGCAAAGTGTTGGCAAGCATTGCCGCCAACGATGCGACAACCTTTGCCAGACTTGCCGACGTTGCCAAAGCACAGTTGAACTGACGCCAGCGTTCATTTGCCTATCCAGGCGTTCCCACGCAAACTATCCGGCAGGAATCGTCACAATTCCTGCCGGATTTTTTACGTTGCGCCATCAGCCAGATGATTACCAGCAGCTCGAATCAGCGTATCAAGGACGCCCGCAAATTGCTGACCCGTAAAGGCCGCCACGCCGCCGGGCGGATGCTGGTCGAGGGCGTGCGTTTGCTGACGGACGCCTGGCGCAGCGGCTTTAGACCAGAGATCGTCTTCTACGCGCCCGAAAAGTTGACTGCACCGGAGGGCATGCAGTTGCTCTCTGAACTGGAAACCGCCGGCTGCCTTATGCTGCCCTGCACCACTGCCGTCTTTGCCACCTTAAGCGAAACAACAACCCCTCAGGGCATCGCCGCCGTGTTGCCACTGCCACAGCTTCCCTGGCCCACACAGCCGACCCTGCTGCTCGTCCTTGACGGCGTCAGCGATCCGGGCAATGCCGGCGCCCTATTGCGCAGCGCCGAGGCCGCCGGCTGTGATGGCGTGATCTTTGCGCCGGGCGCGGTTGATCCATTCAATGACAAAGTCGTGCGCGCCGGCATGAGCGCCCACTTCCGGCTGCCGCTGCGCATCTGCGCCACATGGACAGCGGTCGCAGCGCAGTTGCCGCCCGACGTATCCTGCTACCTGGCCGATGCCCACGCCACATTGGACTATGCCACGATCAATTGGCGTACACCCAGCGTTCTGATCGTGAGCAACGAAGCGCACGGCGCCAGCGCGGACGCTCGCGCGCGCAGCGCTGCCATTGCGATTCCGATGCACGGGGGAGAGTCGCTGAACGCAGCAGTCGCTGGTTCAGTGATCTTGTTTGAGGCTGCGCGGCAACGCCGTATGCGCAGTCGTTGACATCCCAATCCGCACGTTGTATGATTACGTTGACTTCATCCGCCTGACATGACAGGTCATAAGTGCGGCGATCCCTGCGGAGGACAACTCGATGAGCGAGGCGTTTTGGTGGTACGTGCTGGCTGGCTTCTTGCTCGGCTTTAGCGTCTCCACCCTGTGGGAATGGATCTATTTTCGGCGTAGGCGTATGAACATACGCGACCGCCGTATTGCCGAGTTAGAAGCCACCGTGCGCGCTTACACTGCTGCTGCCAGTGTTCCCAACGTTGACGCAGTGACTGACGACTGGGCTGAACCGACGTTCCAGAGTCCAGGCGTCTATCTGGAGACGGAGGAAGCGCCACCTTCACCGCCTGCGCCGGATACGCTATCGTCCACACAAAGCCCGTCGCCCGCTGTCGTCACGGCGGTAACGACGGTAACGACAGGTCCGTCGCGCATCAATGGGGTGTCCTCAGCGATGACGCAACCAGCAGGCGGCGCATCTGCCACAGTGACTGCCGTTTCTGTGCCAGGCGGTTTTCAGTCACTTGCCGTGCAGCACCCCCCGCCGCCCAGCCGCGCCACGACACAGCCAGAAGCGGCGACTGCTGCTGAAGATTCCCGCATTGGTGATGTGCTGGCGGCGCTGGGCGCGGCGACGGTCGTGTCGCACGTGGCCGGCGACGCAACGCAGGATGCGACGGCAGTCGTCAGCGCGACGGATGCAGATGAACGCAGCAAGGTTACGACGCCTGTATACGCCAATGGCGCAACCGGCGCACCCACGCTGGCGGAAGCCAACCATCACGCCTCCAGGTCCGATTTACCTGCCATCACCAGCGCAGAAATTGGCGTG
>DMDA01000037.1:11414-16678 GCA_003451595.1 Chloroflexota bacterium | reverse complement strand
TGAAGATGATCTGACGCAAATTGCAGGGTTGAGCAGCGAACACGCGGCGCGATTGCGCGCTGCGGGCGTCACGACCTACGCACGCCTGGCTGCGCTCTCGCCGGATGAGCTCCACATGATCACTCTGACGCCCGGTGATGCAGCCATCGATCCTATACAATGGCAAATGCAGGCGCAACAACTGGCTACAGCTACACAGCAACGCGGGGAGCACGCATGAATGCCAACCCCTTCCGCCGCCGTCCGTACATCGAGCTGGGCATTGATAGCTGGAAAGTGATCTTCCTGGCGCTTGGCTTTCTCTGGCTTGTGCTTTGGCTGCTGCTGCGTTGAATGGTTTTGCCCTACGCCGCTGCGATCAGATAATCGGCGCGCATTTTTTCCAGGCGCGCCATGCTGCGAGTAAAGCCGCCTTCCCGGTTGCGGGCGCGCCAGATCACCCCAAATTCCGCCAACAGTTTATCAGCTTCCTGGAGCAGCCACTGCCGCAGTGGATCGCTGCCAGCATCGCGCTCCAATCCCAGCGCCCAGATAGCCCGCCAGCAGGCATGGCGCAGCATGTTGGCGCCCCACGTAAATTCGCGCTTGATCAGCTCGGCGTCGGCGCATTGCATGTCGGCGTGTGACAGATTCCCCATCAAGCCATCAATGGCGTCGAGCACAGCGCGCAGGCGCGGCGCCGGGTCGATGACTTCGCTGTTGCGCAGCCACTCGATGAGGCTGGCGGGCGGGCTTTGCAGCACACGGAAGAGTACGCTGGCGTTGTGTACGGCGATGCCGGTAAGCCGGTGGATGTCGCCCAAGTCGTAGGCCAGGCGGCCCATGATGCCGGTTGTGTCACGAAAGGCGAAGCGACTGAGTGCATCGGGGAATGAGAGTGGGCAGTTGGCGTCCAGCGCCCAACTGTAGGCCGCACCGGCTGCCAGTCCGAGATAACTGACAGAGAGCGGCTGCCAATGCCCGTTGTCACCCCAGTCGGTGTTGAGCAAGCCGACGGCGCCGTGCTTCAGCCCGTTGCGTGCCGCGTTGCGGATGTTCTCGATCGCGTTGGTCGTGCGCCCCACGATCGAATTCCAGGTCGAGGTGCCGGGGCAGACATAGAAGGGGATGCCCGAGGCGGCAAAGAGAGCGCCGTGTTCGTCGAAGGGATGATCGGCTTCGTACCCCCACTCCAGGGCAATGACATTACGCGGCAACTCGCGTACAAGCTCCGGGTAGTGCGTGATAATGTCGCCCCAGAATTGCATCGTATAGCCACGCGCGCACACCTCGCGGTGAATCTGTTTCACAAAGTCGAGATAGAGCCGGCCGATGCCGATTTTCTCGGCTTGCGCCTTGCTGCGCACTTTGCCCAGGTCGACAGTCTCATCACAACCGACGTTGAATTGGCGGCTGCTGAAGTTGGGGAGCAGCTCGTCGTAGAGCGTGCGCAGAAAGCGGAGGCTCGCTTCGTTGGGTTGCAGGCTGAAGGCGGGGCGGAAGCCCCAGATCGTGTCACAGCCTTCGGGCGCCTCGGCGAGATGGTTGTATTCAGGCCGCGTCAGCCAGGTGGTGAGGTGACCGAAGGAGTTCTGATTAGGCACGAGTTCGATGAAGCGTTCCCGACAGAAGCGATCCAGCGTCATGATCTCCTCAGCGGTGTAGGGAGAGGCGTCCTGCCACACCGTGGGATGTTGGCGATAGGCGAACATGTGCTCAAAATAGAGTTGCAGCTGATTGATCTTCCACGACGCCAGCATCTCCACCAGGGCAAAGAGCGTTGACTGCGTCGGCGCCTTATCGCGGCTCACATCGAGCATCAGGCCGCGATTGGGGAAATCAGGCCAGTCGTTGCAGCGCAGATCGGGCAGGAGGCGCCCGCATTGCATCAGCAACTGGCGCACTGTCTGCACGCCGTAAAACAGCCCAGCCGCAGTTGAGGCCACAATGGCGATCCGCCCATCAGAGACCGTGAGTTGATAGCCCTGTGGATGTTGTGTGCCGTTAGGGGTGATGCTGAGCACGGCGCAGATGTCTGCATCGGGAATGCTGGCGCCGCCTGCGATCTCCCAGTGCAACCCTGGGATGGCGTTAACTGCCTCCTGTAACTGGCGCGCTGTCAGCAGATTCTCCTGTGGCGACGGCGTCGCCAGGCAGATGACGCCGCTTGCCGGCAGTTCATGGTTGATATCGGTAATGGTGATCTGCCGAGGGGTGGGCAGAAAGATAAGATCGTGCACCATCATTGGGCTCCTCGCATTGTGTGAGACAAAACAAAAAAACGGGGCGTGCGTCAGTGCAACGCAGCCCCATGCATGAAAGTCTACAGAGTGTCCTCGCTAGACGCGTGCGCCGCGGTGAGGCGTTGTGCGTCATCAGTTGATGCGTTGCCACCAGGCGCGGACGAAAGCTGTGCCCGCGCGTTCGTAATAGTCCACGCGGATGGTGTGATTGCCGCCGCCCAGCCGCCGGAAGATGTTGCTCGGTTCTTTGTAGCCATCCCACCAGGCGTCGACGACCAGGAGGTTGTCAATATAGATGCGCACGCCATCATCTGTGCGCGCAAAGAACTGATAGTCGCCGGCATCGAAATAGAAGACACCCTCGAAGCGCGCCGAGAAGTAATCGACGTTGACGTTGGGTGCGGGTGAACCGTAGCCCCAATCCAGGTCAAGCGGATAGGCGCCGCGCGGTGCATATTGCAGGAAGACAGGGCCGCCGGCCAGGTCGGTGTTGTTGAAGTATTGCGCCAGCCACTGATTCTGCGGCACTGTCCACGCGCCGGGTGATGGGGTCGGAATCTGTGGCTGCGGCGGCGCGCTGGCGACAAAGCTCAGTTGCAGGGCTGCCTGACCGGTGTCCTCGAAATATTCCACAACGTAGGTGTGCGGTGCGCCGTCGATATAGCGCACTGTGCTGATCTGCCGGAAGGCGCCAACGCGCCAGTCATTGAGGATGAGTTGGCCATCGATGAAGAGACGCGCGCCATCGTCCATGCCGAGCGTGATCTGATAATATCCCGGCATGATCGTCATCGTGCGTTGATAGCGCGCCGAGAAATAATCGACTGGCACATTGGGGCCAGGACTGCCGTAGCCCCAGTTGAAGTTGATATCGGGCGCTGTCTGCACCAGGACCGGGCTGCCTTGCAAGTCACGATTGGCAAAATACATTGCACTCCAGCTGCTGACGGGTGGCGGCGGCGTCGGCGTGGGCTGTGAGGGCGGTGGACCGGAAACGGTGTACAGCGGCACGCCGTTCGGATCACCCACGATGTTGACCAGATCAGGCGAGACCCACCCGATCACACCACTGGGGCATTGGAGCAGCCACCAGCCGCTGAAGGTGTCGCGCCCGATCACGGGGCAGCTCTGTCCATAGGCGAGCACACCGACCACCGGATAGGTGGTGGAGGGGCCAGAGCGCACATTGATGGCGTCGAACCTGGCAACGGCAATTGTGCTCCCCACTTGCATCGCCGGCGCGGCCTGCCCGCCACCGCTAGCCAGGAGTAGCAGCGTCCATGCCGTCAACACACCAACAAGCAGGCGCAAAGTGAGGCGATTGCAGAAATGTCTCATCGTGAATGCCACCTTGGTTGAGGACTCGGCTGCGCTGTTGTTGCGTCACCTGGTCAGGCAGAATGAA
Source organism: Chloroflexota bacterium (assembly GCA_003451595.1). Classification (GTDB taxonomy): domain Bacteria; phylum Chloroflexota; class Anaerolineae; order Caldilineales; family Caldilineaceae; genus Caldilinea. Next base: position 13,051 of record DMDA01000037.1, on the reverse strand, counting down.
CCGTGCTTGATCTTTAGCAGCGATGTCCCGTTCGGTTTCAAGTGCGCATTATCATTATACGGGAGAAATTGTGAGACAGCAATTGGCGATTCTGAGCTTCAGCCCAAGATCACTTTTCCCGTCAGCAGCGCCTGCAACCGATCCAGCGGCAATGCATGTGCAGTGCGCCCTAGCTGGCCGACCATCGTCTCTGCGGCGGTCAGGCTGTTCAGGATGGCCTCTTCCACGGCTTCAACGGTGGCGTAGAAGAGCGGGTTCATTTGTCGATTGGGCAGGTAGTGGATCGGCGACGGCGTCCGGGCGTCGTAAGGGATGTGATTGCCAGTGGCAAAGGCCAGGAAGATGTCGCCGCTGCCGTTGTGTCCAACGCCGCCGACGCGTCCCAAACCGACTGTCGCCCGTTGCGCCAGGCGGCGGCACTGGTAAGGCAGCAAGGGCGCATCGGTGGCGATCACGATGATGATCGAGCCGGCGCCACGTGAGACTTCCCAGGGCAACGGTGCAACGTCGGCGTCGATGGCGCGACCGACCGGCGTGCCATCGACGCGCAGGTCGCGACGGTCGCCATAGTTGGCTTGCACCAGGACGCCTACCGTATAGTGCGCTCCGGCGACTTCCGTGACGCGCGAAGCTGTGCCAATGCCACCCTTGAAATCATGACAGATCATGCCTGTGCCGCCGCCGACGTTGCCCTCCGCCACTGGCCCCGGCGCTGCCGCATCCAGCGCCGCAAAGACGTGGTCGTGTGTGATGTGAAAGCAGTTGATGTCGTTGAGCCAGCCATCGTAGGTCTCGGCCACGACGGGCAGCAACCAGGCCGCATCGGGGTGATGGCGCGCCTCGTAGTCGACCAGTGCGTCGCGCACGACGCCCACCTGATGGGTGTTGGTGATGGCGATAGGGGTGCCCAGTTGCCCTGATTCGTCCAGCCAGAGAAGGCCGGTCATCTCGCCATTGCCGTTGAAGGAGTGATAGCCAGCAAAGCACTGATCCTGGTAGATTTCGCCGTAGCGCGGCCGGATTACGGTGACGCCAGTGCGCGCCACGCGCGGCTGGTCGTAGATCAGCGTCGTGTGGCCGACCCAGACGCCGGGTACATCGGTGATGGCATTGTGCGGGCCGGTTGGCAGCTCGCCAATCACAACGCCCAGGTCGCGCAGTCGTGCACGTGTCATGATGAGCACCTCGTGTTGCGTGTTCCGTATGCCGTGTTGCGTTTGATTGCGCCCGCAAGGCGTGTGACCTCTGCCCTCGCCGGCTGTGACTTTCTCACGGGGAGCGCGGCGGTGACGCCACAGCGGCGCTGAAATCCGCTATCCATGTTGGGCCATCCAGTTCAACTTCGGCTACCGCGGCAAAACCGAGTTGACGCCAGGCGGCGAAGTCGGCGGTCGGCAGACCCAGCAGATACGCCCGATAGAGTGAAAGCACCAGCCCATGACCGACCAACGCTGCGGTGGGTGCGCCGGGACGCAGGTGCGCGTGCAGACCGTCTAGAAACCGTTGCAGTGCGTGCGCGGCCGGCTCCCAGCCACCGACGGCCCGGTGAGGCGCCGCAAAAAATGCCTGCACGCGCGCAGGGTAGTTCTCCACCCAATCAGGGCGCTGCACCTCGTCGAACCGATTGTCCACCGTGA
>DMDA01000037.1:8770-11143 GCA_003451595.1 Chloroflexota bacterium | reverse complement strand
CCCAGAATGTCATATCAGCTAAAGCTGCTGCCTGTGCCTGTCCAGTCAGAGAAAGTTGCCAGTGCGCTGCCTCCACTGCCGGGGCAATTTGTGTGTGCGCATGGGTGATCAAGTATAAGCGCGTCACGGCGACGTCTTCACAGGCTCCGGCAGCAGATTGGCGACCATGGTGATGAAATTGCTCAGAATGCGCAGCCCAACGGTATGGCTTTTCTCTGGGTGGGGCTGGATGCCCCAGGCGTTGCGATAGCGCACCAGGCTGGGATAGCCGATGCCGTAGTCGGTTGTCGCCAGCACAGCGTCGGGCGCAGCGGCGTCGCAATAGTAGCTGTGAGCAAAGTAGGCGTGTGCACCATCCGGCACATTGACGACGAGCGGGTCGCGGCGGCGGATGGTCAGCGTGTTCCAGCCGATCTGCGGCACACGCAGGCTGCGGCCAGGGTGCGTTGGGTCGGGCATGGCGTCGGGGAAACGGCGGACGGCGCCGGGGATCAGGTGCAGCCCCTCGTGTTCGCCCATCTCCTCGCTCGTATCGAAGAGGAGTTGCATCCCGACGCAGATGCCTAGCAACGGCAGCCCACTTTCCACCGCGTCGAGCAATGGGCGTTCGAACCCCTGACGGCGCAGGTTGTTGACGCTATCGCCAAAGGCGCCCTGTCCTGGCAGCACAATGGCGCGCCAGCGCGTGAAGTCCGTGGGGCGGTTGACAATATCTACGGGAATGTTCAAGGGGGCGGCGACGGTCTCGAATGCTTTGTAGACGCTGCGGAGATTGCCGACGCCATAGTCGATAATGGCGATCATCGTATTGCCCTCTGCTTTCCGCAAGGTGTGTCACGCCGGGTCTTCGTTTGGCATCGTAATCGTGAGATTGCGCACAATCGGCGGTGGGTAGCGTTTGTGGGCAATCGCCATCGTCACTTCACGGATTTGTTGTTCGGCGTGCTCGGCTTCGATAGGCGACAAGCGTCCCTGCGCCACAGCCTGTTCAAATTCAGCCTCGTTGAGCACGGTCACATGTGCGTCGTCGGTGATCCACAAACCGAGCAGCAGGTTCATAGCGCTAAAGCCGCGCCCCCTATGCGGCACGGCCATGCCGATACGTGCATGCATCCCGATCGGCCGGCCGTGATCATCGAAATACTTCTCCAGGATGTGTTCGCCGTTTGCCAGCCAGAAGCGGAACCAGATGTAGCCAGGCGCGCCCACAATATGCGAGCCGACGCGATAGATCGGCGCTGCCAACGCACAAGTGGCGCGCTCAACCAACATATCGCTCAACCATTCGGCGCGATAGTCGGTCAACTCTGGGTCGCGGCTCCACTCGCCGCTGGCAATCGTCGTCAAAGCCTTGTTCATGCCGACGTCACTCGTCCCTCACAACTTGCTCAGACGCTCCAATCTCGTTTGGAAACCTCAATACTTCCGCACAATTGAGCGATAGGCAAGCGGTTCGCGGTACTGGATGAGTTGGCGATCTTCGCGCACGATGCGCACCTGGTCGAGGTCGATAGTGGCGACGGCGTAGCCCTCAATGGGCTGGTCGAGCACAGTGTAGACCTCAGCAGAAGGCCCGACAAGCAGGCTGTCACCCATGAAACGCAGCGTCGGCTCCTCGCCTACGCGGTTGGCTGCCGCCATGAAGATCGAGTTCTCGCAGGCGCGGCTGATCAGATGCGCGCGCCACGATTCGGCGTACTGCTGTTCCCAGTTAGCGCTGACCGTCACTAGCTCGGCGCCATCGAGCGTCAAGCTGCGCGCGGTCTCCGGGAAAGCCAGATCGCTGCCGATGGAGAGGCCAAAGCGCCCCCATTCGGCATCGATGATCTGGAAGCGAAAGCCGTTGCGGTAGACCTGGCGCTCCTCACCCAACAGGTGCACTTTGCGATAATCGGCCACGACGTCGCCTTCTGGTCCCAGGCAGACGACGCCATTGTAGAGTATGCTTTCAACCTTCTCTTTGATCACCATGCCGAAGACGACATAGACGTTGAACTCGTTGGCGCGCTTTGCCAGGTAGTTGCTGGCATGACCAGGCACGCGCTCGGCCAGATCGGTCGCCTTGATGCCCAGTTCTGTGCCGGTGTAACTTAATTCAGGAAAGACGATCAGATCGGTGCGCTGTTCGGTGCAGATTTTCTCGATAAAGTCGCCCATTTTGCGCAGGTTGGCTTCGGGGTTGGCTAACTCCGGCGCCATCTGCACCAGGGCGACCGTAACTTCGCGTGGCATAAATCGAACTCCTGATTCAATGATGTTGCTAGTAGTCTTTGCAAAAGGCGAAGCGCCGGGCGTCAATCAGCCGCCACGCGGATTCAACCCCCTGGCACATGCTACCGGGTGTGCCTGCCCACTGCGGAAACAAGCCTCTGC
>DMDA01000037.1:6564-8534 GCA_003451595.1 Chloroflexota bacterium | reverse complement strand
GAAACAAGCCTCTGCGGAAACAAGCCTACGGAAGCATAGCAATGATTTGAGGATGATAGCACAGGATACGAAATTCACCACTTCCTACACGTTACGATACAATGCTGAGAATTTGGACAGCTAGATTCAATGACACGGCAAAGTGGATGAGAGAACATGAGCAAACTTGGACAGTGGTTCAGTCGCGCCTGGTTGGTGCTGGCGGTAGCGGGCGTAGTTGTCCTGCTCGACCAGTGGACGAAAACGTGGGTGCGCCAGACGATTCCCGACTACACTGCGATGATCCCTATCCCGACGCTGGGCGAATACTTCATCTTTGAACACGTCCACAACTACGGCGCTGCCTTTGGCATATTGCAAGGGCAGGGCAATTTCTTCATCATTGTGGCGATCGTAGTCGTGGTGGGCGTGCTGGCGTATGTGCGCTATCTGCCGACGGAGGATGGGTTCGTGCGCGTCCTGCTCGGCATGATGCTGGGCGGCGCCGTCGGCAATGTGATCGACCGTCTCAACCAGGGCTACGTCACTGATTTCATAAAAATGGGTATCCCTGGCGTCTACTATTGGCCCAACTACAATATCGCCGACAGCGCCATTGTCCTTGGCGTGATTGGGTTGGGCATCTACGTTGTGGTTGACGATATTCGCAAGAGTCGCCAGCAGAAGGCTGCGCAAGCAATGGAACGCGGATGAGGAGCGAGGAGCGAGGAGCGAGGGGCGACGCAACCGACGTCGTTTCCGCAATATCATCAAAACAGGAGAGCGCACCGCTAATTTTCCCGGTTGAAGCCGACGCGGCCGGTCAACGTCTTGATCGTTGGCTGGCCGATCATCTACCTGATCACAGCCGCACCGAGGTGCAGCGCTGGATTCACGAAGGGTTGGTGCACATCGATGGCGCCAAAGTGCGCGCCGGTCAGCGCACCGAAGCCGGCCAAACGATCGTCGTGACGCTGCCGCCGCCGCCCACCCTGACCACGCTCGCTCCTGAAGCCATCGACCTTGCCATTGTTTACGAGGATGCTGACCTGTTAGTGATCAATAAGCCAGCTGGCATGGTCGTGCATCCGTCGCCCGGTCACGAAAGCGGCACGCTGGTGCACGCCGTGCTGCATCATTGCCCACAACTGGAGGGCGTCGGCGGCGAACAGCGACCGGGCATCGTCCACCGGCTGGATAAAGAGACCTCCGGGTTGATCGTCGTCGCCAAGCATGACCGCGCACTGCGCTACTTGCAGGCGCAATTCAAGGCGCGCACCGTTTACAAGCAGTACCTGGCGCTGGTTGAGGGGCGGATGACGCCTTCACGCGGGCGCATCAACGCGCCGATCGGACGCAACCCCAGCGACCACAAGCGCCAGATGATTCTGCCGCCCGACGTCGTTACGGGCGAATCCGCCGGACGCGAAGCTGTCACCGACTACGAGGTATTGGCTGTCTATGCTGCACCGGTGCGTGGCGGCGGCAATGCCGTTGCCACCTTCTCGCTGGTCAGCGCCGAGCTGCACACCGGGCGCACACATCAGATTCGCGTCCACTTTGCGTGGCGGCAGCATCCGGTCGTTGGCGACACGCTCTATGGATTTAAGCGCCAACGCATTGCGCTCGACCGTCACTTCTTGCACGCACACCGGCTGCGGCTACGCTTGCCCGGCGATGAGGAAGAACATGAGTTTGTCGCGGAGCTACCGGCAGAGTTGCAGGCGGTATTGGAGCAGTTGGAGCAGGTCTAAAGGTGGATTGGGAGCTCACCCGCCGAACTCCGCCGCCAACGCTTTGTGCATCACCTCGATCGACGGCTCGTAGCCTGTCCACATCTTGAAGGCGATGGCCCCCTGGTAGACCAGCATCCCCAGCCCGTCGAGAGTGGTGGCGCCGCGTTCGGCGGCGCGGCGCAGGAAGGGTGTGCGCGGCGGGTTTGGGATCACGTCGCAGACGACCATGCCCGGCGTGATGCTGTCGAAGTCGAT
>DMDA01000037.1:3745-6347 GCA_003451595.1 Chloroflexota bacterium | reverse complement strand
GATATGCATCCTCCCAGGCGACGAACTCTGTCTGCGCCGGCGTCTGCTCGCTGAGCAGGCGCACCAGCGTCTCGCCACGCGCACGGCTGCGGTTGACGATGGTGATCTGCCGCGCGCCAGCCAGCGCCAGCTCTACGGCGATGGCGCGCGCCGCACCGCCGGCGCCCAGCACGACTGCGTGCGTCCCGGCGGCGTCGATGTCGGCGTCGTCGCCCAGCGCCCGCATGAAGCCCTTGCCGTCGGTGTTTTCACCGATCAGCCGGTCGCCCTCGCGCCGCACGGTGTTGACCGCACCGATCACCTGTGCGCTGGGTGCGATCTCGTCGAGATATTGGAGCACAGCCACCTTGTGGGGAATGGTGCAGTTCACGCCGCGAAAGTTGTTCATGGCGCGCATGCCCAGCACGGCGTTGCCCAGGTTCTCTGCCGTCACCTCGAAGTTGAGATAGCGCCAGTTCAGCCCCAGCGCAGCAAACGCCGCGTTCTGCATCACACCGGTCGGGTTCTCCGCCACTGGGAAGCCAAAGACGCCGGTGATGTTTTCCATGTAGTTCGGTTCAGCCATGGTGCGAATCTCCTTTGTTGGATGCATAGCGTGCGAATGACGCGGATTGAATGGATGCAGGCGGATTTTTTCAGATTTGATCCACGCCGATCCGCCGCATCCGCGCCATCCGCACGCTATTGCTGCTCATAGAATCAAATGACATCCGCCGACGCCGCGCTCATGCGCCGCGCTGCCTGGACAACGCCCGCCAGGAAGATCGAACGCAGCGGCGTGATCGCACGCAGCGCCTGCGCCGGCGGCAGCTTCTCGACCACCTGCACGACCCGCGCCAGCGCCTGTGCGCCCAGCCCCTCGACGTTGTCGAAGAGCAGGTCGCCGAGTTTGCCGCGCTCGACCGCCATCGTAACGACGCGCTCAAAGGTGGTTTCGGGCGGCAGCACGCGCTGCGCCCGCTTCTGCATGGTCAGCGCGCCCTTGCTGCACTGACTGTAGCAGACGCCGCAGCCTAGACAGAGCTTCTCATCGCGCACGACCCAGCCGCGGCGCTTACCGTTCTTCTCGCCGACGACCAGCTTGAGCGCGCCGACCGGACACGCCTTGACGCACTTGCTGCAGCCGGTGCAGCGTTCCGGGTCGATGGCGGCGATATAGTTTGACGTGACAATGGCGTTGGTCAATTCGTAGCGGCGGATGGCGCTCATCATGCCGCAGCAGCAGCCACAGCAGTTGCAGATGTAGCTGACATTGCGCCGCACGTTGTCGCCGGTCTGCGCCAACCCGGCCGCTTTTGCCTGCTCCAGGATCGCCATCGCCTCGCTGGTGGTGATGCGTTCGGCGATGCCACGCCGCGCCAGCGTCTCGGCTGCGCCGCCCAGGGTCAGGCAGGTGCGCTGGGGGCGCGTACATTCCCGTCCCAGGTGCGCGGCATGATGGCGGCACGCACAAAGCGACACGGCATGGGCGCGCGCCGACGTAACAATCTGGCTGGCGCGCTCCCAGTCGAGCACTTCGGTGTGGTCGCCTTCGGGCAACGCCTCCTCGCGCACCAGCGCGCGGCCGATCTGGTTTTGCCCGGCAAAGACTGCGCGCGCAAAGTCCTCGTTCTCGAACATATACTGCTCGAAGAGTTCGGAGAGTTCGTGCATCGGTGCATCGGGGCGGACGCGCATGAAGGTGAACTCGAAGAAGCCGATTACGACCGGCGCCAGGGCGACATACCGCTCGCCGTCGTGCTCGGCGTCGAAGACCAGCCCACGCTCCGCCATCGTTGTGATCATGGCGTCGAGCGCAGCGACCTCCATGCCCACCTTGCGCGCCAGTTTTGGCAGCGGGATGAAACCGGTGGGGATCGCGCACGCCAGCGCGGCCTCCTCCGGCTTGAAGAGGAGGCGCAGAATCCGCTGGAGTGCTGGCGAGTCAGGTGCACCGGTCACCTGGCGATCCAGCCGCTGCTGCAAGAGCCGGTAGGTCTTGGGATGGTTGGCAACGTGACCCATGTGCGCCTCCTGTGCAAAAGGATTGATGGACTGCGGATAACGCGGATCGAGCGGTTGCAGGCAGATTCAAGTTCAGATTCGACCTGCCCAAGTCCCTACCTGCTGTTTGGTCGGGCAACTCAGGCTGCCAGATCGAACGGTAGGTCGCTGATGTCACGCAGACGTCTACCGTCGATCATTGTGTTCAACATGTCGAGTTGATCTTCGTTTTGCAACTCCACCAGACTGTCACGCAATTCGTAGAGTGCAAAGTGATAGACGCAGTCAAGATCGCCAGTGCCTAACGCAATGGATACAATGCGTGTTGGCATCGGTTCTGCGGTGACGGCAACGATGTGAGGCAGGTTGCCTTTCCGATTGCGGATCAGGTTCAGGGCCTCAGTCCGCGTGTTTTGCGTGCGGTCGCTGCGAATTGTCCATTTGCAGGAAATGCTGGCGTGAAGGAGTGGATAATCTGGGTTATTGCGTTCACGCAACGTTGTATGACTGGCGTACTCGTCATCTTTGTCAATGACGCGATTATGCAAGTTGATTTGCTCATCGCTAATTGGTAGTCTCGCCACAACAATATCTGGCTTAACGATATAGTCCTCGCTCG
>DMDA01000037.1:1660-3562 GCA_003451595.1 Chloroflexota bacterium | reverse complement strand
ACGCTTGGATCGGCTACATATCTCCATTGGCCGGGACGCAAATGAGTCAACAAATTGAAAGACTTCTGGACAAACACCAGTGTAGCATCCTCAAATCTGTTCCCTTTTGTTTGTCCCGAAACAGCATCAGTGAACCCGTTGTCAGATGGCACAGTAGTTTGCAGCAATCTTCGATGGATTCCCCTTGCAATACTGACGCTGGCCTTGCTGCTACCATCTGCAAAATTGGGGTAGCCATCGCCGAGTACGCCGCCAGGGGTGATGCGAATGATCTTGTCGCAGATGAATGCATGATACTCGGCCCGAATTCTTGCAATACCAGAAATATCAGCCATGATCATTCCCGGAGTAAGAGGGTCATTGTGTCCGTTATGCAGGTTTATAGAATCCGATCACGTACTCTTCGTGCATCCGTCTCTGAATCTGTGATTCGCCATTGACTACGTGACCGGCAGGCATCATCCGCTTGTTGCGGTCTATGCGCCGAACGCCGATGCTGGGCGTCTCGAAGCCAAGCGTTACGCCAATTTCAGCCAGACATGTGTGTGTCTGTGTATCGATCTGACGAATCTCCGAACTTGCCACAACGACTACAGCGGCGCGATCCGGTTTTAAGACGCGATGCATTTCGCGCAGGATGCGCGTCATCTCTGAATAATAGCGGTGCAACGCCTTTCCGCGCTTTGGATCAACTGCTGAGATCGTGCGTACAATATTTGTTGTTCTTGGCGGGAGCGCCTCGAACGCGAAATTTGCAAGTGATTCGCCGCCAATACACATCTTCCGTGTCTCACCAAGCTGATCCAGAGTGTAACCAAGCCATACCAGTGAGAACTTGTTGGCGCGCATGTAGTCGATGGCATTGACAGCATAAGGAGGCGAGGTGACGATCAAGTCCACTGTCTCCGACTCAACCGGCAAATCCTGTGCGTCTGCCAGATGTAACAGCACAGGATACTCAACCGCTGGCAGTTCGCTGAGGCTCTGGATGTTCTGAGTTGCGCGCTTGTAAAATTCAATGATTGCCGAACGCACGTTCTTCGTCAGAAACTTAATGCGAGGTGAGTCATTGTCATCATACTCGTCACCGAGGATTTTCCTACCAGAAGCGGTAAATGCGACTTTGGCCCGGTGTGGTCTGGTATGCGCGAGATCGAACGCCAGCGATACACCGCCTGACTTGGTAATGATGCAGGCTGAAAATGCCAACATGAAGAAGTCACGAATTGCTGGAACGTCGATTGCTTCGATTTCTAGCAGAAGCGCCGCCAACTCAACCTGTGTCTCCGTCGCAAACCAGTAGTTAACGAACTCAGCCGTTTTCTCATCCCAACGTCCACGAACTGAGGCAAGTATATTGGCTGCTTGCGTCTCGACACGCCGATTAGCGGACTCAACGATGTGATGTAACTGTTGACGTAATGCATCTATTTCCAGTGGTGTCGTCTTGACCCGTGCGATCAGTAATGCCAGTGGATCGATATCCGTGCCGATGCACCGTCGTTGCGCAAGAAACGCTTCGACAACGGTTGTGCCAGAACCCATCATCGGGTCAAGCACGACATCGCCAGGTGCTGTCAGTCCACGGATGAACCTATCGGGCAACGGTGGTGGAAACTTGGCAGGAAACGCATGAAAGTCGTGCGATGCATAACTAGTGTCGTACCCGCGATAGTCCAGATCGCCACCAAGAAGCTGCACGAGGCGATCTCGACAACCAGACGTGTTGGGTAGTGCAGCCTCATGGGCAAACAGGTCAATCTGGTAAATCGATGGTTCCCGGATTGCTGAGTAGTTGTTGTTTGCGTTCATGGGCAGAATGATAGCACAGGCTGACAGAACGGAACAATGCTCTCCTTCAGTCCCTTCAGGCTACCGTTGTTTGGTCTAATCCCTCACGCA
>DMDA01000037.1:975-1393 GCA_003451595.1 Chloroflexota bacterium | reverse complement strand
CCCTCCGGCTCGGCGGTGGAGGGGAGCACCATGCCCAGCGCGTCCTGATCGGGCGTGCGGCAGATCCAGCGCACGCCTTTGTCGAGTTCAGCGGGGCGGTGGGCGATGTAGTCGGCGCTGCCGTCGGGATGCACCTGCATCGTATGCGCCCAGCCGTCGCCGTCCGCCAGATAGTCGATGAAGAAGACCACCTCTGGGTCGAACGCCAGCCCCGGCTTGAGGATATTGTGCTTCTCCGGGTGTTCGCTCAGTTCCTTGAGGAAGGCGGCGAAATCTGGCCCAGGGCGCACGTGCGAGGGGATGCTGGTGCGCACGCGTGCCGTCGCCGGCGTGCAGTGTGCGCTGTAGACCAATCGCCCGTTATCGACCGGGCGGAAGTTGGCGTGCGCCATGTACATGTATTCCATCGGTGTGCGCT
>DMDA01000037.1:0-711 GCA_003451595.1 Chloroflexota bacterium | reverse complement strand
GTGTGCTGATAGACGCCGCCCAGCCCAATGTAACTGCCGCGTGCATCCTTGCCGACGACCAGGTAGGCGCGCTTATAGGGCGCGTTGGGCAGCTCGCCATGCAGCGGGTGCGTGTCGCCCGCCGCCGGCACGCCCATCGCCGTAAAGCCGCAGTGGAGCAGGAAACCGCCGTAGGTCTCCAGGTAATTGCGCGTGGCGCGCGGCTGGTCGAACATCGAGCGCATGGTGATGTTGCGCCCGCGGAAGCTGGCTGACCAGATTTGTTGGCCCTGGAAAGGCAACAGCACCAGTTCGCCCAGCTCGTTGCGCAGCCGGAGCGCAGCCACGCCGCTCTCGAAGCGGAACGCATACGCCTCCAGCGTGTCGGCTTCGAGCAGCAATTGCTCGCGCTCGCTGAACATCGATTCGGTCAGATGAAAATAAGTAGTCATAATGATTTTTGCTCCAAAAAGTGCGATTTCATCCGGTTATTGTCGGTTCGCAACTGCAGGGTATTCTCGCCCGTAGACGCCGCTCGCAGCGGCGTGATCTCGTCACGTAACGCGCGCCGCTCCTACACCGAGAACCAGCGTCCCCGCGCCGCTGACATCGGGAAAGGCGCTCACGTAGGTCACCGCCTCCGGCGTGACAATGTGACCGACCGGCAACGTCCGGCTGGAAGCCGAACCTACGATGACCGCACCTGTCTCTTATACACATCTGACGCTGCCG
>DMDA01000058.1:31605-32658 GCA_003451595.1 Chloroflexota bacterium | reverse complement strand
ATAAGACAACGAGTGGCAGCAAAGATACAGCGATGAACGTTGCATAATTTGGCTGCTGCACCACCCGACGATCAACGCCAAACCCTCCGCACAGAGCATGGGTTGCGGGCACGAATCAACAGTCAACTCGTGTTTGTTTGTTGGCGCTGATACCCGGAGCACAAAGCCCTCGATGTGGTATCCAGCAGTTTTTACAACTCCTGTTGAACAAATAGGCCACTATTTCAGTGCAAAGTTTATCACGTTAACATATTATAGTAACTGTCATTGTTATTGTCAATAACTAAACTTACTTTTTGTAAGTGTCAAAGCGTTTTTGTAAGCAAAATCAGTCATTCATCAGGCAGGAGGGGATCGCGTTTCGACAAAGCGCCTATGCTTCGCAAGTGGCTGAATACGCGCAATGACAAGAAGTCACAACATTTGCGGTAGGAAAAGTCACGCATCTACATGGCCAAAGCGCGTAGATGCCACAGTATCATTGAAGTTGAAAGTAGGACTTAGCTTGCAATCCTGAATCGCCTTACGGCATCGCAGTCATCATCATTTCAGTGTGAGGAATCGACCTCAGGAGAAACGTATGTGCACTCATTATCCTCTTTCCGCGTCCTGCTCTCCGATTCGGGCAAGCCAACGCCACGCCAAATTGCTGAAGATTTTCATGGCGCTGATGGTCGTAGCGGTGCTCTTGAGCAACTCTGCCCTAAGCGCCGCTGCATCCGCGGGCGGCAGTCCGGGTGCGACACAAGGCACAGTCACGAGGGTAGCTTGCTATGGCGTTTATCATATTGTCCGACCGGGGCAAACGCTTTATTCGATTGCAGCTGTGTATGGGACAACAGCATATCGCATCGCCATGTGCAATGGACTTTCGTCCTACACGCTCTACGTGGGTCAGGCGCTCTTGATCCCGACCTATCGCACGCGGTAGAAGTGGTCCGCATCTATCAGGAACCATCTGAGGTCTCCGTGAGCGCACCGTTTCTATTGGGCGCGTACACGTGGTAGAAGTGGTCCGCATCTATCGGGAACCATCTGAGGGGCGTCCGACCC
>DMDA01000058.1:29552-31391 GCA_003451595.1 Chloroflexota bacterium | reverse complement strand
GATCTTCGCACCGTCTTTGCGGAGGCTTTGTTCCCCGGCTGCCAGCACACGTAACACGCGCAATCCATTTTCCCCATCAGTCAATGGACGTTTCCTGGTGCGAACGCAGTCAACAAAGTGGGCGCATTCAGCTTGCAGCGGTTCCTGCATATCGAGTCTCGGAATCAGAATATCGCCGCTGTGCAATTTGTATTGGAAATCGCCATAGGAAACCTCGCCCTTACGGAACGCACCCTTGTCATAGACGCGCACCTTGCCTTCAGCGCTTACATCATCGTAGACGATCATCTTCCGACTACCGACGACTGTCATCTCGCGCGTTTTGCTTGGATCCAGCCAGCTGGCGTGGACATGACAGAGTATGTTGTTGGGGAAGAACATGGTTAAGAAAACGACATCTTCGACAACGCCATTGAGGCAGCTTGCCCCCTGACAACGCACAGCTTCTGGCATCTGGCCTAGCAAGTGCAGCGCAATGGAAATATCGTGCGGGGCAATACTCCACAGTGCGTTGACGTCGCTCTGGACGCGTCCCAGGTTGACGCGTCGGCTATAGAGATAATAGATTTCACCAAGTTCGCCGTTGTCGATGGCCTGCTTAATGTAGGTTACCGCCGGGTTGTACTCGAACACATGCCCGACCATCAACGTCAGACCGGCGGCGTTGGCTGCGGCCACTAGTTCCTCCCCTTCACCTACATCCATCGTGAGCGGCTTTTCCACTAGCAGATGCTTGCCGGCTTCCAGACTGCGGCGCGCCAGCGCGTAGTGTGTGCGCGCTGGTGTGGCGATCACAACAGCGTCCACGGTTGGGTCGGTCAGGACATCATCGAGATGGGGTGTTGTTTGACAGCCATACAGACGCCGGGCGCGCTGCAAAGCGGTAGCATCTTGATCAACAACATAGGCTAGTTGCGCCCCGACAAGTTGGTAAAAATTGCGCGCCAGGTTCGGTCCCCAATAGCCAAAACCAACGACGGCCACACGGATGGTTTGATCTTGCATCATTTCTCTACCTGCCTAATCTTTCCCTGCCTCATCAGCATTGCGCTGGATGGTTACTGCGCGCACGCCGCCATAAACTTTTGCACCATCGATCGGCGCACCGACAGTCACGCTTGCTGGCTGGAGCAAAGCACTCGCCTCGACTGCGGCGCCGACAGGTGCACCAACTGCACCGACAAACGCATGACTCCACCGTAGTCGTCCACGCAGATCCTGCATCACGCCTACCGTCTGCAACGCCTTCACAGCAGCCTCGTCCAACTTTAGGCTAGCCTCGTCGTTGACCGCACCTGCAATGATCGTGCCTTCTGGCCATTGCGCCAGCCAGCTGGTCAATGCCGCTGCGGCTGCATCATCGCCCGATGTATCGAACACCACACTATCAAGCACGCGTCCATCGTTGGCGATCGCCGTCAGGTTGTAGCCGCGCCCACCCGCCGCCACGTCCTGCCCATTGACATAGATGTGGGCAAAGTCTCCAACTTCCTCGCCGGCGCTTTGTACGACAAGCCAGCAGGCGGCGGGCAGCGTTGCAACTGTCTTGCCGATAGACCACTGCACACCATTGGGCGGCGTCGCAACTGCGCCGGCTGGCTGCGGCGCGCCTACAAAGTGCAAGCCCACGTGATCCACCGGCTGATCGGCGAGACCAGGCGTCAGCACCACTTCTGCGCGTCCGCTCGCCATCGATTCCAGCGCGGCCTGACGACCATTAACCGTCACCTCCACCGTTTCCGCTGGCCCGACCCATTCCAGGCGCAAACGCCCGCCCGCTTCGGGCAGATCGAGGAGTAATATGGCCTCCGAGCGTGTGGCATAACGGATGCCATCACC
>DMDA01000058.1:7387-29329 GCA_003451595.1 Chloroflexota bacterium | reverse complement strand
CATGCCAGCGATCCACTGCAGTCACGGGCAGCGCCGCATCAATGAAGCGACGCAGCTGAGACGTTGCCTTCTCTTCGTGCACCAGGATGGCGCCAATGCCCAGGTCACGCAGAATCTGCCCTGCGCGCGGGCGATTCGCCGCTACCATTGCATCGAACTCGGCATCGACTACTGCACCAATGTGCGGGCGATCGGCGTTCATCAATGCGATCAGATCGCCCAGTAACGGCGCCTGCGTGAAGTATTGAAACTTGTAGGCCGGGTTGCGACTGGTGTTGCCACCCAGCCGGCGTTTACCGTGCTCCGTCTGCCACCACTGCTGCATCATGATCAGCAGATCGGCCTTGCCGAGGACACGTGCGCCATTGCGCCAACCGGTCGGCAATTCCAGCACGGCAAAGTCGCCTGGCGTCTGCGCCAGCCGCCCATAGATGTCGGGAATACGAAAGTCACTCAGCGGCAGCGGCGTCGCCAGATGCTCAAACAGAAAGAGCGCGCCCGCCGTCATCACAACGGTCAGCGCCACGCGCGCCCTGCGCCACCCGCGTCGCGCGCAGTGCTCCAGCAACCAAACTACCCCCAGCCCGCCCGTCACAGCAACGGTCAGCATCAACATGACGCTGTACCGACTGGGATAACGGTTGCCACTAAAGAACGGTAGCTGGCTGACCAGGGCAAAGGGGCCGGGAATGCCTGTATCCTGACCATGCCAACGCACGGTCGGGCCTAACGTAAGTAGGAAGAAGAGCAACAGACAAAGCCCCCACCCCCATGCAAGCGCCCGATGGCGACGCGCCAGCATCCATAGCCCAAGCGCACTCCACAACAGGGCGGAGTAGCCAAGAAAAATGTGTTGCCCCTTGTCATTGGGGAAGGGCAGCGTCGCCACCCACTTGCCCCACACGGGGTGCAGGCGCGTCGTCACCAGGTAGCCCAACAGATCAGCGCTGAAGACGTCGGCAAAGCCGCCGCCACTGGCGAAAAAATCACCTTCGCTGCGCAAGTCAGGCGCCATTGCCCAGAGCAAGGGCAGCAATGTTGCTCCTGCTAACAAGCCAAAGGTCAGGAATGGCAGCAACAACTCACCCCACTTTCGCTGCAATTGCCGCCACTGCACGCCGAGCTGCCACACAAAGAGCAGCGCTACAAAGATCAGAAGAAATGAGGCATAGGTCAACTCCGCCCAAAGTTGCAAGCCGAAAAAGAGTGCCGCCAACGCCGCCGCGCGCAATCGCAGACGACGGACGCGCAAACCCTTTTCCGGTCGCACCATGCGCAACAGGTAAAGCACACAGAAGGGTATCCACTGGCTGCTGGCAATGTTGAACTGGCCAAGGCTGGCGTAAAAAAGCTTCGATGATGCAAACGCATAGATGACGCCGCTAAACAACGCCGCAACATACCAAATTGTCGTGTCAACTGCAGAGTCTGACGCATTGATTCTTGCTAATGGGGTGTCAGCAGGCGGCGCGCGGTGTGGCGCCACCCACCACCGCTGATCGAGCACAAGCAGATAGGCGCCGAATGCACCTAGCACAAAGCTGGCAAGCAGCACGAGGTTGCTAGCAACGATTAGCGACAAGCCAAGCTGCAAGGGAATGCTCAACAGACCATTGAGCGGCGTGAGGGTGTAGAATGCCAGATTAATCTGTATCGGATGAAACATCCAATCGGTGTGAAAGATGTCGGCGTTGGCCTGCGTGACGAGGCGTGTGCGCAGCCACCAGAGATTCCACGCCAGCGCCGGGTCATCGATGCCATCGCCGGGTACATGCGTTGTGAAACGCGTGACCAATGGCCAGGTGAGAAGCAGCGTTAACCCGATATAGAAGAGCAAGACCCCAGCCGTGCGCCAGCGGGGCGACAATCTGAAGCGCCACATCAGGGAGCAGGTGTAGCCAACGGCGTGGGCGTAGCGGCGTCAGGCGTCACAAGGAGGGGCGCATCACTAGGACCCGGAACAGTCTGTAGCTGTTGCAGCAACATGCCGTAGCGCATCTTGCTGATAACGGTCAGTTGCGGGTCATTCGTTTCAGCTAATGCTGCGGCGCGGTCAAAGGCGTCCAACGCAGCATTGATGTCGCCGCGCGCCTCGGCAATGTTGCCGTAGAGAAAATAGACTTGGGGTGACTCTGGTTGCAACGCTGCAGCGCGATCTGCGGCGGCAGCCGCACCGTCGAGGTCGCCGGCGCGAAAGCGATTCATACCCAAAGCCACATTGTATTGCGCTTCGTCACCGCCCAGCTGGTTCAATGCACGTGCACCATACGCGGCAGCGGCGGCAGGATCGCCCAATCGTTCCGTAAGCACGGTGGCCCAGAGCAACAGTTCGGGGTTATCTGGTTGCAGTTGTAAAGCACCCTCGATAGTTGCCAATGCCGCCTCCCACTCCTGGGCATCGACCTGACGTTCAGCGGTGCTCAGCGCATCGACCAGGGCAAGCGTAGCGGCGTCGGGCGCTAGCCAGGTTTGATAGGCCCAGACGCCGGCTGCCGCCACCACTGCGACAATGACAAGCAGCCGCAAGAGTTTCTGCAATTGTCTGCGCTTACGCAACGTTATCTGCGCATCCAGATGCCACCAAAGACCGTGGGCGGGTGGATGTTGTGTACGCAACGCTGCATAGCCGCCCGCGCCCTCCACCGCCTTGACAATCTGCGTCCCACGACGGAGCAACTTTGCCTGTAAATCATCCCAACGGGCTTGTTCAGCGCGCAGCGCCAGGTCAGTGTTGCCGCCATCTACGGCCAGATCAGCTTCGAGTTGCGTGAACAACGCTGCGATGCGGTCAAGCCGGGTGAGATACGCCTCGACGGTAGCGCTGTCTAACACTGGCAACTGGCGTTCTGCTTGATCCAACAGTTCGCGCAGCTCGGCAATGGGTGTACTAAGACGTGACTCGACAGAATGCGCCATGCGGGTTAATCGTCGTACTCCTCTTCATCATCAAGCATCGAAGGAATCTTGCCGGCTGCCTCTTCTTCTTCGCGTTGAATTTCACGGAAAACGCGGTTCAGTCCCGACTTGATCTGACTCTCGATCTTGGCCTTGCGCTCGGGCGGCACCGGGAACCATTCGAGCATTTCGCCCACCAGCCCCGCTTTGGTTTCATTCTTATTTTTGCCAGCGCGGTAAAAGTCGCGTACGCGGCTGCGCATGAATTCGATGTATTCACCCACACGATAGGTTGCTTCCGGGCCGACGACCGGACCGTGTCCCGGCACAAGATAATCGGCGCCAATATTGCGGATCATTTCCAAAGCGCGCAGCCATTCCTGCGTGTTGCCTTGCGCCATATACGGATGTTGATCGACCCATACAATGTCGCCGACGAAGCAAACTTTTTCCTCCGGCAGCCAGACAATACTCGTTGCCGGCGTGTGTCCGCCGACAAAGATCAACTCGATGCGGCGCCCGCCATAGAGTAGAGTGGCGCGCTGTGTAAAGGTGATGTGTGGCGGGATAATGATGATATTGTTGAGCTGGTTTTGGATTTCCGGTTCACGCTTGAAGCTGTTGCGCACGCGTTCCTTGAAATTCTCGGTGTAGCCCGACATTTCTTTGTGGGCGCGCTCATGCGCCATCACCTTGACCGGCATGAAATATTGGTTGCCTAAGGCATGGCCGCGATGGTGGTCGGTGTTGATCAGATACAAGAACGGAGCGCCAGGAAATTCGTCTTCGATTTGCGCGCGCCAGTCGATGGCTTGCGCTGGAATTAGCGGCGCATCGACCAGGATGATGCCCTCTTCTGTATAGATGAAGCCGGGCGTGCAGCCACGATAATGGGTATTGATAAAGACGCCAGGCGCCAGCTCCTCGCGCTCGCCCAGCCCCGTGACTCCAATCCGAACTGCGCTTCTCCGTCTTGCCATAGGAACCCCTTCTTTGTTCTCCTCTATTTTGCGCTGTTGCATCAACGTCAGACAAAACCACATTCGCAGTGTAGCGAAGATCAGCAAACGCGTCAAACCACCTGTTTTTATGTATACTTACTGATTTCTAGGTTGATATTTTATGAGCGCAGTGTTGCGTGTTACGTGTTGCGTGAGGGATTCCGACACCTAGCACGCAACACTGAAAACATAACAACTCTGCCTAGAAAACAGTAGTATAATTAGCGCCGTTGTCGCGGAGGCGATTGAGTCATCGCAAACAGCGAGCCGGGCATCTGCCCGGCTCGTCACTTATGTATCCAATTGCGTCTCCGCTACAACGCTGTAGGGCGGCGAGTCGAGTGTGCAGACACAACGCTGCACCACCGCAGCAACTTACTGTGCTGGCGGCAGAATGACGGCGCTGATGGCGTGGATGACGCCATTGGTCGCCGGGATGTCTGTGATCGTGACTTTGGCGCCATTGATGTAGACGCTGCCGTCCTTGACCTCAAAGGTGACCGGCTTGCCCTGCAATGTAGTGGCTTTCATGCCATTCGTCACATCTTCCGCCAGCACCTGCCCGCTCAACACATGGTACTGCAAGATTTGCGCCAGTTCGCTAGCCTTCAACAGCTGATCCGCGGTCAGGCCAGTCGTCGCCAACAGATCATTGAAGGCCGCGTCGGTCGGGGCGAACACTGTGTATTCGCCGCCAGACAGCGTGGCGTCAAGGCCGGTCGATTCCAGCGCCTGCGACAGGATCGAGAAGTTCGGATTGCTGGCCGCCACCTGGACAATCGTGCCGGTCGCTGTGCCGCCTGCTGTGGGGCGCGTGGTTGTGGTGGTCACCCCTGTCGTCGTCACCGGTGCGGTGGTCGTGACTGGTGCGGTGACGGTGGTCGTCGTGGCAGTGGTCGTCGTGGCAACAGTCGTGGGGGCAGGCGTCGCCGCCACGGTGGCTGCGGGTGTTGCGGCGGCAGTTGTCGTGGTTGCCGTCGTGCCAGTGGCGCCAATTTCCTCTTTGGTGGGCAGCTTGATCACCTGGCCGACCTCAATGATGTTGCAGTCGGCAATGTTATTGAAGGCGCAAAGCTGTTCGTAGAGGCGGAAGTCGCCGTAGATATCGCGCGCAATAATCGCCAGCGTGTCACCGCTCTGCACAGTGTAGGTGCCGCCCGGCTGACCAGCCACACCGGAGCCTGCCGTCGTCGTGGCGCCGGTGGCGTCACCGGTGGTGGCCGTTGTTGTGGCAGGAGTCGTGGCTGTCACAGTGCCCGTGACCATCTCCTGCGCCGTGATGGTTTGCTGCGAGTCATCGATCAGCGTGCCGCCCGTCACCGACAGTTCGTAGGTGGCTGGGACGCGCGAGTTGTTGTAGATAATCACAGTGTATGCGCCGAAACCGGAAGCATTAAAGCTGGCCGAACGCACATTGTCCTCGCCTGGCGTGCTGACACGGTTGCCGGCTGCCACAGCGACGTCACCGGCGTTCTGACCGGCCTGATAGCGGCGGAAGCCCTGCTCGTCCAGCACCCAGAAGCCCAGGCGCCGCGCCAGTTCCTGATTGTCGCGCGGGTCGAAAGTCAGGCGCAGTGTGATGTCGCCATCGCGCTGCTCAGGCTCAAGACCCAAATAGTGCTGTGCGTACTGCTCATTCAGTTCACCCTTGACGGATGTGCCACGGTAGGGACCAGCAGCGACGACAGTGGCTGAAGGGGCGGCTGCGGTGGCCTCTGCAACCGGTGTAGCAGCTTCGGTGGCAGCAGCAGTCGGAGTGGCGGATGTCGCGTCTTCTGCAGGCGTCTCAGTCGCAGGCGTCTCGGCGGCTGCAACTTCCTCAGTGGCGCCGACCGCCTTGACCTGACCACTACCGTCGACGAGCACGCCGTTATCGACGCTCAAGGTAAAGCTGGCATCGCTGGCGGAGTCGTTGTAGACGATCGCGGTGTAGGCGCCGCCCGTTGCGCGGAAGTTGGCGCCCTGCTGGTTGTCTGGCCCGTTCAGGAAGAAGTTGGTGGAGCCAGCGCCAACATTGTTGTCGCGCAGGTTCTGGCCAGCCACAACAGCCGCCAGGTTGGCTTCATTCAGGATGAAGAATCCCAGGCCATTCTGCTCCGGGTTGCTACGATCCCACACTGCCGTCACGTTGACGATGCCAGGACGCTCTGGGGCGATGCCCAGCCAGATCTTGGCAAACTGACCGCCAGGGATGGTGCCAGTTACTTCTGACGCCCTGACTTCTTGATACGCTGGGGCCGCCTGCTCGGCTGCAAATGCAGCCGGCGCCAGCGACGTGACGAGCATTGCGGTCACCAGAATCACTGCAAAAAATCGTTGCCATTTTGATTGGGTCATAGAAAACCTCCAAATGACCAGATATTACAGGGTTGCGATGCTGAGTATCGCCGCTAACGGCGCGTTCATCACAACAAAAGAACAATTGAAAGATTATACACTTGATGCACCTTTGCACCAAATGCACCCGACCTGACCGTGCGCCAAAGTCTATTATCGCCCGGGTGGCTGCGGAATTGGCGTCGGCGTGGGTGGCACAGCCACCACATTGCGTACATGGTAGTCTGAATAGGTGTAATCTTGTCGGACAATTCTCAGACGGAAGTCATACGAGTCCTCCGGCAGCAGCCCCAAATCAAGCCGCGCCAGATAGCCGTTGATCACTGGTTTGACATCGCTAAACAGGAACGTCCACTCCTCTGAGCCAGAGGGCGCCCAGTACAGTTCCCAACGCAGTAAGCGCGGGTCGGCGGTCGTGCCCACAAAGTCCACCACACCGGTGACGCGGATATCGTTGAAGGGAAAATAGAGACCCAGGGTGCGCGGCGCAGAGCGCGTTGCGGTTGGGTGAATGGCCTGCGGTGTTGAAACGTTGGCAACACGGAGGCGAGTCACATGATATTCGTCGTAGTTACTATCCCGATAGACAATGCGCAGCCGCAAATCGTAAAAGCCATCGGCAAGCTGCGTGGTGTCCAGCGCGTAGATTTCCGACTGCCAGAACTGTTCATCGCTGCTATACAGCCAGCTCCACTGATTGAGACCGCTTGGGGTGATGTAGAGTTCATAGCGAGCGAAAGGGTTGAATGCTGTTTTACCGTTGACGGTGCCGATGATTGGCGTCTGCCCGCGAATGACATCGCCATTTTGTGGTTCGAAGATGCCTTGACCGTTCGGGATGAAGCTGCGAAAGCGCGGGGTTGGGGTCGCTGTTGGCGATGGCGAGGCAAAGACCAGCAATGGCGACTGCGGCTGATTCACACCGCCCGGTGTTGGAAAGGGGGTCAGTGTCGGCGGCGCACTATTGCGGATTTCGAGCTTGCGCAAAAAGCCTTCGGTAAAGTTGCCGCTACGGTCGATGGCGCGCACGCGCACATCGTAAAAGCCGTCAGGAAACTCATAGGTATTGAGCACGTACAGTACACCGCTGCGCACGACATCGCGTTGCGTCGTCAGCCACCGCCAGTTTTCTGTGCCAGTGGGGGCAATGTGCACGTCGTAGCGGTCGAAGTTGCGGATGACCGCTGTACCTAGCAGCGGCGTGAACCCAAAGACAGCATCGCCGCTTTGGGGGTGCTCGATCTCGTTGACGACGCGCAGGTCAAGTGTTGGCGTCGGGGTAAAGAGCGGCGGTGGTGGTGGAAAGGGTGTAAAGAAAAACGGCGTCCACGTCGGCGTCGGCGTGTCGAGAAAGGTCTGGAACGCCATGCCCGGCGTCTCTGCATCCGCAAAGACGCGGCGCGCCAGGTCGGGGAGAGACATCGTCGCCATGACGATGACGGCCAGCAACAATAAGAATCCACGTGTGCGCGTTCTCTGATGGTTCATCGCTTGCGAGTATAGCGCACCTGTTCGTCTGTACCAGAATTAGAGAAAAGGCCAGTGGCAACCGACGACATTGGGACTAACTCTGGTACTGACGCGAAAGCCAGCGCTAATGTTCCCGGTCGGCGACGATTCACAAGAAATCAGATTGTGGCGGATGTCGCAAAGCCTGGTCGTGTCTGCTGACGCGCTGCAGTGGGTGAGAAGAGTTTGAGGTAAGCCAGGAGAAGTCGGACGATGATCGCTGCTACAACGACAGCGTCGATCCACCACACGTATTTCAGAAACCAGTGAATGAAACTGCGGAATATGATATAAGTGCAGACAGTTTCTCGCATGTCAGCCGTGGCAATTGTTGTATGGATGGATTGCAATAGTACCGCATCGGCGGCAGCCTGGTCTGAGTACTTGCGAGCCTGGTATACAAGAGTCTCCACGGGCCGTGGCAACTGTTCCAGATAATCGGCGAATTGCGTCATAGGTTGGCCCAATCCCATGGTGGATGCCAGCGGATCCAAAGTTCGAAGTGCATCGGCAATTGCACCCGCCACAGAACTGCTGGTCTGTACTAGCGGCTCAGCTGTCGAAACGACCTTTTCAAAATCTTGTTGCGCCCGTTGCACCGCCTTAGCTCCATCAGCATAGGACTGCATCGATGCGCGAAGACTCTCAGCGCTAGGTTCGGCAAGGTAACGTTCGATGTCCTCCGCTGTCTGCTGAAGTTCGCTGAGGTCCCGCATCTCGTCCCCGACATGAATAGCGGTCTCCAACGATGTTTTTAGCGTCGCCAACGCAATGGATGATTTGGGTGTCAAGCGAATAAATACCAATCCAGCCATGAATTCCTGATTTTGAAGTAACCCCAAAACAGGACGCGCAACGTCCGCCGTAGCGGATAGCAGTTGCCAGTCACGACCAATGTGTGCGTATTCGTGCAGGCGATAGGTAAGTTCCGGTTTTTGACGGAGCGTCGTCTCCACTTGTACTTGAGCGACTGCCCACACGATTAGCACCATAAGCGCCATCCAATAGAACCAACCTATAGTTGACCAAAGAATTATCTCAAGCAGACGCCAGTAGCACCGAGTGTGGAACCAGTTGTTGTGTGCTGACATGGAATGCGGCTGTGACTGGGACATGGGAGACTCCAGTGGATTCGGTGGTGAACGGCTGGGATGAAGCCATTATAATGGAAAACCAGACATAATTCAATGCCCAAACATCATTTTCAGTGATTCGAAGATTCCGCGATTCTGCGCTTTCAAGTCGCTATATCCTTTGTCCCCATGTATAATCGCATCCCGTGAACACAACGCGTCAGGACACCACTATAGCGAGCGATAGTGCACCCGTCGGCCTCGACAGCCGACGTATGGCTGGCGCTGCGCTGCTGGTGATGCTCTTCTTCGTGCTCAGCCGTCTCTCTGGGCTGGCGCGAGAGATCATCATCGGCGCCAGCTATGGCACCTCGGCGGCGTATGACGCGTATCTTGCTGCTTTCCGCATTCCCGATCTGCTCTTCCAACTGGCGGCAGGCGGCGCGCTGGGCAGCGCGTTTATCCCTGTCTTTGCCGGTCTCTGGCTCCAGGCCGACAAACGTGCGGCGTGGCTGCTCTTCA
The DNA here is from genome assembly GCA_003451595.1 of Chloroflexota bacterium. Taxonomy (GTDB): domain Bacteria; phylum Chloroflexota; class Anaerolineae; order Caldilineales; family Caldilineaceae; genus Caldilinea. Next base: position 19,992 of record DMDA01000058.1, on the reverse strand, counting down.
GCCGCGTGCTCAATCTGATTACACTGGCGCTGGTGGCGCTAGGCGTGCTGGCCGCCATCTTCGCTGACCCGATCGTGCGCACGATCCTGGCGCCTGGCTTCACGCCCGAACAGCAAACGCTCACGGCGTCGTTGATGCGCTGGATGTTGCTGGGTACAGTTGTCTTTGGCGCCAGTGGGCTGATCATGGGGGCGCTCAATGCCACGCAGCATTTTCTGACGCCGGCAGCCGCACCCGTGCTCTACAACGTGGCGATCATTGCGGCGGCTTACTTCCTGGCGCCGGCCTATGGCGTCTATGGGCTGGTCGTGGGTGTGGTGGCGGGCGCGTTGGCGCATCTGCTCGTGCAATTGCCGGTGTTGTTGCACAAGGGCTATCGCTATCGCCCGGTGCTCTCGTTAGCGGATGCCGGCGTGCGCAAGGTGATGGTGTTGATGGGGCCACGCGTGCTCGGTCTTTTTTTTGTGCAACTTCACTTCCTGGTCAACACGATCCTGGCGAGTGGACTGGGCGCTGGGGCAGTGAGTGCGCTCAACTATGCCTGGTTGCTGATGTTGCTGCCACAGGGCGTGATTGCACAGGGCATCGCCACCGTCGTCTTTCCGACCTTCTCTGCCCAGACCGCCGCCGGTCAGATCGATGCGTTCCGACGCACGTTTGAGCGTGCGTTGCGTGTGGTGGTCTTTCTGGTAGCGCCGGCGGCGGCGCTGCTGCTCGTGCTGCGCCGCCCGGCGATCAGCATCCTGCTGGAGCGCGGCGCCTTTGACACGCAGAGCATGGTGCTGGTGGCGTATGGTCTGCAATTCTACCTGGTCGGCCTGATCTTTCATGCCATGTTGGAGATCATCGTGCGCGGCTTCTACGCGCTGCAAGACACATGGACGCCGGTGCTGATCGGCGTATTGGCGATGAGCGGCAACATTGCGCTCAGCTTTCTGCTGGTCGGTCGGCTTTCGTTTGGCGGGCTGGCGCTGGCCAATAGCCTGGCGACGCTGGTAGAGACGCTCACGCTGCTCTGGCTCTTCGATCGCCGCCTACCGGTAGGGCTGCACCGTCGCACCCTGCTCCCAGCGCTTGCCAAAACCATGCTCGCAGCGACGATGATGGCGGTCATGGTGTGGGCGTGGGGGCGTTGGGTTTATGTGAACATCTATCCGGCGCAGGTGGGTGTACTGAATGACGATTGGTTGACTGCGCTGATTGCCATCCCGCTGGCGCTGCTAATCTACCTGACTGCTCACTGGCTGCTGCGCAGTGAGGAGCTGACGCTCACGCTGGCGCTGGTGAGACGGCGCAGCGTCACCTGAGCAACGCCGAACAATCGTAATCTGTGAAACGAAACACGGGGCTAAAGTGTTATATTGTAGTGAAGGGCGATCTGATCAGAAAGGAATGAGGTGATGCAATATGTGGTTCTTTGATCCAATCTATTTGCTCTTTGCGATTCCGCCGCTGCTACTTGGCCTATGGGCGCAGTTCCGCGTGCAGAGCGCATTTCGGCAATATTCGAAGGTGCGCACCGCTAATGGCATGACCGGCGCCCAGGCTGCGCGCGCCATTCTCGATGCGAACGGGCTGCACAACGTCGCGGTAGAGCGCGTCGGCGGCATGCTGAGCGATCACTACGATCCCGGTCACAAGGTGCTGCGGCTGAGTGAGTCGGTCTACGGCACGCCCAGTGTGGCGGCAGTTGGCGTGGCAGCGCACGAGGCCGGTCACGCCCTGCAAGACAAGCTGCACTACGGTCCGTTGCGCCTGCGTTCGGCGATCGTACCGGCGGTCAGCATCGGCAGTTGGCTCGGCCCGATCATTTTCATGATTGGCTTCTTCATGTCCGGCGCCACCGGCAACACGATTGCCATCATCGGCTTGCTCTTCTTTGGCATGACGGCGGTCTTCTCGTTGGTGACGCTGCCCGTCGAGTTCGACGCCAGCAAGCGTGCCAAACAGCAGCTTGCCACCAGCGGGCTGATGAGTCCGCAGGAGATCAAGGGCGTCGATCAGGTGTTGGATGCAGCTGCGCTCACCTATGTGGCGGCCGCGTTGCAGGCGATCTTGACGATGCTCTACTACGTCTCGCTGCTGGCGCGACGTGACTGAAGTGAAACGGCAGCCAGGGGAGGCTTGTTCGTCCCCCTGGCTGCCGCTACAAACACCTTTGTCGTCTTTGTCGTCAGGCCACGTTGTCGTTGTAACGATGCGGTCGGACGCTCACCTTATTTGTCACCCCGCTCGTATGTTTGTCTGCAGCCATTCGACGATTGCAGCGTGTGGCACTTCCACCTGTTCGCCAGATGTCAAATCCTTCACGGCCACGACGCCTGCTTCCACCTCGCGCGGGCTGAGCAGCGCAGCGTAGCGAATACCGCGTTCTTCGGCGTACTTGAATTGCTTGCCATAGCGGTCGTTGTCCGGGTACAGATCGACGCGCAATCCGGCGTCGCGCAGACGATGCGCCAATGCCAGTGACGCTGCGACCGTGCTATCATCGAACATGGTCACCAGCACCTGGGGCTGCGTGCTAAGGCGCGACGGAAACATGTTGCGCTCCTCCATGATTAGGATGATGCGCTCAAGCCCCAGACTGAAACCGCACGCCGGGATCGTCTGCCCGCTAAACATGCCGACCAGATCATCATAGCGCCCGCCGCCGCCGCCAGAACCGCTCAGACCGGGAAACTCGATCTCAAAGATCGGCCCGGTGTAGTAGCTGAGACCACGCGCCAGGTAAGGATCAACGCGCAGGTGGGCGCCAGCGGGACCAGCCATGCAGAGAGTCACGACCTGTTTGAGTTCGGCGACGCCGCGACTACCCACCACCGAGCCTGCCAGCAGGTCGGTCAGCCAGTCCAGGACAGCGCCATTGTCCGCAGGAGCGGCGGTCATCGCCGCCAGCAGCGTCTCCGCCGCCGCCGTCGGGATGCCGCGCGCGTCGAACTCCTTGCGCACACCTTCCATCCCGATCTTGTCCAGCTTGTCGATGGCGACCAGCGCTGCGCCCTCCAGGTCCTGGGGCACACCGGCGACTTCCATCAGCCCACGCAGGATCATGCGGTGATTGATGCGGATGGCGAAACCCTCCACCCCGCGAAAGCCCAACTCCTGAAGCACTTCGGCGCCAGCCGCCAGCACCTCAGCCTCTACCGTAGGGCTGGTCGAACCGATGATGTCGACGTCACACTGATAGAACTCGCGATAGCGTCCTTTGGCGGGGCGGTCAGCGCGGTAGACAGGCTGAATCTGGTAGCGCTTGAAATAGCGCGGCAGTTTGCTGCGATATTCGGCAACGATGCGCGCGAGCGGGACGGTCAGGTCATAACGCAGGCCGGCGTCGCTGACGCTATTCTCGGTGGGCGCCTCCGCCAGCGCTTTCTCCAGCTTTTCGCCGCGCTTGAGCACGCGGAAGATGAGCTGGTCGCCTTCTTCGCCGTACTTGCCCAACAGCGTGGTCAGCCGCTCCATTGTCGGCGTTTCCAGCGGCTCGAAGCCATAGCGCTGGTAGACGCGCTTGATGACGTCGATGACGTAGTCGCGGCGCAGGACATCGAGTGGCAGGAAATCGCGCATGCCGCTCAGCGGCTCAGTGTTGATTTTGGGCATATCACTCTCGACTGCTCAAATGCTTGAAAAGATGCTCAAATGCTTGAAAAGTGTGGCATCACGCCAGCAGGTACTCTGGTTCAGCGTATTCCATACCAAACGCTTCGGCGACGCCTTCATAGGTGATATGACCTTGATAGGTGTTCAAACCCAATTTGAGCGCTGCATTCTTGCGAACAGCGCTCAGCCCATCATTGGCAAGCTGGAGCACGTAGGGCATGGTCTGATTGTTGAGGGCAAAGGTGCTGGTGCGCGGCACGGCGCCCGGCATATTGGCGACACAGTAATGCAGCACGCCATCGACAACATAGGTTGGGTTGCTGTGCGTCGTTGGCCGCGTCGTCTCGATGCAACCACCCTGATCGACGGCGACATCGACGATGACCGCGCCCTCGCGCATACGCGAGATCATGGCGCGCGTCACAAGGTGAGGCGCGCGCCCGCCTGGAATCAACACAGCGCCAATCACCAGATCGGCGTTGAGGACGATCTCCTCAATGTTGTATTCGTTGCTGGTGCGCGTGCGCAGCCGTCCGCCATAGATGTCATCCAGGTAGGTCAGGCGATCATGGTTGATGTCAAGCACGGTGACATGCGCGCCCATGCCGACCGCAATCTTGACGGCGTTGCTACCGACGCTGCCACCGCCCAACACGGCTACATTGGCTGGCGCCACGCCCGGCACGCCCCCCATCAAGATGCCGCGCCCGCCCTGGGGTTTTTCCAGAAAGAAGGCGCCGACCTGAGCGGCCATGCGTCCGGCGACCTCGCTCATTGGTTGCAGCAGCGGCAGTTTGCCATCAGCGGTCTGCACCGTCTCGTAGGCAATAGCCGTGACCTTATTCTCGATCAGGGCATGGGTCAAGCGGCGATCGGCGGCCAGATGTAGGTAGGTGAAGAGCAGCAGATCAGGACGCAGGTAACGATATTCGGCTTCGATTGGCTCCTTCACCTTGACCACCATCTGCGCCGACCAGGCCGTGGCCGCCTCGGCGACGATCTCACCACCGGCGGCGCGATATTCGTCGTCTGGAATAGAGCTTCCCAGGCCAGCACCGCTCTCGATCAGTACGCGATGCCCACGGCGCGTCAACGCGCGCACGGCGCCGGGCGTCAACCCGACGCGACCTTCATTGTCCTTGATCTCCTTTGGCAACCCGATCAGCATGACTTCTACCTCCTTTGGTAGCGAGCAAAATTCAATGACTTGGTAAGCAAGTTGTAGACTGCGCATGGCGCATCACCTGCCGCTGTTGACTGTTGCTCGCAGTGTATCAGGTCTGGATATGCTCTGACAAGCCGGCTACAGAATTGCGTTCGTGTTCCCTGCGCGGTTCCTTGCCAAAGTCCACAATTACATGGACAATGACGATATGACGATGCACACCCATTCTGCAGACCTACAAACCCGCCCCCGCCATGCCACACCCTGGTGGACGCAACCCTGGCAGTGGCTGGCCCGGAGCGGCGAACACTCACTCTATCGCCTTTCGAACTTGCGTCGCCGTTGGTTCAAGCGTCGCCTGCCCGACTACGTTGTCGTCACGCTTGATGGTAGCCTTCTGGAGCGCAACCCGGAGACGCCCTGGTATTACGACTTTGTTCCAGGCTATCGCGGGCCGCAGACGCTCGAAGGCGTGCGCCACATCCTCGACCGCGTCGCAGATGACCCTGACGTGCGCGGCGTGCTCTTCTTGTTCAAGGGCGCGTCGCTGACCCTGGCGCAGGCCCAAAGCCTGACCTCGCTCTTTGAGCGTTTCCGTCAGTGGTCACGAGCGCGCCACCAGCGCCAGCACGCGCAGCATGTCGTCGTGTATGTTGAGCAATGCTCACCCAGTGCACTTATCGCTGCCAGCGCCGCCGATCGGCTGATCTTTGCGCCGTTGGCGGATTGGGAGATCGTCGGGCTGCGCACGGCGCCGCTTTTCCTCAAGGAAGCGCTGACCCGGCTTGGCATCGAAATGCAGGTCGTGCGCGTGGCGCCGTGGAAGACCGCCGCCGATCAGTTCATCTTCGACGGCCTCAGCGACGCCGCGCGCGAGCAGGCGCAGTGGCTCCTCGACAGCCTCTACGCCGACATCGTCAACGGTGTGGCGCAAGGGCGGCGGTTGGAGCCAGCAACGGTGCAGGCACTGATCGACCGCGCACCGCTGACGGGCGCCGAGGCGTTGGCAGCCGGCTTAATTGATCAGCTCGCCTATGAAGATGAACTACCCGACGTACTGAAAGATGGCGAGAAGGCGGCGGTGCTCAAACCCTACGGCCGCGTGCGCAACCTGCTCTATCATCGGCTGCGCCCAGCCGCCGTAGGAACAGTCGGTGTCATCACGTTGAGCGGCACAATCATGACAGGCGCCAGCCGCGCCTTCCCGACGCCGTTGCCCCTCTTTGGCGACGAGACCATCGGCAGCAAGACAGCGCAGCAGATCATCCGCGCCGCGCGCCAGGACGACACACTCGACGCCGTCGTCGTCCACGTCGATTCGCCAGGAGGGTCGGCGCTGGCCAGCGATCTGATCTGGCGCGAGTTGACGTTACTGGCGGCAGAAAAGCCCGTCATCATCTACATGGGCAACGTGGCGGCAAGCGGCGGCTACTACATCGCGGCGGCAGGGCGCAAGATCGTGGCGCAACGCGCGTCGCTCACGGGCAGCATCGGCGTAATCATCGCCAAAGCCAACCTGCAGGGCGCCTTTGCCAAGCTAGGTGCGCGCCGCGACACTGTGAAACGCGGGGCGCACGCGGACATCTACGCCGACACGACGCACTGGCAGGACGACTTGATCGAACGCGTCGAGACCACTCTGCAATATGTCTACACGCAATTCAAACAGCGCGTGATCGATGGGCGTGGGATCGAGCCAGCGATGCTGGACGAGATCGCCGGCGGACGTGTGTGGACGGGAGCGCAGGCGCAGGCGCACGGCCTGGTTGACGCGCTGGGCGACTTCGACCACGCCGTCGAGTTAGCCGCTGCCGAAGCCGGTTTGCCTGTCGGCGGCCGCGTCAAGCTGGTGACGATCACAGAACCCCATCGGTGGCTGCCCCCTGCGCCAGCAACGATCCAGGCTCTGCTAGGAGGACGACGGGCGCAACAAGTCGCCGATCTGACAACTTTCTTGTTCGATGGCGAGTTGTCCGCAACGCTGACGCGTGAGCAGGTGTGGTTGCTCGCCCCACACCTGCCCAAGAGTTGACGCACCACGATGATGGAAGGATGACGGAAAGGATGACGGAAAGGAGAGTCTCATGGCACTGTTCGCAACAATCCTATTGAGTATGGTGTTGTGGTGGCCTGGCGGCGGGATCGCGCAGCGCGAGGCGCCACCGCTTCCGCCCCCCTTCTGCGGCGAGCTGCCTGCAGCAGATTGTCAACTGCTGACCGACGCCCAGGAGTTGATGAGCGGTGTGTCCTCGATGAACATGGCGCTGGCGCTCGACGCAAATCTGCGCGGCATCCCGGAAATCGCCGATGAAGCGCTAACGTTCGGGTTGAATCTGGATATGACCATGCACCTCGACCCGACGCTGAACGAGACGATGCGCACGATTACGTTGCGCCCGCCCACAGAGTTGCTGGCGACGCTGGATGAGTTCAGCGCACTGGTCATCGAGTTCTACAAGACATTCGGATTGCGCATGGAAATGGAGATGGCGCTGCCAGGATTGCTACGCGACGCCCTCGCCGCCAACGAAGGCGTGACCCTGCCGGAACGCATTGCCGTGAACATGCGCATGGTGGATGGCTATGCCTACATCGACATGGACGCGCTGGCGGCCAGTTTCCCCGATCTACGCGCATCCCTGGAAGCAGAGGGTATCGATGGCTGGATCGGCATTGACGTTGTGAGGCAGATGGAACGTGAGCTGCGCGGGTCTGTCGCAGCACCCGATGTATCGACACTCCAATCGATGCAGATGAGCATGGCGTTTAATCAATTGATGACGAACGCAGAGATGCGCAGCCTGCTCGATCCCTACATTGTCGTTGAACGGCTGGCGGATGAGGAACGCAACGGCGCACCGGTAGCGGTCTTCCGCACCACACTCGACCTGGGCGATCTGGTGTCCAACCCCGATTTCACACAGCTACTACGCCAGGCCGCGGATGCAATGGTGGCGGCATCGGGCGAAGAGGTTGACGCCCAGGAACTGGGGACGGGCATCCTGGGTGCACAACTGCTGGCGAACATGTTGGCGCGCGCAGCGGAATTCGAGATCGTACAGACCGTTGGCTTCGACGCGCCGTACATCTATGACAACAACGTCTTCCTGCAGCTCGACCTGAGCGGGTTGCTCACGATGGCGGCAATGAGTGGCGAGGAGCTTCCGACCGAGTTGCGCGGCGCCAGACCAATCTTCACCTTCGACATGAATGCCAGTTATAGCGATTTCGACGCCGCGCCAGCAGTCGAGGCGCCCGAAAACGTAGAAATCCTGCCGCTCGATTCCATGGACGGCAGGGATATGGATGTGATTTCCTGAACGCTCAATCTTTGTGTGGAGTGTAGCCATGTTTGATGTACAGGCCGTGCGCCAGCAGTTCCCGGCGCTCAGCGAACAGTTTGACGGCAAGCCCGCCATCTTTTTCGACAACCCCGGCGGCACACAAGTGCACGCATCGGTGATCAGCGCCATGACCGACTACATGACGCGGTGCAACGCCAATACACACGGCGTCTTTGCCACCAGCCGGCGCAGCGACGTCATCATCGATGACGCACGTCAGGCCGCCGCCGACTTGCTGGGCGCAACGCCCGCCGAGATTGTCTTCGGCAACAACATGACCAGCCTCACCTTTGCGTTGGGGCGGTCGCTGGCCGCCGAGTTCGGACCAGACGACGAGATCGTGGTGACGCGGCTTGATCACGACGCCAACGTCTGGCCGTGGGTGATGCTGGCCGAAGACACCGGCGCACAGGTGCGCTGGGCCGACGTGGATATGGAAACCTGTACGTTGGACATGGATCACCTGCACTCGCTGATCAACGAACGCACGCGATTGGTGGCGGTCGGTTACGCCAGCAACGCCGTCGGCACCATCAACGACGTGAAGACGATCGTCGGGTGGGCAAGGGCGGTCGGCGCCTACTCCTACATCGACGCCGTGCAGTATGCACCACATGGCCTCATCGATGTAAAGGCGCTCGATTGCGACTTCCTGGCGTGCAGCGCGTATAAGTTCTTTGGCCCGCACGTCGGCATCCAGTACGGCAAGCGCGAACACCTGGAGCGGTTGCGCGCCTATCGTGTCCGCCCGGCAGGTGAAGAACTACCCGGCAAATGGGAGACGGGCACCAAGAACCACGAAGGGTTGGCAGGCACGGCAGCGGCCATCGACTATATCGCCAGCCTGGGCGTGGCGTATGGCGGCGCCGCCCCCACCGCCACGCGCCGCGCAAAGCTGGTCGCTGCCTGGCCGGTCGTGGCGGAGCACGAACAGCAGCTGATCGATCGCCTGATCACCGGCTTGAAAGCGATCCCGCGCGTACGCATTTACGGCATTACCAACCGCATGGAATGGGACAGGCGCGTGGCGACCGTTTCGATCCGCAAGGAAGGGCTGACGCCGGAGGCACTGGCAACAAAGCTGGCTGAGCAGAATATCTTTGTGTGGAACGGGAATTTCTACGCCCTATCGATCAGCGAACGGCTAGGCGTAGAACAGAGCGGTGGGTTGGTGCGCATCGGATTGGCCCATTACAACACGATCGAGGAGATCGACCGCTGCCTGGCGGTCATTGATCAGGCGTAAGTCGCAGCGCATGAGCGGGACAGGGTCTCGACGCATCGCCATTTGGCCGGGTCGAGACCCTGTCCCGCTCATCGGACGAAGTTTTTGTGTCTCAGTGTTGCGTATCAGAAGCACCCACGCAACACGCAACACGCAACACGCAACACGCAGCACTCCTACAATAGCACAATGTCGGCCTCGCCGGTGTGTGTATCGTAGATGGCCCACGACGCTGCGCCCTTCATGCCGAGCACCTCACCCGGGTTGAGCAGCCGCCCCGCGCCGACTGACTCCAACAGCCTGGTGTGATCGTGTCCGTAGCAGACCAGGTCGAAGGCGCCAGATTGAGCGATGCGACGCGCTGGCTCCGGGTAGTGGATCATAGCAAGCTGGCGCCCGGCGACTTCCAGCTCGGCGTAGATGCCGTGCAGCGTGACGTGCGGATGTCTGGCCGCGATCACTTGCAGCAGCCGCCCATCCCCATCGTTGTTGCCAAAGACCACATGCACCGGCCCGGCGAAGCGTTCGCCAATCAGATTGAGCATGAAAGGCGCACAGAGGTCGCCGCAATGAAGCAACATCTCGGCGCCAGCGGCTTGTGCGGCCTCCAGCACGCGGGTCAGGTTGACAATCTGGTCGTGGCTGTCCGAAAGGATGGCAATCTTGGTCATAGTGCATCTCCAGATAGCGTGCAAGGTAATTGAGCAAATCGTCCTTTTGCTGGCTTATGCTATACTCCAGTGTATATGTTCGCCTGTCAAATGCAAGTGCGCCGTAGCGCACCGATCGGGTTAGAATTGCTACTACTGGCGTTGCTGCTGGCTGGTTGCGGTCAGGTCATCACGCTCTCGCCAACGCCGACGCCTGCCCCCACTGCCACGCTTGCCGTCGATATTGTTGTCGCCACGCTTGCACCGACGGCAACGCCCGCGCCCTACACGCCAGAGCCAACGCCGACCCCAACAGTCACACCGACGCCGATCATCCACATCATTCAGTCTGGCGAGACATTGCTCTCGGTGGCATCGCAATACAATGTCAGCGTCTCAGCGTTGCAAGATGCAAATGGCATTCTCGACCCGCGCCTGCTTCAGTTGGGGCAGGAGCTGGTCATCCCGCGCCAGGAGGAGTTTGACGCAGATTTGGCAACCACGCTGACGCCCACACCCACGCCACTGCCCGTCGCCGTCGAGAATCTTCACTTTAGCGAGACGGCGATTGGTGGTCTGTCGGTCTTGGGGGAGGTCTGGAACAACACCGGCACACCGCTGGAGCAGGTGCGCGTCGGTGTAACGTTGCTGGACGACGCCGGCCAGGAGGTGGCGCGTGCCGAGGGGCTGGCCGCACTCGATCTGGTCGATATCGACGAACGAGCGCCATTTGCGGTGCTCTTTGGCGAACGGCCTGGCAAGTTCGCCCGCTATCAGGTCTTCCCTTTGCGCGCTGTGCCAGCCTACGTTGGCAGCTACTATCGCGACCTGGAGGTCAACGACCTCGCCTTCTCCAGTGAGGGCTACTCTTCCTATACAGTGAGTGGACGCGTCAAGAATATCGGCCCGGAAGAGGCAGTGCAGGTGCAGGTGGTGCTGACGGCGTACGATACGCTGGGGCGTGTCGTTGCGACGCGTAAGATTGCGCCGGAGTACAACGTCGTGCCGCGTGGGGGGGAAACGAATTTCACCGCGGTGCTGGCGCCAGCCGGCGGCCCAGTGACGCAAGTCACCGCAGTGGCGCAGGGACGTCGCATCTCAGCGGCGAAACCCTGACGGCGTCGTGGCCAGTTTGTGTGCTGGCGGTCTTTCCTGCTATAAAGCAGACGCATTGCTCGAGTTTTTGTGAAAGTCCGGTGTGGTATTGATCATGTATGATGAGTTTGCAGGCAAATTGGGTATTGTCGTGACGCTGTTGGCGCTGGTGCTGACAGTAGCCGGGTGTGGACGCAGCGCATCCGCCGAGGAATTGGCGGTGCAATCGGCGCCAAAACTTGGCGGCTTTGTCGACATGACCACTGTTGCCAGCCGTCCAATCGCCCCGCTGAAAGCGCCAGTGTTTCACCAGCCAGACGCCAAACCGGTCCTGCCAAGCCGCCTGCTGATCCCGTCGATCAAGGCGGATATGGCGGTCGTAGAGTTGGGATGGAGCACCAAGAAAGACGCCAATGGCGCCATCTTCAGTGAGTGGGATGTGGCCGACTATGCCGCAGGCTGGCACAAAAACAGTTCACTGCCGGGCGAACCGGGCAACATCGTGCTCAGTGGGCACAATAATATCAAAGGCGCGGTCTTCCGCGAATTAGACCAGCTCAAGCGTGGTGACAAGATTCAGCTCATGGCTGGCGGCGTCGAATATGACTACACGGTCGACGAAGTGCTGATTGTGCCCGAAAAGTACGCCTCAGCCGAACAACGCGCCGCCAATGTGCGCTATATCCAGGAAACCGCCGACGACCGCCTGACCCTGGTTTCCTGTTGGCCCCGCAACGACAACACCCATCGCATTATCGTCATCGCCCGCCCGACGGCGCTGGCGCGCAGCCAATAGGGGTACACACATCCGATGGTGCGCAAGGGCCAAATCGAAGCGGCAATCAACACTGCAATCACCAAATTTGAACGCGAGATGCTGGGGCGCGGCCCGAAAGAAGCCCGCTCCTTCCTTGTGCACGATCTGGTGGTAGTGCGGCTGAAAGGCATCCTCAGCCCAGGCGAACAACAGCTGGCGCGCGAACCCGGCGGCATCGACCTGATCAAGCAGATGCGCACGCGCCTGGTCGAGAGCTTTGCGGACGACCTCGGCCGGCTGGTCGAGGAGCATGTCGGCGTCAAAGTGAACAGCATGCACGCCGACATCAGCACGCGCACCGGCGAACGGGTTTTTGTGTTCACGCTCGAAAAGGCTATCGATGACGAAGAATAGGATGCTTGCTCACTGCACTTCACGAAAACTGCTACATACTTTGTGGTGGATTTGCGTAGGAAAAAGAGATGGTGTATCATCTCGCGCACTTGAGTGACTGAAGCACTTATGTGAGTCAGCCCTCAACACAACAAAATGGCGCAAGCGACCTTCAGGCCCATCCGGGCAGGAAGCGTCGAATGAAAGCCAACATGTGATTGCCGAATAGGCGTCCGTGTTGGCTTTTTTGTTGCCTGCAATCAACTAGATTCATCAAAATCAGGAGGACACCGATGAATGCAATTCGACCAGCGCACGTAAGCACCCCGCTCCCCACCGTACAGGCGCTTCCGGCGGCGTCGCAACCAACGATCAC
>DMDA01000058.1:6495-7118 GCA_003451595.1 Chloroflexota bacterium | reverse complement strand
ACGACACCGCAAGGCGGCGGCTACAAGAGTCTGAATGTCACGCTGCGCAAGGCGCTGAACCTCTACGCCAATGTGCGTCCGGCAAAGTCCTATGCGCCCTTCGTGGCGGCGCGCCACCCGGACATGAACCTGGTGATCATCCGCGAGAACGAGGAAGACCTCTACGCTGGCATCGAGCATCAGCAGACGCCCGAAGTGGTGCAGGTGCTCAAGCTGGTGACGCGACCGGGTTGCGAGCGGATTGTGCGCTATGCCTTTGAGTACGCACGCGCCTATGGACGGCGCAAGGTCACAGCGATGACCAAAGACAACATCATGAAGCTGACCGATGGTCTCTTCCATCGCGTCTTCGACGAAGTCGCCGCTGAGTATCCCGACATCCAGGCCGAGCATCAGATCATCGACATCGGCGCGGCGCGACTGGCGGATACGCCCGAACGCTTCGACGTGATCGTCACGCTCAATCTCTACGGTGACATCATTTCCGACATCGCCGCGCAGATTGCCGGTTCGGTCGGGCTGGCTGGCTCCGCCAACATCGGCAACGAAGCCGCCATGTTCGAGGCGGTGCACGGTTCGGCGCCCGACATTGCGGGCCAGGGCATTGCCAATCCGTCGGGGTT
>DMDA01000058.1:0-6237 GCA_003451595.1 Chloroflexota bacterium | reverse complement strand
TGCGCACGCTCGAAGATGGCGTGCACACAGCCGACATCTACGATCCCAAACACAGCCGCGTGCGCGCCACGACGCAGGAGTTCACCGACGCCGTCATCGCCCGGCTGGGCGAGGAGCCGCGTCAGTTGCTGCCGGTGCGCTATCGGGCGGGCGGTGTGGACATCAGCCCGTCGCCGGTCGTGCGCGGTGAGAAACAACTGGTCGGCGTCGATGTCTTTTTGGATTGGGATGCGGCTGATCGCAATCCGAATCTACTCGGGCAACTGCTGGAGATGGCAGCGCCGGAGCCGTGGCNNTGCAGTGACATTCGAGCAGGTGTTGGCGCTGCTGCACGCACTACACAACGCCGGCATGGAAGTCATCAAGACCGAACATCTCTACACCTTCGACGGCCGTCGCGCCTATTCACTCGGTCAAGGCGAGTAATGGACGAACGACTGGCTGCCTGGTTTGGCGGGCGGCGCGCCGTCTGCGCCACACGGCACGGCAAGGAGCAGGTAATGGCGCCGCTCCTTGCCAGCCATCTTGGAATCGACGCGTTTACCGTGTCCAATCTGAACACTGACCAATTTGGTACATTTACACGCGAGATTCCGAGAACAGGCTCCATGATCGACGCTGCACGGGCAAAAGCACTCCATGCCATCGAACAGACTGGGGCTGACCTAGCGATTGCCAGCGAAGGCTACTTTGGGCCGCACCCTGACATCCCACTGGCGCCGGGCAATCTTGAAATTGTGCTTCTGTTGGATCAGCGCCATGGCGTCGAAATCATCGGTCAGAAGCTCACCACCCATGTACGGTGGGTGCATGGCATTGTGAACAATATCGAAGATGGATTAAGGCTGGCGTACAAAGGAGGGTTTCCCGATCACGCCATGGTCGTGCGCCGTGCAGAGCACGATCCAGGCGAAATGGTGAAAGGTCTCGCCGATGAGCAATCATTTATCGAGTGTGTTAGGCGGTTGCTTGCCAGAACGCCTGACCATTCAGTGTTTATCGAGTCGGATCTGCGTGCACACTGCAACCCGACGCGCATGGAGACGATCTGTCAGGCCACGTTGAACCTGATCGAGGTGATGGGGTGTTTTTGTCCGCGCTGTGAAACGCCGGGTTTTCAGTGCATCGAAGCGGTGGCTGGATTGCCATGCCGATGGTGTGGTCTCCCAACGGCATGGCCTGCCGCCCATCGCTATCGATGCAGCCGTTGCTGCCACGAGTCCATCAAACCTGTGGCAGAGGCGTTTGCCGACCCCGGACATTGTGCGTTCTGTAACCCGTAGGAACGCGTTGCGGCCAGCCGGCGGCTTATGGCTGCAACAGCTTCTGCGCCGCCTGCAGGCTTTGCGGTACGCCCACCGTGAGCGGGTCATCGCTGCCTTCGTACTCCAGCGACAGCCAGCCGGTGTAGCCTGCGTCGCCCAGGATTTTGATGATCGCCGCCAGGTCAACCTCACCCTGACCCACTACTGCGCCGGTGTACGCTGTGCCGTCGAGCGCTTTGTAGATATGCTCGGTCTCGTCGGCGCGGGCGCGGCGGAAATCTTTCAAGTGCACCAACGCCGCCAGTTTTGCCAGCTCCTGCGCCGCTTCCGTCGGGTTTTGGTTGACGAGCAGGAAGTTGCCGGTGTCAATGTTGGCGCGCAGCGCCGGTGAGCCGACCGCATCGATCACACGGCGCACCTGACTGCTGCGTCCCGCCATCAGCCCATGATTTTCGAGCGCCAGCGTGACGCCGTGGCTTTCGGCGTAATGGGCGCCCGCTGCCAGACCATCCACGATCCAGGCAAAGCCATCGTCGAAACTGTAACCGGGTTTGGCGTTGCCACTGAAGACGCGCAGCGTGTGCACCTCAAGTTGATCAGCCACCTCGACGCCGGTCTTGAGGTCGGCAAGCTGCTTTTCCCAGGCGCTGCGCTCCGGCTGGAAGAAGTCGTTGCCGATTGAGTAAACGGCCAGCTCCAGCCCGGCGTCAGCGATCTGGCGCTTGACCTTGCCCATCTCGGCGGCGCGGTCGGTCCAGAAGTAATCGAGCAATTCCACGCCGCGTGCGCCATGTTCCTGCTGGCGCGCGGCAAACTCGATAAAGCCGGACAGGTCGATGCGCTTAGTCCGCACCGCCGCCACCACGCTCCACATACTGATGCTGAGTTTCACGGGTCACCTTGTCCTTTCAATGGTTAGGGCAGCCCACGCCTGGCGGATGGATTGGATCAGATCACGTCGCAGCGCGGCTGCCATGCCGGTGAGTAAGTCCGACTACGCGCTGAAGATTGAGCGTTCTTTGTGTGGACAACTTTGCCATACACAATTGTCGCGCCGCAACGTGATAGGGGCGATCTCGCAGCGTTGCCGGTGTATCAAGCGCATCACATACCACGCAGCACGCTGCCGGATCACTCACATCGGGTTGTGATACTGACTACGCCACCCACTCGGCCACCTGTCCCCATGTTTCTTCAAAGACAAATTCAGACATAGGGCGCCGTGTGCGCGGCGTCAGCTCACGCTCACGGTTGCGTTCATCCAACATCTCCGGTTCACCAAGATAGCCGATTGCCAACATCGTCACCGGCGCAAAGCCATCCGGGATGGCGAAAAGGGCGCGCGCTTTTTCCGGCTCGAAGCCGCCCATCTGGTGTACAAAGAGGTCGAGCAGCGTTGCTTGAAAGGTGAGATTCGCCACTGCCAGCCCGACATCGTAGAAGGCATGCGTGGCAGGGCGACCACTGGACGTCGTGGTGCGAGCAACGGTCAACATCAGCACCGGCGCCTGTGCTGCCCAGGGCAGGTTACCTTCTTTGATTACCTCAACCAGCCGGGCATGCGTGGCGTTGCCTTGCATCCCGACGATAAAGTGCCAGGGCTGGCCATTGCCACTGGAAGGCGCCCAACGCGCCGCCTCCAACAATGAAAGCAACTTCTGTGGCTCGACTGGCTGCGGCGCAAACGCGCGTGGACTCCAGCGCTGCTGGATGGCTGGATGGAGCGCGTGATCGGCGGCAGCGAGCTTAATCATGTGTGCATTGTGTTCCTTGACCAACATAGAGTAATCTCCACATCGTGCGGTTCAGACTATCAAAGTTATTTCAATATTGAATCTTTAAGCCAGGTATACGTCTGTAGCTTTGTCATCTATTCTAACGGCGCCCGTTGACGAACGTAACAGCTTCTTCCGTCCACACCAGGCGGGAACCATTCGTCCTGTCAGCATCGTTACTCAAGATCAAGAATCATTCATGGCAACAAGGTGTTAAGTCAATGCGACCATCCGACTATACTCTTCAACCGATCACCTCGGCAGCGATGAACACCCACCGCTGGTTGTGGATCGTACTTGGCCTATCGTCTGGGTTAAGCGTAACAATCTTCCTGGCGCGTGTCTGGTACACCGAAACGTTCGTGTTCTTTTTTCTGAATTGGAATCTAGCGCTGGCGTGGATTCCTTTCTGCGTGGCGGCCTTCATGGATGCACTGGCGCGGCGGCGCGCCCTGCCGTTGCCGTTGCTGCTGCTGCTCTTTGGCGTCTGGCTGCTCTTTTTCCCCAATGCGCCCTACATCATCAGTGACCTGATGCACCTGGCGCCGCGCCAGGGGGTGCCGCTCTGGTACGACGCCATGCTCATCTTTGCCTATGCCTGGAATGGATTACTGGTCGGTTTTGCATCACTGTGGCTGGTGCAGAGCGTGGTGACCATGCGCTTTGGGGCATGGGTCGGTTGGATGGCAGCGTTGTTCTCGTTGCTGGCGGCAGGCTTTGGCGTCTACCTGGGACGTTTCCAACGCTGGAACAGTTGGGATGTGCTAGTCGATCCGCTGGGGCTGACGCGTGAAATCATCTTCGGGCTGATGCATCCTTGGGCCTACCCCAAAGCCATCGTGGTGACGTTGCTCTTTGCATCCTTCATGGTGATTGCGTATAGTACGATGCATTTGTTCGCTGCAACGCGTGTACGCCAGATCAAACAGGAACGCGCTACTACCTTGAGGAGCCTATGAACGCATCGGATGATATTTCACCACAGGATGCACTCGATTCCATCGAATTGCGCCCTGGTCAGGAGCCGCTTACACCGGAGGAGAAAGAGCGCTTTCTGGCGCGCGTGCGCGGCGAAGGGCGCACGCTCACGTCGGCGGAGATGTACGCCATCTTCGGTCCGCCGCCAGAACGCCCGGAGGCTGCCCCTGACTATGGCGCAGTCACAGAGATGACGCCGGCGGCTATCGATGGCGACCGCCTGGAGCTGCTGGCGCGTGACTTTTTTCACGACATTGCAGACGCGCCGCCTGCGCCGCCATTGGTGCGCGGTGTTATCTTCGACTTCAGCGACACGCTGGCCTCGCTGACGCGCCCGCTAGACGCACTGATGACCGAAGGCGCGCGCGCCGCCGAGCAGTACATGCGCAGCGTCGGCATGACCCTGCCCGACGATTTCTACACCAAAATTATGGAGGCGCGCCGCTTTGCTGAAGAAAAGTCGGCCGAGGAGCAGGAGGAACATCTCGCCGACGACGCCATGAGCTTCCTGTTGCAGTTTTTCGGCTATCCAGCCAGTCGGCTCGATCCCGTCGTATTGCAGCGGGCAGTGGATATTTTCTACGCACCGGAGATGACCGCGTGGAAGTTGCGTTCCGCCGTGCACGCCACATTGACGACGTTGCGCGCAGCTGGTTATAAGCTGGCGCTGCTAACGAACTACAATTGTGATCGCGTCTTCCAGCGCACAGTGGATTACCTGCAGCTGCGCCCCTACTTCGATTTATGCCTGAGCAGCGCCAGCGTCGAGTATCGCAAACCGGATGCGCGCTTCCTACAGATTGCCCTGGATCACTGGGATTTTCTGCCCTACGAGGTCGTCGTTGTGGGCGACAGCCTGTTGGAAGATATTCGTGGCGGCATCGAGTTGGGGGCGCAGACCATCCTGGTGCGCAGCGCCGAACAACCGCAAGTGCGACTCGACAATACACGCTACGCTGCCGAGATTCAGCCTGATGCCGTTGTCGACGATCTGGCTGCGCTGCCTGCCCTCATCCGCGCCTGGACGTAGGCGCGCCCCACCGGCCAAGCGCATAGCCGAGTGCGAAGATCGACGCTAACAGACCAAAGGCTATCAGCACGCGCCAGCTATCCACCAGGAATGGGCGCTCGACCTTATCACCGTAGCGTTGGCGCTGCATCTGCTGACGTTGGTGGGTGTCTTGCAACGCACGATGCAGGTCAGCGCGAAACTTTGCGTCGGGAGAAATCAAAGGCGTTCCGTTGTCATGCCACTGCTCGGCCATGAACTACTCCTCGTGCGGCTCCGGTGGCGCCACCACTTGCGCCGGGTCGCTGGCACGCTCGCCCCACCCGCGCTCCTCTAAATCTTTGCGCAGCGCCGCCAACGTGCGAAAGTAGAGCGATTTGATGGCGCTTTCACTCTTGTTCATCAGCTCCCCGATCTCCAGATTGGAGAGTGTGGTGTTGAGCTTGTACAACAGCAGGTTGCGGCGCTCTTCTGGCAGCCGGTTGATAGCGTCCCACAATTCGGTGCGTTCGGCGTTTGTCTCCACAGCCTGATCGGGGGATGGTTCGTCGCTGCTGCGCCACCACAATTTATCCAATGAAAACACCTGACGGCGGCTGTGGTCGCGATGCCAGTTAGCGACCAGGTTGTGAGCAATACGAAAGAGCCAGGCGGAAAAGGGCAGCCCGCGATCCTCGTAGGTGTTGAGTTTTTCCAGCGCGCGGTAGAACGTGCGTGCGGTCAGGTCTTCCGTATCCTGGACATTGCCCACGCGGTGATAGATGTAGGAGTAGACGCGCTCGACGTATAGCTCGTACAACTGGCCGAATGCCTCCGGGTTGGTGCGCGCCCGCTCAACCAGCGCCGCTTCCTCTTCTGCATCCGTTGCCGGTGTGACGGCTGCCGGCGTTGCCGCGTCCAGGCTAGACGCCGCCGCTCCCGCATCTGGCGACGTCTGGACGGCGTCCGCGTCCACCTCGACAGGTACGCGAGGACGATAACCAAACAAGTTGGCAGGCCACTTCGACGACATGACGACTCCTGACCTCAGAACAAGATCCGCACGCCATTGTCGCGCAGCCTGCGCAATTGACAAAATGGACTTGCACTTTCCAGTCTGGATTGGCAGCACTTCCTGCGCTATTCGCGCTGCAAATAGGGCAGGAAGTGAGGCGCCCCCATCTCAACCGCACCGACATCGCAGCCAGCGCCCTGTCTCTTATACACATCT
>DMDA01000119.1 GCA_003451595.1 Chloroflexota bacterium | reverse complement strand
GCAACGCATTGGCAACTGATTTTTTTATCAGGATGGGTTATACTAGCAGGCATCAACAACCGGGTTGACATTCCGTGGCCAGGATCACCGAACCCCAAAGACTACAGAAACGGCAAGATAAAAAGACAGGATCATTCGATGAGCAATTCCACTACATCACCAGCAGCTACACCATCAGCAGCAGTGACTGGCGCATCGTTCCTGAGCGGCGTGCGCATTGCCATCACCCACGACAAGGAGCAGGCGCAAGATCAGGCCGATCTCTTCACCGCCATGGGCGCAGAGGTTTACTTCTACCCCAGCATTCAGATCATTCCCTTTGAGGATAGCGACCTAGAGAATGCGCTACGCGAGGCGGCAGCCGGCAAGTACGACTGGCTGGTGCTCAACGATGCCGATACGGCCTGGGTTGTCGGTGACGCCATGCGCGCCATCGGCATCGACCCGAACCAGATTCCGCGCCGACTCCGGGTGGCGACGATCGGCTGCATGACCGAGATCTACACCCAAGAATTCCTCGGGCTGGATTCAGCCTTCTCTCCCGAAATCTACACACCGGAATATGTGGCGCAGGAACTCCATCTGAAGCCAGGCGACCGCGTGCTGCTGCCCTTGTCCGCAACGACGCGCGTAGGGCTGGCCCGCTGTCTGCGCGACACTGGCGCCGAGGTGACGGCGGTCAACGCCTACCGCACTGTGATCGGCAAGGGCGGCGATCCTGTCCCCGTGATGCTATGGGAAGGCAAGATCGACGTGATCACCTTCACCTTCCCAACCGCAGTGCGCTACTTCGTCAAGCGCCTGGAGTACGAAGGCGGCGCCAAAGCCATGCTTGACGATGTGTGCATTGCGTGCATCGGCCCATTGACGGCGGCGGCGGCGCGCGATTACGGCTTCCATGTATCGCTGGTGCCCGAAAAGCACACGATTGCCGGTTTGGTGGAAGCCGTGAACAACTACTTTCGGAAGTAGCGCGCCTGTTGGATGCTGTGTGCAGATTCAGCGGAAAACAGCATGGCAAACCCTTTTCGCCCCCGCCAACTTGCTCGATTGTGGTGCACCCTGGTATACTCTTGGGCGGAGAGGTCGCATAGTCTGGCCTAGTGCGCGGGCCTGGAAAGCTCGTAGGGTTCATCGCCCTCGAGGGTTCAAATCCCTCCCTCTCCGCCAGATGGGAAATTACCGGGCTTGATGCCCGGTCTTCCCACCGGAAATTCGTGTGTTTTCATAGCTTCGTCAGGCGCTGGGTCCTGTGCGGCAGGATACTGTGAACCCCGCCAGGGTCGGAAGGCAGCAACGGTAAGCAGAGCGTCCTGGGTGACACGGGGCAGCCTGGTGACCTGGCGGAGCTATGAAAGCACACGAATTTTTTGTTCCCGATTACACCTTCCGAGAGACGCCGGCGCCTGGTCGTCGGGTACATTCTATCTTCGCCAAATCAATATTATGTCAAATCTAAGCAGAGTATGCCAGAGGAGCAACAGAGGCCGTTATCTCCAAGACGCATGGTCTTAACCGGCCCAAGGGCGCTTGCGCAAATAGATGAACCAGTACGCCGCCCCCACCAGCACCGCGCCGCCGATGATGTTGCCGATGGTGACGGGGATCAGGTTGCGCACGAAGAAATTTGTCCACGTCAGGTTGGCGAAATCAGCGGGGGTCTTGTGGATCGCCTCCCAGAAGGTGGGGGGCGCAGTGGCCTTGATCAGCATCGCCATAGGGATGAAATACATGTTGGCAACGCTGTGCTCAAAGCCGGCAGTCACGAAAGCCGTGATAGGCGGCACAATCGCCATGATCTTGTCGGTCGTGGAGCGCGCGCTGTAGGTGAGCCACACTGCCAGACAGACGAGTGCGTTGCAGAGAATGCCTAATGCCACTGCCTGCCAGAATTCCAGCCCGGACTTGGTGTTGGCAATCGTCAACGCCTGTAGACCCACCTGGCCGCCGCTGAACTCGTACTGACGCGTCCAGAGCATCAACACTGCGGTTGCCACGGCGCCGACGAAGTTACCTGTGTAGACCACCAACCAGTTCAGTCCCAGCAGCCGCGTGCGCACCTTGCCATTTGCCCACGCCATCACAATCAAGATATTGCCGGTAAACAGCTCAGCGCCTCCCACAACGACCAGGATCAGCCCCAGGCTGAAAACTATCCCGCTCAGCAATCGCTGCAAGCCGGTCGGCCAACTTACGGTGGCGGTCGCGCCGTCCGTCATCGCCACGACAAAGGCGCCGGCGCTGACCGTCGAAGCAAAGATCGCACCGAGCGCGATAAATGCGCCTGCCAGCACCGCCAGCGCAAACATGCTGGCTAGATCGAGATTCGCCTTCTTGACGCCGATCGTCTCGGCCTTCGCCGCCATATCCGCCGGCAACAATGCGTCGATATTAAGTTCGTTTACCATGATGAATGCTCTGATTACGGCTGGAGTTTGCTCGTAGTGGTTAGCTTACCACAAACGGAGCAAACGGCATCAAAAAGGACGCCGGACGGAGGTGTCCGGCGTCTGATGACCACACGCACAAGAGGAACGTTCTGCGGCGTTCACACGGTTACGGATTGCTCACAAGGTGTAGAGCGCCCATCGCCTCCGATCTCTGTTTGGCTGCCAATACTTTGACTGCCTCTAGCTCCGCCTGACGCGCCAGGTTGATTGAGTCTGCCAACACCCGCGCCGACTCCTGCGGGCTGTGGAAGCCAGTGCTGTTCTCCGACGAAATGAAGTCCCAGCGCATCGATGCGGCGCGATGCAGTTGCAGCGCCGCCGCCAGTTCCTCATCCGTCGCGCCTGCCTCACGCGCCGCAACGATGGCGTCGATAGCGGCAAGCAGCGCCTCCTCACTACTGCGCAGGAGCTGGGCTGTACGATCCTGGATCGTCTCGATGCGTTTGGTCAGCTCTTCTTCCGAAAACTTGTGACAGGTCTGACAAGCCGTCGCAACATTGACCTTTGGGCTGCGCAGCCAATGGTCGGAGACTTTGACGCTGCCCTCACGCACGTAAGGCATGTGGCAGTCGGCGCAGGCGACGCCAGATTGGGCGTGCAGACCCGTCGAGAAAAGCTCGAACTCGGGATGCTGCATCTTGAGCATCGGCGCGCCAGTTTCTTTGTGCACCCAATCCTTGAAACCGGCCTCGTTGTAATATTGTTCGATATTCTCTATGGCGAGCCCCTTCTCCCACGGAAAGGTCAAGAGCTTGTTCTCGCCCTGGAAGTAATATTCGACGTGACACTGTGCGCAGACGTAGGTGCGCATCTCCTGACGCGTGGCCTGCGTCACATCGACGCCACGCTTCGCCATCGCGTTCACAAATGCAGGTCGGGTGATGCGCAGCGCCATCGTGTCTGGATCATGGCAATCAGCGCAAGAGGAGCCAAGATGCAGGTTCTGTTTCAGCTCATTATAGGGTGTGTGGTTGAACGTCTCCCACCCCATCTCGGCAATCAATTGCGGCGTCTCCGCTGCATGGCAGTTGGCGCATGCTCCCGGCTGCTCAACGATCTTGACCCGTTCGGTGTCCAACTGATCTTGCAACGCGTAGGCATGACCCCGATCTTCGTTGTGATCTTTGCTGAACGCATACCCCGCCCAAATGCGCGTCATGGCTGGATAGCGTTCAAGCTTGCTATACGGCTCGGACCCCCCATAAGTCGTTGGGCCATAGTTTTCAGCAGTCTTCTTGAAAGAGTCGTACTGCACCGGAAAATTTAGCCCCCACACCGCTGGGTCAAGCTCATCAGGGGCAATCTCCACAACTTTGAGCGGTTGCTGGACCGCCTCATTCTTTTTTCCCTGAATGTTCATCAACATGGCTGCTACGACAACCGTCGCCACCGCCGCCACAACGAACAGCCCGATATAGAGCCACACACGATTCTTTGCTGGTCTTGAGGTTTGCTCGCTCATAATCCCTTCCTGAATGATATGGTTGTAGTAAGCGCCAAGTCTATCTCAAAAATGATGGCGTTGCACGGTCACGGTCCATGCGCCACAGTGTCGTGCCCGACATTGCCGTGACAGCGCACACATTGCAATGGCTCCGTGGAGACGATGTGCGCCACGTTGCTCAGGGCCGTCTCGTGACATTCAACGCAATTCTGCTCTGCAATTCTGGCGTTGAACTTGCGAATATGCAGGTGTTCGGGGTAAGTGCCCAACGTGAATGCCAGGCTGTGATTGAAACCGTTGACGCCTTTGACGATCCACTTATCAGGGAAAGTGTGTGGCGTGTGACAGCTATTGCAGGTGGCAACTGCTTTGTGCGAGGAATGATTCCACCCATCAAACTGGTCACGCATGATATGGCAGTTCACGCAGGCATTGGGATCATCCGAAAAGTAGGAAAATCCTTCAGCATAGACAAAAGTAAAAGCACTCAAACCCACTAGTACGCCCAGGATCAGCGCCAATCCCACCAACCAGTAACGGCCACGATCCACCAACTTGGTGTCGACGCTCATGTCTATGCTCCTTTACAAACGAACATTCAGCCCAATGGGAGTTACACTGTTTAGTAATAGCAATTACAATTTTAACAGATTGATGCGCTGTATGCTAATCCATCTTCGCCCAGTCTAACAGCAACGCCAGGTTGCAAATGTGACAAAAATCACAAGCAATCTGCCCGACGCCTGCTGATAGCTTACACTTGTTTTACAGATGCACCGCTTTTCGCTAACATCTGCATGGGAAACTGAAGTGTAAGCGAGCACAGCGTGATGGAAGCAACGATTCTGATTGTTGACGACGAACCGAATATCGTGGAGCTGAACCGCCTCTACCTGGAAGGGGCTGGCTATCGCGTTCTCACGGCGCGCACTGGCCAAGAGGCGCTGGAGCGTTTTCGCAGCGATCATCCCGATCTGATCGTACTGGACCTGATGTTGCCGGGGCTTGACGGTTGGGGAGTCTGCCGCGCAATTCGCCAGGAGAGCCAGACGCCGATCATCATGCTCACAGCGCGCACCGAGGATATCGATCGGATTCTCGGCCTTGAACTCGGCGCCGATGATTATGTCACCAAACCTTACAATCCGCGCGAGTTGGTGGCGCGTGTACGCGCGGTCTTGCGTCGCACCAACCCTGCGGCGGAGACTGCCGCCGCAGCGCCGCTGACGTTGGGGGACGTGACGCTGGATCCTGCCCGACGCACTGTACACGTTGGCGCGACGCCGGTGAATCTGCGCGCCAAAGAGTTTGACCTCCTGCAACATCTGATGGAGAACGCCGGCATCGTACTGAGCCGTGAGCGGCTGCTCAACCAGGTGTGGGGCTACGATTTTGCCGGCGAGACGCGCACGGTTGATGTGCATGTGGCGGCCTTACGGCGCGAGCTACGCAACAGCAATGTGGCGCTAGAAACCGTATGGGGCATCGGCTATAAGCTGGTCGGCCCGCCATCAACCGCTGCGCAGCCCTCACGTTGAGCCGGAGCGCTCTATGACCAGCTTTCGCCGCTTTTTGAACCAGCTTCAGACGCGTCTGATCTTGACGCACATGGTGGTGGCTGTCGCCGTGCTGATGGTCGCGGCGACAATCCTGTTGATCTTGCAGGCGCCGTTGCGGCTGGAAAACATGGTGCAACGGATGACCGAATGGTTGCAGCCTACCATCACGCTGGCGCGCAGCAACTTTGCCGAGGCGCTGACCAAAGAGAACAGCGACGCTACGACCCGTTTCCTGGATTACCTGCGCAGCCAGGCGGACGCACAAAATGCCCGCATCCTGCTCGTGACGCAACCAGATGCTACGATTATCTTCGACACCGAGGGGCGTCTGGTGGATGCCACCTGGGCGCCAGGCCCACGACGTGAATTCAACTTTTCTCCACGCCGGATGCGACCCGGCGCCATGATGCCCATGATGAACGAAGCCACGCGTGGCGCCGTCAAGCTAGAAAATGAAGATTGGTATTATGTCGCTACCATGCTACTACCGCTCCACGATGGCTCGTTGGAGATGGTGGTGCTCAAGCCGCAGCCTGGTCTATTGCGCAGTATGTGGGAAGCGATTGTGGAACTGCCGCGCGGTGTGTTGATCAGCGGGCTGCTGACGTTGGCGCTCGCCATCTTCCTGTTGAGCCGCTGGACTGCCAGCGCCGTCACGCATAGCCTGGCGCCACTGATGGAAGGCACGCAGGCATTGGCGGAAGGCAATCTTGCCTTTCGCGTCGATACATCGCATGTTTCGCTGAACGAAGTGCATGCGCTGGCCACCAGTTTCAATCAGATGGCTGACCGGGTGCAACAGAGCCAACAGGCGCAGCGCGACTTCATCGCCAACGTCAGCCATGATCTTAAGACGCCGCTCACCAGCATTCAGGGCTTTAGCCAGGCGCTGCTCGATGGCACCGCCGCCAATCCTGAGATGCAACAGCGTGCGGCGCTCATCATCAGCCAGGAGGCGCAGCGGCTGACCAACCTGGTCGAAGAGGTGATCGACCTGGCGCGACTGGAAAACGGACATCTCCAACTTCACCTCCAGCGCCTTGATCCAAACGAAATCGGCGCTGAAGTAGCAGAGAGCTTCGCCCCAAGCTACGAGGTCTCTGGCGTAAAGCTGATCTGGACGCCGTCGCCCAACGCAGGCATGATCGTCGCCGATGCTGCGCGCCTGCGCCGCGCCTTAGCCAATTTACTCGACAACGCGTTGCAATATACACCAGCCGGCGGCGCCGTCACCCTGGCAGTGACAAGTGCAGCGGGCGGCGCCCAAGTGCAATTCACCGTCACCGACGCTGGTGCTGGCATCCCACCCGCTGACTTGGAACGCATCTGGGAGCGTTTCTACCGCGCCGACCGCGCCCGCACGAACCGCAACGGGGCGGGGTTGGGGTTGGCAATCGTCAAAGAAATTGTCGAAGCGCATGGCGGTGCAGTCGGCGTCACCAGTACAGTTGGTCAAGGCAGCCGTTTTTGGTTCACGCTGCCGGTCAATAGAGGCGCCTCACCTGCAGTATAGCTCATTTTGTCATGGTCATCTGTAACACTTTGTTGCTGTTGCTATCGCCGATTTTCCTGTGAAATGGAAAGCGTGCAGGTTGCACACGGAGCACAAAAGTTATGGAGGAACCATGTCCACAATCACATCCCTGTTGAGAAAAGTTCGCCGCATCGACATTGTCATAATGTTGTTCATCTTGACCTTCCTGGCGGCGTTCCTGCACGACCACGTAGCTGCCCAGGAAGCCGCCCCTCTCACGCCCGCCGCCGCCAGCCAGCTCTACCTGCCCGTCGTCGTAGGGCAAAGCGCGGCCAACACGCCGACTGCCACCGCCACAACACCAGCGCCAGTCACGTTGACGCCAACCGCATCGGCCACACCTACGGCGACGCCCAGCCCAACCGCCTCACCCACAGCAACGGCCACCTCTACACCAACGGCGACGCCGACGCGTCCAGCAACACTGCCAGCCAATCTGGTTGGAGTCTGGTTCACAGGCGTCATTCCGCCCACAGACTTTTATGACCCAACAACAGGAGCCTGGCGCGACACCAATGGGCTGGGTCAAATGTACAAATTCAACGCTGATGGCGCCTATGTCTACGCAGGCTTTCTACGGTTGCAGAACGGTGGGTGTCGCACCGAGGTGTCGGTGTACAAAGAAGGCTTCGCCGAAGCCAGCACCAACACAGCGACCCTGACGCCGCAGATTGCTAAAACGCGCACGGTCGTAGTCTGTGGTTCGACGTCAGAGACCATCACGGATGGGCCGTTCGAGCCGTATCAACTTGGCTGGCAGCAGATGGACGATGAACGTGGTCGCCCCAAGCTGTTTATTCAGACTGGTGAACAGACCACCGAGTATTACAAGCAAGGCATGGTTGAGGCACTGGTAGGTGGTTGGAGCCTGAACGGCGTAGCGTCAGCCGGCTTCTACGACCCGCAGAGCGGGCAATGGGCCGTCCCCACACAGGATGGCGCCTGGTTCGTCTTCACCCTCGATGGCGCCTATCGATTTGGAGAGTACGGCCACAACCAGGACGAACAGGGGTGCGTCATCACCTACTGGGTCTATCAGGAAGGCAAGATGAGTGTATCAGGCGGACGATTTTCCTACCAGGCCACCGCAGGACAGGGTCGGTTGGAGAACACCTGCACCCCAGACGTTGTGAGCGAAGGGCCGTATATCGACCCAAAACTCTATGAGTTCACCTGGGAATTGCGCGACCAGGCGACAGCGCCCAAACTGGCGATTTCGCCGATGGGAGAGTTCCGCTATATCGTCTTCGACCGGGAGTAGAGACAAGCCGACCACAGGCGTTGCCACCCCGCAACTACACCATGACAACACTGCGCCAGAAGAATTTTTACTTCTGACGCAGTGTTGTCATGAAGATGGGACGCGCTTCTAGACTGTGAGGCGTTGCCTCCAGTGTGAATCAGTAGCAATGGCCTATCAAACAAAGCCTATCCTACACATGGCGCAGACGCGTTGCAATACCTGCAATACCTTTTGTAGCAATTTCTGTAGCACCTTGTTGCTGTTCTGTGCACTGGTTTTCTGCTGAAATTACAGGCGCATGGAACGATCTACACCAGGAGTTACGGAGAAAATCATGTACACATCCACACCACCCTATGCAGGGGCAACACATCGCCATCATTTCCTATTACTGACCGCTCTGCTGCTGGCAGCGCTGTTCATTGGGCAGACGCCGCTGGTGCGACATGCCGCGTTGACCACGCTGGCAACGCCACGCCAGGTGAACACGACGTCGACTGCTGTCCAACCGCATCTGCCACTCAGCTTCATTCCCAACGTCGGGCAGGCAGCGCCTGAGGTGCAGATGGAGGCGCGCATTGCTGGCGGTGTGCTGCAATTCCGCGCCACCGAAATGACGTTGCAAGCTGGCGACGCCGCCCTGCGCGTACAGTTTGTCGGCGCCAATGCGCACGGACGCATTCACGGTGTGGCGCCATTGCCCGGCGTCGTCAACTTCTACGCGGGCGCTGACCCGACGACATGGCGCACAGCCACACCAACCTACGCCGGCGTCCGTTACGCTGAACTCTACCCCGGCATTGCACTCGTCTACAATGGCGACGGCGCCCATATCAAGGGCGTCTACACTGTGGCGGCCAGCGGCGACCCGGCAGCCATCCGCTGGCAATACGCCGACGCGACGGCGCATATCGACGCACAAACCGGCGCGCTGCACATTGAGTACGGCGGCGCAACCCTGGTTGAACATGCGCCGGTGGCGTGGCAAGTGATCGACGGGCGTCAGCATGCCGTGGAGATAGCCTTCCGCCAGGTGAGCCAAGGCGTCTTTGGCTTTGCCGTCGGCGCCTACGACGCGGCGTATCCGCTCGTGATTGACCCGGAGCTGGTCTTCAGCACATTGCTTGGCGGCAACGGCACAGAATATGGGCGCGGCATCGCCCTCGACGCTCAAGGCAACATCTATGTCGTCGGCGCCACGTTCTCGCTGGACTTTGCGGGCACAGACGGGCAAACGCAGGCAGGGGGGCGCGATATCTTCGTGAGCAAACTCAACGCCGACGCCACGCAGTTACTCTACTCGACCTACATCGGCGGGCGCAGTTCAGACGAGGCGCTGGCGGTGGCCGTCAACGCTGCTGGCGAGGCGTACCTGACCGCCAGCGTGGATTCAAGCGACTTCCCGATCCAAACGACGTTGATGCCCAATAAACCGGAACGCGGCAACAGCGTGCTGGTCAAGCTCAATGCACAGGGCGGGCTGGCGGCCAGCACCTATCTAGGCATCGAGATGTACAACTTCTATATCGGCGACAACATCGATCTCGACAACGCCGGCAATGTCTACATCACCGGCGTTGACCCCATGGTGGTAGAGGGGGAAAACTGGTATGGCCCCCAGATCGCGTTGCGCAAGATCGACCCGGCGGTGACGCAATTCCTGCTCCAGCGGCACTACGGCGGCACGGACGCCGAAGAGGGCAGCGCTATCGACGTAGGCGCCAATGGCAAAATCTACCTGGCGGGCAACACGCGCGGCGAGCATCTGCCTGTCACCAACGGGGCCATCCAATCCGAATGTGGACGCTCTGACGCGAACCGCAGTTGCAGCGACGACGCCGTGATCGTGGTGGCCGATAGCACTGGCAACGCCGAATACATCAGCTATCTCGGTGGCTGGTCGCAGGAACGGTCGGTGGGCATCGTCGCCGACCAGAATGGCAACATCGTGGTGGCGGGCAACACCTTCTCCAGTGAGTTTCCGGTGACGCAGAATGCGTTCCAGCCGACCTGTCCGATCGACTTTGTCGATAACAGTCCGTACTGCTACTATCACACCTTCGTCGCCAAGCTGACGCCGACCGGTAACGCCTTTGTCTTCAGCACCTTCCTGGGGTCAACCGGACGCACCGACCAGGAGTACATGCGCGGGGTGGATGTAGACGCAGCCGGCAATGTCTATGTCACTGGCAGCACCAACGGCAGGGAATTCCCGATCAAAGATGCAATCCAGCGCGACCTGGCAGGCGGCATCTGTCTGGGGTGGAACGATCGCTTCTGTATGGACGCCTTTGTGACGGCCTTCAACCCTGACGGCAGCCTACGCTACAGCACCTATCTTGGCGGCAACTTTGATGAGTGGGCGGGCGGTATTGCGGTGCGCGGCGACGGTGAAGCCTATGTCACCGGTTACTCCGACTCCTCAAACAGCCAACCTTTCCCCACTACGCCGGGTGTCGTGCAGCCGAACAAGAAAGTCAAGGAGGATGTCTACATTGCGCGTATCGGCGTGAAAGGCTCGACGCCACCACCCCCACCGCCGCCGCCAGCCGATTTGCGCAACGGCAACTTTGACCTGGGGGCAGATGGCGCCTGGTCGGAAAGTTCAAGCAACTTCGGCGGGACAGGTTCGTTAATCCTCGACCAACAACATCTGCAACAAACGACGCCGCGCTCGGGCAACTACGCCGCCTGGCTGGGCGGCGCGCCCAACGAGGTCGCCGACTTGAGCCAAAGCGTCGTCGTGGCTGCCGCCAAGCCGCAGCTCGACTTCTACTACCAGATCGGCTCCGAGGATGGCTGTGGCGCAGACGCCACGCAAGTGCTGGTCGGGCAGACGGTGGTCAAGAGCTTCGAGCTGTGTCAATCCAAGAACACCAGTGGCTGGACGCTGGCCAGCGTCGATCTGAGCGCCTATGCCGGCCAGAGTGTGACGCTGCGCTTCCGTACGACGCTCAACGCCACCGCGAACAGCAACTTCTTCCTGGACGATGTAGCTTTCGTTGCAAAGCAGAATGTGCCGGGCGAAAACGGCTTCGAGTTGTTCCTGCCTTTGACTGTGAGAGGATAGACTGCGTAACGGTAACCGGGCGCCAGGTGTGGAGCATGTTCGTCTGCTCCGCACCTGGCGTTCTGGTTGCGCTTGCTCAGACGTTGAAGCGGAAGTGGATCACATCACCATCAGCCACGACGTACTCGCGCCCCTCGACACGCATTTCACCAGCGGCCTTAGCGGCCGCCTCGCTGCCCAGGCGGATATACGTGGCGTAGGGGATCACCTCAGCGCGGATAAAGCCGCGCTCAAAATCGCTGTGGATGACGCCAGCAGCTTCCGGGGCTTTGGCGCCGCGCCGCACTGTCCACGCACGCACTTCCTTAGGGCCGGCTGTAAAGAAGGAAATTAGCCCGAGTGCGTGGTAACCTTTGTGGATCACCTGCTCCAACCCCGTCTCGTGGATGCCCATCGTCTCCAGAAATTCGTGGCGTTCGGCGTCGGTAAGGCCGGCCATGTCCTGTTCCAGCTTGGCGCAGAGCTTGACAAACTCTGCGTTGTGCTCGCCAGCAATCTGCTGGACGGTGCGCACATAGTCGTTGTCCTCCAGCAGGTGCGCTTCGTCCACATTCGCCACATAGATCACCTTCTTGCCGGTTAGGAAGCGCATTTCCTTGTTGAGCGCCTTGTATGCATCGCTATCAGCCTCTGCATAGGCGGAGACCGGCAGCCCGCGCTCCAACTGCGCCTTGAGTGCGACAGCGACTTCCAGCAATGGCGCCAGGCGTTTGTCACCCTTCACCTCGCGCGCCAGCTTGTCGAGCTTGCGCTCGAGCTGCTGCAGATCGGCGATCATCAACTCGGTGTTGATCACCTCGATGTCGCTGCGGGGGTCTGGCTTGGCGGACACATGCACTACGTTCTCATCATCGAAACAGCGCACGACATGCACGATCGCGGCTGTCTCACGGATGTTGGCCAGAAACTGATTGCCCAGCCCTTCACCCTGGCTAGCGCCTTTGACCAGACCAGCAATGTCGATAAATTCGACGGTCGCATAAATGACCTTTTCCGGCTTGACCAATGCCGCCAACGCATCGACGCGCGGGTCGGGCACGGTGACGATAGCCTTGTTTGGCTCAATGGTGCAGAAGGGGTAATTGGCTGCCTCCGCGTTCTGAGCCTTGGTCAGTGCGTTGAAGGTTGTACTTTTGCCCACATTGGGCAGTCCCACGATACCAATGCCTAATGCCATGATTTCTCTATCCGTCTGGCGAATCCGATTTCCTGCAGTCTACACTGAGTCGCCTGTCGTGCGGGAATCGAACAGGCGGGCGTACACACATTGCCCCAGCCGTGCGCCCATAGTTCTGGCCAACCTACATCGCGTGCTACAATCCGCCATGCATGCGCCTGCAAAATCAGATCGCAACCAGACATGCAACAGAGGAGTCACCATGCCACCCACCTTGATCTATCTTGACCATGCCGCCACCACGCCGATCCGACCTGAAGTGCTGGAGGTGCTCCACTTGCATTTTGCCGAATCCTTTGGCAATCCTTCCAGCATTCACCGCGTTGGACGCCGCGCCAGCGTGACGTTGCAACATGCGCGCCAGACTCTGGCTACGCTACTCAACGCTCGGCCTAGTGAGATCATTTTTACCAGCGGCGGCACCGAAAGCGACAACGCCGCGCTCTATGGCATTGCCCTGGCGCGTCGCGCCGCCACCGGCGCCAACCGGCTGATTACCACCGCCATCGAACACAAAGCCGTGTTGGAAAGCGCCGAAGCGCTGCGGGATCGCTTCGGTTTCTCGCTCACAGTCCTGCCGGTCGATGCGCAAGGCCTGGTGCACGTCGAGGAGATGGCAGACGCCCTCGGCGATGGGCGTGACGTAGCGCTCGTCAGCGTGATGGCCGCCAACAATGAGATCGGCACGATCCAGCCGCTGGCTGCTATCGGGGCATTGTGCCGGGCGCACGGCGTTCCCCTCCACACGGACGCCGTTCAGGCTGGTGGGAAGTTGGCGCTCGACGTGAACGCACTCCAGGTCGATGCACTGAGTCTGGGCGCCCACAAATTCTACGGGCCAAAGGGGGTGGGGCTGCTCTATTTGCGAACAGGCACGCCCTTTTGGCCGCTGTTGCTGGGCGGCAGCCAGGAAGGAGGACGACGAGCAGGCACAGAGAATATCCCCTTGATCGCTGGCATGGCCAGGGCGCTTGAATTGGCCGAAGCCGAACGCGCCACAGAAGGAATGCGCCAACGCGCCCTGCGCGACCGGCTGATCGGCAATCTGCTAGAAGCGATCGACGGCATCCGCCTCACCGGCGCCCCGGATATGCGCCTTGACAATCACGCCAGCTTCATCATTGAGGATGCAGACGCCGAAGGGATGCTGATTGCGCTTGACCTGGCGGGGATTGCAGCCAGCAGCGGCAGTGCATGTGCATCGGGGAGCCATCGTCCCAGCCATGTCCTGACTGCCATTGGCGTGCCCCCTGCGCAGGCTGCTGGTGCGCTGCGTTTTAGCCTGGGGCGCACCACAACAATTGCGGAGATCGATTGGGTCGTGGCAAAAATGGCGGAAATCGTCAAGCGTGTGCGCGGCGTTACGTAAGCGGGGATGAGCAGTATTTGTAGCCAATGCCACGCACAGTGACGATGCGCGTCGGATTGGCAGAGTCAGCCTCAATCTTGGTGCGTAACCGACGTACAGCCAGCTCGACCAGATTCGGACTGTCGGTGTCCATGTAGCCCCACACCTCCTGAAGCAGTTCCTCTTTAGAGACAGGGCGGTCCGCCTGACTGGCAAGATGACGCAGCAATGCAAATTCGATTGGGGTCAGGGCCACGCGCCGCCCGACAATTTCGGCCTCCTGCGTTTCGTTGAACAAGCGCAGATCGCCAATTTCGGCCACCTCAAAGGCGCGATGGTTGCTCAAGTGCGTTGAGCGCCGAATTACGGCGTAGATGCGCGCCTCCAACTCTTTGAAGTTGAAGGGCTTTGTGATGTAGTTGTCCGCGCCGATCTCCAGCCCCCGGATGATGTCTTCGGGACGATTGAGGGCAGTGATAATGACGATTGGCACATCGGAGCGATGGCGAATCTCCTCGCACACCTCGAAGCCGTCGCGCTTTGGCATCAACACGTCAAGCATGATGAGGTTGAAACGCTGTGCACCGAATTTCTGGAGCGCTTCATCGCCATCCACAGCCTCGACAACGGTGAAGCCGAGACGCTCCATCGACTGTTTGAGGAGGCGACGCATGATCATCTCGTCCTCAGCAATCAAGACGCTTAGACCGCGCCCTGGCAACAGACGCCCAGCCAGATCACTGCTCCTTTCAGCAGACGCAGGGAGTGAAGTTTCTTGATCTGTCATGAAGACGCACCCTCAATCATGCGATTCATTGCCTCAGCCTCCAACACCGCAAATGTCACTCAGCAGGTGGGTCACTGATGAAAAACGTCAGGGCAGGGCTTACCAATCGTGTAAGGCAAGCGTAGCATATTTGTCGTGCAATATCAAACAGTGCGGGCAGTGTAACTATTCAAAAGCCGACTTGAGCTTTCGGCTTCGCCACATGGAATTTGCCGCTATGCCACGCAAAAATCGGAGTTGCAGGTTGTGTATCTTAAGTGGTTGA
>DMDA01000083.1:4224-4768 GCA_003451595.1 Chloroflexota bacterium | reverse complement strand
GGCGTGAACACCTGGCTGATGAAAGGCTACTTTGACTCAATCCCGCGCGACCTGGATGAGGCTGCAACGGTGGATGGCGCTGGCCCCTGGCTGGTCTTCTGGGTGATCCTGGTGCCGCTGGTGCGTCCGATTCTGGTCGTCGTTGGCATGTTGACCTTTATCGGCATCTATTCAGAGTACGTGCTGGCGCGCATCATTCTCACCGATAAGGCGCTGTACACGCTCTCCGTTGGCTTGAATCTGTTCATTCAGAATCAATACTCTGGACGGTGGGGCGTCTTCTCGGCTGGCGCGTTGATCGCTGCGCTGCCGGTCGTGCTCCTCTTCTTGATCTTCCAACGCTATCTGGTCGGCGGGCTGACCAGCGGTTCCGTCAAAGGCTAACGGACGCGAGCAGGAGATTGAGAGATTGGAGATTGAGAGTTGTTCAGCAAGTTGCAGGGATGTCAACTTGCCACACGCCTCAATCTCCAGTCTCTAATCTCCAATCTCCTTAATCTCTTCAATCTCTTCAATCTCTTCAATCTCTTCAATCTCTTCAATC
>DMDA01000083.1:3611-4073 GCA_003451595.1 Chloroflexota bacterium | reverse complement strand
GGCATTGCACAGCAAGGCTTCGCCATTGACCTGACGCCTGTCGCCCCGCGCTGGGAACCGCTGATTTGGGACTACGTCACACTTTGGGAGGGCGAGATACCTGGTCAGCCTGATGGGACGCTTGTCCAGTACACTCTTGAGGGATGGCGCAGCTTCAACCCACCGTTNNAATCTCTTCAATCTCTTCAATCTTCACTATGTCCGATCTCGCTCAACCCACCATGGCCGATTTCGTTTTCGGCGGCATCGAAGCAGACGAGCAGCGTCTGCTTGCCACCGAACGCGAGGCGCGCACCGGCATCCGTCACTTTCACGCCATCACACCGCTCGACCCGACGCCTGGGCAACCGGTGCGCCTCACCGTACAGGTCGGGCCAGATGTCGCCATCGACCGCCTGACAGCCTATGTGACCACAGATGGCGCGTTCCCGGCGGGCAGCCAGGGCATTGCACAGCAAGGCT
>DMDA01000083.1:0-3333 GCA_003451595.1 Chloroflexota bacterium | reverse complement strand
TGGCGCAGCTTCAACCCACCGTTGTCGGTCTGGAGCCGCGAGCAACGCATCGACCGCACCATCGAGACGCGCACGCTCTACGGCTATCACGTCGACGACTTCGCACCGCCAGCCTGGGCGCAGGACGCCATCGTCTACCATGTCTTCGTCGATCGTTTCACCGGCGTTGAGAACCGCTGGCTGGCGCCGGACGAGATGGTGCACTTTGCCGGCGGAACGCTGCAAGGCGTCATCGACCGGCTTGACTACATCGCCAGCCTCGGCGTCACGGCGCTGTGGATCAGCCCGGTCTTCGTCACCCCGTCCTATCACGGTTATGACACGACCGACTACTTCAACGTCGATCCGCGCTTTGGCAGCAACGCCGACCTGCTGGAATTGTTCGAGCAGGCGCACGCACGCGGGCTGCGCGTGATCCTGGATTTCGTCGCCAATCATACCAGCGTGCACTTTGTGCCCTTTGTCGAAGCGCTCAACGATCCGACCAGCCCGTATCGTCGCTGGTTCAGCTTTGATCCCGCTTACACGCACGGCTATCGCACCTTCTTTGGCGTTGCAGAGATGCCGCAACTTGACGCTGATGCGCCCGAAGTGCGCGAGTTTCTCAACCGCGCGGCGCAGCACTGGCTCACCGCCGGCGCGGACGGACTGCGCCTTGACTACGCCGCCGGACCCAGCCATGTCTTCTGGAGCAACTTCCGCGCCGCCTGTCGTCAGGTGAAGCCGGATTGCTGGCTCTTCGGCGAAGTGACGCGTGCAGGCGACGCGCTGCGCACCTACACGGGCCGACTTGACGGTTGTCTCGATTTCAGCTTTTGCCGCGCCGTGCGTATGCTCTGCGCCCAACCACACCCGACGCTGACGCTGAGCCAGTTTGCAACTCAGATGGAGAGCAGCCGAACGTTCTTCGGCCCCAATTTCAGCCAGCCTGCGTTCATCGACAACCATGACATGAACCGCTTCCTGTGGGCGGCTGGCAACGACAAACGGCGATTGCGCCTGGCGTTGGCGCTGCTCTTTGGGCTGGGCGGCGCGCCCTGCCTTTACTATGGCACCGAGGTCGGGCTGGGACAGCCGCGCGCCAAAGGGCCGTGGCGAGAGGAGGCGCGCCATCCAATGTTGTGGGGCGCGGCGCAAGATCGCGATCTGCTCAGGTATACGACGCAGTTGATCGACTTCCGGCGCCGCCATCCCGCGCTCAGCGACGGCGCCATCGTGACGCGCTACCTGGATGATGACGCTGGCGTCTGGCTGGTCGAACGCCGCAGCCAGGCCGAGAGCGTGTTGCTGGCGGTCAACTTGAGCGCCGCACCGCAGCGGCTGGCGTTGCCTGCGGGCGAGTATGTCACCGCCGACGGCGCGCTCGCAGCGGGGCGCATCGAGCTGGAGCCGGTGAGCGCCGTGTTGTTGACCGTCAACGAAAGCTGAGTGCAGGGATGGACTGGGACACGTTTCGCGAGGAACGCCGCCGCGCCGGTCGCCCTTTTGTCGTTGCGCATCGCGGCGCGCGGCTGCTGGAGCCGGAGAACACACTGCGCGCCTTCTTGCTGGCGTTGGTGCAGGGCGCTGACGCGCTGGAGACCGATCTGCGTTTCACTGCCGACGACCAGCTCATCCTCTTTCATGACCCGACGCTGGAACGCACGACCGAGGGCGCAGGCGTGGTGCGCGACCACACGCTGGCGCAGATCAAGGCGCTGCGCACGCGCCATCCTGCCGGCCACCTGGCGACAGACCGCGTGCCCACGCTGGCGGAGCTGATCGCCGCCACCGGCGGGCAGACGCCACTGCTGCTCGAACTCAAGGACCCGCTCTTTCTGCAGCCGGGGTACGCGCACATTCTGATCGACACGCTGGCGCAGGGCGGTGTGCTGCGGCGTTCGGCGCTTGCTGCAATGTCATGCTGTTGGGCGCAGCGACAGTCGCCGTCATACCGATAATCGGCTGCACACCGGCGGCCAGGCACGCCCGTTGAAAGGCGACGGCGCCGTAGAGTACGTTGGTGTCGGTCAACGCCAGATGCGTCATGCCGTCCTGCGCCGCGCGTGCCGCCAACGCCTCGACCGATGCCGTAGCGCTGAGCAACGAATACCAGGAGTGGACGTTCAGATGAACGAAGTTGGCCGCACGCGTCGTCATGAGATTGGGAGACATGAGATTGGGAGAATGGGAGAATCGAGATCGGAGACTGGAGACTGGGGATTGGGAAGCCCGCTCAGCTCGCCCCTCGCAACTCGCCCCTCGCCCCTCCTCACTCCTTCACGACGACGCGGGTGCCTTTGCTGGCCCATGCGTAGAGCGCCTTGGCTTCCTCGACGCGCAGGTTGACGCAACCGTGGCTGACGGGTGTGCCAAAGTTGTTGTGCCAGTAGGCGCCGTGGATGGCAAAGTCGCCGTCGTAGTACATCGTCCAGGGGACGTCGGGCGTGTCGTAGTCGACGCCGCGCATGCGCGCCTTCTCGAATTTCAGGTAGACGGCGAATTCGCCGGGCAGCGTGCGGAAGCCCGGCTTGCCCGTGCTGACGGTCGTTTCGAAGACCGGCACGTCACCCTGCCAGGCTGTCAATTTCTGGTCGGAGAGGTCGACTTCGATCCAGCGTTCGCCGTCGGCTGGCGCGTCGGTGCGGAAGACGACGGGGGTTGGCGTTGGCGCCGGTTTCTCCTCAGCGGCGAGCGCGGGCTTTTCTTCCGTGCTGGCGACTTCCGGTTTGGCGGCGGGCGCCCCGGCGTTGGCGATCGTCACGGGGACGAAGATCTCGTCGTAATTCAGGTTGCTGTGCACAACGCGCAGGCGCAAGAGATGGTCGCCATTGGGGTAGAGCGTTGTGTCCCAGGTCGTCAAATCATCCGTGCTGACGACAGGCTGCTCTCCTAGCGCCAGGAAGGTGGCGCGCTGTGGGTCGCCGTCGAGGAGTAGATCGAGCTGCCACTTGCGGAAGGTAGGATGCTGCGCCGTCCCCTGCACAGTGATGGTTCCATGGAGTGTGGCATTGGCTTGCGGGGCGGAGATCGCGCCGTCATGCTGCGCAAAAGCTGGCGTCGCCGCCAGCACCATCCAGAAGAAGGCGGCCAGAGCGGCGCGCCAGCATCGTTGCATTATCAACCGACCATTCATCGCATCGACACCCTTTCTACGGCTCTTGATCGCCCCCGGCCATGGCGACCGCGGGCGCGCTGTGCTGCCATTGTACCACAGCCACGGCGCGCGGGTGATCTTGCGCGCAGTCAGGTAGTGTATCTCTGATCGTTGAAAATAAGGATAGGGCGGGACTCTTGGTAAAGTAGGGGTGTTGAGTCCAAACCGAACCAAGGAGAACCGCCCCAATGGCAAGA
>DMDA01000133.1:8710-10699 GCA_003451595.1 Chloroflexota bacterium | reverse complement strand
AGATGTGTATAAGAGACAGGTTGCACTGATCGTGTGATTGTCGACGGCGAGCAGAGATTGCGCCATCAGATCGAGTTGACCGACAACTTTTCCTGGCGAATCACCGATGATCATGCCAAGTATTTCGACGGCCCGAAGCTTGGCGATTATTTGATTGCTTCGAGCGGGATGACTGTGGGCAAAAATGAGTATTTCGTGCGCAAGATCGAAAACGGCATGATCATCGAACCTTACGAGTTTGAGTTTTTCGATGATCCGATAACGCTGGAGAAAGAGAAAGCACGAGCGCGGTTGGGCAAACTTTCTGCCAGCCAGATCGAAAAGATTAAGCGGCAAGCAGCGGCGGGTTTGACCAGGCGCAACGTGCGAGTTGTCAAACGGGTGCAGCCGGTGCGAATCCCTATTCCTCATCCTGACTACCGCTATTATAATAAAGGCACAAACGCAATCGTCTACTGCGCCCCGACACACGTCATCTACTGGCGAGACAAAGGTGATGCCGTGTTGACTTTCAAGAAGAATGGCAACTGGTACTTACACGGAGTTGGCGGCCAGCCATATTTCGGGCGGGAGGGTCTGACGTGGCAGTTGATTGCCCAGAACCTGCACATGCGCTATTTGCCGGAGGGATACATTCTCGACAGCGGCGCCCCTTGTGCATTCCTGCGCGCTGGCATCGAGCATGACGAACTGTACTTCATTCTTGGATGGGCATTAACCAACCTGTGCAACCGACTGCTCAAAGAAGTAATTAACCATACGAAGAACATTCAGGGCAAGGATGTGGAGCGGCTGCCCTATCCCTGGTGGGTTTCGGTCCGCAACAAACAAGTTGCCATTGCGCACATACAACAGATGATCACTGCCGCGCAGCAGGGCAGGCGGTTCACAAGGAACTGTGCGGAGATCAAGGAGTTGGACGCGCTCTATGCGTTTTCCGAAACTGCACCGCGTGCAGTCCATGCGTCAACTACGCCTGTGCAGGGAGCGCTGTTCAGCTTACATTGATGAAATTGAGTTCACACCATGTCAGTTCAAGCCAAACCAACACCCAACCCCAACGCCATGAAGTTTGTGCTGCCGGCGCGCATCTTCCCCAAGCCGCTCAGCTTTGCCAGCACGCAGGAGGCGGCTCAGCATCCGCTGGCGGCGGCGATCTTTGCGCTCGGCGGCGTCTACAACGTCTTCATGGTGCAGGATTTTGTCACGGTGAACAAGCTCCCCAACGCACCATGGGAGGAGCTGCTCAAACCGATTCAGGAGTGCATCGAAGATTTCCTGCTCTCCAATCTCTAATCTCCAATCTCCAATCTCCAGAGAGAACAGAGATTGGAGATTCCAACTCGTGGAGGCGATCGTGTCAATGCCGGTAATGGTGGCAAGCGAAAACGGACGACGTGGGATGATGGCGGCGATGGCGTTGCTGCGCGACGGCGGCAGCGCGCTCGATGCCGTGGAGCTGGCGTGCCGCATCGTCGAGGATGACCCCGACGACCACAGCGTCGGCTACGGCGGGTTGCCCAACGTGCTGGGCGAGGTCGAACTCGACGCCAGCATCATGGACGGGGCGACGCTGCGTGCCGGCGCAGTGGCCGCTGTGCAGGGCTACGGGCGCGCCATCACCCTGGCGCGCAAAGTGATGGAGGAAACGCCGCACGTGCTGGTCGTGGCGCGCGGGGCGGAGCGTCTTGCCGCCGAGTTGGGCGAGACGCCGCAAGATCAGCGCACCGAGGAGGCGCTGCGTCGCTGGCAAGAACGCTTCACTGAGCGCGGTCTGACGCCCGGCGCTGCCGGCAATCTGCGCGAGGTGGCGCGCACACTGACGCAGCCGCTCAATTTGCAGGACAAGATTTACAAAGCTGCGCGTGTCGACACGCTGGGCACGGTCAACTTTATCGCCCTCGATGCTCATGGCAACCTGGCCTCGGCAGTCAGCACAAGCGGCCTCGGCTGGAAATATCCGGGGCGCGTCGGTGACAGCCCGCTGAT
>DMDA01000133.1:0-8461 GCA_003451595.1 Chloroflexota bacterium | reverse complement strand
GCAATCCGGGTCGGCACGGCGCGCAGTCTGGTGCTCTATCTCAAATGTGGCAAGACGCTGGTCGAAGCCGGACGCGAGGCGTTGCGCGACCTGTTGACGCTCGACGCCAGCGCAGGACAGTACATGAACATCGTCGCCATGACGCCCGGCGGCGATGTGGCCGGTTTCACCACCGTACCCGGAAAACAATATCTTTTCCAGCGCGCTGACATGGACGCGCCGCAATTGGCTGATCGGTTGATGGTGGAGTAAGGAGCAAGGCGGATGGCGACTATTGTCAGAATGCCACAAATGGGCGAAAGCGTCGTCGAAGGCACGATTCTGCGCTGGCTCAAGCAGCCGGGCGAAGCCATCGCCAAACACGAGCCGCTGCTGACGATCAGCACCGACAAGATCGACACCGAAGTGCCGGCGCCGGTCGCTGGCGTGCTGCTCGAAGTGTCCGCACCGGAAGGCGCCACAGTCCGCGCCGGCACGGTGATCGCCACCATCGGCGCGCCTGGTGAAATCGCTGCTCCACCGTCTACTCCACCGTCTACTCCACCGTCTGCTCCACCGTCTACTCCACCGTCGCCAGCTCCCGCTCGGCAAACACAGGTTGAGCCACCTGCCGTCGCGCCCGTTGCACCGGCGCCAGCCGAGAAACCTGTCGGGCGCGCGTTTATTAGCCCGGTAGTGGCGCGCATGTCGGCTGAACATGGCATCGACCTGGCGCAGGTCACTGGCACTGGCCTGGGTGGGCGCATCACGCGCAAAGACCTGGAGGCATACCTGGCTACCGTCAAGCGCGAGGTGGCGGAAGGAGAAGAAGGCGCAGCGGAGAGTGCGTCGGCGTCACTGCCGCTCGCTGCCGACGACGTGCTTCAGCCGCTCACAGCGATGCGCCGCGCCATTGCCCAGCACATGGTCTTGAGCAAGCGCACCAGCCCGCACGTCACCACGATCTGCGAAGTGGATATGACCAACGTCGTGCGCCACCGTGAGGCGAACAAGCGCACCTACACGCGCAATGGCGCCACGCTCACCTACACCGCCTACTTCATCGCTGCCGCTGTCGCTGGGCTGCGCGCCGTGCCGCTGGCGAATAGCCGCTTCACCGACGCCGGCATCGTGATCCACCAGCGGGTGCACATCGGCGTGGCCGTGGCGCTGCCGGACCGCGCAAAAACACAAACCGAGTTTCCTGAAGAAACACGGTCTGCTGAATCGGGCGGGCTGCTCGTGCCGGTGATTCGCAACGCCGATGAGTTGAGCCTGGCCGGCATCGCCCGTGCGCTCAATGACCTGGTCAACCGTGCGCGCGCAGGGCTGCTCAAGCCCGACGAGATTCAGGGCGGCACCTTCACCATCACCAACCACGGCACCGGCGGCAGCCTGATCGCCACGCCGATCATCAACCAGCCGCAGAGCGGCATCCTCGGCGTCGGCGCCATCGTCAAGCGACCGGTGGTGCTCAGCAGCAGCGCCTCGCTCCTGCCCAGCGCCGACGATGTGATCGCCATCCGCCCGATGTGCTACCTGAGCTACACCTTTGACCATCGCGTCATGGACGGCGCGCAGGGCGACAAATTCTTGACAGCGGTCAAAGAACAATTGGAGAATTGGGAAAACTAAATTACTGCGTGGCACGTGGTGCGGAATGCGTGTTGCGTGATGCAGACTTGGACAGCAAGCCAGCGCGCGTTGCAGAAACAGGCGAACCACGCAACACGAACCACGAAACACGCCACATGAAAGGAAAACCTCATGGCTGAGCACGGATACCAATATGATGTTGTTGTCGTCGGCAGCGGGCCGGGCGGTTACGTCGCTGCCATTCGCGCCGCGCAATTGGGCTTGAAGACTGCGATCGTCGAGCGCGAGAATCTGGGCGGCGTCTGCCTGAATTGGGGCTGCATTCCGACCAAGGCGCTGATCCACAACGCCGAGATTCTGGAGGAGCTGCACAACGCCGCCGACTACGGCTTCAGTTTCGACAATCTCACCGTCGACTTTGGCAAGGCGGTCAAGCGCAGCCGCGACATTGTTTCGCGCCAGACCAAGGGCGTCGGCTTCCTGATGAAGAAGAACAAGATCGAGGTTATCGAGGGGCACGGCGTCTTTGTGGACAGCCACACGCTCAAGGTGACGTCTTCCGAGTTCAAGCCGGATGTCAAAGAGCAGACGGTCACCGCCGCCAACTTCATCATCGCCACCGGCGCGCGGGCGCGCAGCCTGCCCGGCACACAGATCGACGGCGACCGCATCATCCAATATCGTGACGCCATTGTGCTCAAGGAAGTGCCCAAGAAGCTGATCGTTGTCGGCTCCGGCGCCATCGGCATGGAGTTCAGCTATGTCTACAGCACCTACGGCGCCGAAGTGACCGTCGTGGAGATGCTCGACCAAATCCTGCCGCTGGAAGACGCTGAAGTCGCCGCCGAGGTGCAGAAAGTCTTCAGCAAGCGCGGCGTCACCATGCTGACCAGCACGCGCACCGAGAAGGTCGAGATCGGCGCCGACGGCGTTACGGTCACGGTGAAGAATCTCAAGACTGACGAAGTGCAG
Organism: Chloroflexota bacterium; assembly: GCA_003451595.1. Taxonomy (GTDB): domain Bacteria; phylum Chloroflexota; class Anaerolineae; order Caldilineales; family Caldilineaceae; genus Caldilinea. The sequence goes on along the minus strand of DMDA01000133.1, from coordinate 5,914 downwards.
ACGCTCACCGCCGACAAGGTGTTGATGGCAATCGGCGTACAGCCCAACACCGACAACCTGGGGCTAGACGCAGCCGGCGTGAAGATGGAGAAGCGCGGTTTCATCGAGATCGACGAAGTGATGCGCACCAACGTCCCGCATATCTACGCCATCGGCGACTGCACCGGCAAACTGGCGCTGGCGCACGTGGCGAGCGCCATGGCGATTGTGGCGGCGGAGACCATCGCCGGCGCGCCCACGCTGCCGATCCCGGCGGAACGCTACATCTTCATGCCGCGCGCCACCTACTGCGATCCGCAGGTTGCTAGCCTCGGTTACACCGAAGCGCAGGCAAAGGAAAAGGGCTTCGAGGTCAAGGTCGGCAAGTTTCCCTTCATGCCCAACGGCAAGGCGCAGGCGCTCAACGCCAAAGTTGGCTTCGTCAAGATCATCGCCGACGCCAAGTACGGTGAAATCCTGGGCGCGCATCTGGTGGGGCCGGGTGTCACCGAGCTGCTGCCCGAACTCAGCCTGGCGCAGATGATGGAGATCACGCCGGCGGAGATCGCCCGCAACGTCCACGCCCATCCGACGCTGAGCGAGGTGCTGATGGAAGCCGCGCACGCCGTCGAAGGGCATCCGATTCATATGTGAGTCAGACCACTGCATGACAGCGAACACTCAGGGTTCCCGCGAGCAAGGTTTCCCCGCCTTCTCGCTCGACATTCCCGTGCGCTTCGCCGAAACCGATGCGATGGGCGTGGTGCATCACAGCGCCTACATCATCTGGTTCGAGGCGGCGCGCGTGGCGTGGATGGATGCGGTCGGGATGCCGTATCGGGAGTTTGCGGAGGGCGGCCATCACTTTTCGGTCGTCGGTGTCAGCGGCGAGTATCGAGCGCCGGCGCGTTTTGGCGACACCGTACGCGTGACCGCCAGCGTGCGTCAGCTGCGCAGCCGACGGGTCACGTTCGACTACGTCGTCACTAACGCGGCAACCGGCCAGCTTCTGATGACCGGCGCCACTGACCACATCTGCGTCGACTTGGAAGGACGCATGGCGCGCATTCCGGATGAGGTGATGGCGCGGCTACAGATCGGGATAGCAAAACTAATGGGGTTCCAATGATTCAGGTCGAGCAGCACGGTTCCGTTACAGTGATACGGATGGCGCGCGCGCTGTTGGGGCGACCGCTCTATTGGACCGCGGCGTATTGGCTTGATGGGCTGCTCATCGACACCGGCCCGGCGTGTACGGCTCACGAGCTGGTGCGCGTGCTGGAGAAAGCGCCGGTGCAGCAGATCGCCATCACCCACGCCCACGAGGATCATATCGGCGGGCTGGTGGCGGTGCTGACGCGCTATCCCGACGCGCGGGTCTACGCCTCGCGCCAGTCGCTGCCGCTGATCGAGAACCCGGAGTTGATCGGAATGCAGCTCTACCGGCAGGCGATTTGGGGCAAGCCGCAGGCATACAGCGGTGCACGCTCGCTCGACGAGATTGAGGATATCATTCGCACGCCGCAGTTCACCCTACGCGCCATCGAGACGCCCGGCCACAGTCGCGACCATGTCAGCTACTTTGAGCCAGCGTATCGCTGGCTGTTTTGCGGCGACGCCTTCATCGGCGGGCGCGACATTGCCTGGGCGCCTGAGTTCGACATGTTCGCCATCGTCAGCAGCCTGCGCACGCTGGCGACGCTGCGTCCAGAGCGGCTTTTCCCGGGCAGCGGCACGGTGCGCCGCACGCCCCTGCCCGACCTGCTTGGCAAGATTACTAGCCTGATCCAGCTCGCCGAAAAAGTGCAGAAATTGGACGCCGCTGGGCGCTCCACCGCTGAAATCGTGATGATGCTCTTTGGCGGCGAACCTGGCATCCATCGCTGGACATTTGGCCACTTTTCCGCCGCCAATCTTGTTGAAGCGTGCCGCGTCTACAACGACCTGACTGCCAGCGCACAACGTCCTCCCCGAGATACCGACTGGACCGGCGGCTGGCATGACGATCTACCTGATCCACCTTCGCGTCGCTCCACCGATCCGGATGATCTGCGCCGCTGACGGATGTATTCTTCGCGGCAGGTGAATCCCTATGCTATGCTGATTAGCATCCGCTGCGGCGTATTGAGACGTGCGAGCGAGTCTTCAGTCTTTCAGCAGGAGTGCTTAAGTTCATGCGAGTTCTTATCACCGGCGGCGCAGGGTTCATCGGCGCCCATTTGGCCAATCGGCTGATGGAGCGCGGCGTAGGCGTCCGCGTGCTGGACGATCTCAGCAGCGGCGACCCGACCAACTTGCGGCCAGGCATCCATTTCAATCGTGGCGATGTGCGCGATCTCCCCAAGCTATGGTCGTTGTTGCAGGGCGTCGATGTCGTATTTCATCTGGCGGCGTTGGTCAGCGTGCCGGCGTCGGTGCTCTATCCACGCGAGTACAACGACGTCAATGTGGGCGGGACGGTGGCTGTATTGGAGGCTTGCCGCGACGTCGGCGTGCAGCGCGTGGTGCTGGCGAGCAGCGCCACGGTCTATGGCGACCAGCCGCAACAACCTGTCACGGAAGAGATGGCGCCCAATCCGGCAGTACCCTATGCAGTCAGCAAGCTGGCTGCCGAACGCTATCTCTTTACGATTGGCCGTCTGAGCGGTTTCGAGACGGTCGCCCTGCGCATCTTCAACGCCTACGGACCAGGACAGCCGCTGCCACCAACGCACGCGCCAGTCATTCCGCTCTTCATGCAGCAGATTATCGGTCGTGGTTCCGTGATCGTCTTTGGCAGCGGTCAACAAACGCGAGATTACGTCTACATCGATGATGTCGTCGAGGCCTTGATCAGCGCAGCGACCGCCAGCAACGTCGACCAACAGATTATCAATGTCGGCAGCGGGCAGGAGACATCGATGCGTCAGCTGATTGAACAAATCAGCGCAACTGTGCATGCACAAGCCAGCGTCATTGAAAACAGCGAGGCATCGGGCGGCATCCAACATCTGGTCGCTGACCTGACCAAGGCGCGTCAGTTGCTCAAATACAAACCGCGCACGCTTCTGGCGGAAGGTTTGCGCCGTTTCTACGCCCTCGATCCTCGTTTTGGCGCCAAAGCGATGACCGGAAAGGCGTCCGCTGCGTGAATCACCGGAACTATCTGGCGGTTAGCCTTTTTTTCTGCGTGGCCGCGCTCCTGTTGACCGCGTGTGGACGTGGCAGCGTCGGCCTGGATGTATACCTGCGCACGAATATCGCGGACGTGGACAAACCGGCCAGCGTCGATGACCGCCCGGTGCGCTTCGAGGTGGCGCCGGGCACGCCCGCCCGCATGATTGGCCAAAATCTTGAGCAACTCGGGCTGATCCGCGACGCCACCCTCTTCGAGGCGTACGTCCGCGTCAACGGGCTGGAGGGCCGCCTGGCTGCCGGCGTCTTTGTCTTGACGCCCGCCATGACGCTACGGGAAGTGGTGGAGACGCTCACGCAGGCGCAGGCCGCCGCTATCAGCATCACAATTCCTGAGGGTTGGCGTGTGGAACAGACAGCAGAGTATTTGAGCCGCAGCGGCCTGCTCGGTCCTACCGAGGGTGCGCGGTATCGCGACCAGGCAGTGGCGGGCGATCTCTCCGGTCTTGACCTGAGTCGCTACCCCTTTTTGCAAGATCGCCCTGCGGGCGCCAGTCTGGAAGGCTATCTATTTCCCGACACCTACCAGATTCCGGCGGTGACGCCGACGGCGATCGACGTACTGGCGCGGCAATTGGATGCTTTCGCACAACGCGTGCCGACACTCTATAGCGAAGCGCAGGTTGCTGGCGTCACGCAGTTATCCTTGCACCAGGTGCTGACGCTGGCTTCGATTGTGGAGCGCGAGGCTGTCGTGCCGGAAGAACGCCCGGCGATCGCTGGCGTCTATCTCAACCGGCTGGCAGCAGGCATGAAGTTGGACGCTGATCCGACCGTGCAGTACGCCATGGGATACCAAGCAGCAACCGGGCAATGGTGGAAGACGCCGGTCTTTCTCGAAGAGTATAGTAGCGTGGACAGCCCGTATAACACCTATCTCTACACCGGCTTGCCGCCTGGTCCGATCGCTGCGCCTGGCCTCAGTAGTATCCGCGCGGTGCTCTATCCAGAGCAACACGACTACCTCTATTTTGTCGCGCTGCCAGACGGCAGCGGCCGCCACGTTTTCGCCGCCACCTTCGCCGAGCACGCGGAAAACGTACAACGCTACCTGGGCGGTGGATGAATTAACAGTGGATGAATTAACAGACCGGGGATTTCCCCCTCACAAATGCAATGCGCACAGCAGATCGTTTGTCTCTGTGCGCATCGCATTTATGAAATGATTCAACCGCTGTGGTGAGCAAGGAGCGGGCGCTTTCCTCGCTACGCTGTCGTCCTGTCCGCTACTGCACCTGATCTAGAATATCTTGCAATGCCTGCGAGAAGGTCTCCAACGGCAGGGCGCCGGGGATGATGCGCCCCTCTTCGTTGAACAGCACAATGAAGGTTGGCGTCCCCTGTACAAACGGCGCACCATCGGTCATGTCGCTGCGCACGCGCGCCGCCGTCTCAGGATCAGCCAGACAAGTGTTGAAGGCATCCACATCCAAGTCCAGCTGTCCTGCCAGGTCTGCAAACACCGCAGATGGGTCGCTGATCGACCACGCATTGACATCGCCAAAGAGGAGATCGTGCATCTCCCAGAACTTCCCTTGCGCGCCGGCGCATTCGGCGGCGGCGCCGGCCGCCGGCGCCTGTGGGTGAATTTGAAGCGGGAAATGCTTGAATATCCACAGCACCTTACCACTGTCAACAAACTGTTCATCGAGCGCCGGCTGCGTCTCCTGGACATGGCGACGGCAGAAGGGGCATTGGAAATCCGAGAACTCAACGACAACCACTTTGGCATCCAGGTTGCCACGATACCAGTCGCCCGCCATGTTCACACCAGGGCGTTCCGGGTCGGGCTGCCAGCCTGCAGCGGTCGCCCAAATAGGGATTTCAGTGGGGCCGCCACTGTCGGCCTGCGATTCAGCCCCGATCGGCGCCTCGCCAGCGGCAAGGGCTTCGACGTAGGCGGCGAATTGCTCATAGGGCTGTGCACCGACCAACAAGTATTGACCATCCGGCCCACCGAGGAAATTGAAGCTAGGCGTGCCAGAGACGTTGGCAGCCTGACCTTCAGCAATCGCAGCGTCAACGAGAGCTTGCTTGGCTGCCTGATCGTTTTCCATGCACGCAGCATAGGCGTCGAGGTCAGCGCCGATTTCGGTGGCCAGTCGCTCGAACACCGGCAACGGATCAGCATTGTTGCCCCACTCAGTCTGCGTCTGGAAGAGCTTAGCGTGCATCTCCCAATAGAGAGAGGCGCCCTGATCCGCAATGCAAAGGCTGGCGATGTGAGCTGCCGGTGCGTTCGGATGCAGCCCGGCGATAGGGAAATCGCGGAAAATCACCTTCACCTGACCAGTGCGTACAAAAGATTCATTCAATGCAGGCTCAGTCTGCACAAAATGGCGGGCGCAGAAAGGGCACTGGTAGTCGCTATATTCGACCATTGTCACCGGGGCGTTGGGATCGCCACGAAAGGGGAACCCCTCCGGTGTAAACCCTACCGGGATGCCGTTGTAGGTTTCGGTTGGTATGGGCAATGGCTCGGCGGTAGGCGCCTCTGTTGCCGTTGCCGGCGCACCGGTTGCGGGCGCCACAGGCGCTTTCAGCGGGGAGCAGGCGGTAAGCAAGGCCAGTGCTGCGATTGCAAGCACTGCCACAACTGCATGTGCAGAAAAACGCGAGATTGGATGTTTCATGGAAGCGTCCTATGTTGCTAATGACTGAATGTGGGTTGGACAGGCGTTCTACCACGCAGTGTCAGCGGCTGCCCTGAGTCTTGCGCAGAATACTATAGCATACAGCAGCACTGATATGAAGTTAGAAA
>DMDA01000036.1:12004-12596 GCA_003451595.1 Chloroflexota bacterium | reverse complement strand
AGATGTGTATAAGAGACAGCGCTGGGTCTGACAACGGCTTGTACATCACGCCGTCGCTGACGCCCTGGATGGCGAAGTTTGCCAGCTCGCCTGGCGAGCTGAGCAGGATACGCGCTTCCTGCCCGGCCATCGCGCGGAAAACATATTGCTTGAACTGACTGGCCGGCAACGCTGCGCTGCGCACGGCGCTGGTGGCGCCCGGCGCAAAATTGATCCGCTCCGGGGCAACGGGCGGCAACGTTGGTGTGGCTGTCGGCGGTGGGCCAGCCGGTGGTATGGTCAACTCGAGTGTATAGTTGACGAAGGCTGGTCCGTTAAGTGAAACCAGATAATCTTGGGTGCGCGGCAAGGTGAAACTGAATTCGCGCGCCGAATCCGCCAGTGACTTGTAGGTGATGCCATCGCTGACGCCTTGGACAGCAAAATTGGCCTGACCGCCTGGCGAGTTGAGCAGGAGGCGCGCTTCCTGTCCGGCCATCGCGCGGAAAACATATTGCTTAAACTGGCTGGCTGGCAACACATCGCTGCGCACGGCAGTGATCTGGCCTGGCGCAAAGTTGATCCGCTCCGGTGCGAGCGGCGGCGTCGTGGC
>DMDA01000036.1:10242-11707 GCA_003451595.1 Chloroflexota bacterium | reverse complement strand
ATCGACCATTCGCGGCGCCCATCCTGCGCCGGTTTGTAGAGCACACCATCGCTAACGCCACGCACCGTAAAATTGGTGGTCGGGCTGGGCGAGGTCATCAGGATGTGCAGCGTCTGTCCGCCCTGAGCAAAGAGCACATACTGCGGCGTCTGCCATGGGCTGATCGGCGCGCTGACGACGGTGGCGCTTTGCCCCGGTGCAAATTGGATGCGGATCGGATAAACTGGCGCCGGGGTTGGACGTGGCGTATTCGTGGCCGGTGGACGCGGCGTGTTGGTCGCGATCGGTGGCTGCCCGACTGGACGCACGAAGGTGGGGTTGGCGCCGATCCAGCAAGGGTTGGCGCTCAGGCTGCACGTCACCGCCCACCATTGCCCATCGGCGCTGATGCCGAGCACGGTGTAGGTTTCGCCACGCATCGCCAGCCCAATCTGGTTGAAGGTTGCCGCCGGCCCATCGAAGATGCCAACCGTCCCCAATACCAGCACCCGTGTGATGTCGGTGGGCAAGATGCTCGACGCTGGCGGCGCTGGCGTCACGAGGATTGGCGCAGCAACGCCAGGTTGGCTGGCAAAACCGCCTGGCGCCACCAGGAGCGCATACCAGTACGGCGTCCCATCCGACTGTTCAGCAATGATCAAAATGGCCTCATCGACGCCGCTTGCATGTCCGATGCTGACGCCGAGTGCATCCACCACCTTCACCGCTGACGGCCATAGGGTCAGTGGATCAACACCACCCAACCAGCCGTTGATGACATCGTTCGTCACGAAGGCGATCGTCGCCGTCGGATCGAGCAACTGCTGCATGACGACATCCAGAGCGGCTTCCGGCGCCAACAGTTGCACCTCTCCCTGCCATTGCGCCAGCACGAACGGGTCGCCCATCATGGCTTGCAGGCTGGCGGCATCGCGACTCACCAGGGCTGCGATCAGCGTGCTGACGAATGCTTGTGGGGAGCGTGGCGTCGGCGTGGACGCAGGCCGAAAACCCGGGTTGATCGTGATGCAGCCAGCTAATGAGAGCGCCAGCAACAGCATGGCCAGGCCAATCCCTACGCGTTTGAACGAACCCATTCCTCACTCTCCTTGCGAGCAAAATTGTGTGCGCAGAATGATTGCAGCACAGTTCGATCTGTCAATCGCTGTGCACAGAAAGCAGCCAAATTGCTGTAAAAAGAACGGCAGCTCCGTGCGCATGTCATCAGTGATGACGCAATGAGAGTGGATTATGGCGCGGTGGATTTTGCAGCGGGCGCAGCGTCCAGTGGGGCATCGTCGCTAGCAGCGAGTTGCGCGCCGTTCGCGGGTGCAAGGAGCAACATTGCTTCGGCGGCATTGCTCTGCTCCATTTCGGAGAGTACGCGCGCCAGGTGACCGATCGCCACACGTTGCTTGCGGTAAAGATCGCTTTCGCTGATGGCGAGCCGGTCGGCAATCTCGCGCACTTTGCGCCCCTGCACAAA
>DMDA01000036.1:9572-10042 GCA_003451595.1 Chloroflexota bacterium | reverse complement strand
CGGGTCGTCGTCGGCGTGACCGAGCGTTTCACTGACGACGCGCAAGCGCATCAGCGGGCTGTGCGTCAGCTTTGGCCCGCCCCAATAATGGCTCAAAGCGTCTTTGACCCAAGCCTCGAACTCTGGACTGTGGATCGGGCTGGGGTCAAGCAGCGCATTCAGCGGCTCGCGGGCGCTGTCGGCAGCGACGTAGGGGACAGCGCCGCGCAATTGCTGCATCTGGTCGATGTCGGGGATGAGATAGCGCAGGTTTGCCAGCATGCTTTGCTGTAGCTTGCGGTCGGCTAGTGCGCGCGTGGCGCGGTCGAGGATGGTTGCGATCGCACGCGCTTCATCGTTGGTGAAAAGCGGCGCTTCGGTGCGCGCCTGGACGCCCAGGATGCCGAGCACGCGTGGGCTTTCGTCGTCATGCGTGCGGTCGATCAACGGCCATAGCCAGTAGCCCCGGTGTGAGTAGGGTGCTGTTGTCC
>DMDA01000036.1:1265-9381 GCA_003451595.1 Chloroflexota bacterium | reverse complement strand
GATCGCCAACACCTGGGCGCGTTGCATGTCGCTGCCAACCATAGCCTCCAGCATGAGATCGGGGCCGACGACGGCGGCGACGAAGGCCGAGGGCACGCGCAGCAATTCGCAAAGCGCCAGCAGGTTGTTGTCGAGTAGCTGGCGCAGGTCGCTGGTGGCGAGCATCCGCCGGTCGAGTTCGCGCAGCCAGGCGATCTCTTCGCGGTCTTCGCGATAGATGAGGCGATCCACAACCGATTTGGTGACGCTGAGCAGCAGCTGGCTCAGGACGATGACGCCGGTGATGATGCTGAAAAGAATCGCATCGCGGGGTAAGCCAAAGATACGCTCGAAAGGCGGCGTGACCTGGATCGCCAGGATGACAAGGATGGCGACGGCCGGCCCGCGCATAAAGAAGCGCAACAAGCGGTAGCGCACCACACGATCGGGCGTCAAGACGCCAAAGTAGGCGACGGTGTAGCTCATCAACAGCAACAGAAAGCCCACGGTGATGTTGCCGAGGATCGAGACGAGCAACACCAGCCAGCCCGATTCGCGCGGCCCCCACAACAGCGCAAAGGCAATCAGGTAGGGGAAGACCGATATGCCCGGAGCGATGAAGCCGATGAAGAGGTAGGTCATCCGTGCGCGTGTGCTGGCAGTCAGACAGCGTTGACGCGCCTTCCAGACGTTCGCCAGCGCCAGACCAATCATCAAAATATAGTAGGCGGCGAAGAACCAGAAGAGTTGTCCGCCTTCCAGATAGCTGAGTGGTGGGCGAAAGAAGACCTTATCGACGATAGCGTTGCCAAAGATGGCGTCAAATGCACTGAGGATGGAGATCGCCAACGCTGCGACGCCGATCCAGCGTCGTCGTGAAATTCGGTAATTGGTTGCAGCCAGCACTGCCAGTGAGAAAAGGTAAGCCGTCGCTGGCGTCATGGCGATGCCTAACCATTGCAGACGCAGCCAGCGGTTGGCCGACTCGGCGGTGACGACGCGATCGAGTGCAACATCCGCCGCGTAGACGACCATCAAAAAGGCAAGCAACAGGGCAAAGCGCCGCGCCACGGGGTTGCGAAAGTTGTAGGTCAGTGTGTAGGCCAACAGTGAGAAGGCCAGGATGGCCAGCACGCTGGAACTCAAGACATTGACGAAATTGAGGATGCTGGTGATGTTCATGCAATCAGCTCACCCATTCGATCTGTTCGTCTACAACCACCCACATGCTATGCCGCTTCTGCAGGGTCAGGCGGAAACCGCCCCCCACGGTCGGCGAACGACGAATATGGATGCGCACTTCGGCGTCCTGCAAGGTGCGAAAGTCGATCATTTCCATTTCAATCAGCGGCCCATGCGCGGGTGGCGCCGGCTCATCCGCCAGCAGCCAGGTGCATTCACCCTCGAAGCCCAGCTCGCCCTGCACCTCGGCAGGGTGGGCGCGGATGCGCAATTCTGCAGGATTGCCGCTGGCGTCCGGCTCCAGGTAGCGCGGCTGCCCCAGTTTGTGAATCAACACGGTGCGCCGGATGCGCAGCGTGTCAGGCTCCTGTTTGTCGGCGGAGCGGTAGTAGCGCGCCAAAGCGTAAGTCGGACCAAACGCGTTCTGTTGACTGAGCAATGCCAGCAATTCCTCACGCACGCTGCTCCACTTGTAGCGCCATTCATGCGTGCGCAATTGGTCCCCATACTCCAATAGCTCCAGCGTGGCATCAGCGCCCAGGCGACTGATGATGGCGATCGGCGCCAGGCGCGTTGGGTCTTGCTTGAGGCGCGCCAGCAGCATCTGCGGTGTGGCTTCAATCTCGTCGGGGCTGAGAAAGGTGCGACGCGTGGTCAGGCTGAAGAATAGCCCCACGACAACAGCGCCGCCGAGTAAGGTCACCAACAGCCACGCCACCGGATCCATCGACGCCAGGATGCGTTGCGCAGACGGCAAGGCGCCGAAGCCCTCAAAGAATGTGCGTATCGCCTCCGTCCACTGCGCCATACAATCGATCTTACCTTTCTGTCCCGATTGTACCACAGGATGCGGCGGCGCCCGGTGTTATGGCGCATCTGTCGTGATCCAGGCGCGCCATGGACGTCTGGCCTGCCTGGCGTCGGCGCAAACTCTGAGAATTTGCTGAGAATGGAAGTCTCGCCACACCTTCCAACGTCAGATGCAAGTATATTGCACACCAATTGAACAAGTATTGCATAATGTTTGCATCAGAACATTGCGCTGTTCAAGACGACAACTGGCTCAAGATAGTTCACAGACACAATCAACGTTGTACGAAAGGAAACCACACCATGAAGTTGGCAAAGAGTTTGACATTGATGTTGGTCATGGCATTGTTGGTGGGAGCGTGCGCGCCGGCAGCGACGATGCCGCCAGCGCCCGCCGTCACCGAGGCGCCGGCGGAGGCAGCCACCGAAGCGCCTGCCGCTGAAGCTGCCGCCGCGACTGCGGACATCGTCGACACCGCGATTGCCGCTGGCAATTTCAATACGCTTGTCGCCGCCATTGAAGCTGCTGGTCTGGTTGACACGCTGAAGGGCGAAGGGCCGTTCACAGTCTTTGCCCCGACGGATGAAGCCTTCGCTGCATTGCCGGCGGGCACGGTCGAAGCGTTGTTGGCTGACCCACAAGGACAGTTGACGCAGATTTTGCTCTATCATGTTGTGCCGGGCAAGGTAATGTCCACCGATCTGAGTGATGGCATGACGGCTGAGACCGTTCAGGGCAGCCCGATTACCTTTGCAATTGCTGACGGCGCCGTGAAGGTGAATGAAGCATCTGTCGTAGCAGCCGACATCGAAGCTAGCAATGGTGTGATTCATGTGATCGACAGTGTCATCCTGCCGCCCACTGAAGAAGCCGCCGCCGAAACCGCTCCAGCCGCCGCGCCCGTCGGCAACATTGCGGAGGTCGCAACCGCAGCTGGCGCCTTCAACACGCTCCTGACCGCAGTTCAGGCAGCAGGTCTTGTGGATGAATTGACGGGTGATGGCCCCTTCACGGTCTTTGCTCCTACCGATGAGGCGTTTGCGGCGCTGCCTGCCGGCACCCTTGACACCCTGCTGGCTGACCCGGAAGGCGCCTTGCGCGACATCCTGCTGTACCACGTGGTAGCTGGCAAGGTCATGTCCACCGATCTGAGCGATGGCATGACAGCGGAGACGCTCCAGGGTGCTCCAGTCACGTTCAGCGTGAAGGATGGCGCCGTAAAAGTAAATGAGGCCAATGTCGTCAGCGCCGATGTCGAAGCGAGCAATGGCGTGATTCACGTGATCGATGCCGTGATTTTGCCGCCGACGGAGTGAGGATACTCGTTGTTGGGCGCAGCAGGCAGCTATGATGGTGATTCAAATAGAGAGTGCTGCGCATCTGACGGTGATATGACGGTGTATGACTGATTAGAGGTAATAGAGAAGGCGCCTACGGCAGACGCCTTCTCTATTTTTTAGATCGCCTCCAACGTGACGCACCGTCATGTTGCGCCCGATACGATGACCTACACTGTCAGCCGGTGAATTGATTCACCGGGGTTGCGATGCCCTTCGCCCCGAACGTGAAATAGACCCTTTGCTCTCCGTTTTCAGTTGACAGCCAGCTTCCCTTTGGTTACGCTACAAACACTAAATTAGCTTTCCGCTCTGGTGAACCCGTTCAAACCCAATACTTTCTGAAGGGAGTACAGCCCAATGTCTCATCACGCTTTGTTCAGGTCACTGCTGCGTGCGGCGGCCCTGCTGCTGGTCATCTTCTTGTTGGCAGCCTGTAGCACCGTCCAACCGACCGCTGCTCCGGTGGATGCTGGCGCGGCGGCAGCGTCAGTCACGCCCAAAAGTGGCGGTGTCTTGATCGCCGCGCGGGCGGCGGATGCCAAGGGGCTTGATCCGCATGTCCAGACCGCGTTCACCTCGTTCCGAGCGCTGGAACATATCTACGAGCCGCTGTTACGGCTGGACGCCGATATGAACGTTGTGCCCGGTCTGGCGGAGTCGTGGTCATGGTCGGAGGATGGCAAGACGCTGACGATGGCGCTGCGAAAAGGTGTGACTTTTCACGATGGCACGCCCATGACAGCCGACGATGTCAAGTTCACCTTCGAGCGCATCCTGAACGAGGAAACCGGCGCCGCTGCGCGTTCCTTCTTCACAGCCATTGAGTCGATCGAGACGCCGGACGACGCCACGGTGGTCTTCACCCTGAGCGCACCGAATGCAGCGATTCTGGCGGCGATGACCAACCCGAACTCCGGCATCTTGTCGAAGTCATGGGTGGAAGGCGGCGCTGACCCAACGACCGGAACCAACGGCACCGGCCCCTTCAAGCTGGCAAGTTGGGAGCCGGACAACATCATGATGCTGGAAGCCAACCGCGCCTACTGGGAGGCTGGTCTGCCGCGACTCGACGGCATCGAGTTCCGCACCATCCCCGACGAATCGTCGATTCTGGCCGCACTGCGTTCCGGCGATGTAGACTGGGCGATCATCAATGACCCACGCGTGGGCATGACTGCCGCCACGACCAATCTCACCGTAATGCGCTCGCCAGCGCTGGCTTACCACGTGCTGCAGCTGAACGCCAGCCGCCCACAATTTGCAGACCAACGCGTGCGCCTGGCAATTTCCTGCGCCATCGACCGCCAGCAGGTGCTCGATACGGCGTCGTTGGGTGAAGGCGAAGTGACCTCGCCTGCCACGCCGCCCAACTACCGCGCCCCGCTCGACCAACTTGAGTGCTACACGCCGGACATCGCGCGCGCAAAACAACTCCTGGCCGATGCCGGCGTCAGCGACCTGGAGTTCACGGTCATTGCCGCTGCCGACGAACCGCCCACCGCTGTCTCCGAAGCGCAGAACATTCAGGCGCAACTGGAAGCGATCGGCGTGAAGATGAACATCGAGACGTTGGAATTGGGCGTCTATGTCGACCGCTGGTTGAAGGGCGATTTCGATGCGGCCGTGGCGCTTAATGGCGGCAACCCGGACCCGGACAACATGTTCTTCCGCTACTGGCATAGCACAGGCAACCTGAACAAGGTCGCCAACTACTCCAGCCCAGAGTTGGATGCGCTGCTCGAAGAGGCGCGCAGCACAACCGACATCGCCAAACGCCAGGAACTCTATCTGCAAATCCAGAAAATGCTGGCGGAGGCCGCGCCCTGGGTGTGGCTCTATGTGGGCTACGAGTATCGCGTCATGCAACCGGATGTGCTGGGCTACACGCCACTCAGCAACGGCTCGACCGTCTACCTGCGCGAAACCTACCTGAACCGGTAAATCTGAAGCGCACGCTCCTGGAAGCACGCCGCTTCCAGGAGCGGCGTTGGCGCACAGCGCTCTGTATCGACAATGCAACGCTACATCCTGCGGCGTCTGCTGACGCTGATCCCAACGCTTTTCGGCATCTCGATCGTGGTTTTCCTGGTCATGCGCCTGATTCCGGGTGACACGATCAGCGCCATGATCGGCACGCAGTTTCAGCTGACCGAAGCGCAAGCCGCCGCGTTGCGCGCCTACTTTGGTCTGGACAAATCGCTGCCAGAGCAATACTGGATCTGGTTGACGGCAGCGCTGCAGGGCGACTTTGGCTACTCTGTGCGTTCGGGACAGCCCGTGCTGCGCGAAATCCTCAGCCGCTTTCCATTGACGGTGGAACTGGCGCTCTTTGCCACGCTGATCGGCGTCGGCATTGGGATTCCGGTCGGCGTCCTGTCAGCAACGCGGCGTGGCTCGCCGGTGGATATTGGCGCCCGCTCCTTTGCCCTGCTGGGCATGGCGGCGCCTAGCTTCTTCGTGGGCACGATTTTCATCTACGTGCTCTCCGTCTATGTCGGCATCTTGCCCAATGCCGGCAAGTATGTCAGCCTGTGGGAAGACCCGCTCAAGAACTTGCAGCAGATGTTCTTTCCGGCGTTGACGCTGGGCATTGCATTTGCGGCTTCGGTGATGCGCACCACGCGCTCGGCTATGCTGGAGCAAATTCACAGCGACTACGTGCGCACTGCTCGTTCCAAGGGGTTGAGTGAACCGGTGATCGTGCGCAGCCATTTGTTGCGCAACGCGCTGATTCCCATCATCACGCTGGTTGGCTTCGAGGCGGGCTATCTCTTTGGCGGCGCTGTGATCGTGGAGGATGTCTTTGCGTTGCCCGGGTTGGGACGGCTGCTGCTTAGCGCCATCAGCCAGCGCGATTACGCGTTGGTGCAAGGAACGGTCATCTTTATCGCTTTCAACTTCGTGTTGGTGAATCTGTTTGCAGACATCGCCTACACGTTTGCCAATCCACGCATCCGTTATGAATAATCCGTCATGAATAATCCGTCATGAATAATCTGTTATGAATCAGAAGTGGCAGAAACACGGCTTTATTCGGCTGCTGCGCAACTGGAGCGGGCTACTTGGGCTGTTCCTCGTCACGGTGTACGTAACGGTTGCCATCTTTGCTGAGACGTTAGCGCTCTTTCCGCCCAATGAACAACACCCCACAGACCGCCTTCAGCCGCCGGGTCCGGTCTATCGTCTCGGCGCCGACGAATTTGGCCGCGACCTGCTCAGCCGGTTGATCTTTGGTGCGCGCAATTCGCTCAAGGTGGCATTGACCTCGGTGGCGGCGGCGACGCTGGCAGGAGTGACCATTGGTCTGTTGGCTGCCTACATTGGCGGCCTATCCGACAATGTGATCATGCGCGTCATCGACCTGCTCTTTGCTTTCCCGGCGATCTTGCTGGCGCTCTTCATTGCCGCCGTCTTGGGGCCAGGGGAGCGCAACACGATCATTGCGATTGCTGTTGTCTATCTGCCCATCTTCGCTCGCGTCGGGCGCGCGGCGGCGCTCGACGTCAAGGACCGCGAGTTTGTTGACGCAGCGCGTAGTCTCGGCGCTGGCCATCTCCGGCTCATCGGCCGCCACATCTTGCCGAATGCCACTGCGCCGATCATCGTGCAGGTGACGCTGGCGCTCTCATGGGCAATCCTCACCGAAGCGTCGCTGAGCTTTCTGGGGCTGGGCGTGATCCCGCCGGCGCCATCGTGGGGCAGCATGTTGAGCGAGAGTCGCGTGTTGATGGAACTGGCGCCGTGGACCGTGATCATGCCGGGGCTGGCCATCATGTTCGCCATCCTCGGCTTCAACCTGCTGGGCGACGGTCTGCGCGACGTGCTTGATCCGAAGTTGCAGTAATGCGGGGGAGAGCCGCGTTCACGGCAGCGCAGTTGTTGCCGTGACGTGGTGCGCCCTGTGCACCAGCCGTTCCGCCAACGCCTCAATCTCGGTTTCCAGCGTCAGCTTCGCCAGCCAGTCCGTGGGTATGCCCGACGCGCCGTAATAGGCGCCGGCGAGCTGCCCGCACACCGCGGCCGTCGTGTCGGCGTCGTCACCCAGGTTGGCAGCCAGCAAGACCGCGTCCCGGAAGTTAGCGGTGCGTTCAAAGCACCACAACGCCGCCTCCAGACAATCCACCACATAGCCAGCGCCGCGAATTTGCGACGCTGGCTTGTCATGATAATCGCCGCGCGCGATGGCCACGATCCTGGGGGCGCCGGTGAAGGTGGCAGCCTCGCCGGTCAAAATCTCTGCTTTGGCGGCGCCGGCCAGCGCCCGCACCAACATCCGCGCCAGGAGACGGCTGGCATCCAGGCATTCGGCGGCGCCATGCGTGGTGCGCGCGCTTTCCGCCGCGTAGCGTTCGGCCGCGTCGATGTCGGGGTAGTAGAAGAGCGCGATCGGCGCCAGGCGCATGATGCAGCCGTTGCCCGCCGTGCGTGGGTCGGTGGCGCCGGCAAAGGGGTCGCCAGTGCGTTGAAATGTGCTCAGTGCGCCGGACACGGTCACGCCGATGTCGAAACAGCGGCCGGTGCTGCTGAGATAGCCTTCCCGCCACCAACGCACGTAGCGCGTCATCTGGTCGTGGGCGTCGAAACCGCCGCACTCATCCAGGCTGTAGCCAAGACAGAGCGCCATCGACGTGTCGTCCGTCCACTGACCGGGCTGTAAGCCAAACGGTCCGCCGCCCACCATGTCCGTGAGCGGCGTAAAGCTGCCGCGCGGCTTGAATTCGACCGTTGTGCCGACAGCGTCGCCAGCCGCCAGGCCAAGCAGACAGCCGCGGGCGCGCTCCAATAATTCCATCCTGAACACCTC
>DMDA01000036.1:0-1029 GCA_003451595.1 Chloroflexota bacterium | reverse complement strand
GGTTGATTTCGTCCCCCAAGGCAAGCAATTCTGCATTGGGCGGAATATCGCTCATGTTGTGCCCATAGTGGACATAGCGTGCTATCCCGTCTTTATCGATCAATACTTGCGCCGGCATACGCCCCAATTTGAAGATGTTCACTTCCTGACCGTAGAGCTTGAGCACGCTGGCTTTGGGGTCGGGCAAACCGATGAAAGGCAGAGCTTCCTTCGTGAAGTACCTGGTGAATGCCTCTGCATTCTCTGGGCCGACCACCACAACCTCGATGTCGCGGGCGACGAACTGTGCATAGTCCTGGCGCAACTGCGCCATGTGCGCGCGGCAGAAGGGTCAGGTGAAGGTGCGGTTGAAGACCAGCAGAACGTTCTTTGTGCCGCGAAAATCGGACAGGCGGATCATCTTGCCGCGGTAGTCGGCAAGGCTGAAGTCGGGAGCCATTTGATTCAGAGCAACGCGTGCCACGATACTTCTCCTAATTAGAAGTTACGGAGCCTGACGGCTTACTGATTTCTAGGTTGATATTGTATGAGCGCAGTGTTGCGTATGACGTGTTGCGTGAGGGATTCCGACACATAGCACGCAACACTGAAAACATGAAAACTCTGCCTAGAAATCAGTAGTTGATTTGTCATTAGATTCTACCGCATTAGCGAGAAAGAGACCGAATTCAGGGCAGGATGAGCAGGCGCTGCCGAGTTGGAGATTGGAGATTGGAGATTGGAGATTGGAGATTGGGAGATTGGGAGATTGAGAGATTGAGAGATTGGAGATTGGGAGATTGAGGTTTCTTTTGGATGTAGGTCATCGCCTCTGGCGTGACGCCCGTAGACGTAGGTCACCGCCTCTGGCGTGACGCCCGCAGACGTAGGTCACCGCCTCTGGCGTGACGCCCGCAGACGCCTGGCGTGACGCCCGCAGACGTAGGGCATCGCCTCTGGCGTGACGCCGGCAGACGTAGGGCAACGCCTCTGGCGTGACGCCCGCAGACGTAGGTCATCGCCTCTGGCGTGACGCCCGCAGACGTAGGT
>DMDA01000051.1:98469-101344 GCA_003451595.1 Chloroflexota bacterium | reverse complement strand
GTTGCGGTCGGCGGCGCAGCTGTTGGCGCGCCGCTGCCGTTCAAGGGCGTATCCATGGTGTACGTCGGGCCAGACGCGCCGGCGCCACCGTAATAGCACATGCCATTTACTGGCGAGCCAGGCGCTGCGGCGCTGTCGAGCACGGCGCCTGTGCAGGCGCCTTCCGGCCCCTCGTCAAAGTGGAACAGGCCAACCGTGCTGGCATCGGCGCTGAAGGCAGTTGTCTGCGGCGTGAAGGGGTCAGCATAGCGCAGGCGGGCAGAGAGGCGCAGTTCATCAAGCCAGCCGCGAAAGGAGGGATAGTTTGCCGGGTTTCCCTCGGAAGCGCCAGCATCATGTTTTTCTGCGCCCAGCACAATGAACGGTTCGTTGCGACAGTAGCCGCCCCACGCGCCACCCGGCCCTTGACAGTAGCCCGGTCCCTGGAAGGTGACGCTTGCACCATCAGGATAGGAGAGATCACCGGTGGGGCCGAGCACGGTGGCATCCAGACGCCCGTCAACAAAGAGCGTGAGCTGCCCATCGCTCAGACGCCGCTGCACGGCAATGTGATGCCAGGCGCCGTCGAGCACGTTGCTGGCGCCGCAAAGCGTGCGCGCCGCACGGCTGGCATTGGTCACGCCAAAGACCACGCGACCGCCGCCATCCACAGAGATGCCAAACTTGCGTCCTTCCGAGAAACGATCGCGGTCGAAGACAATGCTTCCGTAAATCCAATCCTCGTTCTGCCCACACGTCACTGTACGCCCTAGATTCTCAGCCTGGAAGCCACGCAGCCAGAACTCAATGGTGAAATCGGCGGCGCCAATATCGGTTGGCAGACTGCCAGCGTCGGTCTGGACAGGAATCTTGACGCGATCGATGTCGTCAACGCCGTGCCCCTCAAAGCGCAACGAATAGCCGCCCGTGCTCTGCGCCAGCGCCGGTGGCACGACGCTGCTGCCCAAAAGCACCCACATCGCAAGGACAACAATACTTACGTGCAAGACAATGTTCCAATCCCGCTGTTTTCCACTCATGGTGAACCCCTTCTCTCAGATAGGCGTACGCTCTGTAGCCAATCGATCAGGCTCTGCATGGCGCCCCGGTGGTAACGCGTCACCCATGCCGGATCGCTCCAATCGATCGGGCCATCTTTTATGTCAAACAGAGTATGTTCGGCATGATCGGCAATGTAACTGCTGGCGCCATAGGGCCAGCGGGTGCGATGCGCCTGCACGGCCTGCATTGTGACTGCCTCCAGGTCAGGCTCGCTGTCAGCCACGATGATGTGCACCGGTGCGGCAATCGCTGTGATCTGTTGTGGCCCCACCAGGCTGGAAAGCAAGGCCACGCCCGCAGGTGATTGTACGTTAGCAAACTCTGCAAAGTGCTCCGCCAAATATTGACTGCCGATGCTCTGCGCCACGATAAAGACCTGACTGCGGTCAATGCCCATTTCGGCCACGGCCGCCCGGTACGCCGCCAGCGCGTCCTCCGCCTCACAGCAACCATACTCTCCCTCGCTGGCGCCGACGCCGCGCTTGTCGAAGCGGAAGACGGCAAAACCAGCTTCGGTCAGCAATTCTGCCAGATAGCCGTAGGCGTTGCGCCCAACCGGGCCGGAGTGATGAATAATGAAAACCAGCGGCGCCGCGCCGTCCGTGCGCGGCAGATCAAGCTCACCGGCCAACCACACATCGCCAGCGCGAAAAGTCAATTGACGTTGTTCCCGCGTGGTTGGCTCCAACTTCGGTGTTGGATAAGCATCGCCGGTTAGAGGATCGAGCGCAACCGTAGGTGGTTGCGCCGCCGGAGACAGGGCAACGCAACCACTGCTGATGAACAAACAGCAGAACAGGGCAATAATGGCGCCAGACGTTCGGCCAGGCCAGCCCATCGCCCTACCGATTGGCCGCGCCCCAGACGGGATCGTCGGCGCCTGCCGCCGTCGAAGCGCCCAGTGTGCCGGTGCGGGCGTTGGCGGAAGCATCCGCCACGCTCTGCCCGGCTCCTTCATTGAACGCCCACTGCGCCAGGGTGTCGACATCGACCGCAGGCAGTGTGGCGGGTGGCGTGAAGTTGGCCGTGTAACGCACCGACGCCGAGATGCGTACATCGTCGAGTGCGCCGGCAAAGTACGCGTAGCCTGGTACGCCCCCCATCCGCAAGCCGCTGGGCGTGATGCGCAGCGTGGCGCCAACAGTTGCGGGCGTCGTTGCTACGCCGTTGACAAAGAGCCGCACCGCGCCGTTATCGTAGACAGCCGCCACGTGCGCCCATTGTCCGGCAGGCAAGGTCGTGGGATACAGCACGCCCTGCCAGCCAGCGTTCGTGGAGAGCCAAAGAATTGGGCGACCGGCGTCAAGCTCCAACGACCAACCATTGTTGTCATCAGCCTCTGCCAGCATGATGCCGTTGGCATTGGCCGCTGCCGGGCGCACCCATGCCTCAACGGTGAAGCGCGACGCGCTGACGGAGCGTGCGGCCTGCACAAAGTCATTGGCGCCATCAAAGGTCAAGGCTGAGTTGGCTGGCGGCACAGGCGTGTTGGTCGGCGTATTGGTGGCTGTTGGCGGCAGCGGCGTATTCGTCGGCGTCGGCGAGGGTCCAGGCGTCGGCGTGTTCGTCGGTGCAGGCGTATTGGTGGCCGTTGGCGGCAACGGCGTATTCGTCGGCGTTGCGGTCGGGCCGAGGTTCGGGAACGGATATCCTGCCACCCACGCCGGGTCAGCGGCGTCGGCGGCGCTGGAGGCGCCCAACGTCGCCGTGTTGAGCGCGCCTGCACTGTCGGCGGTCAACTGCCCGGCGCCCTCGTCAAAGCGCCAGAGATCGACCGTATTGGCATCGACGGCATGCGGCGCGGTCGGCACAGCAAAGCTGGCGTTGTAGCGGG
>DMDA01000051.1:96955-98181 GCA_003451595.1 Chloroflexota bacterium | reverse complement strand
GCGCCAGGGCGTAGCCACATCTCAACGGTGAACGGCCCACCCCCGACGCTGGCGCCGGCGCTCAAGAAGTCGTTGACGCCATCGAATTGCAGCGCGTTGTTAGTGCTGGTCGCCGCCGTGGGCGTCGGCGTCAACGTGGCGGTTGGCGGCGGCGTGAAGGTGGCGGTTGGCGGCAGCGATGTCGGCGTCGGGCCGGCTGTTGGCGTGTCCGTCGGCAGCGGGGTGTTGGTCGGCGTGGGTGTGGGGCCAGCAAACTGTACGCTCACCTGGCGCACTTCTGGCGACTGCATCACATCGTTTGTCACCAGATCGAGGCGATATTGGAAATAGCGCGCCGCCGGGCTGTTGATGGCGCTGCCGCTCACCGGCGTCCACGCGCTCCAGTTCACGCCGTCGGGTGAGGTGCGCGTCTGGGCGACGACGCCGGTGTTCGCAGGCGTCACTGCATCCAGTGCAAGCACCCCCCAGGGGGCAGCCTGCCCTGCGTCATAGATGCAAGAGGTGTAGCTGCCGCTGGTGGCGTATTGCCCGACGCGCGCCCAATCCACGTTCATCGGGCTGACCCCATACGTCGTCGGCGTCTGATGATAGATGAAGGCCCAAGTGTTCAGCGTCGGCGCACCAGAGATTGTCCCCTGGAGCACGCCGTCGATGTAGAAGCGTGCGCCAGCGGCATCCCACTCGATGCGGAAGACATGGTATTGTGTCAGATCGAGTGAGGGGATGTCGATGTCAGTCAACGGCTGCGTCTCATTGCCATCGCGCCCGCGAAGATAGGTTGTGTTCGTGTCGCGCGTGACAAAGATGCGCAGCGCGCTGTCCGCCGGGTAGGTGCTCCCATAGGTGAGCGGCGGCTGATCGCGGTAGAAGCCGATGTCGGGCCAGCCAGCGCTGGCGCCATTGGTGCGCTGCTGTGCGCGCACCTCGATGAAGCGTGGTTGGTAAGGCTGCAAGTTGATCTGCGAGCGCAGCAGCGACCCATCCAGCGTGACAATACCACCGCCGATTGTGGGCGGCACGGTGTACCAGGTATTGGCATAGTTGATCAGCCAGCGCGAGGTGTCGATGGCGGCGCCGCTGAAATAATCCTCGATGGTGGCCGCCAGACGCACTTCACCGCCAGCGGCGTCACTCACGCTGGCGCTGCCCAGCACGGCACAGGGCGCCGCAAAGTCGCCCGTCGTCGTCTGGACGAAGCCGCCTGGCCCTACCGGCACAAAGACCGG
>DMDA01000051.1:85506-96721 GCA_003451595.1 Chloroflexota bacterium | reverse complement strand
GTTGGCGTGCTGGTGGGGGTGCTCGTTGGCGTTGCGGTAGGCGGCTCAGGCGTATTGGTGGCGGTTGGCGGCAACGGCGTGTTCGTCGCTGTGGGCGTATCCGTCGGCAGCGGCGTATTGGTCGGCGTTGTGGGCGGTGCATTCTGCAAGCTCACACTGCGCACTTCCGGCGACTGCAACACATTGGTGGTCGCCAGGTCAAGCCGATATTGCAAAAACTGCCCAACAGGGCTAGCAATGGCGGCGCCGCTCGTCAGCGCCCAATCAGACCAGGTGACGCCATCGGTGGAGGTGCGCGTCCAGGCTGTTATGGATGCGCCCGCCGGCGCGGTCGCATCCAGCGTCAGGCTTTGCCACGCGACCGGCTGGCCGGCATCCTGCACACAGGAAACAAAAGAGCCATTGCTGATATATTGCCCGGCGCGCGCCCAGTCAACGCGTAGTGGGCTGGTGGTGGCGCTGGCCGGGTCTTGATGATAGAGGAAGGCATAGGTGTCAAGCGTCGCCACACCGGGCGCGGCGGCGACTTGCACGCCGTCAACGAAGTAGCGCGTCTCGGCGCCATCCCACTCCACGCGATAGATGTGGTATTGGGTCAGATCGACGCCGGGGATGTCGGTTGAATAGGCGGGGTTGGGGGCGACGCCATCGCGCGACAGCGCATAGACCGTGTTGTCGGTGCGTGTGACAAAGAGACGAAAGGCGGTCGTGCTGGTCGGTGCGTTCGGGTCCAGCGGCGACAGCGCGCGATAGAAGCCTAGATCGGTGGGCACGGCGTTGCGGCCATCGACGCGCGGCAGGGCGCGCGCCTCGAAGAAGCGCGGTTGGGTAGCGGCAAAATTCGCTTGCGAGCGCAGATACATGCCGGTGAGATCGACGACGCCGTTGGTCACCGTCACGGGCGCGGTGTAGCCCGGCGACGCGCTGCCCACCAGCCAGCGCGTCGTATCGACAGCAGCGCCGGTGAAGTAATCTTCCAGCGTAGCCGCCAGTCGCAGCTCGCCGCCCAGGGCATCACTGACCGTTAGTCCCGTGTTCGTCACACAGGCCGGGCTGAAGTCGGCGACAGTGTCATGGAGAATGGCGCCGCTTTGCTGTGCGCGCACAGTTGGCGTCAGCGCTATTTGGGTGGCGATTCCCGCTCCAATGCATGCCAGCGCGAGCAGCGTCCCCACGATTCGGAGAATCCTACGCGGCTCCCAGCCAGTGTAGATGGCGCGCCAGACTTGTTGCTGGTGATTTCGCATGTGCCAGTTTTCCTTTAGGCTATTAACGAAAACGCTTCTCCGTCTCACCAACGTGTCTACGTTGTGTCTGCTACACGGCGGCGTAGTGTAGACAGGACGATCATCGGCAATGGAGCGAGACAAAATCGGCATGAACGTACATGCCGTCACAAATCATGATCTGTTGCAGCATAGCACGCGTCTAGCGCTGTGAACGCTTACAAGTTGCTGACAGAGGGGACAGAGGGAAGACGAAGAATCACGCGTCATGAGCCTGCGGTCGGGTGCATCAGCTCATGACGCGTACCACGCTACGCGTTATCGACGCACGCGTTTGTAGCGGGCGTTGAACTGTTCGGTGTCGACGATCTCGATTTTGGCCGGCACCTTGAACGCTGCCAGTCGCTCACGGCAAAAGGTGCGCAGCCGCTGGCGGAAGGCCGCTGCTGGCTCTGGATGCACCAGATTGACGCGCGCCGTGACGATGTTGCCGGTCAACGGATGCGGCTCACCCACCACGACGGCGTCAGCGACGTTGTCCATCTGTAACAGCACGCTCTCCACCTCTGCCGGGTAGACCTTCTGCCCACCAACGTTGATGATCTCGCTCTTGCGTCCCAGAATGCGGATGTACTCGCCATCGACCTCGACCATGTCGTTGGTGTTGAACCAGCCTTCAGCATCGAAGGGGCTAGGCGCGTTGAGATAGCCCAGCATGGCGGAATGCGCCTTGATCCAAAGGATGCCATCCACCACTTTGGTCTCGTAGCCTTCACCGCCCACCTTGACCCACAGCGAGCCAGAATCCTTCGACTTCGAGCGCAGGATGCCCAACTCCGACAGACCATAGGTCTGCTGCAATCTGACCTGGGGAAACAGTTCGTGCAGGCGCGCCAGGGTGCTCTCTGGCATCACTTCCGTGCCATAAGTGATGAGCTTCAACGAGGAAAGGTCATAGCGCTCATAGGCGTGCGACATCAGCAACAGGTTGAGAAAGGTGGGCGAAGTCGGCAGCATCTCCGCCTTGTGCGCAGCGATGGCGCGACAGACGATCTCCGGGTCGCGATCTTGAATCGAGATCACCACGCCGCCATTGGAAAGTGTGTAGAGCAGCGTGTTGATGCCGCCGATATGATCAAGCAAGAGAAACGTGATCGTGCGCATTTGCTGACGCGGCGTCTTGAATTTCTCCAGCAGATGCGTGAAGTTGTGCAGGGCGGCCTTGCTCTTGCCGGTGGAGCCGGAAGAGAAGAGCACCAGCCCCGGATCGCCGCTCTGCCGCAACGTCTGGATCAATGGATTGTCGGCGCGACGACCGGTGCGCTTGAAACTCCAAAAATCATACTCATCGACGCTGATGATGGACTCGACCTGGGCGACGTCCAGAAACTCTTCACGATGCGCTTCGGCGGCTTTGGTGAGCGGCACGATAATCGCACCGCGGTCGATCAAGGCCAGCAAGAGCGCCACTGTCGTCGGTGAGTAGTCGCCGTCGAGTGTCACGGTCTCGCCCGGCGCCACCTGATGCTCCTCCAGGAAGTGCGACCAAAAGTGCATCCGGGACAGAATTTCGCCGTAGGTGGTAGGCGCATCGTTCCAGATCAGACACGGTTCCGCCGACCAACCGGCCATGCGGTCAGTCAGCCACTGAATATGTCGCTGCATATGATTCCTCCATGCGAGTCAGACGAAGCGATGGCGCCACCGATGCCGCTACGCCGTAGAGCAGCGCCGCCGTCGCCAATGCTATCGTAAAATTCGTCGTCATACTCAGGATGATGACGGCGGTGGAACCCAAGACCGAAAAGACGCCATTCATGCCCCATGCCCACGGCACGAGTTGCGGCGCAGCCTGCCCCACTTCGCGAATGCCGGTGGGGAAGGGCATCCCCATGAAAAAGGCCAACGGTGCGATCAGCGCCATGCTCACCACCACACGCACCGCATCGGGCAGCCCCAGCAATGCCGCAAAGAGCGGGGGCAGCGCCACAACGTAAAGCAGAATCAGCGCCGACACCACCAGAATCATCACCGGCAGGCGCGTGCGCACCTGGAACAGCCGCTGCCCCAGCAGGCTACCGCACGCCGAGAAAACCAACATGCTGAAGATCGTCGTGGTGATCGCCAGCGTCGGATAGCCAATGAACAGGGTAAAACGCTGAATCAACACGATCTGCACAAACATGTATCCCAGCCCCAATGCGCTGAAATAGGTCAACATCTTGCCGGTGCCAGGGGTAGTCAGACCGTTGCGCTGGTTGCGCCACAACGGTAAGATGACGAATGCTACGGCAGCCAGCAACGTGAAGCCGAGCATCGTCAGCAGAATGATGTTGCCCATCGGCACGCGTGCGCTGAGGTTGCCGGTGCGGGCGCCACCCTCTAGCAGGCGATCCCACTTGAAGTAGTTGTAGTAGAAGGGATCATCATCTGAAACCGGATAAATGTTGAAGGGATAGTTTGCCTCAAAGGTGCGTGCATCCTCAGCAGTCAGATAGCTGGCGTAGGCGGTGTCGCGCAGGGTGAAGGGATCATGCAAGATCTCAAATTCGTTTTCGTGCACCCAGACGTTTAGCGCGTCGATCTGCGCCTGCGTGAAGGGCGCAGGTGAAACTAGCAAGTTGATCGCCGTGTTGGTGTCATTCTCCACCACCACGATGTGCGCGGCCGGGTCGGCGACGCCGCGTCTGCGCAACGCCTCGGCTGCCAGCCCCACCAGGCGAAGCGTTTCGATGGGCGGGTCGGTGGCAGCGCGCGTCCAGGAGAAAACACCATGTTCGCGCAACCGGCTCAATGCCAGCTCGAAGGCCTCGACTGTATATAGGTACGACTCCGAAAGCACGTAGGCGCCAGTGTTCAGTGCGGCGATATTATCCAACCCGATGCCTTGAATGATGTCAAAACGCTCCTCTGTGCTGGTCAGGAAGCTGCGTCCCTCCGCCGTGAAGACCGCCGTGTTGCCGCTCGCCAGGTTGCCCGTGAAGTCGGCGTAGCGTTTCACCACCAGATCCACCATGTCGGAGTTCAGGTCGATCGCCACGATCCTGCGGGCGTCGTAGAGACGCGCCAGCAGGATGTCGATGCCGCCGCCGACACCGATCAGCAATGTGCTCGGCGCATTCTCACTGAGCAGATAAGGCGCACTGATGACGGCATGCCGGAGAAAATCAAAGCGGGTCAGGTCGCCATCAAACGCGTACAGCCCCGTCATGGAGGTGCCGTCAAGCGTCACGAAGTTGAGATCGAAGCTCTCGCCAGCCAGTGCGGTGCCGAGATACCGTCGGCTGACGCCGCCCACGATCATCGGTTCTCGAACCGTCACACGCGGCGTCACATCGACGCGCGCCACTGGATTCCACTGCGTATATTCCGGCTGCGCTGCGCCGCTGGCTGCCAGCGCCCAATTCAGCGGCTTGGACGCTGGCGTCGGCAAGTAAATCGGGCGGACAATGGAGAACACGAGCAGCGCCGCCTGGCCGACAAGCACGGCGGGCGCCACCCAACGCCAGCGCGGCGGCATGCCAAACAACATAGCTGCCGTTGCTGCCAATAGCGCCACCAGGACGATGGCGCTCGGCGCGCTCAGGCGATGGACAAGCCAGGCGACAACCAGCGTGCTCAGCCCGGCTCCCAGCAGGTCGGCAAAGTAGAGGCGATGCGCATAGAATGACCAGACGCTGAACACGCCAGCAATCACCAACCCGCCGAGCATGAACATGCCAAACATGCCAGCAAAGTAGAGCGCCAGCCCGACCAGCGTCCAGCCCAGATCGTCAATGCGCAGCGGGTCGAAATGGACAATAGTAACGATCGCCAGCATCCCCAGCGTGCTCAGGCTGAACGCCAATGTCAGCGGCGCCAACCGCTGCTGGATCACCTGATGGCGCCAGTGGCGCACAGCCAGGAAGACGCCTGCCGCGCCGCCGCCCAACAACGCCACACCGACGATCAGGTAGGTGAAATGGTGCCAAATCATGATCGAGAAGATGCGCGTGAAGATCACTTGCAACGCCAGGATGCCAGCCGAAATCATTGCCACCCCAGCATAAATCGGTAGTCGCTTCATCCTACCCCGCCTAACGTAATCACCTGTCCAGTCACGTAATCGCTCTCTGGGCGCACAAAAAAATCAATCACATTGGCGACATCCTCAAAGCGCCCCAACCGCTTCACGGCCAACCGCTCGATGATGGCGGCGATCTTTTCCTGCGGCACGCTGCGGATCAGATCGGTCGCGATCGGCGTCGGCGCCACAACGTTGGCCGTGATCCCATAACTTGCCACCTCACGCGCCAGAATCTGCGTAAAGGTGACGACTGCACTCTTGGAAGCCGCATAGAGCGCCTCGCCCTCCAACCGCAGCGGCGCCGCCACCGTACTGATGTTGACGATGCGTCCGTAACGGCGACGCTGCATGAGCTTCACCGCCTCCCGACACAGCAGAAAGACGCCCTGAAAGTTTGTGGCAAAGATGCGCTCCGCCGTGGCGGCTGGCGTCAACAGGATGGCATTCATCGATGCAATGCCAGCGTTGTTGATGAGCACATCCAGCCGGCCAAATTGCTTGCCGACCGCCGCCACCATCTTGCGCACAGCCGCCTCATCTGTGACATCGGTTTCGAAGTGCGTGTAGTTGGCCAACGTCCACTCGGGCGCAGTGCGGCTGCATCCGATCACCTGCGCGCCGCGCTGCACGTAGTGCTCCGCTAGGTAACGACCGATGCCCTTGCGCGTGCCGGTAATCAGGACGACCGAACCCTCCATCAGCCCTGCTCCGCCGCCAGTTGCATGACGTAATCGGCCAATGTACCAACCGAAAGAAAGGGGCTGCGCGTCTGTGACATCGCGCGATCGTCAGCCAACACCACAACAAGATCGTGATCTGCCTCCAATCGCTGTTCGACTTCGACAATCAGCGTCACCAGCCCCATTGAGTCGAGCACCGACGCGCGCCCAATCAGCCGCGTGTTTTCGTCCGGCGCCATCGCTTCACCCTCGACGCCAGCCAGCACATCCTGCAGCGCGGCCAGAATCAGCTCTACCACTGCCTGACGATCCAATTTTTGCTGCACAGCTTCCATAAAATTCACTCCGAGTTTCATGTAATGACAATATCGCCTTCCGCTCAGTTCGCGCCCCGACTGAGCTGTCGCCTCTGGCGCTGTTGATTACCGCCGTTGATACAGCTCATACTGCCCTAATGTCATGACCGGTGCATATCCTGCCGCCGCCAACCGTTCTGGCGGGTAGACCGCCACCCAGCGTGAGAATTCGCCCACCAGCACATACTCAGGATTCAGTTCTGTAAAATCATAGAGGTCAGCGACGGTCGTCTCGCCGAGCCACTTCTGGCGCACGGTGCGGTTGAGTAGCAGTTGCGGCGGATAGTGGTAGCGATGATCCGTCAGGAAGCCCATTTGCGGCTCCCAGGTCTCAACCAGCGCGTCTAGCGGCACGGTGGCATTCATCACCTGCGCCATCTGCGCCGAGTCATCGGGCGGCGCTGTGGCAATGCGCACAGCCAGGCGCGCGCCAGGCGCCACGATGATAGCCGCCAACAGGAGCAGCAGCGCCAAGCCGACATAGCCGCGCCCGCGCTGCCCCGTAGTTTTGCTTGCCTGCCAGAGACGAACAACGCTGAAGTCAGCGGTCAGGTCCGCGAAGGTCAGCGCCACGAAGAAAGTAGCAAACGCCAGCCCAACAAACGCATAGCGCAGCCAACTCACCGAAGCCACCACGTACCAGAGCAAATTGATGACCACCAGTGCGTAAAGGATCACCAGTTGATGGCGACGATCCGCATCCGTTGGGGCGAAAGATAGGGAGCGAGAGGCGGCGGCGTCATCCGCAACACCATTTGCCGATCGGGTCGCGCGCAGCAGCCACCAGGCGCTGTAGCCCAATGCTGGGAAGAGCATCCACAGAAAACTTTTGGCGCTGAAGAGTTCACTGAGCGAACGGCGCATCAGTTCCTGCGAGAAGACCGCCGCCGCGCCGGCTGTGAACTCGCGCAACGAGGTCAGATTCTCCCCAATCGTCGCTGGCCCCAGGTAGACGAGCGTGAAGAGCTGCCACGCGCCAAAGATGGCGGCGGTGACAATGCCTGGAAGCAGGAAAAGCTGCTGCGATCGCTTGAACCAAAGCAGGTTCATGCCCCACGCCAGCAACAACGTCGCCCCCAGTACGAGTAGATACTGATACTTCGTGACAACACTCAGCCCCAGCAACAGCCCGACCAGCGTCAACTCCCACCAACGCGCATGGCGCCAGCGCACGAACCAGAGCAGAAAACCAGCCGCCATAAAGGCCAGCCCTGGCACTTCGCCCAACACTTGTCGCCCGTAATCCACCATGTCGATGGCAGGCGAGGTGAGCAGCAGCGCCGTCACAACCCACGCCGCACGCACGCCGAGCAAATGGCGCGCCAGCAGAAACATCAACAGCAGCGCCGCCGCCAGGTAAAAGACCATCACCAGCCGCGCCTGCAGCAGCCCGACGCCCGCCACCTGAAACACCCCGGCAATTGGCAGCATCACTGTCGGCCCCACACCGATCGTCGGCCCGTAATGGCGCAGACCTTCGCTGCTGTAGTCGGCGTAGACGCCCATCGTCACCAGCGCCTTGGGCACGTGGAGGTGTGAGCCTTCGTCGAACCAAGTCTTGGGGTAGTCGGTGAGTTTGTAGAAGAACAAGAAGGCGACAATGAGCGCTGCGCTCACCAGCAGCGCCGGTCTGAGCCAGGCTATGGTGTGCGCCGGCGTCTCGATTCGTTGCGATGTCGTCGAAGTGGTCATAGCGTAGTGACTTCCTCTATCAGGCTTGGGACTGCGCGACCTTTGTGCGTCAGGTCTGTCAGGCATGCATGCCCGTCGGCTGTACGGCTAACGCCTGTCGGATCGTGGCTGCGGCTTCATGGCCCAGCCGACTGACTGATTCCCCGTTGGTCAGCGCCGGGTAAATCTGCGCCGTTGTCACCAAAAAGAGCGATTTCACCGGCGTGATCACTTCCGGGATCAGGTGCGCTGAGTTCAGCCCGTGCAGCGGCTCGACGTAGCGTTCACGGTGCACCAGGAAATAGCGCACCCACGCGTCATCGAAGTTCGGGAACATGGCATGCAGGTTCTCCAACCACATCGCCTTGATCTCGGCGTCCGATTTGCCGATCAGCGTACTGCCCGGCGCCGTGTACTTGGGCAGGTAGACCAGATGATGCCCGCCCACAAACGCCGGGTCGATGTAGCTGGTTGTCTCGATGACGCCGGTAAAAGGGATGCGTTCGTCAGTGATGTTGAGCGTCCAATACCCGGTCAGCGGGCGATCCAGCACCAGCAACGGGCAGACGATGCCGAGATAATCGGTCTTGCTGAGAAAGTCATGATAACTCGCCGGTGCAGCCGGAATCAGCCGCTTGAAGATCGGCGTCTGTGATGTCACCACGACTGCATCGAAGGAGTGCACACCTGTCGCCAGGCGCACACCCATCGCCACGCCGCCCTCAATGACAACCTCCTGCACCGGCGTCTGCAGGTGGATGCGCCCCCCCGCCGCCTCGATGCGCGCCGCCATCGCCTTGATCAGCGTAATGTAGCCGCCGATGATGTGGCCGGCGCCCTCCTTCTGGCTGGCGCCCTGTCGCGTTGATTTGACGCGCACCAACCGCGACCAAATCCACGTCGCCGGCACATTGCGGAAGTCGCCATCGAACTTGGCGGCCAGCATCGGGCGCCAGATATTCTGGTAGGTGTTCTTGCCACCGAGCCGGATCAGCCACTCCTCGACGCTGACGCCTTCCAACTCCTGCCAATCCTTGACGCGCTGTGCAGCGAGCACGGTCAAGCCCAGCCGGAAGCGGTCGATCCAGCCCAGTGGCGGGAATTTGAGAAACTCGATGATATTGTTCATCGAGTAGATGGCGTGGTTGTAATAGAAGCCTGTGCGCGTCTCTTTGAAGCGCACCTGGTCGGCGATGCCCAACTCTGCGAGCAGTTCGCTCAAGTGTGCGTCGCTCGCCAGAATCGCGTGATAGAAGCGATCGACCTCCACGCCATCCGGCAACGTCAATGGGCCAGCCAGCCCGCCCAACGTCGCCGACGCCTCGAAGACTTCGACGCTGACGCCGGTTTTGGCAAGATAGTAGGCGAGCGTGATCCCCATGATCCCGCCGCCGACAATAGCTACTTTCAAGAGTCCTCCAAGCAATGGGGAGGGATTGAGCAATTTGGCAATTGAGCGATTATGTGATTGGCGCACTCAGTGTCGTTGCACGAAACGGCAAGGCTCACCGCCTTCCCCCAATCTCACAATCCCATCATCGCCTCGTCGCTTCATTCACTCAATATTTTTGCAATTTTCTCTGCCGCCGTTCCGTCTCCCAGCACTGGTGGATGCACATCCGGCGGCTGGAAGGTGAACCAGGCGTCCACGATCTTCTGACAGTCGGCGCCAACGAGTAGATTCCAGCCCGCGTCAACCGTTTCTGTCCACTCAGTTTCGTCGCGCAGGGTGAGGCAAGGCCTGGCAAAGTAATATGCTTCACGCTGCACGCCACCCGAATCGGTGGCAATCAGGCGAGCGTTTTCTTCGAGCACCATCATGTCGAAGTAGCCAGCCGGCTCGATGGCGAGGACATGGGGCGCAAATGTGGCGCCGATCAGCTCCAACGCCTTGCGCGTGCGCGGATGCACCGGAAAGACGATGGTTTCGCCGACAGTGTTGAGCGCGGTCACGATGGCGCGCAACCGCGCGGGGTCGTCAGTATTGTTGGCGCGGTGTACGGTGACCAGGGCGAAGCGTCCTGGCGTCAACCGCAAGCGCGCCAACACATCCGACTTTGTGCGCGCCAATTCACGATGATGGAGCGAAGCGTCAAGCATCACATCGCCAGTGACGTAGACGCCCGCTGTAATGCCTTCCGCCGCCAGGTGCGCCGCCGACTTGGGGCTGACGCAGAAGCAGCGGTCCGCAAGATGATCGGCCACGATGCGGTTGATCTCCTCCGGCATGTGGCGGGCAAAGCTGCGTTCACCTGCCTCGATATGCATCACCGGGATGCCGAGCTTGCTCGCCGCCAGTGCGCCGGCGACGGTGGAGTTCGTGTCGCCGCGCACGATCACGGCGTCGGGCTGCTCCTTGAGCAGGACATCCTCCATGCCGATCAACATCGCTGCAGTCTGACGTGCGTGGCTGCCAGAGCCGGCTTCCAGATTGTAATCCGGCGCGGGTGCGCCCAACTCATCGAAGAATGCCTGGGACATGGCGTAATCGTAGTGCTGACCGGTGTGCACCAGGATTTCGGTGTGCGCTTTGCGCAGCGCCCAACTCACCGGCGCCGCCTGCACGAACTCTGGGCGGGCGCCAACAACGGAGACAAACTTCATGCGAGACTCCACTTCAAGATGCGTACCTTGACGCAGAAATGCAAAGCCGCAGCGATGTGCAAAGGGACTGCCACTGAGTTCTTTGCGCGTCTCTTGCGTCGCTGCGACCTGGCGTGAAGATCAAGAATCTCCCTCAAGACCCGCTGCGTGAGATCAGGAAGACGCCAAGCATGACGACCAGCGTGCCCGCAAGGCGCAGCGGCGTGATGTTCTCGTTGAAGAGCAACCATGACGCCGTCAGCATCACCACATAGCTGAGACTGGCAAACGGATAGGCGAAGCTCAGGTCAACGCGCGAGAGCGCCGCCAGCCAGAACACCGTCCCCCCCACATAGAGCGCCAATCCGCCAATGATGAAAGGATTGGTGAAAATCTTGAAGAGCGTCGGTACGATGTCGTGTGCGCTCAACGTAATCTGCCCGGTTTGCGTCATGCCATATTTGAGCGTGATCTGCCCGATAGCGCCAGCAATGACGCTGACGAGAATGTAGCCAATAGCAACTGTCATGATCTGCTTTCTCCCGCTGAGTGCTGTTGTTGTTTCCATGATTTCATCCGTTGATCCAGATTCCAGGTTTGCAGTGCGTCGTTTCATTGCGTCAGCCGGTCATT
>DMDA01000051.1:41971-85273 GCA_003451595.1 Chloroflexota bacterium | reverse complement strand
TCATTGCGTCAGCCGGTCATTGCATCAGCCGGCGGCGAGCTTCTGGCCTGTGCTGACGGTTGACTTCATCGCTGGCGCGGCGGCAAGCCCCAGTCGCCGCAAGAGGATATGGCCTTGATAGCCCAGGTGCGCGCGGATCGTGCGCATGATCTTGGCTTTGGAAGCGCCAAATGCCCGCGAGTAGAGCGTCGTCGGGTACTCCGCAACTTTATAGCCGGCTAACATTGCATTGACCATCAGCTCCGTGCCCGCCAGGAAGCCATCCGCCTCGAAGGGGATACGCTCGACCACTTCGCGGCGATAGGCGCGGAAGAGCGATGTGTACGTGTGCACGTGACGGTCCACCAGCACGCGGTAGAGGAAGGAGGAGCCTTTGCTCAGAAAGATGCGATAGCCCTCCACATTGGCAATGGCGCCGCCCGGTGCATAGGGCGAGGCGGTCACGATGCTGACGCCCGGCTTGAGACAGGTCAGCAACGCCGGGATCGTCTCGAAGCGGTAGGTGCCGTCGCTGTCGGTGGTAACGATGACCTCGCCAGCGGCGGCGCCCAGGCCGGTGCGCAGCGCAGCGCCCAACCCTCGGTTGACGGCATGCTGTTCGAAGCGGAAGCTCACGCCCGGAAGCTGGGCGTTGGCAAAGGCGCCGGTCAGGGCCGCGTAGGTGTCATCTTTGCTGCCGTCATCGACAAAGAGCACCTCGACGTGATCGATGCGTTCGCCATCGGGCAGGGTGAAGCCCACCAGTTGTTGCACCACCGGCACGAACTCGGCGTTGAGCTTATCGACATTATCAGCTTCGTTGTAGCAAGGAATGACGATCGATAACAACACGGCTTGCCCTCTTTTCATACGCAAGTATTTCACACTCCAGCAAATGCCGCTGCAACGCCTGGCGCCGGCGCTGCCACCGCTGGCGCTGCCACCGCCGGGGCGCATCCATCCGCAAAGCGAGCGTCGAGCATCCGGGCGTTGATCAGCGTGCGCACGGTGTCGGCCAGGCGCAGCGTGCGCAGCCCATGTTCCGCCGTGACAAGCGGCGTCTTGCGCGTGCGCACACAATCCACAAAGTGCTCTAGCTCCGCCTGCAGCGGCTCGGCAATCGGCACGTGAATGCGCTGGACGACACTTTCTTGTCGATACTTGGCGCCAGCACGGTTATGGTTGACATATTCGCCTACTGTGCGGTAGTGCACCTGGATCGACTTGTTCAGCAGGTCACCTTCCACGTAGGCTTCGAGCGCGGTCACGTCAATCGAGCGCACCTTCTGCTCGGTGACACGCGACGCCGTGAGCGTGAGCATGGGCCAGCGCGCAAACTTCAGATTTACAGCAGCGTAATCAATGGCGCCACTGAACGCGGTGAAACCATCAGCTTCTACGTGGATGGGATCGGCGCCGGCCAGGTCGAGCGCCAGGTCGAGGTCGTGAATCATCAGATCGAGCACGACATCGACATCGGTGTTGCTGCCGACATAGGAGCTGAGACGGCGGAAGTTGACCACCAGCGGCGACAGATTTTCCAGGACAAGTTTGAGTTCGCCGTAGGTTGGGTTGAAGCGTTCGATGTGCCCAACCTGCACGATGCGCCCGGAGCGTTGCGTCAGTGCAACTAGCTCTTCTGCCTGCATCCAGGTCTCGGTAAAAGGCTTCTCGACAAAGACATCCAACCCACGCTCCAGACACGCAGCAACCAGCGAGAAGTGTGTGGGCGTGGGCGTGGCGATGCTGACGGCGTCCACCCGGTCGAGCATGGCGTCCAGTTCAGCAAAAGCCGTTGTTTCGTACTGGGCAGCCAGTTTGCGCCCGGCCTCGGTCACCGGGTCGTAGATGCCCGCCAGGTCCGCGTAGCGCAGCGTCGAGTAGACGCGCGCATGATTCTTGCCCATGCGGCCCGCTCCGAGCAGACCGATCTTGATGCGTTCCATGCTTGCCTCCTTATACCACCATCGGCTCACGCGCCGCTGCCATCACTGCTTCCGCCACTTGCTCCACCTCCGTCGCAGTCAAAGCGGGATGGACCGGTAATGACAAGACCTGCTGACTGGCAGCTTCCGCCGCCGGTAATACGTCGGTGTAGCCGCGCTCCCGGTAAACCTGCTGCTTGTGAATCGGGATCGGGTAGTAGATGCCATAGCCGATGCCACGTTCGCTCAGGCTGGCGATGGTGCGGTCTCGATCCGCCACCGCCACGGTGTATTGGTGAAAGACATGTGTGGCGCCAGGGCGCACCTGCGGCGTAACGACGCCAGGGACACCGGTCAGCCGCGCTGTGAGTTGCGCCGCATTGCGCTGACGTTGGGCGTTCCACGCCTCGACGCGCGTCAGCTGCACCAGACCAATCGCCGCCTGGAGATCGGTCATGCGGAAGTTGTAGCCTAGTGTTTCATGCACGTAGCGCACGCGCATACCGTGCTCGCGCAGGATGCGCATCCGCTCCGCCAGGGCGGCGTCGTTGGTGGTGATCATGCCGCCCTCGCCGGTGGTCATGTTCTTGGTCGGGTAGAAGGAATAGCAGGCGGCGCCCCACGTTCCCAGCGGCTGGCCGTTGAGGGTGGCGCCATGCGCCTGACAGGCATCCTCAATAATCGCTAGGCCGTGTTTTTCGGCGATCTCGGCAATCGCCGTCATGTCGGCTGGCTGACCGAAGAGATGCACGGGGATGATTGCCCGCGTGCGGCGCGTGATCTGTTGCTCGATACTGGCCGGATCGATCGTGTAATAAACTGGATCGATGTCGGCGAAGCGCGGGGTGGCGCCGGCATAGAGAATGCAGTTTGCCGACGCAATGAAGCTAAAAGGCGTCGTGATCACCTCGTCGCCGGCGCCGATCTCGTGCGCCAGGAGCGCTACGTGCAACGCGGTCGTGCCAGAGCTGACGGCCACTGCGTAGCGAGCGCCAACCCAGGCAGCGAAGCGCTCCTCGAACTCGCGTACACGTTTGCCCTGCGCCAGTTGTCCCGAACCGAGGACTTCCAGCACGGCTGCTTTTTCTTCTTCACCGATCAATGGCTTTGCAATCGCAATCATTTGGTTTTCACTCCAATTTCAACCGTGCGTCCGCAACGGGAACAATGACCAAGACCCTCAACATCCATTTCCAGCCGGGCGCCGCACGCGCACACATACCCCACGAGTCGCGCTGGCACACCCAGCACCAGTCCATGCGCTGGCACATCTCGTGTCACGACGGCGCCGGCGCCGACCATGGCAAAGCGACCGATCTCGACCCCGGTGACGATGATCGCTCCCGCGCCAATCGACGCGCCATAGCGAATCACGGTCTCGCCAACCTCCCAGTCGCTGGCGCCCTTGAGCGAGCCATCCGGGTTGATCGCGCGCGGATAGAGGTCGTTGGTCAGGCACGCCTGTGGGCCGACAAAGACGCCGTCCTCCAGCGTGGCGCCATGATAGATGAGCGCGCTATTCTGAATCTTGACGTGGCTGCCGATGTGCACGTCTATGTCGATGTAGGCATCCTTGCCGACAATGCAACCCTCACCCAGCACGGCCCCCTCGCGCACCTGGGCGCGATTCCAGATGCGCGTGCCCTTGCCGATCCGCGCTTCAGTCGAGACCTCAGCAGTCGGATGCACAAAAAAATCATTGGTTGGCGTCGTAAGCACCGACGCACTAGTTGGACCGTTGGAAGGACTGGACGGCATGGCTGAACCTCTCCAATTGTTCTGGTTGTCCAAATGCTTGATACCACCACTCCCGCACCATGAATTGGCCTTGACTGACATCAAGACCCTGCCAGAGTTGCACAGCGCGCTGCTCATCCCCTTCCAACGCCAACACTTCACCGAGAAGTTGACGTGTGGCCCGGTCGTAGGGCGCTACGGTGTACGCCATCGCCAGGTGCTCCTTTGCGCGCGCCACTTCTCCGCGCGCCAGCAAGATTGCGCCGAGGCGTCGATGTGCTGTGGGCTGCGTTGGGTCAAGCGCTATCGCCGCAACAAATAGCGCTTCGGCAGGCGCCAGCACCTGTGCCTTCATCAGGCGCACCTGATCCTGAAACGACCACTCTGGCCGATGATAGAGGCTGAGTTCGATACGCGTCTGCTGTACAGCACCTAAATTCGCTTCCCAACGCGCCGGTGCGCCAGGGAAGGAAACAGCCAGCGCCAATGGCAAGCCTACGCCCATGACAACCCCCACGAAGGTGGTCAGAGCGGACGGAGCATCTTCGTCGGCGACTTCCGCCACCCTGGCGGCGACTGTCGCTGCGCTCCACAACAACGCGGCTGGCGCCATAAAGGTTAGCGGCGCCAACGCGCTGTAATATAACTCGGCGTCAAACAGGCCGTGCACGAGTCCCGCCGTCAGCGCTGCGATGCTGCCAAGCAAGAGCGCCCGCCCCATCCCATCGGCAAAGCGCAACAGTGGTGCAGCGTAGCCCAATGTGGCGCCAATCATCAGCAGCCACGCCAGCAATGCCGGGACGCCCTGCTCTAACCCTACCTGCAGGTAGAAATTATGGGCGTGAAACAGATACGGCACGTGCAGCAGATACGCGTACGTTGCGTACACCATTGCCGCCGTGCCCAACCCGCTGCCAGTAAAGAAGTAATCTTCGAGCAACGGCAGCGAATTGCGCCACAAGTCGATACGACTGAAGGCCGACCCGCCCAGTGCGCTGACCCCCAGTTGTGCATCTAGCGCTGGAAAGGCAACCACCATCGCGTAGAGTACGAGTATGGCGACCACCAGCAGGAGCATGGCGCCATCCATGCACCAAATCACGGCTGTGCGGCGTAGCGTACGGCGCCGCAACCGCGTGCGCAGCCAGAAATAGCCAGCGACTACTGCCGCCCCGGCCAGCCCTAACCACGCCCCGCGCGAACCGCTCAACACGAGTGCGGCGACGCCCATCAGCAGCGCCAGCACGCCTAGACCTGCTGGCAACCGCCAACGCTCACTCACGGCCAGCCACAAGGTCGCCAGGTTGATGGGCAACACCATCGCCAGGAATTGAGCAACCTGATTGTCGCTGATGGTCACAGGCAGCCAGGCAGCCGCGCTGCCGAAGCGCCACAATCCATAAAGCACAGCCACCCCGATCACAAGCAAGCTGCTCATCACACTCAGTAGACGGGCGGTGGTGGGTAAAGCCAACCGTTCACCGATCCAGGGCGCCGCCAGCACAGCCAGCATGCCCGCCATGATCAGCAAGAAACGCGTCAGCGCCACGGCCCCATCATAGGCGGCCCACACATTGACGACAGCCAACGCCAGAAAACAAAAGCCGGCGCCATAGACAGCACCCAGCGTGATTGCCTGCCACCTGACGGTGGGCAGCGAGAAGGCGCCATTCACTGCTTGCACTACCTCAAAATCCGAGCCGTTCATTACGTCGTTCCGATTCGATGCACGGTGCTGCCATTACCCTGATTATACATGGCTGCCTGGCGCCCGTCTCTTACAATCCGCTGACAGAATTGCAATGTATTGTCATAATCTATATCAAAATAAAAGCAGGAACAGCCGTAACTGCTCCTGCTTCTACCCGTAATGCGCAATGCAACCTTCGATATTGTCAGCCAGACAACTGCCTTGAAAAATCTCGACGCGGCTGTGTTGCGCCATGTCGTGTTCAGGCTGGCGACAAGCTCTTATGTGCGCGAGAATTGCAGCATCTGCCAGCCAACGTTGGCAGCGCTCTTGGCGCCTTCCCATGTGTTCAGACCTTTCAAGAAGGTCATCATCGGACCAGGGCGCAGCGACCATTCGCGTGTGGCGCGCTTCTGCCAGTATTCCAGACGCTCAGCGCTAATGTTGCCGTAGTCGAGCACGGTGGATTGATCCATGTCCACCTCTTCCCACTTCGTACCGGGCCGGAACCAGTTGTTTTCAACGACTTCGTAGAAGAAAGGCGTGCCGGGATAAGGTGCGGCAATATGGAAAAGTGCGATGTCCAGCGGCAGTTCTTTGGAGTAAGCTATCGTCTCCTGGATCGATTCTTCTGTCTCGCCAGGGAGACCGATGATGAAGTAGCCCCAATTTTTGATGCCGGCGGCCTTCGACCACTTGAGCGCCTTGAACGCCTGTTCCTTCTTGTAGCCCTTGCGCGCCCGCTTGAGGATCATTTCGTTGGCGCTCTCAATGCCCCAGGAGATCAACCAACAACCAGCCTTGCCCATCAGCGTCAACATTTCCTCATCGACGTAATCGACGCGGCTGTTGCAGGTCCATCGAATCTTTAGGCCACGTTCGATGATCAACTTGCACAGGCTGACGACGTGGTCGCGGTTGACCGTGAAGAGGTCGGCGTACATGTGGATGTTGGTAATGCCGAGCTTGCCCAGATACTCCAGCTCTTCCACAATGTTTTCTGCTGAACGCACGCGCACCGAGTTCTGATAGCTCACGTGCTTGATGCAATACTTGCAGCCAGCCGGACAGCCGCGACTTGTGACGATAAACGTGAACGGCCCCTTGATCATCGGCATGCGCTGCTTGTCAAGCGGGAGCAGTTCGTGCAACGGCATCGGCAGATCGTCCAGGTTTGGGATGAAAGGGCGATCCGGGTTGATGACGATCTCATCGCCGTTGCGCCACGCCAACCCCAGAATGTGCGCCGCTGGATTCTCAGACTGCACCGCCGGGAAGGCATCGACTGCTTCCTGCGCGCCAATACGGCGGCTCTGCGGCTTGCTCGTCTCCGCCAACATCTTGGCCACACGCGGGTTGGAGGGCGTCTTGCCCTCGAACGTATCGATCAACTCGCGCAACGTCATCTCCGGCTCACCACGCAGCACATAATCTAGCGCCGGGAAGGGACGCAGCGTCTCCAGCGTCATGGGCGTGACGTGAGTGCCAAAGGCCATCGTCTTGGCGCCGAGCGACTTAGCGAGAAAGACGCCGTACATGTCGTTGCGCAAGCTGGGTGCGGTCACCTGCGTCAGGTAGTATTTGGGGCGCTTCTCGTCGAGCAATTTCTCGAACTCTGGCCAACCCATGCGCAGCGCGTTGGCGTCGATGATCTCAACCGTATACTCTGGCACGAGCAACGCCGCCAATTGCGCCAAACTAACTTGCGGCCAGATCATGTTCTCGCGCGAGCGTCGTCCCACGCGGTGTTGACTGCGAATCCAGATGCCGCCGTCCGGCGTCGGTGGGTTGACGAGCAGCACATCCACCGAACCAGCCGGACGCGTGGAAGAGGTGAGCGTCTGGACACTGGCGCCGGCATCCGGGAAATGTGAGGGGCGCAGCGGTGGAATGCGCCGGGTGCCCAGATTATCGCGGATGCCCTCCGCCAGTTCGATGTTGGGCTGTTTGCCATTTTGGGTAAGCGGGTCAATCATGTACGTTTCTCCATGAACTCAATCTGTCTCTAGCAGCCGTAACTACGACTGCGGTTGAAGGCGATCCGTGCGAATCTCGGCATGCGACAACTCTGGCTGCGGAGTTGTTTCCTTGCCTCGCAGGTCGCTGGCCGCCAGGTCCTCACGAATCCGCAGGGCGTCAAGCGTCTGCATCTGCACCCAGGCGACGATCAGTTGCAGCCCCATCAAGCTGAAGACGGCGCTGATCAGGTAGTAAATCCAAAGCTGGATCAGGGTGGCGCCAAGCAACGTCGCGATCAAACTACCCGCGCCGACGAGCAGGCCAAAGAGCGCGATGACCAGCCCCACCCAACCGAAATGGTGTTCCCAGCGGATGTTGAAGAGCGGCTTGCCCCATAGTCCCTGACGCACCGGCATCTTGTGAAAGAGCGCAACGAAGTAGTTAAAGCTAAAGCCCAGCGCGATCAACATCACGCCGCCAACTGAAAGCACTAGCGCTGAGAAGAGCGCGAACGCTCCTAGCGGCGTGACAGTCTGGACCCCCTGCAAACGATACCACACCAACGCCAGGCCAATCAGTGCGGCGATGCCAAAGCTGACCATGCCGATCAAACCGAAGGGGCGCGCTGGATTATAGTTGAGCGCCGTCCACACAATCGAGGAGCCAAAGCGCATCCCGTCGCGCACGACGCTGAGCTTCGAGCGACCGATGCGTTCGCTGTAGGGAATCGGCACTTCGATCATTGTCAAGTGTTCGTGCAAAGCGCGCGTGCTCATCACCGGCGTCAGATTCAAGCCATCGGGCAATGGGTAGAGTTGGCCCAGAATCGACTTCTTGAAGATGCGCATGCCGCTGGCGGAATCGGTGATATTCGAGGCGCTGATGATGTTCACGAGCCGCGCAAAAATCAGGTTGCCGATGCGCCGCGTGATCGGCATCTGGCTTTCCGCGCCCGCCATACGCGAGCCAATCACGAGATCAGCGCCCTGTTCTTTGGCCGCCTTGACCAGGGCCGGGAAATATTCAGGCGGATAGGTGCCATCGGCGTCAAGGAAACCGATCCATTCACCGGTGGCGGCGGCAAAACCGGTCTTCAACGCCGCACCATAGCCACCATTTCTGGCATGTTGCACCAACGTTGCGCCCGGCTGTGCGCGCACCAGCTCCGCCGTGCGG
Organism: Chloroflexota bacterium; assembly: GCA_003451595.1. Classification (GTDB taxonomy): domain Bacteria; phylum Chloroflexota; class Anaerolineae; order Caldilineales; family Caldilineaceae; genus Caldilinea. The sequence goes on along the minus strand of DMDA01000051.1, from coordinate 76,807 downwards.
TCGCTGGAGCCATCGTCGACCACCAGCAACTCCAACTCATCGATCCCTACCTCGCGCAGCGCATTGCGCACGGCCAGCACACGCTCCATAATCGAACGAATGCCACCCTCTTCATTATATGCCGGAATCACCACCGATAACGTCGTCATTATTCATGTCCCCTTCATGCAAAACCAGAGTGCTGATCCAACACAGCAACGTCAGTAATAAATCTTCATCTGTGAGGCGGGTTGTCTCTCTCCAACGTTGCGCAGCACGCGGCCTGGCGTACCGCCGACGACGGTGAAAGGAGGCACATCTTGCGTAACGACGGCGCCCGCCGCCACAACTGCCCCTTTACAAATGCGGACACCATCCGTTATAATGGCGCCAGCACCTATCCAAACATCATCTTCAATCGTGATGCCTTCGGCGGTAATGCCCTGCTCGACCATTGGGCGGGTCGGATCATCGAAGACGTGGTTAACGGCAAGCATCTGCACCATCGGTGCCGTATAAACGCGGTCGCCAATCGTGATACCGCCTTGACCGCGCAATACGTTGAGCTCGCCAATCAGGCTGTTGCGGCCAATGCGAATGAAGGCGTGTGGCAGCTCACGGAAATTGTACACGTGCAGCACGGAGCCATGCATCACAAACGTGTTATCACCAATGGAAATGCCGTCTGGACAGGCATGCAAGTAGACGCCTTGATCGATGTAGACATTGCGGCCCAGTTCGATCTGATCGGCAAAGCGAATGCGGACGCCATTTTCAATAGCAGCGACACCACGCATACGCATAATCAATCGATACATGATTGCGCGCACGCCGATGCCGATCACGGTTGGCATCCAGCCGACCAGCGTCAAGACAAATTGTTCAAGAATGTATTTTTGGAGGCTGCTAGCTTGTCTATGGATGTAAAGCGACAAGCCTTGTCCAGCCGAGCCAGAACCATTCATACGAGCCATATATCACCACCAGTTCGGCCAGCACACCATCGAGTTAGCATGTGGGTGTGTTGACATGCAGGGCCAAGGCGCTATCGTCGTTCATTGCAACACCAACTTGGCGTTATGTTACCAGTAATTCAGAACACTCGCGCTTACACTTCGCTGACAAGTGCACCTCACGGCACTACGTGTTGGACGCGCTCTGCCCACTCAGTCACTTCGCCTGCACCAAGCCGACTACCCTACGCCGTCACGATGCATCCCATACTGTTTGCAGGCGCACGGCGCCAGGTGGAAATTTGTAGTCGACACATCCAGTATGTACAGTCATCGTCATGTATTGTCTGTGCCACAACGCTGATGCCTTCTACACAGTTGCTGCCAATCGGGCAGATTACGTATACATTACAAGAATATCTTACTTTCGTAAACAGGACTTTTGTCGGTGGAGATGTTGGACAACTTCTGCGATGCTATATGTACACCGCAGTTGATGAACTTGTCAGGATGAGGGCGCCAGGCGCAAGGGGGAAGATGCCATGTTGATTGCAATCACCGCCACGATGATCATTGCCATCAGCTTTGGAGCATTCATCGTATTGTGGGCTGCCGCCGCCATGACGCGTCGCTCGATCGAACTGGACCCGGGGTTAGAGGAACAGCCCATTGAAGAGTGGACGCCCCGCGCTGCGCAGCCACAATTGCGACTCTCGTAACCAGTGCACTGCGCTCCTGAAGCAACATTGGATCAAACGCCGTCAGCGCGTAGCTGGCGGCGTTTTTATGCCCAAACGCTGCAGCAATTGTGGCCACCCCTCTGTTAGCAGTTCCATCACCAGGTCGAGCGTGGCTCGGTACGCCGCCTCAGGCATGCCATAAGGATCCGTCACCTCATCGTAGCGCCCCGCCAGTTCACTCAGCAGAAACACTTTGGGCAACGCACTGGGCAGACGGTAAAAGAGCGCCTGCCGATGCGCTTCTTCCATCACCAAGACCAGGTCAGCCGTGCGCAACGCGTGCTCGGCCACCGGTGTAGCGTATTTGGCGGCCAACGCAACGCCTTGCTCTTCCAGCAGGGCAACAATCATTGGGTCGACTGTGTCGCCTGAGACAGCAAGCACCCCTGCCGACGCCACCTGGATCTCATCTGCCAGACCAGCCTGCATGATCCGGCGCCGGAGCAACGATGCAACCAGTGGCGACCGACAAACATTGGCCGTGCAAACAACAAGAACCTGCTTCATGCTCGCTTCTTCGATGGCGCGGCCTCAGTTACATGGGTGGCGCCTGCACCATTGGCGCCGGGCTGACTCACAGTTCGCGCGGTGGGTGCACTGCGTTTGCCCGATTTCGGTTTGTGTTGCGAGTAAGGCGTCGTATAATAGCGATTGCCGTAACTCTTATGGTACGAATAATAGTAACCGTGCTGACTCCCCTCGACACGGTTTAGCACCACACCCAGGATGCGCGCCTGCACCTGGCGCAGAGCGCCGATCGTGTTGCGCGCCGGATCGCGGCGCAGCTTCTCATGTGTAAAAGCAAGCAGCACCCCATCGGCGCGACTGGCCAACACCGCAGTATCTGAAACGACCAGAACAGGCGGGCTATCAATAATTACTACATCACATAGCGACTGAAGATGCGTCAGCAACTCCTGCATCTTATGCGAACTCAGCAGCTCCGACGGATTGGGGGGAAGCGGGCCTGAAGTCATCACGCGCAGTTCGGGCGTCGCCGTCGCCTGCAAAGCAGCCTCCACATCCGCGGCGTCACTCACAAGGGCGCTGGTCACGCCGATGTTGTTCACCAACCCAAAGACGCGATGCAACGTCGGCTTGCGCAGATCAGCATCGACCAGGATGACGCGTTTGCCGGTTTGGGCAAACGCCACCGCAAGATTGGAACTGATGAAAGACTTACCTTCGCCCGGCGTCGGGCTGGTGACAAGCAGGCTGCTTAGTTTGTGGTCAACCGAAGCAAAGAGCAGGTTGGTGCGCAACACGCGGATCGCCTCGGCATCCGTACTGTGAGGATTTTGCAACATAACAAGCCCCTGGCTGGCTGTGTCCAGCTTGATTTCCGGGACAGTGCCTAACGTTGTCAGCCCCGTCACCTGCAAAATCTGCTCAATATCCACCAGTCGATCATCCAGGAACTCCAGCAGGTAGGCGCCCGCAATTGCCACGGTCGCGCCGATAATCGCCGCCACCAGCACCAGTAAATACCAGCGGTCATTGACTGGCTCGGTGGGCACGACCGGCGGATCAAGCACATTGATGGTGTTGATCGAACCTTGATCTGTACTGGCCAATAGACCAACGTAGGTCGAGCGCAATGTGGTGAGTTTGGCCTCCAATGCCGAAATCTGTGTTTCGGTCTGCCCGATCTGGCGTGCGCTCAGCAGGGACGACAGTTCATCTCGCTTCCGCACGATTTCCGCTTCGGTGTCGCGCATCCCCTGTTCAAGTTTGCGCAACTGCTCCTGGATGAAAACCTCGCGTTGCTGGCGTTCCTGACCACCAGGACTAAGTAGAATCAACTGATTGATCAACTCAGTAGCGACTGCATAGGCGCGCTGTGCATCGACATCCGTCACACTGATTTCGATCAACTGGGAATCAGGCACGATGCGCACACTGTATTCAGGCAGCCAATCCATGCCCAGCGCCTTACGCGTCGCCTCACGGATCGACGGTCGCTGTGCAATCTTGACATAGGTCTGCGCCAGCCCCTGTGTCAGCGAAAGTTGCTGTGAGTCGGGGTTGCGCTCCTGGATGGCTGTGCCCACCATGACGGTGCCACTGGCAATGTAGACCGGTGGACGCAGCCGCACAAAGACGAAGGCGGAGGCGCCCGCCAATAACGCTGATAGCAAGATCAACCACCACCAGCGCAGCAGCGGTCGCAAATACATTTGTAATTCCCGGTTATCCATACGCTCCTACCTGACCGTCAACGCGTCCACACCGGATACAAGTCATTATACTCGCTCGCAAGCAGATTGCGCTGCCCCGAACCATCTGCGTTCATGATCCAGAGTTGCGTCCGGCCAACATCACGGTTAGAGAAAAAGACGATCTGTTTTCCATCTGGTGACCAGGACGGATGTTTGTCCCATTCCCAGACGTTATTCGTCAGACGCTCGACAATGCTGCCATCAGGCGTCATCCGATAGATTTCGTCATTGCCGGGATTGCTCGACACAAACGCAATCCACTCGCCCGTGGGCGACCACGCCGGATCGTAGCTATCGCGCCCGAAGGAAGTCAACTGTTGCGAACGCGGCGACCCCACTGTGCGCACATGAATCTGCGCCACGCCATTAGCGTCACGCTGGACAAACACCTCGCGCTGACCATCCGGTGACAGCGTCAGATTGGCTCTGGCTAGTGGATAGAGCCAGGGACGCGTCACCAGGCCAATTTCCTGTGTCGCAGGGTTGAAGATGTAGTATTGCGCGCTGTCGCCTGTGCCGCGCTGGAAAAAGATCAGATTCTTGAACTGGTCGGGCAAGGTGGCCGGAATGATCTCGGTTGCGGTGGGAATGGGCGTAGGTGTGAAGTCCTGCGCCATAATCACCGGTGGCAGCGTTGGCGTTGCGGTTGGCAACGGTTCGGGCGTCGGCGTGATTACCAGCCAGTGGAAGGGCGTTGCTGTTGCCGGCCCGTTGACAGCAGCATCGGCGGTTGCAGCCAACGCCAGCGCCGCCGCTGTCGCCACATTCTGGGGCGTGGGGGTGGCAATGACAAATTCCCCGATCACGGCGTTGTAGGGTAGCGGCGTAAAGGTCGGCCCGCCAGCCTGGGCGACGGCGGTCATCTCGGCGATGCGTGCAATCGCTGTCGCTGCGTTCAACGCCGGTGGCGATGGCGGCACCACAAACGGCGTAACATATTGGGTTGGCGCCGGGGTGAAGGTGCCTGTCGTCAAGGCCACGGCCGTTGCGTATTCCGCCTGTGCCTGCGCCGTGGCCTCATTGGCCGGAACTGGCGTTTCCAGCACTACGGCCGGCAGACCAGCGAGAAGCGCAGCGGCTTGCACGGTGGCCAGGTTCTGCGGGAACGGCGTCGGCGTGATAAACGGCGGCACTGGCGTATAGGTGCCAGTCGTAGCAGCAATTGCGGTGGCCGTGCTCTGGAGCGCAACCACCGTCAGCACATTTTCGGGCACAGGCGTAAAGGTGGCGACCAGATAATCATAGGTGGGCAATGGCGGCGGCGTGGCCGGCGGCGGGCCGACGCGCAGCGTCAGGGTCGGGGGCGCACCATTCGTCTTGCCGCCCAGACCGCTGTCCCAGGCGAAAAGCGTATCGCCCGCCCCATTGGTCGAAGCCGTAATCCGCACAATCACCGACTCCGCTCCCCCCACGCGTTGTTCTTCCAGCCACTTCAGAGCGCCCTGGTCGAGCTGCCACGTGTTGGCCTTGTCACGCGCCAGGTCCTCAGTGCGCAGTTCGCGCAGGGTGATCGGGGCGGCGGCGCTGTAGACCATCATGAAATCGGCGCCAAGCAAAGTAGCTAGCTCGTTTTCGGGAATCAATTGAATACGCCACAAGCCATCGGCCTCAGGGTTTAAGCGCTCATCGGCTAGACCGTTCAATTGCAGTGCACCTTCCAACAGCGGCGCGCCACGTGGAATGCGGCTCAAATCGAAACGCGCCGCGCTGATCAGTGTTGCGTTATCGTAAACACCTGCATATAAGAAAGAATCATTTAGGCCGATCGCCACGTCATCGGCGCTGCTCCACCACCCGGCGCCGCCGGTGGCGGGCGTCAAAATGACTTCCTCGACCTCAGCAACCGGGGGACCACCACCTGGTGCAGGCGTATTGGTGGGCATCAACACAGGCGCCAACGTGGCAGTGCTCGTATGGGTGGGCGTGAACGCCGGCTCAATATCGGTCGGTGACGGTGCAATCGTCGCTGTGGCAGAGGGTGTCGGCGTTGCCGTCGCCGCCAGCGCGACCTCGGTCAGGGTCGGCGTAGGCGGCAAGATGCCAAATGCGCCGTTGGCGGCAAACACAGCGCCCGCCACCAACACAGCCAACGCCAACAGCGCCACGAACACGGTTGCTCCGCCGCGCCGTCGTTGTCTTGCCGTAGCCGATGCGCCCCGCGCGCCGCCTTGTTGGTTGGCGGCCAGATAGAACGGACAGCTGGTGTGCGCAGCCGTCAGACAATACCCTGCCTGATGCTCGATCGAGGGCGCTGTCGCCGGCTTGGTCGCATAGCAACGATGTGCTGGCGTCGTCTCACTCAGCATAATCGTGGCATCGTCATAAAGCCCCAGATACGGGCATGCACACATGTGATTGGTTCTCCTTTGCCATCAACGCGCCGAGCGCCAGGCGGTATCACACCCAACGCTGTGCTGCTCGTGCGCCATCAGCCATGCTGCCGCCGCGCGTAAGTCATCCATCAATATCACACTCGGGTCACTATCGGCAAGCTGCTCTAGTTGCCGCATCTGCCGCCCTGTACGCACCAGCACGGGCTGACACCCCACCGCCCGTGCGGCTGCATAATCGCTCAAGCTATCGCCGATGAAGACGCAGCGCGCCAGATCGAGTTGAAAATCTGCGGCGGCAGCCAGCAGCATGCCCGGCTGAGGCTTGCGACATCCGCAATGCGCGTCAGGATGGTGCGGACACACATAGATGGCGTCGAGCCGCCCGCCGCTGGCGCGCACTTGCGTGTGCAGGTGCGCATGGATGGCGTCAACTGCCGCCTGGTCAACGATGCCGCGTCCAATCACAGATTGGTTGGTGATGAGGATGATGGGAACGGTGAGGGCAGACAGGCTGCCGAGCGCAGCCAGGGCGCCCGGCAGCAGGACAAGCTCATCAATCGATTTGACATAGTCAGCACGCTCGACGTTGAGCGTCCCATCCCGATCTAGAAAGATGGCGTCGATCATGCAATCCTGGTGCAGGTATCAACATCGTCGGGGGATGGCTGCACCACCACCCGATCACTATGCGGCGCGTTTCATCGGCTGATGCACGATTTGCTGCTTGGCGTAATGATGCACCGCCTGTCGCACGCTGGCGGTCACCATGTGCTCAATCATCATGTGCAGGTCTTCGACCTGCTCGATCGCGTGGTTGTTGACCACCACCGGAATGTCCACCATGCCCGCAAGTTTACCACCATAGTAACCGCTCAACCCAATCGTAGTGGCGCCAAGCTCACGCGCCGCCGTCACCGCGTTCAACACATTCGGCGAGTTGCCGCTGGCTGAGATCGCCACGACGACATCGCCCGGCTCGACGTAGGTGACAACCTGCTCACGAAAGACCTGATCATAGGCGGTATCGTTGGCAAGCGCCGAAAAGAGCGCCATGTTGTCATTGAACGAAACGGCGCGCAGCCTCGGCAAGCCCGGCACAGCCGTATTTTTGCTCAGGTCGGCAGCCATGTGCAACGCAGTGGCCGCGCTGCCGCCGTTGCCCATGATGTAGACATGCCGACGTTCGCGCCACGCCGTCACTAACGCTTGCACGGTGTCATTGATAGCCGCCCAGGGCAGGTTGGCAAGTGATTCCTGAAGTTCCGCCGCATAGGTGCGCAGGAAGTGCGTTCCACTGTACATGTTGGTTCCCCCCAATTTCAAAGGCATTTTCTGGTTGCCGCTGACAGCACTCAACGCCGATAGTTGAAGATGATCTTCGTCCCATCGCGCTCGAGATGAAATGGCAATTCAGGCAGATGTTGCAGCGCGCTGCGCACGGCGTCCTGTTTCTCGCGCGGGCAGTAGAGCAGCAGAAAGCCGCCGCCGCCTGCGCCCGTGATCTTGCCGCCCAGTGCGCCTGCCCGGATGGCTGCGTCATACAAGTCGTCGATGTAGGAGTTGCTCACCTTGCTCGCCAGCTGCTTCTTGAGCTGCCAGGCGTCATTCAACAGCCGACCAAACTCATCCAAGGCGCCGGCCTCCAGCGCCGCCCGCCCAACGCGCACCATGTTACGCATCTCACGGAGCACAGCGCGGCGATCCTCGATATTATTACGCTGCTCTAGCAGGACGCTTTCTGCCTTGCGCGGCACATTCGTGTACAGCAGCATCAAATTCTGGTTCAGGCGTCGCGCTACATTTGGCTCCATCGCCACCGATTGGATCTCGACCTGATTGTCCGGACAGAATTGCAGCACGCGCTGCCCGCCATAGGCGGCGATGTATTGGTCCTGCACGCCAATCGGCTTCTTGAGGATGTCGATCTCGATCTCACATGCTTCGCGCGCCAGGATGGCATGATCTTTAGGTGTGCCGCAGTACATATACATGGCGTGGAGCAGTCCCACTGTCAATGTGCTCGACGACCCCAGCCCCGACCCTTCGGAGGGGATGTCGGCCATCGTATTGATTTCAACGCCATGCGTGATGCCAGTGCGTCGCAGGCACTCCCGGACAAGCTCATGTTCGACTTCATCAATCGTATCCACCAGTTCGGTGCGCGTGTAGCCAACACGAATCTTGGCGTCGAAGCGCGCCTTAATCGTGACGAAGATATATTTGTCAATGGCGGAGCTGAGCACCATGCCCGGCTCCTGACTGTAGAAGTCATAAAAATCAGTGCCTCCGCCAAAAAAACTGATACGCAGCGGCGTCTGCGAAATAATCATTGTAAACCTCCTGGCGCCGGGTTCAACTCAAAATGCAGGCACGCGCGCAGCGGCAAGCGCCTCGGCCCGCGCATAACCTGTCGGGGTGCCAATATCGATGACATATTCGTTCGGCGCGATCGGGACGCCAAAGACCGGCGCCCCGTCGGCGACCATGGCGGGCAGAACATCACGCCCAAAATCGACCACTGTCGCTGCCGGGATGTACTGCAACACCTGCGGTTCACACACCAACACGCCGGCATTGGCGAGATCGGTGAAGACCTGATCGGCGGGTGGCTTTTCAACGAAGCGTCGCACGCGTCCCGTTGCGTCGATGTCGACCAACCCACATTCTGTTGGATTGGGCACCCGATAGAGCGACAGTGTGACGCCACATGCGGCGCCGGCCAGGTGCGCGGCGTGCCATGCCGTCAACCCTGTCAGATCGACATTAGTGAATACGTCACCATAGATAACGACGAAACGCTCGTCAAGAAAGTACGCCAGATTTTTAGCCGCGCCTGCTGTGCCCAGCAACTCCGGCTCGTAAGAGTAGGTGATAGCAACGCCAAAAGCACTGCCATCGCCGAAATAATCTTGGATAACGTTGGCGGCGTGGTGAAGGTTGATGGCAAGTTCGGTGACGCCGTGGCTGCGCAGCCAATCGACATGATAGGCCAACAGGGGACGTCCGGCAATGGGCAGCATCGGTTTGGGGAAGTCAGCGGTCAATTGCCCAAGCCGCGTACCCTTGCCGGCCGCCAGAATCAATGCTTTCATCGATCACTCCTATCAGACTTGTCGATGCTCAAGTTTGTGACGACGCGGGCGGCTGTACACGGCTCCACATGCGCAGAGCGTAGGGCGGCGCCTCAGTAGGCGCCGCGCCCCTTTACCACGGCGGGAATCGTCTGAAAGACGAGAATCTGAATATCCATCCAGATACTGTAGTTGCGGATGTAGACCATGTCCAGCCGCACGCGTTCCTCGTAGGAAAGGTCAGAGCGACCGGAGACCTGCCACATGCCGGTCATGCCAGGCTTGACCGTCAGCAAGTTGTACTTCATGCGTCCGTACAGATCGTGTTCGGCAGGGCTGATCATGCGCGGCCCAACCAGGCTCATCTGCCCCAGCAGAACATTGATCAATTGCGGCAACTCGTCCAGACTGGTGCGCCGGAGGAAGGCGCCGATGCGCGTGATGCGCGGATCATGTTTGAGTTTGTGGTTCTTGGCCAGCTCCAATTTCAATTCCGGGTGCTGCTCCAGAATCTCATCGCCATTGACATACATCGTGCGGAACTTGAAAGCGCCAAAGACGCGCCCGCCCGCGCCCATTACCTGGCGACGATAGAAGATCGGCCCCGGCGAATCGAGTTTGACCAGCAGGGCAATGATGGCAAAAACCGGCAGCAAAAAGGGCAGCGTCACGATGATCAGCATGTAATCAAGCAACGTCTTGAGGATCGCTTCGGTTCGATTCAGGCGCAGCCGCTTCAAGCTCATTAGGGGCACCGAATTGCGAGTTGTCACATCCATACCGGTCGTAAATACCTCGTAAAGCCCTGACGACAGGCGCATGCGCACGTCGTGATGCTGTGTGGTCAACTGTTGCGACACCTCAACCAGGCGCTCATCGTGCAGCGCGGTCGTAGCGATCACAACCTCTTCAATGTGATGTTCGCGTAAGATATCCGACAACTCATCAATCGTGCCAAGTACCTTGATGCCATGCACCTGCTCACCGGGGCCGTAATTACCGCCGCCTTGCACACTGACAAAGCCAGCAATCTCCATCCCCGACCCCGCCGAGTTGCGCAGTTGATCCGCCAGGGCAATCGCCTCTTGATTGGTGCCGACAATTACCGTCGGCGTCACGAAGTAGCCATAGCGCCGGGCGCGATACGCAATACGTCGCATGATCAAGCGAAACAAGCTCACCAGGAAGCCGGACAACACCCACGAAAAGATCAACCAACCGCGCGCTATGACGAATTCCGGGTTGAGGAAGCCATAGACGATGACAGCCATCATGCCCCACGTCACAGCATGGAAGACCCGCCCATACTCGGTAATGTCGCCAAGCAGCGTGTTGAAGTTGTACAGTCCAAAAGCGGCAAACAGCGCCAGCCACACCGGAATCAACAACACGGAAAGCACCAGATACCCCTGTGGATCAGGCACGATATCTGTCGAAACAGCTAACCCAACGGAAAAACGCAGCCAATACGCCAGCGAGAAGGCAATCAGCAATACAAAGGCGTCGCCGATCATCAGGAACGTGCGATAGTGACGTCGTTGCGCACTTAACGTCGCGCGACGGGATGTGTCTTCTCGCTCTGTCCTTCCCAACGCAGCTTTCGCATGTGCCGTCATAGCGTTCCCTCTTTGTCCTCAAAAAAAGTACTGCGGCTGATGCCGCCGTTGCTTGTTATTTCTGTTCGTCATTGTAGTCGAATTTCGTCCTGCCATTTTCTTACAATCCGCTGACAATGGAAGCGATCATTCTGTGCCGGTCGGACTGTGCCGGTTGGACTGTGCCGGTCGCAACGCACGCAGCCAGGCTCAGCAAACCCGGTCATGTGACCATTGACAATTATTCCCATCCTGACTAGAATCTGACTATGGATGAGGCTTCAGGCTTGGTTCCCTACACTGACCCAACCGAAGCAGTTTGGCTGCCAATTTCAACTGGCAGTCACCCGTCTGCCCACCTGCTCCACCATCAGCGACGACGAGGCAATGGAACGCTTTGTCCTCGGCAGGCGTTACGCATGCCGGGCATCCATGTACAAACTGTGCTACCAATTTCCCTCAATTGCTATCCAACGCTATCGCAGAAAGGAGCACGACCATGAAAGTAATGGTCAACGGCCGCAACATTGAGGTGACGGATTACATGCGTGAATATGTCACCAAGAAGGTGGGCCGTCTCGAACGCTATCTCCCCCAGATCGGCGAAGTGCGCGCCGATCTCAACCAAAACATGACTCGCTCCGCCGACGACCGCTTTACGGCGCAGATCACGATCTGGGCCAACGGGCAAATCCTGCGCGCTGAGGAGTCCACCAGCGACATCTTCGCTTCCGTCGATGCCACAGTGGACAAAATCTCCAGCCAGATTCGCCGTTTCAAGGGGCGTCGTCACGACAGTAAGCGCCGGGCAGCGCACACAGCCACGCGCGAGGTCGAACTCGCCAATCAGGAGGTCGCCGAGGCGCTGGCCGCCGAGGAAGAACCAGGCTACATCATCCGACGCAAGCAATTCCTGGTGGAACCGATGGACGAAGACGAGGCGCTGGAACAGATGGAGTTGCTCGGCCACGATTTCTTCGTCTTTTATAACCCGCAGACCAGCAGCGTCAACGTCATTTATCGTCGCAAAGACGGGAACTACGGCCTGCTGATTCCGTCGGTCAGTTGAAGTCGGTCAGTTGAAAGAGTGCCCGGCTCACCATCTCACATTCCGTCAGACAAACAAGCCCGGCGCAGGCGCCGGGCTTGTTTGTCTGACCCCAACCAGAGACTTACCCTAACCAGAGGCTTCATCCAAGCGCCTCTCTTCACCGTAACCACGTCACTGTAACTCACTGTAACCACGTCTCGATCGGGTCAACCGAGCGCACCAGGTGCATCCCGGCGGCGGCAAAACGGGCAAAGGCAGCGTCGGCAATATCAGTGTAGTCGATCGCACCTGGCACAACCACTGGCGACATGCAGTCAACCAGGAGGTGCACTTTGTGAATCACGTCCGGCGCTTCTTGCTGCAGCGCGTCCAACAAATCCTGCACTGTCCAGGCGACACAGTGACTCTTGGCTTGGCCAGCGACTAGCACAGCGTCGAAGGTGCGCAGCTTGTCCAACAAGGCGCGATTGAAAGCGCCAATCGGACGACCGTCCTGGTCATGGGTGACCTCTGGCCCAAGGGCGGAATAGTCCTCAGTCAGGATCGCCTGCCCCTTGACCTGAAAATCCGGCTGGCTATGCCGGGCGATGCCATGAAAGAAGATCGCCTCCTCGAAAGCTGGCGCCAGCGCATGACCAATGCCCCCCAACATGGCGTGATAGGGCCAGATAGTCAGCGCATAGTGCCCGGAGGCTGTTAATGTCCGCGTATAGTGCAGCAAATACGTCTGGACGTACTCCGGCTCCAACCCCAATGTCTCGGCAAGCGCCGCATTGAAGCGCCACACACCGCTCTCAATCTCCGACGCCGTGATCAACGTGTATGGCGCCGGGTGTTCACCAGCTGCGTTGACAAAAAAGAAGGGGTGAAATATCTGAGCAGCCGAGTGCGTATCCAGCGTTGGAAACACCTGCGTGATCACATCCAGATTGCGGTAAATAAATTCGCAGAGCCGTTGGTTATCTTCCACGGCGCCGTTGCCAGAGCGCCCGCCCACGAACAGCTCAAACTCCGGGATGCAAAATGTATTTTGCACATCAACGGCGAGCAGCGCCACACGCCGCCTGTCATGAAGCACAGGCGGCAGGCCAAAGCGCCGCGCCCACGCTTCAGCCTCCACCGCGCGCTGGGCGTAAGGCACCCGCCACACCTGCCCGACGCGCGTCGGGTCATAGTGCGGCGGCAATGGTAATGTTCCTGGCATAGCGACCTCCTTGACTCTTCACAGTTAGCGTCATTCGCACACTAACCAATCTACCATACATTACTGGGGCTGTCCAGATCATGAACTGAGGCTTGCCCGCCATCCATCATCCGCAGTACAATCACTTGCACCATCCAGGTTGGGAGGTTTCACATGAACAAACGGATTGAGGCAACCATCTACGGGCGCGTCCAGGGCGTGGGTTTCCGCTACGCTACGTACAACCGGGCAACGCAATTACATCTGACAGGCTGGGTGAGCAATCGCCCCGACGGCAGTGTGCGCGTGGTGGCGGAAGGGGGTGAACGCGAGCTGGCGTTACTGGCAGCCTGGCTACGTGAGGGGCCCACCGCCTCACATGTCGAGCTTGTTGATCTGGACTGGCTAGAGGCAACGGGCGAGTTCAGCAATTTCACCATTCGCGGGTAAAGCTAGTGAAAGCACTCTTCTTATATATGATGCTGGTGGCGACAACGCTGCTGGCAGGCTGCCAACCGGTGAAGCCGCCCGCGCCGCCCCAACAGGTTACAACCACCAACTCAGAAGACACAGTAACGGTCGCGACAACTGAAGGCGTCACCGTGATCGATGTCGTCAGCCCGCGTGGCATTGGCGCTGCCCAGGTGCGGCTAACGCCAGCACTGACGGATGGATCGCTGCAGGTGCGCTTTCACCTGCAAGGACTGGAGCAGGCCACCTTCGACAACGGCGCCATGCGCCTGACCCTGTCAGTCGCTAGCCACCCGCCCTATCCGGTGTCACAGACGCTGACCCGCAATGGCGTCTCGCGTGCGCTCAGCGCTGGTGATGAGCTGTGGGCGACGGTTGTGCTGACGCCAGACGACGCTGCAACCCCAACGATCCCCCTCATGGCAGGTGCATTCGTGATCACGCTGCCTGCCAGTTTCAGCGACGAGGCTGCCTCCACTCTCTCCATCCGCTGGATCGACTTCTATCGCTAATCGGCGGATTCTTCAAACGCTGTGGTAAGATTGGGAACCGGGCGCCCTGTTGTAGCGTCTCCTGATCGACAGCGTTTGATTGCTTCAGAAACACGGTGACTCTATGAACAGCGCACATTTCATCTCTCTATTCGGCCCGTCACGTAAGACGACAGGCCGCCGCTCTATCCCGCCCGTCTGGCTTCTGGCTGCTCTGCTTCTGCTTACAACAATCCTGAGTGGCTGTACAGTGCAACCCATCGTCGCAGGTCCGTTGCGTCAGGCGCCCCTCCCCGGCGATCAAGGCCCGATCATTGCGATCGCACCAATTGCCGCCGCGTCGGGTGAGACCGTGTCGGTTTCTGGCGCAGGTTGGGCGCCAGAGGAGGTAATCTTCATCAACCTGGAAGGCGTGCAAGAAGGTGAGAGCATACAGGCCACCCTGGCCACCGGCACGACCGACGCCGACGGGCGCTTCTATCTGGCGTTTGTCACACCGCTCGATTTTTTCTGGCAGAGCGTCACAGACATGCAGATCGTCGCCTACTCGCTAAATGGCGGGAAATCGGCCGCAGTGCCCTTTGAGTTACTCCCTGGCGCTGCAGTTGTCACACTCACCCCCACGCGCGCAGTGACGCCGACCACACCGACCGCTGCCACATCACCTGCTGCCACATCACCTGCTGCCACCCCAACCCGAGCATCACAGGACGCAGGCTATGGTGTTGCGATAGTCACCAGTCGTGGTCTAAACATGCGCACCGGTCCTGGCACCAACTACCCTGTGATCCGTTCCCTTGTGCAGGGCACGCCCATCACCGTACGCGGCCAGGACGTATCTGGGCTATGGCTGTATGGTCAGCTGGCCAATGGTGCGCTGGGCTGGGTGGCGCGCGCCTATACGAACTACATCGGTGCACCACCTGTCGTGCCCGCCCCGCCGACACCCGTCTACCGCCCCACCGCCACACCAACGCCTCTCCCCACCGCGCTGCCCGGCCTCGGCTGGCAAGGTGAATACTATGCGAACACCGCGCTGCAGGGGACGCCGCGCCTCGTGCGCGAAGACAGCGCGATCAATTTCAACTGGGGTTATAACGCGCCGGCGCCGGGCATTCCCGCCACCGGTTTCTCGGTGCGCTGGTTCCGCACCCTCTATTTCTCAGAGGGCGTCTATCGCCTTTATGGGCAGAGCGACGGCGGCGTGCGCGTTTGGGTCGACAACCGGCTGGTGCTCGACCAGTGGAGCGGCGTCAACGGCGCCTACAGCGTTGATGTATGGCTGAATCAGGGGTCGCACACCTTCTTCGTTGATTATGGTCAACGGCGCCAGCCGTCGCAGATGACCTTCTGGTGGGAGTTAACCGGGGCCACACCGTCGCCAGGCTTCCCGGAGTGGCGCGGCGAGTACTTCAACAACCGCGACCTGACCGGTGCGCCCGCCACAGTGCGCAACGACCGAAACATTGACTTCAACTGGAGTTGGATTTCACCGGCGCCTGGGCTAGGGACCGAGAATTACTCGGTGCGCTGGACGCGGACGCTCGACTTTTCCGCTGGCGATTATCGCTTCTCCATTCGCTCTGATGATGGCGTCCGCGTCTTCGTGGATGGCGCCCGCATCATTGACGAATGGCGCGACATGAGCGGCAACACGACCTATACTGCCGACCGCTATCTCAGCGGCCAACACACTGTCATGGTCGAGTATTATCAGCACACTGGCCCGGCCTTTGTCCAGTTCTGGTGGGAGCGCATCCAGGCGCCGACGCCAACCCGCACCCCCACGCGCACGCCGACGCCGCAGGTGCGCAATCCTTACGCCGACGCCAGCCCATCGTCCGGGGTAGTGGGGACACAGGTCGATGTGAGCTTTGGCGGTTTCCCGCCAAACACGGCGGTCAATCTCTACCTGGGTGGCTACGTGCGCGCCGCCGACGCCGCCAGCAGCACGATCTATGCCAGCGGCGCCAGTGATCGCTTTGGCAATGGCAGCTTGCGCTTCACCGTGCCAGCAACCTGGCCCGACGGCGCACCGATCCAACCCGGCAAACTGGCGCTCTTGGTGGCGACCAACAACTTCAGCATCAGCGCCGCCACAGAGTTCGATGTGACGACGCCACGCCCCACCGTTGCGCCCAACCCCTATGTGGACATCAACCCGAGTTCGGGCGGACCGGGGACACAGGTCACGGTGCGCGGGGGAGGCTATCCCGCTAACCGCACGGTCAATCTCTACCTGGGCGGCGTCGTGCGCGCTAGCGCCGCCGACGCTACGCCGCTTGTCACGACCAGCAGCGACAGCAATGGCAACTTCAGCACAGCCTTCACCATGCCCACCACCTGGCCGGATGGCAGCGTCATCGCAACCGGCAAGCTGATCGTGTTGGCAGCGACGAGCGACTTCGCCGCCCAGAGCAGCGCCACCTTTGACTTTTTCGTGACGCCGCCCAATCCATCGATCAACCTGTCACCCTCTTCTGGTGGTGCGGGCACGCGCGTCACCGCAGCGGGCGGCGGCTTCCCGGCCAATGCGCAGGTGGCAGTCTTCCTGGCGCCCCTGGATGCGGCGCCGGGACGCGGCGCATTACAACAGTATGTAGCGGGCACAGCTAACAGCGACGGCCGCTATTCTCTGAGCTTCACCATGCCGGGCGCCTGGCCTGATGGCGGCCAGATTACTCAGGATCGCATTGTCGTCACCGTGGCGACGCCCGACTTCAGCGTGTCAGTCAGCAGTGTCTTTGCCTATCTGGTCGCTGGGCCGACCGCAACAGCCACCCCGTTGCCCACGCCGACCAACACGCCGCCGGTGGCGCCTACGGTGGCGCCCAATCCGTCGGCGCAGGTCAGCCCTGGCTCCGGCACAGCCGGCACGACCGTCACGGTCAGCGGCGGCGGCTTCCCGCCCAACACCATGCTCTATGCTCACCTGGCGCGCCTGAATGCTGGTTCTGGCGGGGGCAACAACTATGCTGGCTATGCGTCAACGCCCACCGACGGCGCGGGCAACTACGTCATGGTATTCGTCATGCCGGCAACATGGCCGGATGGGAGCGCCATTGTCACACAGCAGTTGGTAATCCTGGTGGCGACTGCCGACTTTGGCGCCGAGGCGAGTACGACCTTCAGCTATCAACAGGTGACGTCGGCCGGCGACCTTCCACCGGCGCCGACAGCAACGGAGCCGCCAACAGCGACGCCGCTGCCGGAACCAGCCGCAACCAATCCGCTCGAAGCGCCCACAGCGACCCCACTGCCGGAAGCGACGGCGACGAGCGCGCCGCCGCCATCCGGTGATGAACCGCCGACGGAAAGCGGCGCGGCGCCGCTGCCTGTTCAGCCGCCAATTGAGCCTTCGCCACCGGCTGAATGAGTGGCGCTCGCTTGAGCGCCGCAAACCAGACCATTCCTGGCAAAGTTTACCGCGCGGGTCACCGTCTCCGGCGTAAAGGCGACACGTCGCACCGGAGGCGATGACCCGCGGCTAGCACACCCCCTAGCCGAGGCGCAAGTCATCAACAGCAACGCCACCCCACACATTTCCAACAAAATCTCATGATTGTGTAAAATTGCACAATATCTGCGCAATGTTTGTGATATCCTGCTATAGAGCAAAACTTTCAGCCAGAAAATTCGCTCGGAAAATTCGCTTCCACCGTATGCTTCATTCCAGTTTTTGCGGAGGCTATGATATGATCGAGTTCAGTCTTTGACGCCGCACGGCGTTTTCACGTTCCAACATACGAACAGGTTTGCAACAGAATAGGAGATTGCGATGCAAGTTGCTGTGCTGCCACGCTCATCGATCGGCAAGAAAGCATTGATGGCTGTCACCGGCGCGGTGTGGATCGGTTACCTTGTCCTGCACATGTGGGGCAATCTTCACATCTTCCAGGGACAGGAAGCGTTCAACCACTACGCTGAGTTCCTGCGCGAGGTTGGCGAACCGGTCTTCTCATATGCACAAGTGTTGTGGATCATCCGCATCATCATCGTCGTCTCGCTGGTTGCACACATGTGGTCCGCCTGGGAATTGTACCGGCAGGCGGCGCGTGCACGGTCGACCAGCTACGCGGTCAAGCGCGTTGTGCAAGCGAACTACGCTTCGCGCTTCATGCGCATCGGTGGTGTGGTGATTATCCTCTTTGTGCTCTTCCACCTGGCGCAATATACCTGGGGTTGGGTGACAGAGTTCGACCGCGCTGACCCGTACCGCAATGTGGTCATCGGCTTCTCCAACCCGGTCATCGTACTGTTTTACCTGCTGGCGCTGGCCTCACTGGGGTTGCACCTCTTTCACGGCGTGTGGAGCATGTTCCAGACGTTAGGACTGAACAGTCGCCGCTACGATGGCTTCTTCCGCGGGTTGGCGGTCTTTGCAGCATTGGTAGTGCCCATCGGCTTTGCAACGGTGCCGCTGTCCGTGCTTTTTGGAATTCTCAAGTAGGAGTGCACAGATCATGAGTGTGACGACGACGAAGACAATGACTGAAGCACCCATTTTTGTCGAGGCGACCCTGGACGGCCGCGTGCCCTCCGGTCCCATACAGACAATGTGGGAACGCACCAAGTTCGAGATGAAGTTGATCAACCCCAGCAATCGACGCAAATTCAAGATCATCATTGTCGGCTCTGGGCTGGCGGGAGGGGCGGCGGCGGCGACGTTGGGTGAGCAGGGCTATAACGTCGAATGTTACGCGTATCAGGACAGCCCACGCCGCGCCCACAGTGTAGCGGCGCAGGGCGGCATCAACGCCGCCAAGAACTATCGCAACGACGGCGATAGTGTCTACCGCCTCTTCTATGACACCGTCAAAGGCGGCGACTTCCGCGCCCGCGAGGCGAATGTCTACCGCCTGGCCGAGGTGAGCAACGCCATCATCGACCAATGCGTGGCGCAGGGCGTGCCTTTTGCACGTGAATATGGCGGCATGCTTGATAACCGCTCCTTTGGCGGCGCGCAGGTGTCGCGCACCTTCTATGCGCGTGGACAGACCGGGCAACAACTGCTACTCGGCGCGTATCAGGCGCTGGCTCGCCAGATCGCCGCAGGCACCGTGAAGATGTTTACGCGCACCGAGATGCTCGACTTGATTGTCATCAACGGGCGGGCGCGCGGCATCGTCGTGCGCGACATGCGCACCGGCGAGATCACGCCACGCCTGGCCGACGTGGTCGTGCTGGGCACAGGCGGCTACAGCAACGTCTTCTATCTCTCGACCAATGCCAAGGGCTGCAACGGCACGGCGATCTGGCGGGCGCACAAGCGCGGCGCCTATTTTGCCAACCCCTGCTACACACAGATTCACCCGACCTGCATTCCGCCGGTGGGCGAGCACCAGTCCAAGCTGACGTTAATGAGCGAGTCGCTGCGCAATGACGGGCGCATCTGGGTGCCCAGACAGCCTGGCGACACGCGTCCGGCTGACCAGATTCCTGAGAGTGAACGCTACTACTACCTGGAAGAAATGTACCCCAGTTATGGCAACCTGGCGCCACGCGACATCTCTTCACGCGCAGCCAAGCGTCAGGTGGATAGTGGGCGCGGCGTAGGGCCGCTGCGCAACGGCGTCTATCTTGACTTCGCCGACGCGATCAAGCGCCTGGGTGAAAAGGTCATCCGCGATCGCTACGGCAACCTCTTCGACATGTACGAAAACATCACCGGCGAAAACGCCTACAAGACGCCCATGCGCATCTACCCGGCGCCGCACTACACGATGGGTGGGCTGTGGGTGGACTACTACCTGATGAGCAACATCCCCGGTCTGTTTGTGATCGGTGAAGCGAACTTCTCCGACCATGGCGCCAATCGGCTCGGCGCCAGCGCACTGATGCAGGGTCTGGCGGATGGCTATTTTGTGTTGCCGGCCACACTCCCCAACTACCTGGCCTCGACCAAACTGGAGAAGGTGGACGAGAGCGCCGACGCCGTAAAGGAAGCGGTCGCCAATGTCCAGAACATCACGCAGCGGTTGATGAACACCAAGGGCACGAAGAGCGTCGATCACTATCACCGTGAACTGGGCAAGATCATCTGGGAATATTCGGGCATGGGGCGCACGGCGGAAGGGCTGCAAAAAGCGCTCAAACTGATTCCAGAATTGGAGGCCGAGTTCTGGGAGAATGTGCGCGTCACCGGCACTGCCAACGAGCTGAACCAGGAGTTGGAAAAAGCCGGGCGTCTGGTGGACTATTTCGAGCTAGGACGGCTGATGTGCATCGATGGCCTCAACCGCAATGAGTCGTGCGGCGGTCACTTCCGCGAGGAATATCAGACGGAAGAAGGCGAGGCGCAGCGCAACGACGAAGAATACGCCTATGTAGCCGCCTGGGAATACACCGGTGACGACCGACCGTTGCTGCACAAAGAACCGCTGAAATTCGAGAACGTCAAGCTGGCGACGCGCAGCTACAAGTAGAAGAGGACCCACACCATGCGATTAAAACTACGCATCTGGCGCCAGAAGAACGCTCAGTCCGAAGGCAAATTCGTCGACTACAACCTGGATGGCGTCAGCGAAGATAGCTCATTTTTGGAGATGCTCGATCTGTTAAACGAGCAACTCATCGACCGCAACGAAGAGCCTGTGCACTTCGACCATGATTGCCGCGAAGGCATCTGCGGCATGTGCGGGTTGGTGATCAACGGCATTGCGCATGGCCCAAAGGCCGCCGTGACGACGTGCCAGTTGCATATGCGCGTCTTCAAGGACGGCGATAGCATCACGGTCGAGCC
This sequence comes from Chloroflexota bacterium, assembly GCA_003451595.1. GTDB lineage: Bacteria > Chloroflexota > Anaerolineae > Caldilineales > Caldilineaceae > Caldilinea. The sequence continues at coordinate 55,979 of DMDA01000051.1, read as the reverse complement.
GTGGCGCGCCAAAGCCTTTCCTGTAATCAAAGACCTCATCGTTGACCGCTCGGCCTTCGATCGCATTGTCCAGGCCGGCGGTTACATCTCGGTCAACACCGGTCAGGCGCCCGACGCCAATGTCATCCCTGTACCCAAAGAGCAAGCCGACCGCGCCATGGATGCGGCGGCATGCATAGGCTGTGGCGCGTGCGTGGCCGCGTGTCCCAACGGCTCGGCGATGCTCTTCACCTCGGCCAAGCTGGCGCACCTCAACTCATTGCCACAAGGGCAGGCGGAACGCTTCGACCGCGCCGTGCTGATGGTGAATCAGATGGACGCTGAGGGCTTTGGCGGCTGCACCAACATCGGCGAGTGTGAGGCCGTCTGCCCCAAGGAGATCAGCCTCGACTTCATCGCCATGATGAATCGTGACCTGCTGCGCGCCAATCTGATGGGCAAAGGCAAGCGGTAATCAGGGCGCGCTTGCCTGGCAATACAGAAAGCGAACAAGCAGAGACGTTTGCGCCATCTCTGCTTGTTTGCTTTCCGACATCTGCAACAACACCCCCCGCCCCTCTCTATGCATTTGAACAGCTTTTGATGTCCCCCACAAATGTGTTACAGTGACGTCGTCCGATCTACTTTCAATCCAGCAAGGAGACATACAATGCAAGTACATCGTCGTATCTTGTCTGCACTCCTGGCGTTAAGCCTGTTGGCGTCCTTGACAACGCCGGCATTGGCGCAAACGTCATGGCCGAGCGGTCGCGGTGGCGGCGCCCCTGGCGCAGCGACTGTGCAACCCCAAGCCCCCACAAGCGTCAGTGCGCGACCCTTTACGCGCATCTCACCAGAAGAAGCGGCGGCAATCGCAAACCAATTGCCCGCGCGCACTTGGTCGGCGCCGCGTGGGACAGCACTGCCATCTGGCCGTACACCAGCCGCAGCAGCAGCATTTGCTGCGCAGGGCGACCAGGTGATCAATGTGATTGCCCATCTGGAGATGCCTGCGCTGCTACAAGGTGTAAGCGCCAGCGCCGATGGCGCCGTGCGTGCTGCATATGCGGAAGCGTTGGCTGCTGAACAGGCGCGCGTCTCAGCTGATATTGAGGCGTTGGGCGGCAACGTTGTGTTTACCTTCAACACGCTCAGCAGCGGCATTGCCGTACAGATTCCAGCCAACCAGGCAGCCAGCCTGGCCAGCATTCGGGGCGTCAGTCATGTCTCGCAGGTGCATGATTACAGCCGCGACCTGGAAGAAACCGTTCCCATGATCGGCGCCCAGTTCCTGCAAGAAATCGGCGTCAAGGGCGCAGGTGTGAAGGTGGCCGTGCTTGATTCTGGCATCGACTTCACGCACCTGGCGTTTGGTGGCCCCGGCACGGTGGCGGCCTGGGAAGAAGCCTACTACGGCAACGACCCGGAATGCGATCAAAATGAGTGGAGCGATCCGGATTGCGCCTATGCTCGCCCCGCCAATCCGGCATTCTTTGGTCCGGCTGCGCCGCGCATCAAAGGTGGCTTCGACTGGTTGGGTGAGGAGTGGCCGAATGGTCAGGGCCGCATCCTGCCCGATCCAAACCCGATCGACATCGAAGGTCACGGCACACACGTCGCCGACATCATCGGTGGTCTGGCCTATCCGGCCGGCGTGAATGTGGACGGGCCGTACCCGGCCAAGGGCGCCGGCGTGGCGCCGGAAGCCGACATCTACGGCTTCAAGGTGTGCGCCTCCTTCAGCACATCCTGCAATGGTCTGGCGCTGCTCAAAGCGATGGACAACGCCGCCGACCTGGACGGCAACCCCACCACGGTTGACCCGGCGGATGTCATCAACATGTCGCTTGGTTCGCCTTACGGCCAGCCAGAAGACGATTTGACCTGGTTCACCAATCAGGCGGTCAGCCTGGGCATCATCGTGGTGGCGTCAGCAGGCAACTCCGCCAACAAGCCGTACATCGTCGGCAGCCCATCGATGGCTGATGGCGCCATCAGTGTGGCGCAGACCACCGTCCCGTCGGCGACGCGCTATCCGCTCTTCTATGCGTCTTCGGCGGTCTCCGGCACGATCAGCAACGCCGTCTGGCAGAACTGGTCGGTGCTGCCCGGCAACACGCTGGTGCAAGGCGCGGTGGCCTATGGCAATGCCGACGGTAGCAACAAGAATGGCTGCGCGGCGTACACCGACAACATGACCGGTAAAGTCGTGCTGGCCGACCGCGGCGGCTGCAACTTCACGCTCAAAGCCAAGAATGCGTCTGCTGCCGGTGCAATCCTTTCGTTGATCGGCCTGGTGGCTCCGGGCGATCCCTTCGAGGGCGGCGATGGCGGCGACCGGCCCATTGACATCCCCTCATTCATGATCAATCAGGCGACGGCGAACATCCTCAAGGCGCAAATAGCCAACGGCGTCGTCGCCGGCATCAACCCGGCGGACGCCATCAACCTGGCCTTTACGATGGTGGGCAGTTCGTCGCGCGGGCCACGCAACCATGACGGCGTCATCAAGCCAGATATCGGCGCGCCGGGCGCGTCGGTTTCGGCCATTGCAGCGGGCGGCGCAGCCAGTGGCCCCTTTGGCGGCACTTCTGGCGCAGCGCCGATGGTCTCCGGCGTAGCAGCGCTGCTCAAGAGCGTTTACGGCGACAGCCTGCTGCCGCAGCAATACAAAGCGCTGCTCATGAACACAGGCGACCCGATCTATAACGACGTGCCACGCAATGATCTGGCGCCTGTCACGCGCGTGGGCGGTGGTCAGGTGAACGCCCGCAGCGCCTACTACAGCAAGCTGATCGCCTGGGACAGCACCGACGCCGAGTCACCACTGTCATGGACGGGCAGCATGTCCTTTGGCTATGTGCCAGCCAGCAGCTATCAGGTGTACACGCGCACCCTGACGATCCAGAATTTGGGTCCGCTGGGGCAGGGCATCAAGCTGTCTTCTTGGTTCCGCTCCGGGGACGATGCAGCGCAGGGCATCTTTGTGACGCCGCAGGTGACCACAGCCTTCATCCCGGCGGGTGGCAGCATCGAGGTGCCCGTCGTGCTCGAAATCTATCCAGGCGGCGACGAGGCGCAGGGGCTTGGCCCACTGCATCCGTGGAGCGTCAATCGCGGCAGCCTGGGCGCCGATGGCAGCTCGCTGCAATTCCAGGAGTATGATGGCTACGTGCTGATCGAATCACAATCCAACGATCCGATCCATGTGGTCTGGCAGGTGCTGCCCAAAGCAGTGGCCGATATCGCTGTAAATGTCACCTCGCCGACAGCGGGCGCCCTCGTCAACCAGTCACTCAGCGTGGAAGGCGCAAGCGATATTTTCGGACTGATGGAAGTGGACGGCAACGACTATAACTACGTTGTGGGCGACTGCACCTCGCTTGGGCTGCCGCCCGGCTGCAACCTATCACCGGTCGATATTCATGAAGTGGGTGTCCGCGCCTACACCGATACGGTTCCCTATGACTTCCTGGAGTTCGCCGTCACCCTTTGGGACGAACCATACCGCGCCGGTCAATACCCACCCGAGTTCGACATCTACATTGACTCGAATGCCGACGGCACGGACGACTACCTGATCTTCAACGGCGACCTGACCCTGAACGCCAGCGACGGACGCAACGTCGTCTTCCTGGTCGATCTGTCGGTCTCGCCACCGGTGGCGCAACCGCAGTACTTCATTGACGCCACCTTCAACTCCCAGAATTTCATTCTGCCGATGGACGCGGCTTCAATCGGCGTGACGCCAGGGCAACCCTTCCGCTTCAGCGTCTTTGCCTATGACGCCTACTTCGCCAACGATCTGTGGGATTGCGCACCCAAGGTGAGCAATGTCTGTACGGGCGCCTACCAGTACACACCCGGCGTCGCCCGCTACGACGTGCCCGAAGCCCAGCTCTTCCCGACTGTGCCAGGGGGCGGCAGTGCAGCGTTCTCCTGGACGACCTCGGCAGCGGCGGCGGAAGCCTCGCCCGACCAAATCGGTCTGCTCTTCATGCACCGCAACGCACACGTCGGGCGCGAGTCCGATCATATCGTATTCACGGAGACCTATCTGCCGATCATCAAGAACTAGCCACTCCTGACCTCCAGGTTAGCTGTTAATCTTCCCGACAGTTTCAATGCTGCCGGGAAGATGGGCCAAATATGCAGAAGAGGAGCTAATAGATAGCACAATCAAACATCGTACATCCGATATCTTCCCGGAAGCTCAGAGCTTCCGGGAAGATGAGCAAAGTCTATTTGTATTGTCTATAAGACAAGTTCTCTTCTTTCTTTGACCGTCCCCGATGAAGCATCTACCAGAAATTGTGCCAATGTCGGTTCTAGTGCTACCCTTTCGACGATTCTCCTTCGCCATCCGTTGTTTTCGTGTTGCACAGGAGCATATATTCATGAAAAGCCGAATCGCACGTACAACCTTGACTACGTTGCTGTTGCTGGCATTTCTCCTGCCAGCCCAGGTCGCACCAGGAGTAGCGCACGCGTCCGCTTTGGAACAGGCGCCGCCCTCGCCGACAACGCCACCTCCTCCATTACGAGAGACGATTGGGAGCAAAGCAGGTGTGCAACCCAACCGAGCTACGCCGCGTGTCATTGGCGAGACAGACCCGGAGGGCGCCACTCCCGCCATCTACATTGTCCAGCTACGCGATCAACCGCTTGCCAGTTATCGCGGTGGCATTGCCAACCTGACGCCAACCAGCCCCGCCGTCACAGGCGCCAGTCTCGACGTTGCCAGCAGCGCGGCGCAAGCCTATCTCGGCTATCTGACCGCGCAGCAGCAGTCAACGCTGGCCGCCATCGAAGCGACGCTAGGACGCCCAGTCCCCGTAAAATTCACCTACCAGGTGGCCTTCAATGGCTTTGCACTGGAATTGACCCCACGCGAGGCTGCAACTGTAGCCCGGCTCGATGGCATCCGGCTGGTGCAGCGCGACTTCCTGGACCAGCCGCAGACCGATTACGGTCCGGCCTGGATCGGCGCTCCCGCCGTTTGGGGAGGCGCTCCCGGCGCCAGGGGCGAAGGGATTGTCGCCGGCATCATCGACACCGGCATCAACTTCACCAGCCCATCCTTTGCCCGCGCTGGCGGCGATGGCTATGTACACACCAACCCACGCGGCAAGTTCTACGGCGTCTGTGATCCGGCCAGCGCGGCTTATAATCCCAGCTTCACTTGTAACGACAAGCTGATCGGCGCCTGGGACTTTGCCGATGGCGCCGAAGCGCCGGACGGTCCCGCCGACAACGATGGTCACGGCAGTCATACGGCCAGCACGGTGGCGGGCAACTTTGTCAGTGCATCATTGGTGGCGCCGACGACGGTCTACGCCACCAACATCTCCGGCGTAGCGCCGCACGCCAACATCATCGCTTACGATGCCTGTGGCGAAGCAGGTTGTCCGGGCAGCGCATTGGTGGCCGCCATCAACCAGGCTGTCGCCGACGGCGTCGATGTGATCAACTACTCCATCGGCGGCGGCTCGCGCGACCCCTGGCAGAGCGCCGACGCCCTGGCTTTCCTGGCTGCGCTTGACGCTGGCATCTTTGTCGCCGTGTCAGCAGGCAATTCAGGCCCCAGCGCCGCCACGATGGGGTCGCCGGCCAACGCGCCCTGGGTGACAGCCGTCGCCGCCGCAACGCACAACCGGCTGTTGGCAAACGGCCTAATCTCTATGACCGGTGGTTTACAACCGCCACCGGCTGATATGGCCGGGAAGGGCATCACTGGGCCGTACGGCCCGGCGGAGATCGTCTACGCCGGCAACTACACTAGCACCCTGGGCAGCGCCGACCCCAAATGTCTGCAACCCTTCCCGCCCGGCGCCTTCAGCGGCCAGATCGTGGTCTGCGATCGCGGCACGAATGCGCGCGTGGCAAAAGCCGCCAATGTCCAGGCTGGCGGTGCGGGCGGCTTCGTACTTGCCAACGACGCCGCCAGTGGCGCCTCGCTTGCCGCTGACGCCTATGCCTTGCCTGGCGTCCACATCAGCTACGCCGATGGCGTCGCCCTCAAGAACTGGATCGCTGCTGGCGGCGTCACCACCGCCACGATTGCCGGCGTCACCCCCAACATCAACAGCGCCAATGGCGACATTCTGGCGGCCTTTAGCTCGCGCGGCCCCGACGCCACCTCGCCGAACGTCCTCAAGCCGGACGTGGCAGCGCCGGGCGTCGATATCTTTGCCGCAGTGGCGTCAGGCATCGAATACAACATCCTCAGCGGCACGTCGATGGCCAGCCCCCACACAGCGGGCGCGGGCGCGCTGCTCAGCCAGCTCTATCCAACCTGGTCGCCTGCCGCGATTCGCTCGGCGCTGATGCTGACTGCCAAAAGCGCGCTCCTCAAAGATGACGCCGCCACACCTGCCGACCCCTTCGACATTGGCGCCGGACGCGTCAATATCGAGGCTGCAGCGCAGGTCGGCTTTGTCCTCGACGAGACCGCGCGCGCCTTCTATACAGCGGCGCCAGCGTTGGGCGGCGATCCGCGCACACTCAACGTTGCCAGCCTGGCGGATGCGCAGTGCGTTGGCGTCTGCACCTGGACGCGCACCCTGACCAGCGTCGCCAGTGTAGCGCACAACTACACCGTCACCGTTGCGTCGCCGGTGAGCATGACGCTGAACGTGCAGCCCGCTGCCTTCACGCTGCCGCCGGGCGGCACACAGGTGCTGACAATCACGGCGGATGTCAGCGCGGCGGCGCTCGATGCCTGGATTTTCGGTCAGGTTACCATCACGCCGGACAGCAACCCACCGTCAACGGCGCACATGCCGGTGGCCGTTTACACGCGTGCAGGCGCCGCGCCCTTTGGCGTGAGCGAAATCACCATCAACACGCGGCGTAATCAAGGACAAACCACATTGGAGGGCATCCGCGCCATCAATACGATCTCCCTGACCAAAGCGCTCTATCTTGGCGCGGCGCAGGTGATCACCGGTTACGTGGCGCAAGACCCGACTAACAATGATCCCTACGACATCAACAACGGCGGCGTCTACACGACGATCGTATCGGTCAGCGATCCGACGACGGCGCGCCTCGGCGTTGCGGTCGATGACACCACCGCTGTCGATCTCGACCTCTTCGTTGGCAAGGACACCAATGGCAACGGTCAGCCAGACCCCGGCGAGGAACTCTGCCGCAGCGCCAGCGCGTCAGCCTTCGAGTTCTGCGCCATCGAGGAGCCGACGACCGGCAACTACTGGATTCTGCTGCAAAACTGGCAAGGCTCCGGCGCCCCGCTTGACTTCTTTGCCATGTCGGCGACGCAGGTCAGCCGCAACAACCAGTCAGCCAGCTTTACCGTGAGCGGGCCAAACAGCGCTGTCCTCAACACGCCCTTCGATCTCGTGCTGCAGTGGAACATAGATCCCTTTGCCGCGGGCAATGTACGGTTGGCGCTGCTCGAAGTTGGCACGGACCCCGGCAACCCGAACAACATCCTCTCGCTGCCGGTGACGCTGGCGCGCCAGACCGACGACGTGACCATCGATGTCGATGCCGGCGCGTATGTCCAACCCGGTGACCGCCTGACCTACACCGTCGGCATCAATCCTGAACCGACGGCGGCCAACCCGACCAACTACACCGTCACCGCTACACTGCCAGCCGGCCTGACCTACGTACCCGGTTCAGGCGTATTGGCAAGCAGCGCCCAGCACATCGCCGCCGATCCGGTGGTGAGTGGCAACCAGTTGATCTGGCAGGTCAACAACCTTGCCACGGCGCCGCGCTACGTGATGAGTGACAACAACCCGGCCAGCCCACACTACAGCCCGAACTGCACCACGCCCTTTGGCAATGGCTTCCTCCACCTGGCGGAGTTCGGCATTGAGGCGCGATCGGCCATCAGCGGCACTGGTAAGACGTGGAACGTGGACGCCTTCTTTGGCGGGGAGGAACCGTATGCATTCTACGGCGATACCTATCCTTCACTCTTCTTGACGGACGACGCCTTGCTCTCGGTGGTAGGCTATGATGGCGCACTCAACAGCGGCGTCAACGCCCCCATCCCAACAGCAGCGCTGCCCAACGCATTGCTGGCGCCGTACTGGGCCGACTTCAAGGTGGTCTACGATCAAGTGGAGGGCACGGGTGTGCGCATTGCTGGCGCGGGTGGCGGCGCGCTGATGGTCGTCGAGTATGACGGCTTGCAGCGCAATGACGGGCAACCCGGCAGCTTCGACGTGCAGGCATGGGTCATGCGCTCCGTCGACTTCGACTACCCGGAGATCGTCTTCGCCTATGACAACATCACCGGCACACTGCCCGCCGGCGTGATCGGCATCGAGGACAGGCTGGGCGCCACCGGCATCCCGTACACCGACACCATCTCCAATAACCTGCTGATCTGCTACAACTGGGCGCCAGAGCAGGTCGAACTGACCTACGCTGTCGATGTTAAGGCGGACGCACCTCTCAACGCTGCCCAGACGACGATGGTCGAGAGCACGCTCACATCGCCGAACACTGGCCCGGCGACAACGGAACACTCCGTCTTCGTCACCGGCGTGGTGCTGGAGATGAGCATCGCTGGCCCGGAGCGCATGTTGCCCGGCGTGCCCGTCACCTACACGCTCACGGTGACCAATAGCGGTGTCGCCGCTGCTCAGAATCTGACCGTGATGGCGGAACTGCCGCTCGGCTCACAGCATGTGGCCGGTGGCACGGCAGAGAACGGCATCGTCACCTTCCCGATCGCAACACTTGGCGCCGGCGCCGCCACGCAACTGCAATATAGCGTGCAACTGGCGGAAGCAACTGCGGCGGCGGCGGAAGTGACGGCAGGAGTGGCGGCGGCCACAATACAGGCGCCTGCGATCATTGGCGGCGCTCCCGCCGACCCCGGCGAGTATCCGTGGCAGGTGGCGTTGCTCTATGCCTCCGACGGCAGCTGGTGGGGATGTGGCGGTTCGTTGCTAACGCCGACCTGGGTCGCCACAGCGGCGCACTGCGTCACTAGCGGGCCGTTTGTGGCTTCACCGGCCGCGCTCAACGTGGCGGTGGGACGCTACAATATCAACAGCACCCAGGGCCAACGCATCCCTGTGGCGGAAGTCCTGGTGCACCCGGACTGGGACCCCTTCACCTTTGACAATGACGTGGCGTTGCTGCGGCTCGCCACACCGGCCGTGCTGACCACGACCGTCCAGACGATCCCGCTGGCGACGGTCTATGAAGGCTCGCTCTTTGCCGCTGGCACGCCGGCGATCGTCACCGGCTGGGGCACGCGCACAGCGGGCGCCGATGACTTCCCCGATGAACTTTACGAAGTGCAGGTGCCCATCGTCGAACAGAGCGCATGCCAGTTTGCCTATGGCACCGTCGGCGAAACGATTACAGACAACATGATCTGCGCTGGCCTGGTGCAAGGCGGCAAGGACTCATGTCAGGGCGACAGCGGCGGTCCGCTGGTCGTACCGGCGGGCAGCGGCTTCAAGCTGGCAGGCATCGTCAGTTGGGGACGGGACTGCGCGGCGCCTGGCTTCCCAGGCGTCTATACACGCGTCGCCGCCGTCGCTGACTGGATTGCCCAAGAGCAAGCCACGCTGCGCACAGGTCGCTACATGGTCACGGATGGCAGCGGGCTGCCCGGCCATAGCTTCGTCGGTGATGACATCGTGACGACGCTGGTGCAGGCGCTGAAGAACTGGCTGCCGATCATACCCAAACAGTAGAGCGTGCCGGCGCCGGATAGATCGGCTACTTCCAGAACTCCGATCTATCCGGCGGGCTACTTGTTGGCTGCTGGCTGCTGCTGACGCAGGTCACAACCGAAGCAGGCTTGAATGAGGGGCAGCGCTTTGCTGTCCCTCACTTCTCTGGTACGATTAGCTCATTCTCCAACCACGTCAGAATGGGAGCCAGAGCGATGACCACCCAGTATGCAGCAATACCGATTCTCCGCGCTGTCAACCCGACGCCGCTGCCCGATGGCGCCTCCCTGGATACGCCCGCCCTGTACTTCAACAAGGAGCTAAGCTGGGTCGATTTCAACTGGCGCGTACTGGCATTGGCGATGGATGAACGCACGCCGCTGTTGGAGCGCGTCAAGTTCGTGGCGATCACCGCCAGCAACCTCGATGAGTTCGTGCAGAAGCGCATCGGCGGTCTGCGCAGGCAAGAGGCGGCGGATGTCCGCCAACTCTCTGACGATGGACGCACGCCAACCGAACAATTGCGCCTATTGCACCACGCCACCACCCAAATTCACAGCCGAATGACCGCACTCTGGGAAAATGAGCTGAAGCCACGCCTGGCTGCCGAAGCTGACGTGCGCCTCCTGCGCTATGCGGACCTGAACGCCGGCCAGCGCGCCCACCTGCACGAACACTTTCATGCCGAAATCTATCAAGTCTTGACGCCACTGGCCGTCGATCCAGGGCACCCCTTTCCCTTTATCTCCAATTTGAGCCTGTCGCTGGCGGTGGTGCTGCGCAATCGCAAACAGCAGACCACCCACTTTGCCCGCATCAAGCTGCCACGCCCACGCCTGCTGACAGTGCCCGGCGACGCTGAGGGCGACAGCACGGGACAGACTCTTTTGCTGCCCATCGAGCAACTGGTCGCCGCGCATATCGACGAGCTTTTCCCCGGCATGGAGGTCGTCAGCGCGCACCCCTTTCGCGTAACGCGCAACGCCGATGTGCGCCGCGACGAGGAGGAGGCTGAAGACCTGTTGGAGATGATCTCTGCTGAATTGCGCGAGCGGCGTTTTGCGGCAGTCGTGCGGCTGGAAGTGGACAAAGCGATGCCCGAATACGACCGCCAACTCCTGGTGCGTGAGCTGAATTTGCGCCCGGAAGATGTCTATGAAGTCGATGGGCTACTCGATCTGACCTGCCTTTTCCAATTAGCAAACATCAACTGGCCCGCCCTCAAGTATGCGGCCTGGGAGCCAGTCATCCCGCTACGCCTGCAGCTGGAGGGCGAGAGCAAGGACACGCCCGACATCTTTGCCATCATCCGCCAGGGTGACCTACTGGTGCACCATCCCTACGATTCCTTCGCTGCCAGCACACAGCGGCTGATCGAAGAGGCCGCCGAAGACCCGCAGGTGCTGGCCATCAAACAGACGCTCTACCGCACTTCGGATGACTCACCGATTGTCAAGGCATTGATTCGTGCGGCAGAGAAGGGCAAGCAAGTAGCCGTGTTGGTGGAGGTCTCGGCGCGCTTCGACGAGGCGAACAACATCGAATGGGCGCAAATCCTGGAGAACGCCGGCGTACACGTCACCTATGGGCTGGTCGGGCTGAAGACGCACACCAAAGCAACGCTGATCGTGCGCAGCGAGCGCGAACGCATCCGCACCTACTGTCACATCGGCACGGGCAACTATAACCCAAAGACAGCGCGACTCTACACCGATCTCGGCCTGCTCACCTGCCGACCCGAACTGGGGCGCGATGTGGTCAACCTCTTCCACTTCCTCACCGGCTACGCGCCCGGCCAGCGCTACGAACAGGCGTTGGTGGCGCCGGAACACATGCGCACGCGCTTCGAGGCGCTGATCGACGCCGAGATCGCACACCAACAGCAGACAGGCGACGGGCGCATCATTGCCAAAATGAACGGGCTAGACGACAAACGCATGGTGCGTCGCCTCTACGAAGCATCGCAGGCGGGGGTGCAAATTGACCTGATCATTCGCGGCCACTGCACGTTGCGCCCTGGTCTCCCCGGCTACAGCGACAACATCCGCGTGATCAGCATCCTGGGGCGCTTTTTGGAGCATGACCGCATCTTCTATTTCCACAATCATGGCAAACCGATCACCATTATCGGCAGCGCAGATTGGCGCACGCGCAACCTCACCCGCCGCGTCGAGCTGGCCGTCCCTGTCACCGACCCCGCCCTTCAGCAGCAGCTGATCGACATCCTCCACACTGCACTGGCAGACAACCGCTCCGCCTGGGAGCTTGACGCCGAGGGCTACTATCGCCTGCGGCTGCCTGCGCCCGGCGAAGAGGTGCGCGAATTCCAACCGGAGATGATGGCAGCGGCGCGGCGCCGCACTGAGTGAGACCCACTGAGTGATGAGACCCGATGACTCTGCGCCCCGACACAGCGACAAAGAAGTTCTGGCGCTGAATTGGTCGCAGGCAGGGACTCAGTCGCCCTTCAGCTGTGCATAAAGCGCCTCAGTCTCAGGCGCTGGCGCAACGTCAAGCTCCTCACGCAGCGTCTGCACACAACGTTGATAGGCACGCGCAGTCTGGCCGCGATCACCCAGTTCGTGATAGGCGATCATCAGGTTGCGATAGGCGCGCTCCCAACAATTATCCTGGTCGAGAATGCGCTGGCAAAGGTCGATCGCCTCAGCGTAACGCCCATCAGCGATCAATTGCTCGCTCAATCGATCGGCGCTCTCCAGGAAGATGGCTGCCAATCGCTGGCGTTCGCCAGCCGCCCATGGTTCATAACGGGCGTCGGGCAGATATTCGCCTTGATAGTAGGTCAACGCCTGCAGCATCCTGTCAACCTCAGGTCGGGCATGCCTGCCAACGCGCACACTGTGAATGAAATGATCCGCGTCGATCCAGAGATCAGCCGCTGGTCGCAGACCGTAGGTAGCGCCTTCGCGGATCACAAAAGCCGACTCGGCGCCGGCCTTCCGTCCTGGCTCCAACACCGAATAGAGTGCGTTGAGCGCAATCTTGAAATTCTGTTGCGCAGTGACCGGGTCAGCTTCTGGCCAGAGCGCCTCACAAATCTGGTCGCGGTCTAGCAACTTGCGGCGAAAGGTCACCAGCAACTGCAAGAGCTGGCGCGCTGGCCTGCGCCGCCACCCATTGGCAGGGATCAGGTCATCTCCACGCCAAACCTGAAAACCACCCAGCGTATGGATGCGTAGCTGGTAACCAGGATGAAACTCTACACGCTCCAGGTGCAACAAATGAAGCAGATGCGCCACATAGTCTCCCTCCCATCCCTGGTGTCTGGCGAGCAGGAGCAGCGGCGTGAAGATGCGCTCGTCCGGTGCGCCGACGAGGGTGGGGCGCAGCCACAAGAAGTCGTACTGATGGGCGCGACAGGTCGCCAACACAGCCGGCAACCATTGCGCCAGGTACGCGGTCGATTGCTGGTGAAAGTGGCAGTAGACGAGCCACAATTGCGCTGCACTGCGCCCGAAGGGATCGCTGCATTCCTGGAAACCGGCCATCGCGCGTTGTAGCCACGTTGCGGCATTGGCAAAGTCGCGGCTAAGCGCATAGCTCGCGCCCAACGTCAGCCGCACCAACGCGGCGATCCACTCATCGCCCGCCTGACGTGCAATGCCGATTGCTTCTTCGGCGCAGGCGAGGGCGCTGGTCAGATCACCGGCGTAGCCAAAGGCGCGACATAATCCCCACCCTGCCTCCACACGCAGACGCGGCACCGACAGCATTTGACTGAACTCAATGCTGCGGGCATAGTGCTGCCGCGCCAACGCATAATGTTCACGGCGCGTGCGGTAGGTGCTCAACAACTGTGTGGCATGTCCTTGTCGTATGTAGCCAACAGCGGTGATATATGGTGAACTGAGCGCCAGCCCGCGCGCGGTGCCTTCCACTGCGCTTGCCTGCGCCACCTCAGCATCACCCTGGAGCGACGCAATCAGCGAGAGGAGCAGCAACGTTTCGCGATGGGCGCGCGGCGTCTGCACCGGCGCCTTGCGTTCGGCGTGCGCCCGCTCTTCCAGCGCAGTCCGCGCCTTTGTCAACTGACCGGTGCGCAGCAGGACGCGGAACCAGAGGCTATCGTTGCTCGGCCCGGTCAGACGCAGATTCTCGGCGCGCTGACGCAACTGTTCCGCTTCTGCGACGCGCCCCGCATTGAGCTTATTCTCGGCCAGCATCTCGAAGATGCGAATCTGCGTCTCCCGGTTGTCGAAGCCATCGGTAAGCCGGATCGCCTCCTCCAATAACTCTTCAGCCTTGCGGGGGTTGACCGTGTCCAAATAGACGCGCGCCTGGCCACGCAGCGCGCGGGCAACGCCATCTGGATGGTTGCCAGCGCGCCAGATCGCTTCGGC
>DMDA01000051.1:39912-41735 GCA_003451595.1 Chloroflexota bacterium | reverse complement strand
ACCAGGCTGTCGGCGTAGTGATCGAGCAAGTCCGCGACATCATCCCACGCCTCCGCTTCGAGCAGATGGTAGATCGCCGCCTCCATATCCTGGCGCTGGATGAAGATCTGAGCAGCGGCGCGGTGCCATTGTTGACGCAGCGCTGGCGCAAGCTGTTGGCGCAGGAAGGTGTGAAAGATGTGATGATAGCGCAGCGCGCCGCCCGTCTCGACCACAAATAATTCATGTTGGCGAAGATAGGCTAACAGGTGCGCCGTATCATCAGCAGCGGTGTCAGCAAGCGTCGCGTCGATATCGCCAACAGCCACACGCAGCGCGGTGCAGAGATCGGACGCCAGCTCGCGCAGCGTCGCCGTCACCAACAGAAAACGCTGCACCGCTGCCGGCTGCCCGGCAAAAACCTCTTGCGCCAGCAGATCGAAGAGCACTTCCAGGGACGCACTATGCCATTGTGGCGGCAATTCGACCGTCTTCTGCGCGCGCACGCGCAACGTCTGCCAGATCAATTGCAGCGCAATCGCCCAGCCCTCGGTGTAGTTGAGCAGCGCATCGCTCTGCGCAGGCGCCAGCTCGATGCCATAATGTTCGGCAAAGAGCGCCTTGATCTCTGCCTGTGTGAACGCCAGCGCGTTGTGATCCAGCATCAGCAACTCGCCACGGTGGCGCAAACGCCGCAAGCCCGGCAGCGCGATTGTTGGACGTCCCGCCAGTAGGACATGCAGATGCGCTGGCGCCAGGCTCACCAAGCGATCCAGTAGTTCCGGCGCATCGCCGCCAACCAACGCCAGATGAACGTCGTCGATCACCAGCAGCGTCGGTGTGGTCAGGGCAAAGCTCAGCGCGTTGATCACCTGATCGAGCAGCCCGCGCCAGGGCAGCGGCCCCTGATCGCCGTCCCAAGCCTCGATCACGCCGATCGGCAGCCCCTCGATGGTAGGTAACCCTTGTTGGATGGCGTAGCAGAGGTGAAGCAGCAGCACGGCGGGGTCGCTGTCCTCGTCGCCAACCTGACACCAGATCAGCGGCGCAACTTCTTCTGTCAGGGCCGCCAGCGCCGTGCTCTTGCCATAGCCAGCGCCCGCCTGCACAAGCGTCAAGCGATACTCCAGCGCTTGCAAGAGTTGCTGGCTCACGCGCGGGCGCAGTAGCGTGCGCGCACGACGCGGCGGTGGCGTCACTTTGGTGCGGACGACATGGGGAGCCATTGACCGCATAAGGTTCTGTCTATCCACGCATAAACAGAGAGACCGTATAGACGATGTACAAGAGCAACAGCAATGCGCCCTGCCAGCGTTCGACCCGGTGGGGTCGATTCCACACCAGCGCATAGACCAGCAGCGTAAATGCCAGCATCACGACCAGATCGATCCACAACCCCGGCGGCGCCGTCAGTGGCTTGACCACCGCTGTCAACCCGGCGATGCCAAGAATGTTGAAAAGGTTGCTGCCGACGACATTGCCAATCGCCAGATCGCTCTGCCCACGAAACGTCGCCACCAGCGAAGTGGCGGCTTCAGGCAGGCTCGTGCCCACCGCCACCAACGTCAACCCGATGACCATCTCGCTCACGCCTAGCGCCAGCGCAATCGTACGCGCACCGGTCACCAACCAGTCAGCTCCCAACACCAACCCGCCCAGCCCCATGATCACCAGCAGCAGGTCGAACCAGGGCTGTTCGCTGGGACGGGTGATCTTGACGTCAACGGCTGCTGCAACCTCAAGAGTTTCCCTGGCAGCGTGCGCCATCTCGTATTGGCGACGCGCAGCGGCGACATTCCAGGCAATAAAAGCCACCAGCCCGACAAAGAGCAGCACACCTTGCC
>DMDA01000051.1:38432-39640 GCA_003451595.1 Chloroflexota bacterium | reverse complement strand
GCGTAGATGCTGCCGCACAGCCCCAGGATCAACCCCAGGTTGGCAATGTTGCTGCCTACGATATTGCCCAAAGCCATGTCGCCGCCGCCACTGTTGCTAAGGTTAGCCGTGACACTGACCAGCAACTCTGGGGCGCTGGTGCCAAAGGCGACCACAGTCAGCCCCACCACGATCGGTTGGATGCCCAGACGCAGTGCAATCCGGCTGGCGCCGCGAATCAGCAGCTCGGCGCCGCCCACCAGCAAGACAAAACCAACAATAAATTGTGCAACTGCCCATACAATTTCCATACAGGCTTGCTTTCTTGTGGGCCTCTATCTTGCCGATGTGCAGATGCCGACGACGAGGCGTCAACCACCATTCAGAGCGATTGTAAATGTCGATCGGGGCGCGCTGATCTTGTCGGGCAGCGGCGATATATCGCGCACAAAGCGCCCCTGCATTGACCACGGCCCTGTCCACGTGATCTGCGCCTCGACCAGACGCCCACGCAGCGGCAGGTCGCTCTCGATAAAGACCAGCTTGTTTTGGCGGTTGCGTCCGCGCCACTTGCCCTTGTGTTTGTCCTCGACGAGCACTTCGACAATTTCACCCAGGAAGCGCTGGTTGATCTCGGCGCTGATCTGCTCTTGCAGCGTTTCGAGCAGTTTATGGCGGCGCACTTTTTCGGCTTCGGGCACATCGTCCGCCATGCGCCGTTCGCTCACGGTGCCAGGGCGCGGGCTATAGCGGGCCAGATGCACCTTGTCGAACTTGAGGTCACGCACGATTTCGACCGTGCGTTCGAACTGCTCCGCCGTCTCGCCACAGAAGCCAACAATGATGTCGGTGTTGATCGCCACCGCCGGCACAATGGCGCGGATGCGTTCAATCAGGGCGCGGTATTGCGCATTGGTGTAGCCGCGCTTCATGCGCTCCAGCACATCGTCATCGCCGGCCTGAATCGGCACTTCGATATGTGGGCAGACCTTCGGCAAGTCGCGCACTGTTTCCAAGATGCGGTCAGTCATGTAGTTGGGGTGGCTGGTCAGGAAACGGATGCGCCACAGGCCATCAATCTCGTGCACGGCGCGCAGGAGGTCGGCCAGGTCATATGAGGGGTGGCGTGTCGATGCGTCGGCGCCAGGCTCACCCTGAAATGCCTTGACAGTGGCGCTGTTGCCCAGCTCGCCGCGCCAGTCATAACCGTAGCGATCCACGATCTGGCC
>DMDA01000051.1:34813-38163 GCA_003451595.1 Chloroflexota bacterium | reverse complement strand
CAGCCATAGACAATCGGCACATGGGCGGCAACCGGCGCCTCGCCGCTCAACGCCAGATGTTTGATCGATTGCGCCGTGCCGATCGGTTGCACTGCGTCCTGGAGCTGGTAACGCCGCTCCAGTTGCTGGCGTTCGATCTCGGCCATCTCAGCGTCGATCTCAGCCTGGCGTAGAAAATTGACCAGCGGCGTCGCCTCACTCGGCGGCATGAAGACATCGACAAAGGGGTAGCTTTCCAGCAACTGCGGGCTAGGCTTGACGCCGACCATGCAGCCCATTAGCGCCACCGTGCGGTCGGCTTTGGCGCGCTTCCACGGCTTGAGGCTGCCCAGCTTACCGATGGCCTTGTCCTCTGCGCTCTGGCGCACGACGCACGTGTTGAGTACGACCACATCAGCTTCATCCAGCCGATCGGTCGGGCCATAGCCGATCTTCTCTAGTTCAGCAGCGACATGGTTGGAGTCAGCCACGTTCATCTGGCAGCCGATGGTCCAGATGTGATATTTGCGTGCAGCATCAGAACGTTGGTCGGTCGTAAGTTCGTAGGTGGTGGTCTCGTGTGCGTCGTTGGGTGCACGTTCACCACGCGTGATGGTGGTCATGGATTTCCTCCTGTGATCCGGTGTGAGCCGGGCAGGCAAGTCTGAAATTGGTCAACACAACAAAAGTGAGGCGCAGTTCGCTGCACCCCGGTGTAAAGCCCTGTGATTGTAATAGTGGGTGTGACTGGTGTCAAACAAAGCGGGGATTGCGTCTGCTACTAGCGATGGGCGCTCAACCTGCGTGCAGCGCGGTTGCCATATACAGTAGACGCACGAACTTCTCGCCCACGCGCACCCGATCACTTTCGCCGGTGAGCGTAAACCCCTGCGCCGCCCAGAACTGGAGCGCCACGACGTTGAATTGCTCTACGCCCACGCGCGCGGTATGAATGCCCGCTGCATTCGCCAGCCAGGGCTTGAGCAACGACCATGCCTGTGCGCCAATGCCCTGCCGCTGTAGTGGCTCCGCCACCATCAACATGGCGATGTAGGCGACGCCCGCATCCGGCCAGTGCAGGCGGAAGTCAAGCACGCCGATCATCTCGGCGCCAGCCGCGGGGTTATCGCGCACCAGTGGCCGGACGATGGCGAGTAGGGCGCGCCCTGGCGTCGCCTGGGCGGCGGCCAACTCACGTTCGGCATGATCCGCCGGCGGACCGGGCAAATGATAGAGTCGCCAGTATCCTGGCGTTGCGGCGTAGACAGCTTGCAGCGCAGCGGTGTGCAATCCAGCGTCCACCGGCATCAACGTGATCATTTCGGACATGACATTGCCTGACAATCGACGAACCAATTATTATGTCAATTTTTAGTTTTATCGACAGCCTCGGAACTTCCGGGAAGATGAGCAGCTTGGCGGTCAGTCGTTCTGGGTGGGCAAGGCTTTGGCCGTGGCGGTGCGGATATCCACCAACTCACGGCGCAGCCGCTCCATCTCTTCGGTCACTCGCTCCAGCTTCTCCCGCTCCACGCGTACGAAGCGCGTGTAGGGTGCAATCGCCTCGCGCATCCGTTGCATGCCATCGGTCAGCTCACGCTCAAACTGGCGCGTCAGTGCGTCGTTCAACTGCTGGCGCAGAGCGTCAATGCCGCTGCGCAGCTCTTGCTTGAGGCGGTTACGCCGGTAGGGCAGCACGTAGAAGCCAAGCGCCGCCAACGCCCCTGCGCCTAGCAGCCCCGTCACATCGAGTAGGGTTGTGTGCAAGACAGCGACCAGGATTGCACCCAGCCCCAACGCCCCCGCCTCGACTGCAGCAGTCTGCACCAGTGCGTTCTGCACCTGTTGCGCCAGATTGAGCGATTCAGTTTCAGGGTCGTAGCTGTCGACGACGCGTTGCGCCTCACGCCCGACGCTGGCGATCAGACTCTGACGGTTGAACTCAAAGTCACTGTCAACCTTGCCCACGATCTGATGAGCGTGTTCTGTGGAACGTCGGTTGAGATAGTCCATCACATCACGCCATTGGCGATAGTCGCGCTGCACCAGCCAATCGATCAGGTCGCTCACCTGCGCCTCGACCTCACGCGAGGTGTCGGCGATCACGTTACGTTCGAACTCGGCGCGCACCTTCTCCCCATTGACCAGGTCGAAGACGCGTCCAATGCGCATCATGTCGTCGAAGAAGCGATCACCGCGTTCCGCCATGGCATAGAGGACATTGTCCACGTGGCTAAGATGGTATTTGAAGTCGCGGCGCATGTCGGCGTCGTAGGCGACAAGCTGCGCCTCGATGTTGTCGATGGCGATGAAATCGTCCTTGAGTATGTCGTTGCGACTTTCAATCAGCCGGCGGTAGTGGTTGATCAGGTTGTCGGCGACGCCTACCGGATTCTCCAACTTCAACCGCAAACGCTCCGCCGCGTCGAGTGCAGTCAAGATGTAGTGCTCCAACGCCTCAAAGTGGCTCTGCGTCCACAAGTCGCTCCGTTCGAGCGCGCTGCGATCGGCGCCTGCTTGCTGCTTGGCCATGAGCGCCAGCCGCGCGCTGACCGGAAAGATGCGCGGGATGACGCCCAGCAGTTGCCTGCCATTCTGCGCCACAAAATCGACGATACGCTGGCGATCGGCGGGGTCGTCGATCAGGTCAATCTTGTTGACGACCACGACAATCTTCTTGCCCCACGCGCGGATGCGTTGCAATAGCAGCCGCTCACTCTCGCTGAAGGGGCGGTCAGCGCTGGTGACAAAGAGCACCAGGTCGCTGCGCGGGATGAAGTGCTCGGTAATCTCCTGGTGGCGCTGGATCACGGCATTGGTGCCCGGTGTATCGACCAGGTTGATCTCGCGCAACCACATTACAGGCAGATGGATAACAAGCACGTCGTCGCCGATAAGGTCTTCGCGCCGCTGGTCGCCGTAGCGCAGCACTTGAATCTGGCTGGTCGTGGGCAAGACGCCCTCGGTGAGCAAGCGTTCGCCCAACAAGGCGTTGAGAAAAGCGCTCTTGCCGGCGTTGAATTCGCCGACGACAACGAGCAAGAAGAGTTCGTCGAGTTGTTGCAGCGCGCGTTTGAGCAGCGCCAAGTCGTCGTCAGGGGCGCCTAGCCGCACAAGTAGCACGCGCAAATCTTCCAATAGGCTACGTTCGCGGCGGATGAGCTGATCTTGTTCAGCGGTCAGAATACGTTGCAAAGTCAGTTCCTTTGGCGATTGTTTCTCTGGCGACTGCTTCCCCCGGCGACTGCTTCCCCCGGCGACTACAGCTCATCCACCAGCGGTACGCTGCAGCCGCGCTGCCGCAGCACCTCCGCAGCGCGCACCCGACGCTGCCGCCAATATTCTGCGTCACGGCTGCGCGCCGCCAACTC
>DMDA01000051.1:33540-34585 GCA_003451595.1 Chloroflexota bacterium | reverse complement strand
GTGACATCGCCCGCACTGAGTTGACTACGCACGATCGCCCATAGTGCATCATCGCTCAGTGCCTCCAACGTCGCCAAGTCGGCTGTGGCGTTATCGTTGCGATCATCGTGCGTCATACGTCAGTTTCGACTCCAGTTCTGTGCACTATGCACTGGGCGATCACACGGGGCGATCAAAAGCGCAGAAAGTGCGATGCTTCCAACA
Source organism: Chloroflexota bacterium (assembly GCA_003451595.1). GTDB lineage: Bacteria > Chloroflexota > Anaerolineae > Caldilineales > Caldilineaceae > Caldilinea. The sequence goes on along the minus strand of DMDA01000051.1, from coordinate 34,381 downwards.
CAAAGACCGTTGCTCCATACATCGGCATGCCGGCCTGCGGCGGGTTTGGCTCGGTGCGCGGGCGCACATTGGCCTGAATCAGGGTAAGCACCTCATCCACATCGTGCGCCCTGGCCCCGATCAGCAGTGTCGCGTTGCCGCGCCGCAGAAAACCACCGGCTGTATTCAGACGCGTCAACCGGTGACCGGCCGCCAACAGGGCGTCGACCACCAGGTTGGCATCGTCGCTGTGAACGATGGCGATCACCAGTTTGGTGGCTGCACCGGCGTCAGCAGCGGCTGGCAGGACGGCGCCAGACTGCGCCATTGGCTCTGAATCGGTCATCGGGACGCCCCTTTCACTATCGCCCGTCGCAGGCGTCGCTGGCAATTGTAAAAAGCGCTGGACAGGTAGGCCAAAGACTACTGCGCCGCCAACCAGTACTTCCATCGGCGCCAGCATCGTATCTGGCGCCATACCGACCGCCCCCAGCCACGGCGCAGCGTTGGCAAGCTCCGTCCGCGCCTGGCACATAGCGGCGATCGTATCCAGTGCGACCGGCGCATGCGCCTCGTCAACGCCCAACAACAGCACGACGCTGCCTGTCCCCAGCAAGCCGCCAAACGCGTTGATCTGCGTCAGCCGGAATCCCTGCGCCAACAGCCGCTGTGAAAGACGATAGACATCCTCGGACTGGACAACTGCAATCAGTAAGACCACAACAGGCCTACCTCCAGGCGTTGCCGTCTGCATAGAGCAGAGGCTATGCTCCGATGACGGCGCTGAAACCATCGGCATCTTAACAAGTCGGGCGGTTATTGTCAATCGACCAGGCAGCAATGGATGCGTGGTGCGTGTTAC
>DMDA01000051.1:29637-33292 GCA_003451595.1 Chloroflexota bacterium | reverse complement strand
TCGACATCGTAGACACAGCCGCGCCAGACGCCGCCGCTCGCCTGTTGCAGTGCGGCCCACAACCGCGTGTCAGCAGGCAGGCCAGGATCGGGCGCCAGATCAGGATGCGGCGAACGCGCGGCCAGGACGGCGGCGCCCTGCTCCGGGTGATAACGCTGCCCTGCGTGACCGACCAGATCGATGCTGCCCGTCAGCTGCACGGTGTCGATGATGATCTGGATCGCGTCACCCTCGCGCACGCGCCCGATAGGGCCGCCCGCCAACGCCTCCGGGCCTACATGGCCGATGCACGCGCCGGTGCTCACTCCGCTGAAGCGCGCATCGGTGATCAGCGCCACTTCCTTACCCCATGGCAGATACTTGAGCGCCGAAGTGATTTGGTAGGTCTCCTCCATACCGCAGCCGAGTGGTCCGCGCCCAATCAAGACAATGATGTCGCCAGGGCGGACGGGAGCGTCGCTCTGTCCCTTGACCGCAGCGATGGCGGCGGCCTCACTGGTAAAGACACGCGCCGGCCCAACCTTGCGGTAGACGCCATCGGCATCTAGCACACTGCGGTCAATGGCAGTGCTTTTCACTACCGACCCTTCCGGCGCCAGGTTGCCGCGCGGGAAGGTGACCGTGCTCGTCAGCCCGCGCTGCCGCGCCCGCGCTGGCGCCATGATCACCTCGTCCGGATCGACGCCGTCGCTGGCGAGCAGATGTGCGCGCAGACGCTGGCGGCGTTCGCTGCGCTGCCAGTGCTCGAGCATCTCGCCCCAGCTTCGGCCATGCACGGTCAATGCATCAAGCCGTAGCAGGCCAAGATCACGTAAATGCAACATTACTTCCGGCACGCCGCCCGCCAGGAAGACGCGCACCGTCGGGTGACCAACCGGGCCATTCGGCAACACATCGACCAGGCGGGGCACGGCCGCGTTGATGCGTTGCCAGTCGGCCACCTCTGGGATGCGCAGCCCCGCTGCATGCGCCAACGCCGGAATATGGAGGAGCAGGTTCGTGCTGCCGCCAAATGCGGCGTGGACGACCATGGCGTTGTGTAGCGCGTCTTCGGTCACAATGTCGGCGGCGGTGATGCCGGCTGTCTCAAGTGCGACCAGCGCCTGCGCTGAACGCCGCGCCATGTCGCGCCAGAGCGGTTGGCCCGAAGGCGTCAGCGCCGAATGCACCAGCGACAGTCCTAATGCCTCTGCCACAACCTGGCTGGTCGCTGCCGTGCCAAGAAACTGACACCCCCCACCCGGCGAACCGCACGCCCGACACCCCAGATCGGCGGCTTCCTCCAGCGTGATTTCACCCTGCGCAAAGCGAACGCCCAACGTCTGCACCTTGCCGGCGTCCTCACCCGCCGTCGGCGGCAAGGTCACGCCGCCCGGCGCCAGGATCGACGGCAGGTTGGGCAAACCGGCCAGCGCCAGCAGCATGGCAGGCAGCCCCTTGTCACAGGTCGCTACGCCCATCACACCTGCGCGCGTCGGCAGTGAGCGGATCAGGCGCCGCAACACGATGGCGGCGTCGTTGCGATAGGGCAGGCTGTCCATCATGCCCGGCGTGCCCTGCGTGCGCCCGTCGCACGGGTCGGTGACAAAACCGGCAAAGGGAATGGCGCCCAACCGCCCGAACTCCTCGGCGGCGGCCTGCATCAACAAGCCGACCTCCCAGTGGCCGGTGTGATAGCCAAGCGCGGTCGGCGCACCATCGGCGTTGCGAATGCCGCCCTGCGTGCTCAAGATCAGAAACTCCTTACGCCGCAGCTGCGCCGGATTCCAGCCCATGCCGGCGTCCTGCGTCAACCCGAAGATGTGGCCGCTGGGCGCAGTGCGCAAAAACACCTCATCCAGCGGCAAGCTGCCGGCCGGCCCAGGCGCATGCGTCTGGACGGCGTATATATCGGGCGTTGACGCCTCAACCGATACAAAACCTTGTTCAGAAACTCTAGCGGTGCGTGTGTTGTTCATAGCAAGTCCTTTGTGTAAGAGAGTTTGCACCACATTCTATCACCCTGCACTGCGCTGTTTGCGCAATAGATAAGAATTTGCTATTGTTGCGCACTATGCGGAAGACAGGTGAACGCGGGTTAACAGCATCCGAGCGCTGGTTGCGCTGGCTGCATCTGCTATTCACAGCCATCTTTGGTCTGGTGTTGCCTTTCATCTGTTGGGGCGCCGAAGCTACACCCGGCCATATACATCCGCGCGCCCACTTTGTCTTCCTCCCGCCGCCGGCTTATAACGCCAACGTCATCGGTCAAGAGCTTGGGAATGCCCACGATCTCATTCACGCAACGGCCACGGCGTTAGCCAGTGGTCTGGGCGAATTGTGTGCGGCGCCGTTGCATGGTGCGCCGCCAGCGCCCACCACACCGGTAAGCCAATCCACGCCTCTGGTGTTGGCGGTCACCATTCTGCTGCTCATGGCGCTGGGCGCGTGGAGCACACCGATGCGGCGAGATGGCGGCGGCTTCCGTCAGTATGCGACGACGTTACATGCCTTTGCACCGCCGCTTGTCATCACCACACCACCTCCCCGCTGAATCAACTTTCCTTTATCGTAGCGCCGCGGCCGCGGCGCAGTCTATTCGATCTATCACAGAAGGTATGTTGCCTTGTGTGATAGGTCATGCACAACCAACCATCATCAAAGGAAAGTTGAGAACTATGCACAAGCAACTGCTCATCCTACTCGCCAGCCTGTCGCTCCTCGCGGCGCTTGTGGCTGGCTGCACAGCGCTGCCCATGCAACCCGGCGGCGCAATGAACGACATGAACGCAATGGCCACCGCAGCGCCCTTGCCCGAACCAGAAGCTGGCAAACTTACGATCGTGGATGTACGCGCTCGCCCGGCGCCACTGGCTGGCGGCACCGGCGCTGTCTACTTCACGGTGCTCAACGGGCTGGACACCGACGTACAGCTTGTCTCCGCCTCTAGCCCGGCTGCCAACGTCGTCGAGACGCACGAGACCATCTCCGAGAATGGCGTCATGAAAATGGTGCCGCTGCCCGATGGCTACACGGTGCCGGCGGGCGAAGCGTTGGAGCTGAAGCCCGGCGGCAAGCACATCATGTTGATCGATGTGGTCAAGCCACTGGCGCCCGGTGACAAACTGAGCCTGACCGTCAATTTCGACAACGGCGAGAGCATGGAACTCACGGTGCCGGTGCTCGACATGCAGATGAATATGCCGATGAATATGCAGATGCCCAGCCAGGCCGGGGCGATGGAAGGTCACGACATGCAGCCGGCAGCCGAGGCGACGCATGAGCACGACGCCATGGCGGAACACGGCGCCATGGACCACGGCGACATGATGCTGGCGCCCGAAATCAAAGCGGCGATCAAGGCGCTGCCCATCCTGGACGTCCACGCCATTGATGAGGCGATCAATGAAGGTGGTGCGCTTGACGCGGCTGCCGCTCTGGCGACGCTCGACGCCCTGCAAGAACAGGTGAACAGCACGACCTGGCCGATGGAGTTGGAAGAGATGATCAGACAGGTCAAGAGCAAGGCTGCAGACCTGCGCAGCGCGCTGCAGGCCGCCGATATGGCAACCGCCGGCCCGCTGGCGATGGAGCTGCACGATCTGCTGCACGAGCTGGAAGCGCACGCCAGCGAATGACGACGCGGCCTGCCTGACAGACGCGATTGACTCAAACT
>DMDA01000051.1:27768-29390 GCA_003451595.1 Chloroflexota bacterium | reverse complement strand
AGGCAGGCGGAAATTACACCGATCACAACACAAATCCACATGCTTTTCCACGCAGCAGTGCAAGCAGGGGCAGCGATAGCAGCGTGGCAACGTCCCGGAATGACGCAACCGCAGGCTGTGATTGACTTGAGCGCCACGCCAGCGCTGGCAACGGTTGACTTCGCTGCCCGCCAGCCGGCCTTTGTCTTTGCGCCCTTTGTTGCGACGCCTGCGGGCGCTGCTCTGCAGCTACGCGCCGATCTATGGTTCGATGGTCAGACGCTCCATTGCCTCAATAGCAATGGGAGCACGGCGCGTGCACAGCGCGCGCAGAGACTCCTCTCTGCTCTTCACGCCACAGCCGCCGGCGACCGCCCCCAATGGTACGTAGCGGAGAACATTCGCAACCACACCGCCACCGAAGGCGAGTTCACCAGCATCGTCCAGCACGCCATCGACTTTATTCGCAGCACGGGCATCGCCAAGGTGGTGGTCTCACGCACTGCAGCGCTGCCGCTACCCGCCGATTTTGACCCGGCTGTTGCATTTGCGACACTGTGCACGCGCTATCCACACGCGTTCGTCTCGCTGGTGGCGATCCCTGGCGTTGGCACCTGGCTGGGCGCCACCCCGGAAGTGCTGCTCACCCTGGATGATCAAGGATTGACCACGATGGCGCTGGCCGGTACGCAACGCCGCCCTACCGACCGCCCGCTGGAAGCGGTGCAGTGGGGGCGCAAGGAAACGATCGAGCAAGAGATGGTCGGCGCCTATATTCGCAACTTCTTTGCCAGCGCAGGCGCAGCCAACGTTCAGGAGAACGGCCCCCATACGGTGGCGGCTGGCTCAGTCGTCCATCTGCAGACGCTCTTTCGCGTCAACCTGCCGGAGCCAGAGCGGTTAATGCTGGCCAATCGCGTGCTCAACGAGCTACATCCAACATCGGCGGTATGTGGTATGCCCAAACACCAGGCGCTGGCTTTCATCCTGGCGCACGAAGGGTACGATCGCAGCTTCTACAGTGGTTTCCTCGGCCCCGTTCACATTCAGGGCGCCTCCAGCCTTTACGTCAACTTGCGTTGTATGCAATTGAGCGCGGCGCACGCCCATCTCTACGTCGGCGCAGGCATCACCGCCGACTCTGACCCGGCGGCAGAGTGGCGCGAGACAGCGCTCAAGGCAGAAACAATGCTGGCCGTCCTCGCGCCAGAAGTGGCATAAAGAGACAGGTCGTCACCATGCCAGACGGCGTCTTTCCCTATATCGAGCTTGCAGTGCAGGTCTGTGTAGCACGCGGCGTGCGCGAATTCGTGGTGGCACCCGGCTCCCGTTCAGCGCCGCTGACGATCGCCCTGGCGCGACACCCAGCCATCAAGATGAGCGTTGTGTATGATGAGCGTTCTGCAGCCTATACAGCGCTGGGTATGGCGCAGCAGCTGCATCGCCCGGTCGGGCTGGTCTGCACTTCCGGCACAGCCGCTGTGAANNCACCAGGCCGGCCTTTATGCCCCCCACGTGCGCTACCAGGCCACGCTGCCGCAAGCCGATCACGCCGATGCTCCCTGGCACGTCGTCCGGTTGGTGAGCGAGGCGCTCGACGCTGCCGTGAGTCCGACGCCCGGCCCGGTGCACCTGAACGTCCC
>DMDA01000051.1:25190-27511 GCA_003451595.1 Chloroflexota bacterium | reverse complement strand
TCACAGCAGCAACGCGGCCCACGCTGGTCGAAAGCGCCTGGCCGCCGCTGCTGGAAGCATGGCAGCAGGCGACGCGCAAGCTGATCGTGGTGGGGATGATGGCGCCAGACGCGGACCTACACGCAGCCCTGACACGCGTGCAGGCAGACCCCAGCGTGGCTGTTTTCGCCGACATCACCGCCAATTGCTGGCCGCACGCTGCGCCGCTGATGCAGGCCGACGTGGCGTTGGGCACGCGCGCGCCGGCAATGCTGTCAGCCCTGGCGCCCGACCTGGTAATCTATCTGGGCGGACAGGTAACCTCAAAATACCTAAAGCAACTGCTGCGCAGCCATCCACCACAACAGCTATGGCGAGTGCAGCCAGCGGGCGCAGCGCCAGACACCTATCAGGCGACGACTGCCCTGTTGCACATGGCGCCTGCCGACTTTTTGCACGCGCTGGTCGAGCGCGCCGCGTCCACGCCTACTTCTGACTACGCGCAAATTTGGCGACGACTTGACAACCAGGCGCGCCAACAGCTTTTTCGCCTGCTTGACGCGGCTCCCTTTAGCGAGTTCACAGCAATGCGGCAGGTGCTCGCTGCGCTGCCCGATCAAAGCTACCTCCAGATCGGCAACAGTATGCCCATTCGTTACGCCAACTTCATCGGCGTTGCCCCAGGGCATGTCCCGGCAGCAGTGAACGCCAACCGCGGCGTCAGCGGCATCGACGGTTGTGTGAGCACAGCAGTGGGCGCAGCGCGCGTCACGTCGGCGCTCACGACGCTGATCGTCGGCGACCTGGCGTTCTTTTATGATCGCAACGGTCTGTGGCAGCGCGACCTGCCGCCCAATTTGCGCATCGTGCTCCTCAACAATCACGGCGGCGGCATCTTTGACATCATCGACGGCCCACAACAGCTGGATGCCGCCACTCGCACCGACTATTTCCTCACGCCACAGCCGCTTTCGGCGCACAACACGGCGCAAGATCACAGCCTGCGGTATTTTCACGTCAGCAGCGCTGACGCGTTGCAGGCGGCGCTGCCGATATTTTTCGACGCAGCAGCTGGCCCCGCCCTGATCGAAGTTGAGACGACGATGGCGGTCAACCGCGCCGTTTTCCAGAGCTTCCGCGCCATGGTGAGCGATTTGCAGCTGTAGACGATCGATCTGTACGGCGCTTTGGCAATCTCTAGATCCACTGCTAATCTTCCAGAAGGCGATGGCGCTTCCTGATAGAACGCATGCAGGCATTCGATGCGTTGTCTTTGTGACCTGACGTTTCTGCACCCCAAAAAGGAATCTTCAGACAGCTTTTCGGACATCCCACACAAGGAGAAATCAAGATGGAGCAGGAAACTTTCATTTCCTCATTCGATGGCACGCAATTGTTTTTGCGGACTGATCTGCCTGTGGCGCCCAAAGCGATCGTCGTCATCGTGCATGGGCTGTGTGAACATCTGGGACGCTATGATTATGTCACCCAGAAGCTAACAGCAGCAAATTTTGGCGTCTACCGGTTTGACCATCGCGGTCATGGCCGCTCGCAGGGCGTCCCCATCTTCTACCACGACTTCCACGAGATGATCGACGATGTCAACGTCGTGGTCGAGCTGGCGCGAAAGACCCATACAAACCTGCCCATCTTTCTGATCGGTCACAGTATGGGCGGCTTTGCCGTGAGCACATTTGGCATGAAATATCCCACGAGCGTCAACGGCATCGTCACTTCGGGTGCGGTTACGCGCTTCAACCGCACCTTCCCGCTGCCGCCCGATATGCCGGTGGACGCCTACTTCCCCAATGAGCTGGCGGATGGCGTCTGCAGCGACCCAGCAGTGGTGGAAGCCTACGTCAATGATCCCCTGGTCGCCAAACAGATTTCGTTCGGCCTCTTCTACAGCCTCTTTGCGGGCGTGGAGTGGAACAAACAGAACTCACACAAGTTTGTTGCGCCGGCGCTGATCCTGCACGGCTGCCACGATGGACTGGTCAGCGAGAAAGATTCGCGCGACTTCTTTGGCGACATCGCCTCACAAGACAAGACGCTGAAGGTCTATGCGTTCCTCTTCCATGAAATTTTCAATGAGCCAAGCAAGGATGAAGTCATTGGCGATGTGATTGCATGGCTGGAGAAGCGGCTGTAGACTATCGAAGACGTAAGAATTGGCCTTCAACCTTCCACCAAAGGCGCCTTGCAGATGAGTATTATGATACGGACGGCAGTATTGGCGCTGCTGCGCTTTGTAGCTGTGTGGCTCATTGATGCACTGTCCTTGCTGCTGGCCGCCCTGGTGGTGCCAGGGATCACGCTGATTGCAACCGAAGAGACGCCCG
>DMDA01000051.1:18864-24946 GCA_003451595.1 Chloroflexota bacterium | reverse complement strand
GCCTTTGCCTTGTTCAACGCGCTCCTGACCGGTGTGCTTGAACTTGATGAAGAAGGCTCGTTCTACCAATATCGCATCGAACGCCGCGCCCGCGAGCAGCCTTTTTCCAGCGCTGCCGAACCCGGACGCGGCCTGATGATGCTGGAGATCGACGGCCTGAGCTACTGGCACATCAAGAAAGCGCTCGACGATGGCCTGCTGCCGACGCTGCGGCGGATGCTGGAGGAAGATGGCTATCAATTGTCGCGCTTCGACTGCGGGCTGCCGTCGATGACTTCCTCCTGCCAGGCAGGTATCATGTTCGGTGACAATTACGATATTCCCGCCTATCGCTGGTACGACAAGGCCAAGCAAAAGGTCTATGTTTCGGCGGCGGATGCGGCAGAACTGAATGCGCGCTATGCGCACGGCCACGGCTTGATGCGCCACGGCTCGAGCATCATGAATATGCTCAACGGTGACGCCGAGAAGTCGATGTTTACGATGTCCAACCTGTTTGAGACCGACCCTGTCGAGAAGCAGCGTCGCGCGGACGATGCTGCGTTGCTGATGCTCAACCCCTATTTCCTGACGCGCGAGCTTGCCATCTTCATCGCTGAAGTGGGACGCGAATTGTGGGAAGCCTGGCAGCAGAGGCGCAGGCGCGTCTGGCCACGCATCAATCGCCTGCAGCACGGCTATCCCTTCGTGCGCGCGGCGATGTGTACAATAATGCGCGACATCTCCGCGCAGATTGCCATCCTCGACATGATGCGCGGTGCAGCGTCGATCTACATGCTCTATCTGGGCTACGACGAAGTCGCCCATCATTCCGGCCCCTGGACGCGCGACGCCTTTGGCGACCTCAAGCGCCTCGACAAGACGCTGGCGCGCCTGCGCCGCGTTGCCAAAGAAAAGGCGCCGCGCCCCTACGATTTCATCATCCTGTCGGATCACGGCCAGTCCTTCGGTGCGACCTTCCTGCAACGCTACGGACTGACGATCAAGGAGTTCATCGAACAGCAGCTACCGCAGGGCACGACCGTTGGGCAATCCATTGGCGGCGACACGGGCGCGTTTGGGCTACAAGGCGTAGCCGGTGAGCTGGCAAACTTGCAGGACGCGCATACCACCCATGCTGTCAAGAACGCTGTTGCCCGACAAGGGCAGAAGCTGGCGCAAAAGGGCGCCGACGCAGGCGAGATACATGTCGCCGTCACCCCTGCGTCCGTGACGGCTTACGGCAGCGGCAACGCCGCCCAGGTCTACTTCGACCTCTACCCGCGTAAGATCAAGCTGAGCGAACTCAACGCCGCCTACCCCGGCATGGTCGACGCGCTGGTGCAACATGAAGGCATTGGCATGGTGTTGGGCTATGAAGACGATATGACGGTGGCGGTGCTGGGCAAACGTGGACGCCGCAATCTCCACACCGGCGAAGTCATTGGCGAGGACCCGGTGGCGCCCTATGCTCCCCCAGAAGGGCCGGGCGCCGCCAGCATCGAGAAGCGCATCTGGCAGTTGCAACGCGTCATGGAATTCCCAAGCGCTGGCGACTTGTGGGTGATCAGCACACTCTATCCCGATGGCACCGTGGCGGCGCTGGAAGAGTTGGTCGGCAACCATGGTGGGCTGGGCGGCGAACAGACCGATGCCTTCATCTTCCACCCGGCGGACATGGAAGTCACCGAGACGCGCTGCGCCACCGATGTCTACCATATTCTCAACAACCACCGCAACGCGCCGATCTTGCCCAAAGTAGAGCCTGAGCAGCCGATCGTCAACGCGTGGGCGCTGAGCACGCTCTGGCAGGGCATTGCCAATTGGCGCGTCTGGCTGACGCGCGCCCTCGATTGCCTGATCCTGGAACGTAGAGCCTATGAGCAAGTCGTTGCTGACCCCTACATGACGGGGCCAGCGCTCCTGATCGCGCTGGCGTCGCTCGTGCTGACAGCAGTGGTGACGCGCCAGCGCATTGACGCGATAGAGATCGGCGTCGAGCTGCTATTTTTCTGCCTTGGTGTGGGAGTGGTCTTTGCCGCCGGCTGGATGTTGACACGGCGCGGCAACTTTACGCGCACCTTCCGCGCCATGGGCTTTGCTCAGAGCGTCGGCATTCTGGCCTTGCTCGCTCCGCTGCTACCCTTTGCCGGGGTCATGAAGTCTCTCATGCTGGTTTTCGGCTTCCTGACGACCTGGCTGGGCGTCGCCACCGCGCATGAGGTGCGCGGCTGGCGCACCCTGCTTCTGCCTGTCCTGGCCCTGCTCGTCATTGTGATAGGTTCGGCGACAGTCATGATTTTGCTTGGCGGCGCCAGCTACACCGCGGATGCGCTCCTGACCGATCTCGGACTCAACAGGCGCTGACCGCAGCATTGGCTGCAACTGCCAGTCACCCCCTCGAGAAGAATACTTTCGCCATTCTGACATCCGGCATCCGTGTGCTAGAATTACGAGCGCCAACACATGGATATACAACACGTTGCCGCAGCTTCATGCCGAACGCGCAAGACGCTGTCGCAACGTGCAACCAGGACGATTCAGGCGCCCCAAGCATACACCTATGAAGATCAACAAAGCTGTCATTACAGCGGCAGGACGGCGACAGCGCACCCTGCCCTTGCAAACCTTGATTGACCGTGACGGCGTCGAGAAGTCGGTGCTCACTATCTTGATTGAGGAAGTGCTGGCCGCCGGCATCGATGAGATCGGCGTTGTCGTGCGGCCGGGCGACGAACAGGCGTATGCACAGGTGGCCGGACCACATGCACGTCGGCTGCATTTCGTCCCTCAGAGCGAGCCGCTTGGGCATGGTCACGCAGTGTACTGCGCCCGTGAATTCGTGGGACGCGACCCATTTCTACACCTGGTCGGTGACCATCTCTATGTGAGCACCAGCGCGCAACGCTGCGCTCAGGCGCTGGTGGCGGTGGCGGAGACCGAGGCGTGCGCCATCTCAGCTGTGCAGGCAACGCGGGAAAGCCTGCTACCCTATTATGGTGCGGTGGGCGGACGTCGTGTGCCCGGTGCGCCGGCGCTCTATGAGGTGGACACCGTCATCGAAAAACCAACGCCAACGCAAGCAGAGCAGCATCTGATCGTGCCAGGACTGCGCGCGGGCTATTACCTCTGCTTTTTTGGCATGCATGTGCTGACGCCCAGCGTAATGAGCATTCTTGGTGCACAGATTGCCACCGGCGCCGCAGGCGAGCATCCAGAGCGCGGCTATACCCTTTCAGCGGCATTAGTGGAGTTGGCGCACCGTGAAAAGTACCTGGCGCTGGAACAGGCTGGCGCTCGCTACGATGTCGGCGTCAAATATGGCTTGCTGACAGCGCAAATGGCGCTGGCGCTCACTGGTGACGACCGCGAGGAGGTGCTGGCGCGGTTGCTTGAATTGCTGGTGCAGCGGGAGGCAACACGACGATGACAGGAAGGGGACAAGCCAGCCGTCAGCGTCTCTTGCCATTACGCAAGAAAGAGCGGATTCGTGATTGCCAACAGCCCCCCATCCTCTGCACGCACCTCAGCGATCAACCAGTTGGCGTCGAGCGACGTCAGCTCGCACACAAAACTGCCGCTTGCGTCAACAGGCTGTTGGTGGAGCGATAGCCCATTGGCGAGCACACACAGCCTCGCCCCTGGCGGGCACTGCGCCCACTGGATAGCAACCGTCGCCGCCTGCATGACCGTGTCGCCCATCATGCGGTGCACACCATCCTGTTCGACAGCCGTCAATGTCAACCTGGGTCCGCTGCTCAGGTAAAGATGACCCGCTGCAATCGCCCGCAGCAGCGCCGCCTCTGAAAGCTCCTCAGCGTAGACGACATTGAAGCCCGGCCCCGCAAAGTAATCGGCGGTGCTATGCGTGTCGCTGCCGGCCGTCGCCACCAGGCGACGCCCCTGGTTGAGCCAGTCATAATAGAGCGCCAACGCCAACGCATTGTTGGAATCACCCGCCCACGGGCCGTTCCAGATTTCAACGATACGCGCAGCGCCCGGCATCATCTCGCCAAAACGCCAGGCGCAGCCAGTGCATCCAGGATCGCCCTCTGACCCTGGATGGGCGATCACGAACAACTCACCGCGACCATAGACCGCCTCCGCCAGCTGATTGATCACGCCGTCGCCAGGACGAAAACGCCAATCGATCCACTGACGCGTGCCCAAGACCAATGCATGTCCCCAAAAGGTCGTCAATTCCATACCACCGGCGGTCAGCAAGTCAGGGCTGGCAAGTGCGTCGCTCTCCGCCAGCGGCGAGATCGTGTTGTGGTCGGTCAGAAAGAGGAAGTCAAGCCCTACAGCCCTGGCCGCTGCAACCAGATCAATCACGGTGCGTTCGCCTGCGTCGGAGTGACTGGTGTGGCTGTGCAGGTCGCCGCGATACCAGCCAGCTCCCTTCCGCACCACAGCGCCAGGTCTGCCCTGCGGCGTGACCGACGCTTGCGCCAGCGTATCGTCTGCACCAATTTCAACGGCGAGCGTGTAATGCAGCGGCGCGCCGGGCAGAATGCGATGTGCGTCGATCTGCACGATCCAGTCGCCAGCCGGCAGTGGGCCGGGCAGATAACCAGGCGTTGCGCTGTGTGAGCTGATGACGACATCATGGCGCGCGCCGTCACGGTGGCGGGCGCCACGAAAGCCGTGCGGGTCAAACAGAGTGAGCGTCAGCATGTTGTCCAGTCCATGCGCCACAGCTGGGGTGCAGGCAAAGTGCAGCGTCAGTTGTGTGGCGCCTTCTGGCACAGTCAACACGTGCGGAATGTGGCGCTTGGCGTCGCGCACAGTCAACGTGCCTTCCCGGTGTAGCCGAAGAGGAAAACTTTGAGCGGGTGCAGGCATACCGTTTCATCCTGTCGTCAGTCTTGTATGTGATTGGTTGATGATCCTGGCGTCTTCAACGCGGCGACCAGGCGGCAAAGACGCCAGGCCCCATCGCCACCGGCGCCGCTTCAGGTGCAAGGGGTTGCACCCAGACGCCACTACGCCCATCCGCTAAAGTGCCTGTGAAGACAAAAGCGCTGCCATCGCTAGCCCACACCCGATGGCTTTGCGCGTACTGGTCGAAAAAGGGCAGGTAGTTCTCCAAAAAAGTGCGCGTCGGCAGGAAGTTGGCATAAGGCGTCGATGTCCGCCCATCCCACACATACCAACGCAAACCCAGTCGTCCGGCGACGAATTCCAGGCCAAGATAAGCCAGCTTGTCGCCCGCCGGGCTCCAGAAGAAAGCTAACACCGGGTTGGCGGTTATCTCTCGCGTGCGACGTGTTCCAACATCGACCACGTAGAGCGGCCCTAACGTGCTCAGCTGCGCCGTTGCCTCCGTGACAACATAAGCCAGTTGTGCATTGTCTGGGCTGAGCGAAAAGCTGATGCGCCCTGAAAAGTCTGTCAGTTCCGTGAGTTCCTGGCCAGTGGGGTCGGTGACGACTAGCCGCTGAGATGTGGGGTCTGCCACAGCATAGATCAGGCGCTTCCCATCTGGCGCCCATTGTGGAGCAGGGAACTGACCGCCAGAAATTAGCAACGACTGTGCGGCGCCATCGAGCGCCAGCAGTTCGACGCGCTCGCCGCCGATGTGCGCCAACAGTTGCTGACCGTCGGGCGCCCAGGAGAAGTAGAAGGGCTGCCCTTCCGCCAGCGTGCGGGCGCGCGTTTCCCCGGCAGCGTCGAACTCCACCATGCGCAGCGCCATCGACGGCTGGTCGAGCGTCATCCAGTTGCTGAGATAGGCCAGCCGCTCGCCGTCTGGACTCCAGTACATATAGAAGGGCAGGAAGGGCAAATTCAATTCACGGCGATCGGCGCCGTCGAAGCGGATTGTCTCTAGAAAGTTGCGCTGACCATCGCGCCGCGCCCAGGCGATCCGCTCGCCGTCCGGCGCCCAGGTTGGTTGCAGATATTGACGCTGGGGCGAGGCATCGGTGGTCAACGCAAAGCGCTTGCCACTCGTCGCATCCACCAGAAAGAGATTGCCATCAGCGCCGGCGACCAGCAACTGGTTTGCGGGGCTGGCCGGCGCTGAACCAGCCTCCGCCGCCAGGCGCGCCTGCTCAACCAACCGCCGCGCCTGACTCGGCAGCGCCTCTGCGGAACAGCC
>DMDA01000051.1:14564-18646 GCA_003451595.1 Chloroflexota bacterium | reverse complement strand
GCATACACGCACGAGATTCATCACGGCGATGCGTGCGAACTGCTGCCGAAGATTGCCCCCAACAGCGTTGCCCTGAGCGTTTGGTCTACACCAGATGCACCTCAATCCCCTTCGCTCGTAGCGCTTCCACGAACGCTGGCGGCGCATCGCCATCCGTGATCAACACATCAACATCGGTTAGCGGCGCCACGCGCGCCAGCGAGCGCACGCCGAATTTGCTGCTATCCATCAAGAAGATCACACGGTCGGCGCTGGCGGACATGGCGCGCTTGACCTGGATTTCCAGGGGGTTGACATCAGTGATGCCTTCGGTGAGAGTGATACCCGTGGCGCTGAGAAAACAGGTGGTGGCGTTGATGTTGCGGAAGTACTCCTCCGCCTGTGGCCCAACAAAGGTGTAGGCGACCGGACGCAACATCCCGCCGCAGCAGTAGACATTGATCGCCGGGGTGAGCCGCGCCAGCTCGTTCATGGTGCCCAACCCGTTGCCAATCACGGTGAGATGTTGATAACTGGCGAGGTACTTGACCATCGCCGCCACCGTTGTGCCCGCTTCCAGAAAGAGGATGTCGCCATCTTTGACGAAGTGCTCGGCGGCGTAACGAGCAAGGCGCTCTTTTACCGTCAGGTTGATGATGCGCTTGCTATCATAGAGCGGTTCTGTATCGGCGGCGCGTTCCGGACGTGCGGCGCCCCCGCGCACGCGCCGGACGCGCCCGCTCTCCTCCAGCGTCGTCAGATCGCGCCAGATGGTCATCAGCGATACACCGAAACGCTCGCTCAGCGCGTCTGCACTGACGCTTGCCTGCTCCTGAACAAACGCGGCAATTTGATCTCTACGTAATTCAGCAGGAAGTCTTTGCACGTTTCGCTCCACTCTGCACTTGGTGTTCAATTTTTCAATGATTGTAACAAAATACAACAGATCATGCCACGTCTGCCAATCGTGCAGTCTACTACTGACCTCTAGGTTAGCTGATCGTCTTCCCAAAGGCTTTGGAGCTTCTAGGAAGATTGTGAACAATCTCTCCACCTGTTAGACTGAAGCGAGATCGACGCCAGATCAACGCCATGCGCGTACGGTGACTACATGCGATAACATTGTGTCACACGACCTGACCGGCGGCGACGCTGACAAAGGAGACCTTACCCATGTCCTTCCAACCCAACCAATCGATCGTTACCTGCACGCTGGTCAATCTACGCGCCGCCCCTGGCTATCTAGGTGATGCGCCGCCAGCTGTGCTGGCGCTGCTGGCCGCACACACACCATGCACCATCACCGGCGCGGCGACGACAGTCGATGGGCTGACATGGTGGCCGTTACGCGTGGCGACGACTGACAGTCACATCCTGGAGGGTTGGGCCGCCGAACGCGTGGGCGAGGAAGTGCTGCTCCGAGCGAACAACGCCGAATCCATACGGCCAGTGGCTCCCGTACGACCGATCACCCCGCTCACGCAACATGTGGCACGGAGCAATCGCCTGGGCTTCTACCTCCATTCGACAAACAATGACGCCGGTCTATGGGACGCCATCAGCCGCGTCCGGCCGCCTGTGATACTTATTCACGAAGACGCCGCCAACGACATTCTGCTGCGCGAGATTCGCGACTTCCGCGCGCCAGACGCCTTCGTGATCGGGCGTTTCTATACACCCAACGATGCGCAAACCGCTATGCTCGAAAGTGGCGACCCAGAAGGCGAAGGGCGACGTTTCGCAGAACGCATCCTCACCTACGATTTCGGCAAATTCACGCGACGCAGCAACAGCGGCCGTCTCTTCATCGACGCGTGGATGAGCCTCAATGAGTGTCTACCTGGGCCAGCTTCGGCCAGCTACCGCGATGATCCAGCGCACTTTCAACGGCTCTACGACGCCTATGATCGCTTCCAGGTCGCCTTCCGCGCACGGCTGCTGCAGGAAGGCATCGAGGCTGTCGCCTTCAATTTCGCTGCCGGCAACTTCAGCGAGCCTGCACACTATCTCGACTTCTTCCCGCGCACACTGGCGACCTATATTTACCTGGGTTTTCACGAATATGGCTGGCCTTCGTTGATGCCTGGCGCTGGGACGCACACGGGCGCCGGTCTCTATCGCAATGTACTCGCAGCGGCGCAACGTAGCGACGGCACGCGCCACCGCGCCATCATTACCGAGGCAGGTCTGACGCGCGCCTACGGCCATCCGCACAATCCCGATGAAGGCTGGCTCAACCATGACGAGTCCCTGGACGAGAACCGTTACTGGGAATCCCTGGCATGGTACAACGCACTCCTTGATCAAGATGATGTGGTTGGCGCCTGCCTCTACCAGGTCGGTCATCGCGGCGATTGGGCGACCTTCCGTCACCTTGGCGCCGACAACGCTGGGCGCACGCTCCATCTGATCGACCGTATCGCAGCGCTGCGTGAGAGCACCGAGCCGCAAGCCGCCGCGCCCGTCGCTGTGCCCGCCCTGCAATCGCAGGCCACTGGCCGTGCAACGCTGGCCGGTCAGATCACACATCACGGTAGACCCATCGCCAACGCCAGCGTACGGCTGATCGGCGATCGGAGCCTGCTCGGCAGCACGCGCGGCGCCGTGATCGACCTGCCTGGCGTTGTAACCTGGTCGCGACCAGTGACGGGCTTCACGGGCAGCCTGCGCACGGCCTGGGATCGCTTTGTTGCGGACGCAGTGGCGGCTCTGAGTTGGGCGGAATTCAAGCGCCAGGTGTTCATCGCCAATCCAGTGCTGGCGGCAAGCGACGGCCATTTTGTGGCGGAAGAGCACTATCACCTACCCGAAAATGTTGCAGTCACCCCGGCCTTCCTGTGGGATCGCACCGTGAGCGGCTATCGCGGGACGCTGCGCCAGGCATGGCGCACCTTTGTCCAGGGCAAAATCCTGGGTATGAACTATGCTGCGTTCCGTCGCCAGTTTGTTGCCTACAATCCGGCGCTGACGCTGAGTAAGGGAGAGCTACTGGCGGATACGCAATATCTGTTCCCACGCACAGTTGGCGCCGATCGCTATGCACTGACAACGACCACCTCGGCGCGTGGCCGCTTTCGCTTTGGGGAGCTTCCAGCTGGCCGTTACACGGTCGAAGTCACGGCGCCAGGACGCCCGCAGTTCACGCTCGCTATCACCATTGAGGGAGAGATGCGCGTTGCCTGGGAGATCGCACCGCCAGCGCCGTCCACAGCGCTGGCGCCGGACATT
The DNA here is from genome assembly GCA_003451595.1 of Chloroflexota bacterium. Taxonomy (GTDB): domain Bacteria; phylum Chloroflexota; class Anaerolineae; order Caldilineales; family Caldilineaceae; genus Caldilinea. Next base: position 15,439 of record DMDA01000051.1, on the reverse strand, counting down.
GCGGCTGCCGCCCCGCGTCCGCCAGGCTTCGTCGCTACGGCAGGGCGCGAGTTCGTCATCGATGGTCGCGTGCTCCGTTTTATTGGCGTCAACGTGCGCGGGTTGGTCTGGTATGGCAGTGGGCGCACGCTGCCCTTTACACAGCCAGGTCATCGCCAGGAAGTGCTTGACCAAGCGCGTGCGATGGGTGCGCGCGTCGTGCGCGTTTTCCTGCCGTGCGTCAATGCGTCAACCCAAGAGACCATCGACCGGCTAAGCGCGGCGCTGCAAATTGCAGGCGAACGCAATCTCTACATCTTGCCAGCGTTCGTCGACTTCTACAGCACAACCGACTTCCGCATCCCCGGCGACGATCATTTCTATGCGAAGCTCGACCCCAACTTCCCGATCCATCTGCTCAACGGCGCCTTCTATCGCGGCGGTTATCGGGAACGTTATTTACCTTTCGTGCGCGCGGTCGTCGCCGCCTTCCAGAACGACCCTCGCCTCTTTGCCTGGGAGATTGGCAATGAACTCAAATATGAGCCTGCCTTCCAGGACCCCGGGCGCGCCGCGTTTCTGAGCTTCATGCACACCGTCGCGCGCGAGATCAAAGCGATCGATCCCAATCACCTGGTCACCACTGGCATGATCAGCGCCAGCCATGCGTCGCTGGATGAAGGCGACCTTTGGCGCCGACTCTACGGCGGCCCCGAATTCGATTTTCTCACCATTCACTGCTACAACGCTCAGTACGCAGCCAAGCAGGATCACGACTATGCACGTGCGCTCGAGAAGCCCTTCATCATCGAAGAGGCGGGTTTTGGCCGAGAACGTCCCGGGGATCGCGTGGAGCAGATTCGCCGCGACATGGATCGTTGGTTCGGCTTTGGCGC
>DMDA01000051.1:0-14360 GCA_003451595.1 Chloroflexota bacterium | reverse complement strand
AGCGGCTACATGCAATGGGGGTTCATGCCTGTCAACGGCGATATCGGCGATGGCGACGACGATTCTGGCATGGATCGCAAATGGCATGGCGGCCACTTCGATGCCCTCTTCAACCTCTATCGGGAGCGCGCCGCTGCCCTGCAAACACAGGCTGACGCCATCACGCCAGCGCCGCCGCCCAAACCGGCGCCGCCCGACAACCCTATCGACTTTCGCCCCGGCGACATCGTCTTTGCGCAGGCGGCAGTGCGTGTGCGCCGCTCACCGGGCTTTGTTGACAAGGCAGAAAGCGACACCCTGACCGCGCTGACGCCAGGACAGGCGGCGACAGTCATCGGCACATCGGCGATACGCGACGGGCTGACATGGTGGCCCGTACGCGTGACAACGGCAGAGGGCGCGCTGATCGAGGGGTGGGCAGCGCAGGCAACCGCAGCCGTCGTATTGCTGGCGTCCGTTTTACCGGCTGCGCTGCCAGCCATGACGCCATTGACATGGCTGGGGTAACAAGCAACTACGCCGTCGGCTGCGCTGGCGTAGTTGCGCCATTTATGCCAGGTGCATAAAATGCACAACCACCAAATTGATTGACCAACTGCACGAGAAGATTGGTGCACATTCGATATGCTGCAACGACTGCATTGCCCCGCCTGCAATGCCCCACTCGAATATGACGGCAAGGCAACCTCGCTACATTGTCCATATTGCGATACACAGATCGTTGTCCCCCCAGGATGGCGTGAGGCGCCCGCAAGCGACACCCCCGCATTGCCTGCTGCAGAGGCGCCTGCTGCTCTTGATGTTGCGCAGGTGACGCAGCAGATGCTTGACTTGATCCGGCGCAACAACAAGATTGCCGCGATCAAACTCTACCACGAGAACTTTGGCGGCACTTTACAGGCGGCAAAGATGGCAGTCGAGACGCTCGAACGCGAGCACCTGCCGTCGAGTGGGCAAATGCAAGCAACTGCAGTTTCTCCAACACCGCCCTCTTATCGCGGCACCGTCTACGATCTACACCAGCCAACCCGCCGACGGACCGGCTGCCTATTCCTGGTCATGCTGCTCCTGGTGGCGGCGATCATCGGCAGCGTCCTCTTCGCTATATTCGGCGTACAGCAGACTACCCTCACTATCAGCGACTCCGGGCAAGCATCGCAACAGTTGTTTTCCGAATTATCGCAGCAGGCGCAAAACGCGGTCGCCAGCTTGAGCGACGCACCAGTGACGCAGCTGGCGCGTTTTGGCGCCGAAGGCATCGGACCAGGTAAGTTCGAAGATGCGCGTGCTATTGCACTCGACAACGCTGGCCATCTCTTCGTGGGCGAATACACTTCCGGACGCATTCAGGTCTTCGACATCACGGGCGTGCCCCAGGGTAAGCCGGGCACCTTCCTGACGCTGTGGCAGGTGGGGGAAGGAGATTTCTACACCGACCAATTTGCGGCCAACCGGAACAGCAGTCTCTATCTGCCCTATCGCGGCGATTTGCTGCAATATGACGGGCTGACCGGCGCCCGGCAGGCGGCGTTGCCACCGCCAACCGACGCCTTTGGCAGCTATCAGGACAGCGTCGCCGTGGGCGCCGACGGTGCGGTCTATGCAGTCTGGGGCGGCGACATCGTGCGCTTCGACGCTGACGGCGCCGTGACGTTGCGCATCGAGAACGCCATCGAAGCCAACATCGGTGGTCTGGAAACCACAACCGCCATTGCTGTGGATGGGCTGGGCAATATCTACGCGCTGGGCGAATCACAAGACGTACTGGTGAAGTTTGGCTCCGACGGGCGCTTCATCGACCGTATCGCCGGTCCCAGCCGAGGCGCCGATGAAGCGCCTGCCAGGTTGCGCGCCGCCGGCGCTGTCGCCGTCGACAGTCAGGGACGCGTCTACGTCGCCGACATCTTTGGCATCAAGGTCTACGACAGCGATGGTCAATTTCTGCACACCTTTGACACGCCGTCCTATCCTTTTGGGATCGTCATCAGTGACGAAGATATCCTCTACGTCGCCGCCCGCACCGAAATCCTGGCTTATCAGATCCGCCCGTAAACACCACAAAAGCCGAGGCGCCGTCTATGTTTTCCTGGTTCTCTGAAGTGTTCGATGTCACCCTGTTGGCAACAATTGGATTGGTCTTTTGCGCGACGTTGTTGGGTGCTTACATTCGGGCGCGGCGCCGCGATCCTTGTCTCAAATCCTTCATCGATTATGTCGTAACCGTAGAATGCACTGACGATAAGATCATCTGGGGCAAGCTGGAGCTGGCGTCTACAGGACTCGAACTACGCTATACTGACTCCGTCGCCGACGACAATCACGTCGAATCCAGCTATGTGCTCTACACGCAAGAGTTTGGCAGAATTCACGCCATCTACCGCTACATCGATGAACTCGACGCCAAGACGCGCGCACGCCGGCGCAAAGACCTAGAGCGCTCGCTGCATCCCCGTTTCCTCCGGCGAATGGCGCGCCACGCCCGCAACTTCATCTCGCTGGCCTCCGAATCACTGAGCGAAGTGATCGGGCTGATCATCGGTGGGCTGCGCAAGCCGGCCGGACGCTATATCACCGAACAGAGCGAAGTGCGGCTGCGCGAGCTGGGCACAACCTTCATCGGCAGCGTCGGCAGCGGCTATGATCCGTTACTGGAGCGCTTTATCGGCCAGAAGATGGTCTTCGAGATCATGGAAGATGACGACGAGGTGCACGAGCATGTAGGCATCTTCAAACAATATTCGCCCGACTTCTTTGAGATTCTCGATGTGCAAATGCCACAGAAACAGATGCTTTCTATTGAGCGCGAACAGGCAGTCGTTGCCGAACAGATCAAGGTCTCGTACAGCGGCGGGCGGCTAACGGTGGACAACCGCAGCGTACAGATGGTGTTGCTGAAAAGCATTACCTATGGCGACCGCGAGGAACCGGTCAACGCCATGATCGATTCTGGTGAGCATATCTTTCTTGATGTCGATGCCGAAGTCGAGAGCGCCGTGCTCACACTCCGTATTCTGCGTGAGGTGGACATGATCGTGCCCCGGACACGCTGCGTCGTACGTCACCGCGCTGACTATTACCGCCCCGAAGTCATGCCCTCAATCATCTTCGACCTGGGCGTCAAATTGCGAGGATCAGCCAAAGTCGATGTGCAAGAGATACGTCTGCGCCACCAACTTGAGGAGAATCCCCTCTCCGTCCTGGCCATGGCTAATCTGGGCGCGCTGCTGGCGCAGAAACAGCAATTCGAGGAAGCTGAACTGCTGTTGCGCCAGGCCTGGGAACTGCGCAACTCCTTACCCGACAACGGACGACGAACGCGACAGTTGTTGCAAGAAATTCAACGCAAACGCGCCGCCACGCCACAAAGCCGCGACGCGCTGCGCGTGGCGTCAACCGGCCAAACGACCGCTGCCAGTGACACGGTCGTGCTTCAATGAAAAGGCTAGCTAGATTGCACTTGAAGTCACATCAAGAGTGAAAAAATATGCTGACTGTGGTCCCCCGAAGGCTGGATTGGGGCCAGCCACCACAGTCAGCATATTTACTTTATAACACGCCTCCACACCGATGTCAAAATCGCAAAGGCATCGATCTCATACCATCAATGAAGGGACTCAGGCCACCAGCACCTGCTTCAACTGTTCCACCGATGGCACCTTGCCCACAACCTTAACCACGCCGTCGACCGCCAGTGCGGGCGTCACCATCACGCCAAAGCTCATGATCTGGTCGATGTCCGTCACCTTTTCCAGTTCGTACTCGATGCCGATTGCCTGCGCCGCCTTTTCGGTGTGCAGCGTCAACTGCTGACATTTGGCGCAGCCGGTGCCGAGAATCTGTAGCTTCTTCATTGATCTATCCTTTCCCAATTGCATGAAATCCAATGATGACCTGTGAACTGCAACCGATTAGCTTGCGAAGTAGACGCCCCTCGCAACTCGCCCCTCACCCCGCCTACGCAATCCAGGCGCCGTACATCCAGCCGGTGAGCGTGGCGAAGACGATGACCAGCGTCACGAAGACCACGGTCTTCTGGGTGCCGAGCACGCTGCGGATGACGAGCATGTTGGGCAGGCTCAAAGCCGGCCCCGCCAGCAGCAGCGCCAGCGCCGGCCCCTGCCCCATCCCCGCGCCGACCAGCCCCTGCACGATCGGCACTTCGGTCAGCGTGGCGAAGTACATGAACGCGCCGAGGAACGACGCCACGAAGTTCGACAACAACGTGTTGCCGCCCACCGCCGCCGCCACCCATTCAGAGGGAATCAAGCCCTCGTGGCCGGGGCGACCCAGCAGGAAACCGGAGATCAGCACGCCCATCAGCAGCAGCGGCAGAATCTGTTTGGCAAAGCCCCAACTCTGATCGAACCAGTCGCCCATCTCGTCCTGCGCTGTGCTCGTCAACACGGTCAGCCCGATCAGGCCGACGATGAACGGGACCTGCGGCTGCGTCGGGAAGAGCAGCGCCGCGCCAGCCGTAATCAGCACGATCGCCGCGACCTTCCACCAGAGCACGCCGAACCAGCGCCAGAGGGCAAAGGCCAGCAGCAAGCCAAAGCCTGCCGTAATCGCCCACTTGGCCGTGTAGATGGCGCCCCACAGCCCGCTGATCTCCTGTGGCTTGCCCCAGTTGGCAAAAACCAGGATGCCCACCATCGAGCCAAAGTAGACAGCATTTTGCCAGAGCGGCCGCGTCACTTCCGGCGCCGGCATCATGGCTTGCGCCTTGACCTTGGCCTGTTCTTCTCGGCGATAGAGCATCGCCATGATCAGCCCAATCACGACGCTGAAGGTGATGGCGCCCACTGCGCGGGCAATGCCCAACGACGGCCCCAGCACTGCCGCCGTCATCACGATTGCCAGCACGTTGATGGCCGGACCGGAGTAGAGGAAAGCAATTGCCGGACCCAACCCGGCGCCCATGCGATGAATGCCAGCAAACAGCGGCAGCACCGTACACGAGCAGACTGCCAGCACCGTGCCAGAAACCGAGGCGACGCCGTAAGAGAGCACCTTGTTGGCGCCCGCGCCCAGGTAGCGCATCACCGATCCCTGGCTCACAAAGACGGCGATGGCGCCGGCGATGTAGAAGGCTGGCAGCAGGCAAAGAATGACATGCTCTTGGGCGTACCACTTCGTCAGTTCCAGGGATTCAAAGAGCGCGTTGTCGAAGCGTGGCCAGCCCAGCGGCAGATAGTAGAAGGCCAGAAATACAGCCACCATCAGCGCCAGCGGCTTCCAGATCAGCGACCAGCGCTCGCGCCCCACCACCATCATCTCCTGCCAGGTTACGCGCCAGGATGGGCGTTGGTTCGATTCGTTTTCGACAAGCGGGCCAGCGGCGCCCAAGGGTTTTTCCACCGATTGCATGATATAACTCCTGTCTATGCAGCAAGCAACACTGTTGTGGGTGCACACTTGGGACAAGTGCACGCGACGATAAATTCACGTTGATTTGCGCCAAAGTCACTCTGATCGATGGGACCGAGCACCACGTCCAGCCAGGCGCTCACTTCGGCGTCGCTGAGGTGATAGAAGACATTTTGCCCCTGCTTCTCGTCGGTGATGACGCCAGCCTCGCGCAGGAGACGCAGCTGTTGCGAGATGTAGGGTTGCGGCTTGCCAAGCAGCGCCTCCAGATGGCAAACGCACTCCGGTTCACGGCGCAGCACGTCAAGAATCCGCAGTCGCTCCGGGTGCGCCAGTACCTTCAGTTTTGCGCTCAATAACTCGTAATCCGCTGTATTCATGAACACCCCTTCCTTTTACAAAAAATGCAGAAAATTGCATATCTATCTTTTTGCATATAATAAGCCCAAGAGACACCAGTTGTCAACCCCCGATTTGTCCCGATGTTTCCAGGACAGCCATATTGGGCATGGGTTTGATCGCTAGCGACAAGCCAGCAGGTGCTGGCGCACACTCTCGACAAAGGCGCGCGCGTCAATTAGGCCAGATCAACGATGCCGACGACGAGTTGAGCATGCACAGAGATTCCGGATACGCCAGAATATCAGCACGCTCACAGGCTCACGGGCAGCGAATCAATCCTTGCGCCCACAGGCACGTTCCGCAGACCGGCCCTTCATTGCCGAAGCAATCTTCGATATTGTCGACTGAGAGATCGCAGCCGCCGCAGAAGGTGCAGGGCGGAAAGGCGAACCCCTGCACGCGGGCGCGGTAGGCGACATAGGCGGGGTCGTTCCACAGGTCGAGCAGGCTGCGCTCGTGCACGTTGCCAACGATATGGCGGTAGGAGGTGTGCGGCTTGTCGTGGAGAAAGCTGCTATGCGTGTGCAGAAGCGGCCAGCACGGGGCGACGTCGCCGTTCCAGCCCACTGTCAGCGAGCCAGACTCGATGTAGTCGCACACGTCGTTGCTGCCGCCCCATTTGGCGCCAGCGTAATGCACGCTGAAGCCGCTCTGGAACGCCTCGAAGAGTGCATCTCGCGTCACTTCGTCGAAGTCCATCTTGGGCAGGCTGAGCTGCGGCATGTGTTCCGAGTCGAGATAGCTGATCGATCGCATCGACGTCGTGTAGAGCACTTCGTCCTTCAGGCTGGCGGTGACAGGCAGGACGTTGCTGACGGAAAAGTGCATGGCGCCTAGCTGACGGGCGATCTTCAGCACTTTGGGCAGGTCGGCGATGTTGCGCCGCATAGCAACAAAGGCCACGCCGATCTCCGGTTTGGCGCTCTTGTGACCCTTGCGCAAGGTGCGGAACCGCTGCAGGTTGGCCAGGACGTTGGGCAACTCGGCGCCCAGCCGCACATCGGCGTAACTCTCTGGCGATGCGCCGTCGATGGAGACCCACAGCAGGTCGAGACCGGCCTCGATCAGCTGGCGGCTGCGCTTTTCGGTCAACAGCGTGCCATTGGTGATCACCTCGACGCGCGCGCCCAGTTGTTTGACCTGTGCAATCCAGTCAACCGTGCGCTGATGAAACATTGGTTCGCCGATGCCGCCAAAGTAGACCGTGGGGAGCGGATCGATCTGCTTCAGCCCATCCAGCACGGCGGCGAATGTCTCCTCTGACATGCGGCCGATAGGCGTCTGCCAGGCGTTGCGAAAACAGGTCACACAGTCCAGATTGCAGGCGTCGGTCGGCTCGATGTAAACCTTGGCCAGGTGACTGAGCGGACGATGCAGGCGCAGGGTGTTGCCATCAGGTTCGATGCGCATACGCGCGCCCGGCTGCAACCCCATGCGGCGGCGCAACTCTGGCGATAACACCAGGCGGCCCTCATCGTCGACATAGCCCCACTCCACGCCTGGCGCGGGCGTTGTATTGGACGGACTTTGCGCGCCATTGAGTGCGCCGTGATCGGATGTTGCTTCTGCAAAGGTCAGAGGTGTTGGGCGGCTTGCCATAACGTCCTCGCTGTTGAGGGATGGGGCGAAGTAAAGCGACGACCGCGCGGCCGTCACTCTACCTCGTCCAGTCTGGTTACTTCAATAATTCGTTCGCCGGTGGACATGCCTCCTGCGCGGCGGCTGCCATCGCCGGGGCCGCTGTGAGTTCATGCCCAAAGTAACGGCGCTGGAAGAGCAACGCCACGTTGACCAGCCCGATCATCACCGGCACCTCGATCAGCGGGCCAATCACGGCGGCAAACGCCTGGCCGGAGTTGATGCCAAAGACCGCTACAGCCACGGCAATTGCCAGCTCAAAATTGTTGCTGGCGGCGGTGAAGGCCGCGGTCGTCGTCTTGGAGTAATCGGCGCCGATGCGATGCCCCATCCAGAAGCTGACCAGGAACATCAACACAAAGTAGAGCGTCAGTGGAATGGCAATGCGCACGACATCTAGCGGAATCTGGACAATCAGCTCGCCTTTGAGGCTGAACATCACCACAATCGTGAAGAGCAATGCGATCAGCGTGATCGGGCTGATGCGCGGCAGAAAGCGCGTCTCGTACCACTCACGCCCTTTGGCGCGCAACAAAAAGAAGCGTGTGGCAAAGCCAGCGATCATCGGGATGCCGAGGTAGATAAAGACGCTCTGCGCCAGCTCGCCGATGCTGATATGCACGACCGCGCTCTGCAAGCCCAACGCCTGTGGCAACACCGTGATGAAGATGTAGGCATAGACGCTGTAGAAAAGCACTTGAAAGACGCTGTTGAAAGCCACCAAACCGGCGGCGTACTCGGTGTCCCCCTTCGCCAGCTCATTCCAGACGATCACCATGGCGATGCAACGCGCCAACCCGATCAGGATCAGACCGATCATGTATTCGGGATAATTTTGCAGAAAGATCACCGCCAGCGCGAACATCAGGATCGGACCGACTATCCAATTCTGCACCAGTGAAAGCCCCAGAATCTTGACGTTGCGGAAAACTTCGCCCAGTTCCTCGTATTTGACTTTGGCAAAGGGCGGGTACATCATCAGGATCAAGCCGATGGCGATGGGGATGTTGGTCGTGCCGACTTGAAACTGATTGATGAATTGCTCGACGCCGGGAATGAAGTACCCCATTGCCACGCCGATCGCCATCGCCAGAAAAATCCACAAGGTCAGGAAACGATCCAAAGTCGAAAGTTTTTTGGGCGCTGGCTGCGCCTGCGCCGCCAAAACCGATGCCTGTTGCGCCATGAGTTTTGTCTCCTTGAACTTCAATGATCTGCTACCGATTTACACCTGACTCAACCCCAGGGCGGTCAAGCGTTTGCTTCAGTCTCCGTTGAACTAACCCTCAAAAAAATTCAGGCGGCGACCCCAATCTCATCAAGACGCACAAGGCTCCCCTGCGGGCCACACGCCGGGTGACGCTCTTTGATGCGCGCCGGGTCAAAGAAGGCGTCAAAGGCGCCAAGCAACGCCGCCAGCGCGTCTCGGTCGAGCGAATAGTAAATCCAGCGCGCATCGACCGCGTCGCGCTCGACTTCCACCAGCCCTACCTCGCGCAAGGTGCGCAAGTGGTGAGAGATGAGATTGGGCGCCATGCCCAGTGCGTCGCCCAGCTCGCAGTTGCATTGCACGCCTTCGCGCAACAACTGCACAATTCGCAACCGGTTGGGTTCGCCAAGCGCCTTGAGTTGTCGCGCCAGTTGCGCGATGGCGACGCCTTCCTGGGTGTCGATTTGATTCGTCTCTTGCGTCGTGGGTTGCATATCGGCGCCTCTTGATAGATCAATAGTTATTGAACTATTTTGAGATTCTAGTATGGATCAGCGAGCCTGTCAAACTCCGTTTATCGTCATCACTTGCATCATGACCTGCATGAGGGCGCCCGCGTTGACGCAGCGACGTAGAAGGCCACAGAGGAATCACAAAGCGGTGCGCAAGTGTTCTCTCTGTACTTCGATTTCTCGGCGCCACTGCACCTCTCTGCGTCAAAGCGGGCCGCCCGACAAACGAAGACTCAGTCGCCAGCGGGCTGCGGCGTCGGGGAGCGTTGGGCAATGCGCTCAGCACGCGCCACGTCGACCGTGCCCTCGAAGAGTGGCAAGTAGCGCCCGACCAATGTATAGACCAACACTGCGCCAGAAAGCACGCCCACCTGGATGGCGATTTCCTGCCAGCTCGGGAAGTAGAAGTAGCCATCGATCGGTTTGAGCGCCCACCACGTGACCGAGAAACGGTTGATGAAGACGCCCAGCAACACCAGAATCGCACCAAAGAGCGCCCAATTGCGATTGCGCCGCACGGCAGCAAAGCTGAAGAGAATCAGCGGCGCCACCACACCGATCGCCAGCTCAGCAAGGAACAGGAGGCTGTAATAGTTGTTAGCCGCCAGCAACCCTAGTTCGCCCGCCGCCAGCAACTCGCCGATCTTCATGATCAGATAGAAGCCAAGCACCCAGGGCAGGAACCAGCCAAGCTCCGCCACCAGGTTGCGCGAGAGCGTGCGCTTGAAGACCCAACGACTCACCGTTGCGCCGCCGATCACCATTGCCAGCCCCGCCGCCACCGAAGAGACAAAGAACATTACCGGAATGAAGGGCGTATACCACAACGGATGCAGCCGCTCCGACATCACCACAAAGAGCGACCCCAGCGACGATTGATGCAGCGTCGAGAGCGTCACACCGACAATCACCAACGGCAGCGCAATCTTCTTCATGAAGCAGCCTAGCCGCTCCCAGCCAAACTTCTGGCAGACCACCGGGCTAAATTCAGAGATCAACACCAGGGTGTACAGTAAAATGCACCAGCTGACCTCAAAGAGCGCCGAGTTGATGTTCGGGAAGAGGATGAAATGATAGAAGCGATCCCACCGCCCCAAATCCATCACCAGAATCACCAACACCGAACCGTAGCCCACCAGACCTGTCAGCACTGTCGGGCGCACGGCTGGGTGAAATTCGTGCATCTGCAAAACGTAAACTATCGCCGCCAGTGTGAACGCACCGCCAGAAAAAGCGACGACAAAGAGATCGAAGCCGATCCACAGACCCCACGGATAGCCGTCGTTCAGGTTGGTCGTTGTGCCCAGACCAGCAAACAGACGATAGAACGCTACGCTCAGCCCGAAGACCATCAGCGCCGCCAACGCCCACACGCCCCAGGGCATCGTGCGGATTTCTTTATCGATTCTTTGCCACATGCTCAGCCTCCTCCACTTCAAAGTCGATCGGATGACGATGCATCAATTCATTGCGCCGCTTTACCGTCCAGTAGACGCCTGTTAGCGCCAGCATCATACCGGCTGCCACCGTCGGCGTGGCGTGCATGACCTCTTCGTTGGCGTGCGCCAGCGATTCGTAGCCGACTTCCGGGAACCCCAACTCGGCAAAAGGCGTATCCGACAGATAGAGCACCGACGTACCGCCTGCCTCACGTTCACCATAGATGTAGTGAACATAGCGATCCGGCGCTTTGATAATGCGCTGACGCGCCTCTTCCAGCAGCGCATCGCGCTCGCCGAAAAGGATGGCGCCCGTCGGGCACGCGGCTGCACACGCCGGCTGCTCACCCGCTGCCAGACGATCGGCGCACATGTCACACTTGTTGATCAGACCCATCGGGCGATCCCACTGGAAGGCAGGCACCTGGAACGGACAGGCGTACATGCAGTAGCGGCAGCCAATACACTTTGCCGCATCGTAGACGACCGGTCCGTCGGCGGTTTTGCGCAACGCGCCGACCGTACACGCCGACGCGCACGCCGGTTTGACGCAGTGCATACATTGTTTGCGCCCCATCTCCTGGCTGAAGGCGTCATCTTCGCCGGTGAATTCGTTGAAACGCAGCGTCACCAACTGCGTGTCGGCAGGCAACCCTTTGTTGGCTTGGCATGCCGCTTCGCAGAAGTGGCAGCCGACGCACTGCGTCAGGTCAATCAAAATGGCATGTTTGGTCATGATTACACTCTCCCTGGAAGCATAGCGGCGGATTTCCATGTGGCAGCCAACGCCTGGTCGTGCGCCTCGGCGACGGCAATCTCTTCCGGCGTCGCGGCGCGCACGGTGACGATCACTTCGCTCATCATGGCGTGCCCGGCGATTGGTTCATTGGCGTAGGCCGTGAAGTCGTTGGGCGCCAGGCCGTAACCGTTGGCGATGGCAAGCTGCGGCGAGAAGCGACCGTAGGAACCCGGCAGGAAGACGCTCTCCGGGTGAATGCCGGCGGTCACGTGCGCTCGCACCGTACCCGACGCCAGCTCGTTGCTAACGACCACCCAGTCGCCATCGCGAATGCCGAGGGCGGCGGCGCGTGCATCGTTGATCCACAGCCGCTCCAGATGGTAGCGCCGCGTGAACGCCATCAACTGCACATTGTTGGCGGAGCTGGCATGCGTGTGCACCGCTTGATGGCCGTGGATCAGCCGGAAGGAAGCCGGATCGTCGGCCACCGGCATGGTGAGAGGTGGCTGCCAGTTGGGGAGCGGGTCATAGCCTGCCTTCTCAAACTTTGTCGAATAGAACTCCACCTTCTTCGAAGGCGTCTTCAGCTCAGCAGGCATCCCCTCTTCCCACTTATCACCGGCGGGCGCGACGCCCATCTCCTTGAGTTCAGCCAGCGTAATGCCCAATGGCGTGAGCCGGGCATTGTTATACTCCTCCAGCGTGAAGTTGAAGTACTCGCCGACGCCCAACGCCTGCGCCAGCTCGATCAAAATCTGCGCCGCCGGGCGCGTATCGAAGGCTGGCGCCACCACCTGCTGCCGCACCGCGACGACTGGTTCTTTGCTGCTGACGCCATCCACCATCTCGTCGCGCTCCAGATAGAGCGATTCCGGCAGGATATAGTGCGCCAGCAACGCCGTTTCCGACGGATAGGGATCGATGGCCACGAAGAGATCGAGTTTTTTCAGCGCTGCCACCGCGCGCTGGCGATCCGGGATCGAACGCGCCAGGTTCATGTGATACATGAAACCCACGTGCAGCTTGCCTTGCTCAATCAACTCCGGGATCGCCTGCACCAACCCTTTGTGCGCAATTGCCACCGGGTAGCCGCCCTTTTCACCTGCGCCATCGGCGCGCGGCAATTCTGGTTCTGGCGGCGCCGGATACTTTTCCGGGTCGAGGTTGCCCAGTTTGGCTGACTTGGGGAAGATCAACCCACCGGCGCGGTTGATATTGCCCAGCAACGCGTTGAGGATCGCCACCGCACGCGCCGTTTGTGTGCTGTTGATATACTGCGAGCCGAAGGCGCCATGCCACGACGGGTCGATGAAGACCGCCGGTCTGGCTGCAGCCATCTCCTGCGCAATGCGTTCGATCGTCTCCGCCGGGATGTCGGTGATCGCCGCCGCCCATTCTGGCGTGTACTGCTGGATCATCTCTGCAAACTGCTCGAAGCCCGACCCGTACTGCGCCACAAACTCGGCGTCATAGAGATTTTCGGTCACCAGCACATTCGCCCAGGCCAACAGCAGCGCCAGGTCAGTGCCGGCGCGAATTTTCAGCCAGTCGTCAGCGATCATGGCCGTGTTGTTATAGCGCGGATCGACCACAACGATCTTGGCGCCCTTGCTGCGCGCCTTAGCGATGCTGACGATCTGCCCCGGCACCAGCGCCTCGACCGGATTGCGCCCGACGAAAACCATATATTTGCTGGCGCCAAAATCCGAGCTTGGTAATTGCCCCAGCGTGGCGATGAAGCCAACGTCGCGTGCGGTGTAGCAGGCCGAGGAGTGGGTGAAGCTGTTCGGCGACCCCAGCGCCGCCAGCAGCCGATCCTCCCATGGCTGCGTGGGCTTGGGGTGCGTGACCCAGAAGACAGCGCCTGGCCCCGTCTGCGTCACGATTTCCCGGTACCGGGCGCCGATTTCGGCATACGCCTGCTCCCAGGAGATCGGCTCATATTGACCGTCGGCAACGCGCTTCATGGGCTGACGGATGCGGTCGGGGTTGGTCAATTCACGCAGCCCGGCGAGGCCCTTTGCACATACCTTGCCCTTGCTTTTGGGATGCTCCGGGTTGCCGGTGATGTAGGTCGGGCGACCATCTTTCATGGCCACCAGGATGCCGCAGCGGTTGCCACACATCTCACAGGTCGTTGCAACGATGCGATCTGGCGGCGCAGCCGGGGCAACGCCCCCGGCCGCGTGCGCGCTGTGCACCACAACCTGGCTGGCGGCGACGCCCGCCCCTACAACACCGGCGCCCTTGAGAAAAGTGCGTCGGTTCAGAGATTGTTTCAGCATGAATGTTTGCTCCTTTGCTGATTTATCGATAAAGACTGCGAAAAACTGTCAAAACCCGTGCTGCACGCAGTATGGTGGATGCGTGGCGGATTGATGAGAAACCGTCAACCGCACCCCTCCGCCGACAATCCACTAAATAGCCGACTGCCGGGCCAGCATCGCGCCCGAGCGGACGCCATTCCCCGCCAGGTCGCTCTGCACCAGGGCAGGCAGAAAAGCGCCTGCCGCCTGATAGAACTGGATAGTCGCCTGACGCTGCAGCCGATGAGCGGTCGCCTGTATGAGTGGACAGAGCGCTTCGGTGAGCAAGGCATGACGCTGCGCGTTGGCAGCCGGCTGCTCACCTGCCATCCGGCACAGATAGGCCATGAATGCCAATGCTGGCGCCAACCCCGGCTCACCTGGACATGTCAACCCATATCCCCACTGCTGCGCCGCGTCCTGCATGACAGGCAGCCGCATTACGTCGATTGGGCGTGGAGTGAACAACCGCCCATACTCCTGCACCAGGCGTGGCAGCCAACGCTGCTCATCATTCAGCGGCAGACTTTGCATCAGCGCCAGCAGCGGTCGGGCAAGTAACTCATCTTCGTTGTCCAGCCACAGATCGAGCTGGATGTCGCCCAGGCGCCACCGCCAGGTTTCCAGCCAGCGATAATCCGGCTGTGTGAGCGCTTGCGCCGCGATGCCATACAATGGTTCCAGCGTTCTGACATTCATAGATGGTTTCCTCCTTTACTTTCCGGTATCTGTCTCTTATACACATCT
>DMDA01000074.1:4656-6024 GCA_003451595.1 Chloroflexota bacterium | reverse complement strand
GAACCTACGATGACCGCATCTATTGGTTGAACTCCATCGAGCCAGAACCTATGACCGGTGGGCATCTCTATCGAATCGAATCTACTTGTCTCGCCCCTATTTCCGTTTCGGCAGCCGATCCAGCGCAGCCAGAATGCCGCGCAAGATGGCGGCCGGCTCCGGCGGGCAGCCCGGCACGAAGACGTCAACCGGGATGATCTGATCGACGCTGCCGGCGACGGCATAGCTGCCGCGAAAGACGCCGCAACTCTGGGCGCAATCGCCCACCGCCACCACCAACTTGGGATCGGGCGTGGCCTCGTAGGTCTTGCGCAGGGGAATCTCCATGTTGCGCGTCACAGGGCCGGTCACCAGCAACATGTCGGCGTGGCGCGGGGAAGCGACGAAATGGATGCCAAAGCGTTCGCTGTCGTAGACAGGGCTGGTCAGTCCCGTGATCTCGATCTCGCAGCCGTTGCATGAACCGGCGTCAACTTCACGAATCGCCAGGGCGCGACCAAAGAGCTTCTGCGCGCGTGCGTCCACCTGCTTGACCAGCTCGAACACCTCGTCGTCGGTTGGTTCCAGCGTCTCGGTGACGACGCCTGTCTTGAAGATTTTACGGAATAAGCCGGGCATAGATTGTTTTACGCCTCTTCTTCTAGTTGTTCCAGGATCGACCGCGTGTCAATCAGATGATTGTTGAAAATCTTGCGTGCAACATCCAGCAACTCAAAGAGCGCCGGATCGCGTACGGTATAGTAGACGCTTGTGCCCACCTTGCGCGTGTCCACGATGTTTTTGTTGCGCAACACGGCCAGTTGCTGCGAAACGCTGGAGCCTTCGGCCGCCAACGCCTCCTGCAGCTCGGTGACATTGCGTTCACCCTCGCGTAAAATCTCCAAAATCTGGATGCGCATGGGATGAGCCAGGGCTTTGAAGAATTCTGCCTTAAAGCGACGCAGCGTTTCTTGCATGATCGTGTTCTACTCACATAGGCGCATCATTGTGCCGTCACAGCGAAACTAGACTAACTCATTAAACTGCAAAGATTCAAGTCTTGCAAAATTTGAATATATGAAAGTGTTTTTGTTATGTCGGGACTGGAAGCGGTGCTCAGACGGCAGACAAAGCCACGAAACGCTGGAGGGCTGTCCCAGGTAGGCGTAAAAAGCCACCCAGGAAGCCCTGGAACTTCCTGGGTGGTGACCCTCATTCAAGTGGATCAATTGTTCACAATGTCTAGCGGCGCAAGACGGGGAGATAGAGATAATTGTTGATGACGACGCTGCGCACCTGCGTGGCGATGGCGTTGCCATTGGCGTCGGTGTAGCTGTCGACCATTGCGGTGGCGCCGACTGTGAGGGCGCCATTGAGGTCGTTCAGGTC
>DMDA01000074.1:4160-4547 GCA_003451595.1 Chloroflexota bacterium | reverse complement strand
AAGCGGCTGTTTTGGTCGGCGGTGAAGAGCATCCCATTGATTGTCCACTGGCCGTTGAAGCTGTTGGTTGGCATGCTCTGTACAAACCCATACAGCTTGAAGTGACTGGGGTTGGTGACGCCGCCGTTCTCATTCGTGCTCTCAATCTTGATGGCGATGCGATTGCTGCTGGCGTCCAGATAGTACNNCGGTGAAGGCCGCCGATTGCGCGCCGCCAATGCTCTCGATGTCGCCGAGGTGACTCTGGGCGCCAGCGCCTGGCGGCACCTGTGTTTCCAACTTGTGGATATAGTTGACGCCGCCGGTCGAGCTATACTCGACCTCGACGTAAGCGCCCACGGCCAGCAAACCGTGGCTCTCCACGAAGCGGCTGTTTTGGTCGGCGGT
>DMDA01000074.1:0-3910 GCA_003451595.1 Chloroflexota bacterium | reverse complement strand
TGCTGGCGTCCAGATAGTACTTCACCTTGACGTTGACGCCCACCGCCAGTGCACCATGTTCTTGCTCGAAGCGTGTCGAGGCGTTGGCAGTATACGTGAAGCCGCCGATCGTCCAGACGCCGGTCATCCCGCCTGTCGGCATCGCTTCGATGGCGCCATAGGCATGTCCTTCATAGCCCTCATAGGAGCCATTGCCGTCGTCATCGTGGCCGCCCTGGTCGGTGCCATATTTGGTTTCGATCTTGGTGGCGTGATTGGCGCCATTGGCATCGGTGTAGAATTTCACTTCCACCATGACACCCTGGCCAAACGCGCCGTGCTCCTGCCGGAACTGCGTGGTGGCGTCGGCGTCGAAAGTCACGCCGCCGATCACCCACTGCCCGATCAGACCGACGGGGAAGCTGTTGATCACGCCGTACAGCTCACCCTGCGGATTGGCGCTGCCGCCATTGCCGCCAGAGCCGGTGCATTTGTAATCATGCTCAGTGGCAAGTTTGGTCAACACGGTGGACCCGGCCGGATATTCGATTTCAACGCAGACGCCGAGTCCATAGCCGCCGTGTTCTTGCTCGAAGTAGGTATTGGCGTCCGTGGTGTACGCGCTGCCGCCAATCGTCCAGGCGCCGATCAGCCCACCGGTTGGCATGGCTTCGATGCGGGCGTAGCGCTTCCCGCCTGTGTTGCCGCCATTATCGCCACCACCACCGCCGCCATTGCATTTGTAGCCTTCTTCGCTGCTGATCTGAATCGCTTGATAGCTGGCGCCAACAGTCTGATATTTCACCTCGGTGCAAACACCGGTCTGGAGCAGACCATGCTCTTGCTCGATCACGGTGGCAGCCGTTGCCGTGAAGGTGCGACCGCCCACAGTCCAATCCCCGACGACGCCAGCCGGGCGCGCCTCCAGGATGCTGCGCCACTCAGGCCAGTCATCCGCTGGGCTGGCAGTGGCCAGTGCAGTGCTTGCCATCAGTAGCAACAATACAACCACCACACTCACAGTCACTCTTCGATGTTGGAATCTTCCTTGATTGCCTGACATACAACTCTCCCAATTGTTACAAAAGATCAAACGAACCCTGGAAAAATCTCGCTCACATGAGCTGTGAGCAACGTATGTTCGTCTAAAGCCTAAGTCAATTGGGGTGGGTGTGGGTTAAACGGGGTTTGCATGTATGTTAAGCAGAAGTTAAGTGTCATCAACCCTGAATTCCTCTGCTGTTTGACGCTGCACCCAATCGAGGCTATCATTACTGTCAACCAACTGCCTCATCTGTCCAAACCAGGGAGCCACGCCATGCCGTCGACCACCGAACTGGACGCACTGCTACACAGGCTGCGCACCGTGCGCGATGTTGAGGAACTCAACGCCCTGTTGTCGCAAACCGACGCCGCCGACCTTGACGCACTGGAGACGCACGCCGTGGCCTACCTTGCCATGCTGCCTGCCGATGCAGCCGAAGCCCTGCAGGAGCGGCTGGATGCCCTGCGCGCGCTGCGCGGTTTTCAGCAGCAACTGGCAAGCCTCGCCCCCGACGAGCAGGTGTGGCTTGCCTTTACTGCCGCGCAAAATCCAGCCGACATCATGATGCTCGTGGCGCGCACGGAGGATGACCGGCTCGACGCGCTCGAACAGCGCGCGGTTGAGCAATTGCAAGCCGCAGAGGGCGACGAAGCGGAAGGGCTGCGCCGCCGGCTGGACGACCTGCGTGACTGGCGCAAGACCGAAGTCGCGGCGCGGGCGCAGTTGGCGGGGGGCGACGCCGACGCGCTGGCGGCGCAACTGGTGGAGTGGATTCAGCAGCCGGACTGGGACGCGTCGCAGCGCTTCCTGGCGCAGCACGCCGACCTACTCGCTGACGCCGCTGCCGCTGCCATGACCCTCCTGCTGATGACCAACGCGGATAATCAGGAGGTGCAGCTTCACCACAACCTGCTGGCGGCATGCTGGGCGCAGGGGATCGACGCCGCCTACGCCCAGCTGCACCGGGAGCTGGTGAACGCCGAGCAATTTGCCGATGCACTCCGCTCCATGCAAGAGAATCCGATCTTTCAACGCGTGGTCGCCTTTTTGCAAACCGAGGAGGAGGACGCCGCGCGGGCGATGTTGGCGCAGGAAGCCGCCTACCTGCTCACGGTCGAGGCGCGTGAACACCTGAGCCGCTTCGCCGCCGCTGCCGGGCAAGAGGACGCTGCCAGCCGCACACGGATTGAGCAACGGCTGGCATTATGGGATGAAGCCTGGCGCGCCCGCGTGGGCGAACCACGCAGGCGCGCCGCCGCCGACACGCCGCGCCAGCCTGACCCAGAGTCTGTCGATCGGCTGGAACGCCAGCCGCTGCCCCCAGCGCGCGACGACGACCGCGCGCTGCGCTACCGCGTCGTCACCGCCATCAACAGCGCCATTGGACCTGGCGCCAGCGTGCTCAATGTCTACGAGGTTGGCGCGCTGCCGTTGCAGTGGCGCCGCCCGCAACAGACGCGCCCCGGCCTGGCGCGCAGCGCCGTGGGACGTCGCGCCGAGCTAGACGAATTGCACAAGCGGTTACGTGACGCCCAAGGCGGCGGTGTGGCGCTCGTAGGCGTGCGCGGCATCGCGGGCGTCGGCAAGACGTGGCTGGCAGCGCTGTACGCCACCACCTATGCCAACGCCTACCCCGGCGGCGTGATCTGGCTCGACGTGGGGCCGCGCGTGCGTCGCCAGGAGGAGGTCGCGCCGCTGCTGCAGAAGCTGGCTGCACACGCCTACGCCGGCGACGTGCGTGTGGCGTGGCTGGATGAGATCGTCTTTGCCGCCGACGCCGTGCAGATGCTCTTGAGTGGTCACGGCCCGCTGCTGCTGATCTTCGACGATGTGTGGAGCGACGAGGTGGCAAAGGCGCTGCGCGCCGCCGCGCCGCCGGAGAGCGCGGTGCTGCTAACCACGCGCGACCGCCGCGTCGCCTATGCGTTTGGTCACGGGCCTGACGCCATCCAGGAGCTGGATGTCTTGACGAAGGCTGATGCACGCGCCTTGTTGCAGCGCCGGGCGCCCGGCTTGCCCAATGAACTGGCGGACGTAGTGGCAAAAGGGCTGGGCTATCATGCGCTGGCGCTTGACCTGGCGGGCGCCGCCCTCTTCGAACGCGGGGCGACGCGCCATCAACGCACCGCCGACGATCTGCTGCAGCGCGTGGCAGCAGGACGCGGCTTTGGCGACCTGCCGCTCGAAGACCGCGCCGACGCCGAGAGCAACGTCGAGATTATCTTGCGCTACACCTACGACTACCTGGGGGAAGACGCTGTGCACGGCGCCGCGCGCCAAGCCGCCTTGCGTGCGTTGGGAACCTTTGCGCAGGAAGCCAGCTTCGACACGGCGGCAGTCGCCGCGCTCTGGCAATCTACGCTGGACGCTGCCGAGGAACGACTGCTGCTCTTCGACCAGCTGGCGCTGGTGCAGGCGACAGACGATGGACGCTGGCGCCAGCACGCCATCCTGCGCGCCTACGCCTACAGCTTGCAGACGAGCGAAGAGCGGCTGGCGTTGCCGCTGCGCCACGCCGACTATTACTGGGAGGTGGTGAATCGTTCGATCCCAGGCGACACCGATCGCGTAGCGCGCGAGTTCGACCAGATCGAGCACTGCTTTGCCTGGTGTCGGGTGCACAGCCCGGCGCGCGCGGCGCGACTGGCCGCGCGCGTCAGCCAGGTGATGATGATTCGCGGGCGTGCGCAGCAGGCGGGCGAGTGGCTGCGCGCCGGGCAGGAAGCCGCGCAAGCCAGCGGCGACCGCAGCAATCAAGCCAACACGCTTCAGAGTCTGGGCGATTTGGAGAGCCGTCTGGGGAACATCGACGCCGCCCGCCGCCACTACGACGCCGCGCTGCCGCTCTACGAAGCGGAGCAAGCGAGGCTTGGGAAAGCCAACACG
>DMDA01000024.1:64576-66611 GCA_003451595.1 Chloroflexota bacterium | reverse complement strand
GGACAAAAGAACATAGGCGTAGTTTGCGCTGCGCCGCCTAAGGACAGCCACATGATGGGGCACAACAAACAGATGCGAACAGGACACATAAACTTGCGTTGGCTGACCTTGCTAACCTTCTTGCTACTACTCGTGACTACGCGCCGGGCGCTGGCGCAGACTGGCGCTAGCCATCTCGTCGCGCCTGGCGAAACACTCACGCAAATCGCCCAACGCTATGACACTGACGTCGCCACCTTGCTGCGCCTCAACGCGCTCAGCGATGCCAGCTTGATTCGCGCCGGGCAACGCCTGGCGCTGCCGGCCACCGTTGCCGGCAGTGGCGCTGGCCGAACCTATGATGAGATGGCGACGGATGCAGGCACAGCCGAGAATGCAACGCGCATCTATCTGGCGCAACCGGGCGACACGTTGGCCTCGGTAGCGGCGGACTTTCAGACCACGCCCGCGCGTCTGGCAGAGATGAATCGACGCTCTCCTGCGGCGCTGCTGACTGTCGGCGAGGCGTTGCGCGTGCCTATCCCGGCCAGCCTCGTCTTTGCACCACGCACCGCCGACGATATTCCTACACCGGGCAAGTACTACATCCATGTCGTGCAGCAGGGCGAGACACTGGCAAGCATTGCCGCCGCCTATGGCACTTCACTGCGCCGCACACTGCAAACCAACGGTCTGGCCGACGGCGCCCAGATCAAGCCAGGACAGCGCATCGTCGTGCCCCCGCCCTCCTATGCCGAGCTGTTCGCCGAAGCGCCGATGGGCGCTGACGGTGTGCCTGAATACCCGCTCATACCAACCACTGAGAAATGGATTTCGGTTGACCTCGACCATCAGCGCGCCTACGCATGGGAAGGCAACAAACTGCTCAAAAAGTTCGCGATCTCCTCCGGCAAAGCGCGCACACCTACGGTGACCGGCGTCTTTCGCATCCGTGCTAAGGTGTCCTCGCAGACGATGGAGGGCGGCAGCGTGGCAGAAGGCGACTATTACTACCTGCCCAACGTGCAGTGGGTGCAATACTTCTACCAGGACTATGCGCTGCACGGCGCGTACTGGCACAACAAATTCGGCACCCCGACCAGTCACGGCTGCATCAACCTGACCAACAGCGACGCCAAGTGGCTCTTCGATTGGGCCTCCCCCACCGTCTCCTATCGCGGTTGGCACTTCATGGACAGCGCCAACCCGGGTACGCTGGTTATTGTCCATCGATAGGTATGATGACCGCTTTTTTCGACTATGCGCTGCTCACCTGGCCGGAAGTGGCGGCGCTGCCGCGCACGACGCCACTTTGCATCCCGCTGGGAACCGGCTACGACCTGACGCACATCGCCGCCGCCCTGGGCGAGCCGTCCCGCGTCGGTCTCTTGCCTGCTGTGCCCTTTGGCTGGCGCGGCAGCGGATTGACAATTGCAGAACCGACGCTGGGGATATTGTTGCACAACCTCGTCGACAGCTTGCGCGATGATGGCTTTCGCGCAGTCTATATCGTCACCCCGCCAGGGCTAGACTTCGGGCTTGGCGCAGGACGGATCGTAGCGCCCCACCCCAGCCATGCACAGCCAATGTTGCCACTCCCCGCCGACGCAGACCGCGACAAAGTCGTGTTGATCCCGATTGGACACACCGAACAGCACGGCCACCACCTGCCCCTCAACACCGACACTGTCATCATCGACGCCATCGCGCGTGGTGCGGCCCAGCTTGCGCCGACGCAGTGCGTCACCTTGCCCACCTTTCCCTATGGCGTCAGCACCCATCGCACCGCGTTTGCCGGCACGCTCAACGTGGGCGGGCGCGCCTTTGAGGATTTCTGGCTGGCCGTGCTCGACGTCCTCGTCGCGCGCGGCTTCGCCCGCTTCTATCTGATGAGCGGACACGGCGGCAATTGCTCATTTCTGGTGAACGTGGTGAAATATGCTGGTGAACGACATCGTCGCATTTTCGCCGCCACCGCCTGGCTGCATACTGCCGGCCATCTCGGCGCACCCGCCATTGCCGCCCATCGGCGCTCAGCCATCGGCGGGATGGGACA
>DMDA01000024.1:43485-64359 GCA_003451595.1 Chloroflexota bacterium | reverse complement strand
ATGGACTGGATCGAGGGCGGCGCGCTGATCGCCAACCCGCCCTGGGACGATGACACTGCCACCGGCGCATATGGCGCGGGCAGCCTGGCGACAGCGGAGCATGGTCGCCTTTGGCTGGAGGCAGCGATTGCGGAGAAAGTGGATCACGTTGCGGAGATTCACGAACAACACCAGCGACGTGAAGCGCGTCGCACCGCCGGTTTCGGGCTATGGGGCGCACGGAAATCAACGTAGATGCGGCTCGCGGCCGCAGTTCCGGTGGTCGGCCACGTCGCGCCGGAGGCGATGACCTGAGGAAGCGCCTTGCGCGATGTCGGGTTGGGTAGCAGCCGCAAATTCTTGTGTGCAAAGGACGAGTTACATCACAACCTCTTCTCATCAATCAAGGAGGCACTCCATGCCGTATCAAGCCGCATCCGAACGTTATGACGGACGCATGGTTTATCGTCGCACGGGACGCAGTGGGTTGTTGCTGCCGGCGGTGTCACTGGGGTTGTGGCACAACTTCGGCGGCGTAGACGCCTACGAAAATGCGCGCGCCATGGTGCTGCGCGCCTTCGACCTGGGCATTACCCATTTCGACCTGGCAAACAACTACGGGCCGCCGCCTGGTTCGGCAGAGGAGAACTTTGGCCGCATCATGGCGCAGGACTTGCGTCCCTACCGCGATGAGCTGGTCATCTCCACCAAAGCTGGCTACTACATGTGGCCAGGGCCGTATGGCGAATGGGGCTCGCGCAAGTACCTGATTGCCAGCCTTGACCAGAGCCTGAAACGCATGGGGCTGGAATATGTGGACATCTTCTATAGCCATCGCCCCGACCCCAACACGCCGCTGGAAGAGACCATGATGGCGCTCGATTACGCCGTGCGATCTGGCCGGGCGCTCTATGTGGGCATCTCGACCTACTCGCCGGAGCAGACGCGGCAGGCTGCCGCCATCTTGCGCCAGCTGGGCACGCCCTGCCTGATCCATCAACCCGCCTTCAGCATGTTCAACCGCTGGATCGAACACGGACTGCTCGACGTGTTGAGCGAGGAGGGCATCGGTTGCATTGCCTTCTCACCGCTGGCGCAGGGTTTGCTGACGAGCAAATATCTCGGCGGCATTCCCGCCGATTCACGCGCCGCAAAATCGCACGGCGCGTTGAAGGCAAACGAGGTGAGCGCCAAGCGCGTCGAGATGGTGCGCCGCCTCAACCAGATCGCCGAGGGGCGCGGCCAGAGCATGGCGCAAATGGCGATTGCCTGGGTGTTGCGCCATCCGCAAATGACCTCGGCGCTGATCGGCGCCAGCAAGGTCAGCCAGGTCGAGGATTGCGCTGGCGCTGTGCGCAACCTGCACTTCACGCCCGACGAACTCGCCGCCATCGAGGCTATCCTGCAAGGTGACGACGAACCGCCCGTGTGGTGATGAGCGCACAAACAAATGACGCGGCTGGCGCAGATCGACGTAGGGCTGGGAATCGCGCCAATCCGCCATAATCGCGTCATCTACGTGTGATTGGCGATGATTCTCTGCATTCGCGTTGATGAGAGCCAACTCGTGCACCGATCTGTCTATCTCGCTAATAAAATAGCATGGGCAGCCTTCACGATCCTCTTCGTGATCGTGCTCAACTTCTTTCTTTTTCGCATCCTTCCTGGCGATCCGGCGCGCGCGGGCGTGCGCGACCCGCGCCTGACCGCCGAGGCGCAAGCCGCGATTCGCACCCGCTTCGGGCTGGATAAGCCGGTGATCAACTGCTTCACCAGCCTGAATCCATTGGAACCTGGCGACTGCGCTGTCAACCCACTCGACACGCAATTCTTTATCTACGCTGGCAATCTACTGCGCGGCGAGTTCGGCATCAGCTATCACACCAACCGTCCGGTCGTCGAAGTATTGGGCGAGCGCCTATGGAACACGCTGCTGCTGATCGGCGCCGGACAGATTCTGGCAATCGTGTTGGGTATGGCGTTGGGCATCCTGGCAGCGTGGAAGGCGCGCACGCCGGTCGATTATGGCGCGCTTGGCTTCAGTCTGCTGGCGTGGAGCCTGCCCACCTTCTGGCTAGGCATCATTCTGCTCTTCTGGGGTAGCACCTATTTGGGCCTGCCTGTCGGTGGCAAGTCCACCCCTGGCATAAACTATGCGAACACATGGGAAGAGCTTGTTGACCTGGCGCGCCACCTCTTCCTGCCCTCGCTCACCTACACCATCGTCTTTCTCGGCGAGTACATGCTGATCATGCGCAGCTCGCTGGTCGATGTGCTGGCAGAGGACTACATCCTCACGGCGAAAGCAAAGGGTCTCAACCATTTCCAGATTCTCAAAGACCACGCATTGAAGAACGCCATGCTACCGATGGTGACGATCATTGCCCTCAATCTAGGCTTCACTGTGGCAGGCGCAGTGCAGATCGAGAGCGTCTTCTCTTGGCCCGGACTGGGTGGCGCCATCTATGAGGCCGTGAACCGCCGCGATTACCCGATGCTGCAAGGCGCCTTTTTGCTGCTGGCGGTCAGCGTCATCGTAGCCAACCTGATCGCCGAGCTGTTGTACGGCTATCTCGACCCGCGCGTGGGAGTTGAG
Organism: Chloroflexota bacterium; assembly: GCA_003451595.1. GTDB lineage: Bacteria > Chloroflexota > Anaerolineae > Caldilineales > Caldilineaceae > Caldilinea. The sequence goes on along the minus strand of DMDA01000024.1, from coordinate 61,784 downwards.
TAGAATACTGCGTTATGCGTCACGAGTCAGGACTGTAGCAGCGTGATGGAACAGGCAACTGGCGGTTATCGCGGCGTGTGGCGACGGCTGCGGCGCAATCCAATGGGCATGATCGGGCTGGCGATGCTGGTCACGGCCATTGGCGTCGCCCTGCTGGCGCCCTGGCTCAGCCCTTATGACCCTAATGCCATCATCCGCGTCACGATCTTGGATATCTACCAGTCCCCCAGCCCCGCGCACTGGCTCGGCACCGATGACGCCGGGCGCGATGTGCTGACCAATTTTCTCTACGGTGCGCGCGTTTCGCTCACGGTGGGCTTCTTTGCCTCCTTCATCGCCGTCTCTATCGGCGGCTTGCTTGGCCTCAGCGCAGGCTTTCTAGGCGGACGCACCGAAGGCGTGTTGATGCGTTTCACCGACATCATGCTGGTGATCCCTGACCTGCCGCTGGCGGTGGTGATCGTGGCGCTGACCAAACCCAGCCTGACCAACATCATCCTCGTGATTGGGCTGCTCGGCTGGACAGGCACGGCGCGACTGGTGCGTGCGCAGACGATGTCAGTCAAGCAGCGCAAGTTCGTACTGCGCGCACGGGCGGTCGGCGCCGGCAATCGCTACATCATGCACCGCCACATCTTCCCGCTGGTGTTACCACTGATGGTAGTGAACACGGTGCTGGTGATCTCGCTGGCGATCCTGAATGAGAGCACGCTCAGCTTTCTAGGGCTGGGCGACCCGGCGACGTTGAGCTGGGGGCAGATGCTCAACTATGCATTTACGCGGGGAGCGATGAGCGCCGGCGCGTGGTGGGCGCTCATCCCGCCCGGCTTTGGCATCGTGTGGGTCGTGCTGGCGTGCACCTTGCTGGGTCAAGGGCTGGAACAGGCGCTCAATCCGCGTTTGCTGACGCATCATCTCGCCGCCGACCGCACGCTCACCAGTCATCGCCGCCTGCAGCCCGCGCCAACCAGCGAAGGCGCGACGCCGGGCAATCGTTGATAGACACCGCTAATTTCACAAAATTCCTGGCAGATTTCTCAGCGCAATCTGCGTAACTTGCCGATAAACAAACAGGCTCACACGAGAAAATCATTCAATGCCACACGCCATCTTAGACAGACCGCCATTGCTGGAAGTCAGCCACCTGGATGTAGATTATGTCGATCCGCCGCACCCACCGGCGGCGGCGCTACGGGGAATCACCTTCACCCTACAGCGCGGCGAGGCGCTCGGCATCGTCGGCGAGAGCGGTTGCGGCAAGTCCACGTTGATGCTGACGTTGCTGCGGTTGCTGCCCGCAGCCGGACGCATCGTCGCGGGGTCGGTGCGGCTGGATGGCGTCGAGCTGCTTGACCTGGACGCGCGCGCAATGGCAGCGCTGCGTTGGAAGCGCATCGCCATGATCTTCCAGGGCGCCATGAACGCGCTCAACCCTGTGCGCACGGTCGGCGAGCAGATTGCCGAAGCGATCCGCCGGCACGAGGACGTCACCAACCGCCGCGCCCTTGACCGCCGCGTGAGCGAGCTGCTCGATCTGGTGGGCATCGCTGCCAGCCGTCGCGAGCAGTATCCCTTCCAATATTCTGGCGGGATGCGCCAGCGCGCCATGATTGCGATGGCGTTGGCCTGTTCTCCCGACATCGTCATCGCCGACGAGCCGACGACTGCCCTGGATGTGATGATCCAGGCACAGATTCTGCAACTGCTGGCCGATCTGCGGCGTCAGTTGCAGCTATCGATCCTGCTGGTGACACATGACCTGGGCATCGTTGCTGAGTTGTGTGACCGCGTGCTGGTCATGTACGGCGGTGTGATGGCGGAATACGCCGACGCGGACACCATCTACAACGGGGCGGCGCACCCGTATACGCAGGCGCTGCTCCAGGCATTTCCCGACCCAACACAACCAGCGCAGAAACTAGCCGCCATCCCCGGTGCGCCGCCGCGCCTGACCGACCTGCCGCCCGGCTGCCGCTTTACCCCTCGTTGTCCACACGTTTTTGCGCGTTGCCACACTGCGCAGCCACCCCTCTACGCTGTGACGCCTGCGCATCAGGCAAGCTGCTTCCGCGCGGAAACCACGTCAGGAGGCGCACATGCCTGAACCACTGCTACGTGTGCGCGGCGTGCGTAAACTCTTTCCGATCAAAGCGGCCGGCTGGCGCACACACGCGCAACGCGTTGTCCATGCAGTGGATGACGTCAACTTTGATCTGGGAGCGGGTGAAGCGTTGGCGTTGGTTGGCGAAAGTGGTTGTGGCAAGTCTACGCTGGCGCTGACGCTGTTGGGACTGGAGCCACTCACGGCGGGCAGCATTCGCTTCGAGGGACAGGAACTGGCCGGCGCGCCTCCTGAAGTTTGGAGACTGGCGCGACGTCATATCCAGATGATCTTCCAGGACCCTTACGAGTCACTCAATCCGCTGATGACAGTGGGCGAGATCGTCGCCGAGCCGCTGCAGGTGCACAAGCTGGCGACAGCCACCGAGGAACGGCGGCGCCGCATCATGGCTGCCCTGGACGATGCCGGTCTCAAACCTGCCCAACACTTCATGCGGCGCTTTCCGCACGAACTCTCCGGCGGGCAACGGCAACGCGTCGCCATTGCTGCCGCGTTGGTGCTGGAGCCGCGCTTGCTGGTCGCCGACGAGCCGGTCTCGATGCTCGATGTAAGCATCCGCGCCGAGATTCTCAACCTCCTGGCAGATCTCAAGGTGCGGAGGCAGATTGCCGTGCTCTTCATCACCCACGACCTGGGCACCGTCAGCGCCATCGCCGACCGTATCGCCGTAATGTATTTGGGACGCATCGTCGAAATTGGTGCAGTCAACGATGTGCTCACCACTCCCCAGCATCCCTACACCCAGGCGTTGCTTTCCGTCGTGCCTGCACCCAACCCACGCTTGCGCCGCCAACACATCATTCTCCAGGGCGAGACGCCTGATCCAGTGAACTTGCCAGCGGGCTGCCGCTTTCATCCGCGTTGCCCAGTGGCCATTGCCCGTTGCCATCAAGTCGATCCTGTACTCCAGGCAGTCGGCGCCGGTCATGCCGTAGCCTGCATCCGCACAACGGAATTACGTACGAATACCCTCTGAACCGGCGAAAAACGAATATCACTTCATTGACACCAGATGACAAGCTATGCTATGATACTTGACGCAAAAACGTTTTAATTGCATCCTGTTTTTCTAGCGTCACCATGCACCCTGGCTGGAATGTGCGTGTGCGCCCCTTGCACAATGCATATCTCTCGACAAGGCGCAGATGACGCACTCTTGTCGTTCAAGCGATTTTACAAAGGAGTGTACAGTATGCTCATTTCTATGCGAAGCGGTCGGTTTGTCATCGTAGCTACATTCGTAATCCTCTCCCTCTTGCTCTCGGCTTGCACCGTCACCGTTCCTACCACACCGGTGGCGCCGGCTGGCGGCGCCGCTGCGGACAGCGGAGCAGGCAAATGGTGCTCGGGCGTAGACATTGTCTTCTTCCCGGGTGGGCCCGCAGGCGGCGTCTTTGCCAACAATGTCTACAACGGCGCTAAACAGGCCGAGGCCGATCTCGGCCCCAACGTGCAGTACGTCTTCTCGGACTGGGATCCGCAGAAGATGATCGCCCAGTTCAAGGAAGCGGTCGCTACGCAGCCGGACGGCATCGCCGTGATGGGGCATCCAGGTGACGACGCCTTCTCGCCGCTGATCGACGACGCCCGCGCCCAGGGCATCATCGTGACCAGCCAGAACACCGAGCTGCCAGCCTCGATGGCGAAATATCAGGGCGCCGGCTTTGGCTATGTCGGCGCCGTCAACTACACGGCAGGCTATAAGCTGGGCAAGGAGATCATCAACCGCTACCAGTTTGGCGAAGGCGACCGCGCTATGGTGTGGGGTCTGCTCTCACAGCCGAGCCGCGGCGAGCGCACCAAGGGCGTGATCGACGCGCTGGAAGAGGCGGGCATGACCGTTGACTACTTCGAGATCGACGCCGCCACCAACGCTGACCCGGCCGCAGGCACCCCAACCTTCACCGGCTATGTCTCCGCCAATCCGGATGTCAAGCTGGTGGTGACCGATCACGGTGGGTTGACCGCAACCCTGGAGACCTATCTCAAAGCCGCAGGCAAGGGACCGGATGACATCGTCGGCGCTGGCTTCGACCTGTCGCCAGCCACGATCGCAGCGATTCGCGGCGGCTGGACCGACCTGGTCATCGACCAACAGCCGTGGCTGCAGGGCTATCTGCCGATCCTGCAGATCTGCCTGACCAAAGTCTACGGCTTCTCTGGTCTGATGATCGACACCGGCGGCGGCTTTGCCGATGCCGAGAACATCGAGTTCCTGGCGCCGCTGGCGGAGAAGGAAATCCGGTAATCAATCGCTCATGGAACGCGGATTGCGCGGGTATGGCGGATTCACGCGGATTAGTTCTTACTGACCTCTAGGCTAGATATTCATCTTCCCGGAAGCTTTGGAGCTTCCGGGAAGATTGTGAACGAAGATTGTGAACGACATGACGGTACAGCCTAGAGATCAATGAGTCTGCGTGAATCCACTCAATCCGCGCAATCCGCGTTGTATTGTATCCTAAGGACAGGACAACCTTGTTGTCGTCTATCAAATCTCAGGAGTCACACATGACCGAACCGACTGTCCGGCTGGTGAATGTCTCCAAGTCCTTTGGTGAAGTGAAATCATTAGAGAACATCAACTTTGAAGTCTATCCCGGCGAGGTCGTCGGTCTGCTCGGCGACAACGGTGCAGGCAAATCGACCTTGATCAAGATCATCACCGGCTATCATCAGCCTGACCCCGGCGGCGAGATTTATTTCCACGGCAAGAAAGTTGATCACCTGACCGTGCCCAAAGCGCGTCAGCTCGGCGTTGAGACGGTCTATCAGGAGAAGGCGCTGGCGGATGACCAAAGCGTCTGGCGCAACATTTTCATGGGGCGCGAGCTGGCGAACCGCTTCGGCTTTCTTGACATTCGCAAGATGCGCAGCGTGACGCAGCAGATGATGACCGAGCACATGGGCTTCACCTCGAAAGCGGTCAACCCTGATACACCGGTGCGCACGATGTCGGGCGGCGAGCGCCAGGGCATCGCCATCACGCGTGCGCTGCACTTCGAGGCGGAGCTGATCATCCTTGACGAGCCGACGATGGCGCTCTCGCTGTCGGAGACGCGCAAGGTGCTGGATTTCATCGCCAACATTCCCAAAGCAGGCAAGGCGGGCATCTTCATCGACCACAACATCTTTCACGTTTACCCGGTCGTCGATCGCATCGTTGTGCTCGACCGCGGACGCATCGCCGGTGAGTTTCTCAAGGCGAGCGTCACGCTGGAAGAGCTGATTGACCGCCTCTATCTCGTGGCGCGCACGGGCAAATTGGGCGCAGCGCAGGGAGGTGTGGCATGAGCGTAGACAGCATGACGCCCAAAGCAAGCACCGGGCGGTCGCCGTTTGTGGTCTGGCTGCGCACCAATGCGCTGCAGGTCGGCATCACCGTCGTCGCCATCGTGATCTGGAGCATCTTCGCCATCGGTTCGCCGCAGACCTTCTTCCGCGGCAACATCTACCAGGCGTTCATGTCGACGACGCCCTTTTTCGGCATCATGGCGCTCTGGCTGACACTAGTCGTGATCACCGGCGAGATCGACCTATCCTTCCCGTCGATCATGACGATCAGCATGTGGGTCTTTGCCACAGTCATGATGGCGACCGGCAACCTGGCGATCGCGCTGGTGCTGATGCTACTGATGGGACTGACCGCTGGCACGATCAACGGCGTGATCATCACCAAAGTCGGCGTGCCGTCGCTGGTGGTGACGATTGGCACCAGCTTTTTCTGGCGCGGCATGGTCAAGGTGCTGACCGGCGGCACGGGCACGTCGCTGCTGCCAACGCGCGACACTGCGTTCTATGAGGTCTTTGTCGGGCGGCTCTTTGGCTTTTTCCCGATGCAGATGGTGTGGATGGTGATCTTTGCCATCATCTGCTGGGTGCTGCTCAACCGTCACCGCTTCGGCGCGCACGTCTATCTCACCGGCGACAACCCTGACAGTGCGCGACTGATGGGCGTCAACGTTGACCGCACCAAGACGCTGGTCTTTGCTCTGGCCGGCTTTGGCGCCGCTTTCGCCGGTCTGATCGCCAGCCTGGAGGTCACCTATTACTGGCCCACGTTGGGCGAGGGCTACCTGCTCAACACACTCTCGTCGGTCTTTTTGGGCGGCACCTCGGTCTTTGGCGGCACCGGCACGATCTACGGCACCTTCATCGCCTCCTTTATCATCGGCGCCATCAACGCCGGCATCGTCGCCATCGGCATGTCGGGCTTCTGGACCGAGCTGATCTACGGGTTAATCATCGTGCTGTCGGTCGTAGTGCAGACCATCGTGGGGCGAAGAATTAAGTGACCCCATGTCATCTCGATGCGGGTGCTGCGATGCGCTTTGAGCGCCATGCGGGTTTGGGCGCCGACATCCATGAATAATGATGACAAATGTCCCTTTTTGCCACGCGCACAGTTCGCTAGACTTCTGATATTGTGAATTTAGTCACAAATCAAAAGTACGTGTGTCCCAAATCAGCTTTTTACGTGATGATCACTGGAGATCGAATCATGACCATGCCCGTCAGCCCAGCAATGGAAGCCACCGTCGAACACAAACCCTGCCCTGAGCAAATCTGGGGCGACGCAATGCCACGCGCCCTCGATGTGCTCGACCTCGAAGCGCCAGACCACGAACTCACCTATACGGTATGCGACTGCTGCCAACAGTGGACATATTGTTACACAATGTTGATCGACCGCGAGGGATTGCCTGTCGGCGAGCGCGCCTTCTGCCCGGAGTGCCTGGGAAAGTACGCGCACAAGTGAAGGAAAAATGACGGGTGACGCATGATACGTCACCCGTCACTCATTGCTTGCCACGCGTTACTCAGCATCCTGCAGGTTGCTTTTGAGCCATGCTTCAATGAACATGTCGATGTCGCCATCGAGGACGGCAGTCGTATTGCCGGTTTCAACGTCGGTGCGCAGGTCTTTGACCATCTGGTAGGGATGCAGCACGTAGCTGCGAATCTGACTGCCGAAATTGGCGTCCTCGATCTTGCCCTTCAATTTGGCCTTCTCAATAGCCAGCTTCTCTTGTTCCATCTCATAGAGGCGACCCCGCAGCACGCGCATTGCCATCTCACGGTTCTGCGTCTGGCTGCGTTCATTCTGCGAAGTGACGATCATACCCGTCGGCAGGTGACGAATGCGCACCGCAGTCTGGTTTTTCTGTACGTTCTGCCCACCGGCGCCGCTGCTCAAGAAGACTTCAACCTCAATGTCTTTGGGGTCGATTTGAATTTCGATATCCTCATCGAGCACGGGCATCACCTCGACTTTGGCGAAACTGGTATGGCGACGATTGGCGGAGTCAAAGGGACTAAGCCGCACCAGGCGATGTACACCCTTCTCAGCCTTGAGCAAGCCGTAAGCATTGGGGCCGTTGACCTCGACTGTCACACTCTTGAGGCCGGCTTCTTCGCCCTCGGTCTCATCGGTGATGAAGGTCTTGAACTTGTGTTTCTCCGCCCAACGCAGGTACATGCGCAGCAGCATTTGCGCCCAGTCCTGCGCCTCGGTGCCGCCGGCGCCAGCGTGAATACTCAGGATGGCGGAAGCGCTGTCATGGGGGCCGCTCATGGCGAGGGCAAATTCACGCGCCTCTAGATCCGCTTCAAGCGCGGTTGCCTCGTTCTCCAGTTCCGCTAGCAGCGCAGGATCGTCTTCCGCCATCGTGTACAGGTCAAGTGCATCATGCGCCCGGCGACCGATGGCATCCCACTCCTCGACCTTTTCGCGCAGGCTGCTCAATTCTTGCATCACCTTCTGGGCGCTTTGCGGATCGTCCCAAAAGTCGGGTTGCTGGATGCGTGTCTCCAGTTCCTTGATGCGTTCGCTTTTGCCTGGGATGTCAAAGACGCCCCCGGATTGCATCTACGCGTTCGACCAGTTGATTGAGCCGGGTCTCCAGTTCGTTCATTGCGCTTCACCTTCCGCTTGATCAATTCTCATAGAGTCAGCTGTGGCGTGCCAGCGTCCGCCACGCCATGCGGCCCACAGTAGGCCAAATAATGATGTTACCATAGCCAATCCAAAAAGCGCAGTCAGTCCCCACCATTGCAGCGCAAAACCGAGCACCCACACGCCCATGCCGTTGCCGAGATCGAAGCCGAGGTAGAAGGTCGAGACGGCGCGCCCGCGCAGCGCAGGTGGCATGATGCGCACATGCAGCGCCATCAGCAGCGGATGGAGGATGCCGCCGCCCGCCGCCACCAGCGCTGTCGCCAGCAGATAGGTGGGCAAACTGGCTGTGAAGGCAAAGCAGCCTAAGCCCAGGGAAAAGCTTGCAAACCCCAGAACGAGCAAGGTGCGATCATGCCCACGATCCTGCCAGGGGCCAGTCGCCAGACGGGTGAGAATAATGGCGATGCCGTACACTGCATAGAGCATCCCAGCTGGTTCGACGCCCCGCCGCAACGCCAACAAGGGCAGAAATTGCAGCCAGACGCCAAAGCCCACACCCATCAGCACGGCGGCCAGCCACGGCTGACGAATCGGCGTCGGCAGCACCCATAACCGTCGATCGCGCGCGTGTGCGGCTGTCGTTGCGATGCGGTTGCCAAACGTGAGCGCCAGCATGCCACAGAGCAACGCTGTCAGCGCCGCTGCCAGAAAGATTTGTTCTGGCGTCACCGCGCCCAAAGCGGCGTCGACCGTGGCAGGCGTCATCGTCATGGCCACGTTAGCGGCAATGCCAAAGCGCGCCAGCGTAGCGCCCTGGCGGGCAGGCGGCGCCAGGTCGGTGATGCGCGCGGTGGCCGCAGTGGAGACCGCAACATAGCCCAGCGCCTGCAGGATGCGCGCCAGCATCAGCCACAGTACGGCGCCTGTCAACAACACACCGACCACGCCGGCAGCGAAGATGGCGACGCCGACAAGAATCACTGTGCGCCGCCCCAGACGATCGGCGGCCAGACCGGCCAGCGGGCGTCCGACCAGGGCGGCAATGCCAAAGGACCCAAGCACCAGACCTACCTGCCAGTCCGCCAGCCCTAGCGCCACCAGGTAGGGCGGCAAGGGCGCCAGCAGCATGTAGAAGGCAACAAAGAAGAGGAGAGTTGCGCTGAAAACCCGCGCCGATTCAGACATTGGTTTGCTGGACCCGCTTCGCCATCAAGATGTCGGGCTTGCCCAGGCCGTTCGCATCGGGAATAACGCCGACAATGACAAAGCCGCATTTCTCGTAAAACGTGTAAGGATGGCCGCGCAGATTATGGACGTTGGCGATATGTTTCCACACATGCGGATAGAGATTCGCGCCGCCGAGGGTGGTCATGCCGGCCTCGTCATCGGTTCCAAGCAGGATCGTGACGCCGCCTCGCTGCGCCACCTGTGCCTCAAAGTCCGCCACCAGTGCACGCCCGATCCCTCGCCTCTGTACGGCAGGGTGCACCGCCAGGGGATGTAGCTCCCAAACATGCCCATCATATTGCGCCTCGCCGCCAACCCAACCCAGCACATGACCTGCGGCATCGCAGGCAGCGCGACAGATGTAGCCGGGCGTCAGCATGGTGTGGACTTCGGCCAAAGCCTCGGCATGGGTGGGCCAGGCGCCGGGCCAGTGTTCCGCAAAGGCTATGGTCAGAAGATGCGCTGCTTCGTCGATGGCAGTGCGATCGTCAAAGAACAGGCTGCGAATGTGATAGTCTGTCATAGCGAGGTCAGCCATCGGTGCGCGCAAAGCGGGCTGCCGAACGCTGCTTCGCCCGTGTGGCCACGACCGCCCGATCGCGCGGCGGCTGCGTCGTCACCAGATCGGTCAACAACGTATGCACGGCGGCGGCAATTTCTGTCACTGCGCGGTCAAAGGCCGCCTGGTTTGCCTGCGACGGTTGGCGAAAGCCACTTACTTTGCGCACGAATTGTAGGGCGGCGGCGTGAATCTCTGCGTCGGTCGCGGGGGGTGAGAAGTTAAAGAGTGGTGTGATGTTACGGCACATAGCTCCCTCCTGACACCGGAGATCGGACGGATTGGCAATAATGAAAAACCGTGTCATCAGACGTGACACGGTCTCAGGTAGTGTTGGTGAAGCAGACGAAAGGTGTGAGTTCCCTGGGACTCGAACCCAGAACCCGCGGCTTAAAAGGCCGCTGCTCTGCCAATTGAGCTAGGAACCCAAATCGATTGAACAAAGTGTAGCATAGAGGATGCACTTCCTGCAACGTAGCAGGAGGCGTTTTGCACACAACTCGCCGACCTCCAGGATCGCCGAGCGCGGCGCCCAATCCTGACATCCACGCACGCAAGATGTTGGGCATTACGGCGTGTTATGTCGTGGGCATGGTCTGGCGCGACGCCATCGTCGGCTGCATCATGTTTGGCATGGCGGGCGCCGACATTGTCGATGCCGACCTGGTTGAGGCTTGCGCACACCAGGTGGCCGCTCTCCATCAGCAACGCCTTACCGAGCGGATGCTCAATGAGGCAAACGCCGAACTTGAAGCACGTGTGTGCGAACGCACAGCGCAACTCCAGGCGGCAAATCGCGCGCTGCAGGCAAGCGAGGAAAAATACCGGCGACTGTTCGACAACGCTCAGGCTGCCGGCCGCCATCGGCCACGTTGGTCTGGTGGAACGCGTCTGGGACAACTTGATCACCAACGCCATCAAGTACAGCTCGCCGCCGGCGCAAATCGAGGTGGGAGGTGAGCTGTGGCGTGATGGCATGGTGCGCTATTGGGTGCGCGATCACGGCGACGGCATCCCGCCTGACGTTCAGTCACATTTGTTCGATCCCTTCTATCGACGGGGCGGATCGTCGCTGCGTGGACATGGATTGGGACTGGCGCTCGTCAAACGCATCGTCACCCAGCTAGGCGGTGCGGTCAGCGTCGAAAGCAGCGGCAAGCCCGGTGAGGGCGCCGTTTTCTATTTTACGCTGCCGAGGGCTTGAAACGTCGCCTATCTTGACGCAGAGACATCAAGCTCATGGGCATCGTATGCCGTCATGCTCAACACCTGGCCAAGCAGCAGCTACAGGTCGGCGGGGATCGCTACACGCCACCTGAAACCAACGAATTTTTCAAGCATCTTCCTCTTGCCAGGCGACAACCTGCCCCGGCGCCAGCGCCTCAACCGGCAGCATCTCGACCGTCTCACCGACTTCCTGCCACACCTCCGCGCGCAAGGCGAGAAAGGTGAGCAGGTCGGGCAAGCGTTCAAAGCGCAACGCCAGAATCGGTGCATCGACCACCCGGCCCACGGCGAGGATGCCGTAGCGCGCACAGAGGGTGTGAGGAAGTGAGATAGGGGGACTATGCGTCTGGGCGATTGGCGATTGGCGACTAGGGGAGCGTAGCTTGTCGTTGTCGATCCTGGTCTCTCCCTGCTCATCCCAATCTCCACTCTCTAACCTCTTGTTCAGCCAGTCCCTCCCTCCATCCATCACATAACTCGTCCCGCGCCCGCGTCCGACCTGCGTCAACAGGCCGGCGGCAGCCAGGGCAGTCAGCCGACGCGTAGCAGTCGCTTTACTGAGATGGGCAACCTCCATCAGTCGGCGCGGCGTAACCTTGCCCTCACGCCGCGCCAGGTCGAGCGCCAGCGCATCTTCGGCGCTCAGCAGGTCAACGGCGGGTTGGTAACCGGCCGAAGTCGGTGCGGGTTTACCTGCATCTGGTGCAGTCGACGTTTGATGGGCGTCGGTCTTGCGAAAGCCAAAGCGTTCAGCCAGCTCCTGCAAATAGGCGCGTTCGTCGTCAAATTCCTCGCGACGCGCCAGTTCCACCCCCCGTTGCCAGTAACGCTGTGCGGCTTCCAGTTCACCCAGTTCCGCTAACGCCTCCGCCAAGTTCGAGAGCGCCCGCAGCTCGACCAGCACATAGTTGATTTCGCGCGCCTGCGCCAGGCTGGCGCGGTAGACCTCCACAGCTTTCACCCGATCGCCCGCCAGGTGATGCGCCAGCCCAATGTTGAGTGTCGCCGTCGCTGCCAATTCCAAACTGCCAAGCCGCTGCGCCGCCGCGCGCGCTTCCTGATGCGCGGCAACTGCATGACCATATTCCCCCGTGGCTGTGTAGAGGAGTCCCAGGTTGCCTAATGACTTCGTCACACGCAACAGATCGCCACTCTGTTCACGCAACGCCAGCGCCTGTTGTGCGTAGCTGATCGCAGCGGGCAGGTCATGTTGATAACGCCGCAGCGCGGCCAGCGCATCCAGGACATCGGCGCGCGTGGCGATGTCATTGACAGGCGTCAGGGACAGGGCGCGCGTCAAATCGGCGGCGGCCTCACCCCAGGCGCGACGATGGATGTGCAGCCAGCCGCGATCCTTGAGCAGCGCCACCAACTCAGGGCTGCTGTCCTGCGACAATGCTGCTTCTGCCTGACGATAATAGGCGAGGGCGCGGAGCTGGTTGCGCATCTCGTAGAGTTTGCCCATGCGTCGAAAGACGGCGCCCTGTTCGCTCGCTGTGTGCGCGACCTTGAGCGCAGCCCGGCACGCATCGCTGGCAGCCTCTGCATCCCCCATTGCCGCGCTGAGGTCGCTGGCCCACACCTGGAGTCGATAGCGCCGCGTGTCATCGAGACGACCGGCAAGCAGCGCCGTCACCTCAGCGCGCAGTGTGGCGGGGGGCGTCTCGCCGGTGAGGTGGGAAGCGTGATCAAGCAACTGATCGGCTGCGGCCTCCCATTGTTCCGCCAGACGCAAGTGCTGCGCAGCCGCCAGGCTCAACTCGCGCCTGGCAAAGTAGTCGGCGACGCGCGCATGGCGCACGCGTCGCCGCGCCTGGTCTTCGCGATGATAGATATATGCTCGCAACGCTGGCGCCATCCACAGACTGGCGCCAGCATCACCGGTCAGGATGAAGCGCTGCAGGATCAATGCATCCACACCTGCATCAGGTGCAGGCAGATTCTCGGCAGAGGCCAGCGCCAGCAACAGCGTGCGCGGAAAGACGCCATCCAACGCGGCGGCAATGCCGAGCATGGCGCGCAACTCAGGTTGCCGCATTAGTGGTGCACAGAAATATATCAACGCCTGCTGTTGCAATTCATCCTGGGCACGCGAGTTGGTGAGCAATTGCTCCAGTGCGGCGGCGGCAGCGCGGACAGCGCGATTGCGCACGTCAAAGAAAGCATCGGCAGTGACAATGCCTGTGAGCGCCATCAACGTCTCTGTGTACCGCCCGCTCTCGACGAAGTCATCCGGGTGAAGCGGTTCAACGTAGCGATGACGCAAGATGTTGTAACGCCACCACGCCGGGTCGCGCCAGGTAGGGTCATCGAGAGGGCGAAATTCGCCCAGCGGATAGCGCGGCGGCTCTGGGGCGATCTGCGCCAACGCCCAACGCAACGCCAGCTGCAATCCGCGCCCGCGTTCCTCCGGCGTCGGCGTCAACGGGTCAAGCACCAGCGCCGGCGTCACCAGCGGTGAGCTTGCCAGCGGTGAGCGCGATAACGCCAGGATGCTGCCATAATCTTTGTAGGCGTCATTGACCTGTTCGATCCATTCGGTGTCGGTGATTTGGGGCATAGCCCACAGTATACCATGAGCCAATTTGAGCCAAAAAATATCTTGCAATTGCCACTTGCGCCTGACGGTGGAGGTTACTATGGTGTAGAGCGATGCAGTTGTAACCAGACCTCAGGAGCAAATCAATGTCTGCCCATGTCCTGAACCATCCATCTATGCCTGTCTCTTGTCAATGTATGACTGTTGCTGCGGACAACGCGCCCCCCAATGATCTGCCCGTCTTGCTGCACCAAAGCCTGCTGATGTGGGAGCAAGTCTTTGCCAGGCAAAGCAGCAAGCCGCGCGAACTTACCACCATGGATACAGCAAGGCCGCCTGACAGCACACCCGGCCACATCTGACGCAATTTTGGCAGCGCAAGGAGGGTATATGAGGACACATGCCATGATCATTGAAGCACTATCCACCTTCCATTGGGAGCAGCGCGGCGCTGGCGCCATCCTGCTTATAGATAGCACAATCAAACATCGTACATCCGATATCTTCCCGGAAGCTCAGAGCTTCCGGGAAGATGAGCAAGGTCTATTTGTGTTGTCTATTAGAATGGTCGCTGCCCTGAGCCTGGCGCTACTGCTTGGCGCAGGCATGGTCGCTCTCCTTGCGCACGCAGCGCTGGCGCAGACCGGTGAGACGTTGCCCGGCACGCTCTGCCAGACGCAGACCGAACTCCCGCGCGCCGAATGCGAGGCGTTGGCCGATCTCTATCTGCGCACCGGCGGCGACGGGTGGACACAACGCTCCGGCTGGCTGAAAACGTTGACTCCATGCAGTTGGTACGGCGTGACCTGCCGCAACGGTCATGTGGCCGAGCTGAATCTTGCAGCCAACCGCCTGATCGGGGCATTGCCACGCAAGCTGGCGGCATTGACCGCACTCACGGCGCTGCGTCTCGACAACAATTCGCTGGGCGGCGCCATTCCTGCTGAGTTCTGTGACCTGGCTGTGCACCTGACCACGCTCACCCTGGACTATAACTTGCTCACTGCACAAGGCGCGCCGGTGGCGGCGTGCGTCGATGCCGCCGCGCCCGGCTGGCAGCAAACACAGACGATTGCACCGCTCGGTCTGCGCGCCACCGCTGTCACCAGCAACAGCGTCATCCTGGAGTGGCAGCCGATCAGCTACACGCTGGATGGCGGCTATTACGAAGCGATCATCACCGAGAACACCATCATCACGCCCTTGCTGACGCTACGCACGCCGGACAAGCTGAGTGCATCGCTGGCAATCACCAGCTTGCAACCGGGGCGCAGTTATCAAGTGCAACTGACCAGCTTCACGCCCGCGCACGGCAGCCAGCCCGACGACCATCGCAGCGCACCGGTGCAGATCATCTTCACCACCCTCACCGATCAGCGCGTGCTCGTGTTGGTTTACTTTTCCGCCGACAACGACCTCGATCCCTACATTGCGCCCATCCGCGACCGGCTGCGCCGCGGCTCCATCCAGAACCACAGCGCCCAGGTGATCTACCTGGCGGACGGCAGCGCAGACGGCGATACACGCATCTGGAGGCTGGAAGGCGGACAGGCGACGTTGACCGACCTGGTGCAGAGCTGGTGGGGAGTGGATGAACTCAACACGGCCGACCCGGCGGTGCTGGCGCATTTCCTCACACAGGCGCGCGCAACGTTCGGACAGGATGCCGCCCGCACCATTGTGTCGATAGTGGGACACGGCGTGGCGCTGGCGCCAGCGCTGGCCTGGACGCCGCCAACGGCGCCGGGGGAGCCGCCCGCCACGCCGCAACCCGGCATCCCGGCATTGCCGCGCGGGGTCGATTACACACCCACCGATGTTACTGATGGCGCCTACATGAGCACGCCGGCGCTGGGTCAGGCATTGGCCGCCGCCACCGACAACGGCGCCAATCCGTTTGATCTGGTCTTCTTCGATCAGTGCTTCCAGGGCAACCTCGACATTCTCTACGAGGTGCGCAACACAGCTACAGTCTTCGTAGCGTCGCCCAACTATGCCTGGCTGGTGGCGCCCTATCAACTCTATTTGCCCTTCTTTGCGCCGGCGCTCACACCGGAGGAGATGGCCGACGCCATCATCCACATCTACCAGCGCATGTTGAGCGATGGCAACCCCAATGCCATCTTCTGGCTACGGGGCGCCGACATCGATGACATTGCCGCCGCCGTGAGCGACCTGGGTGATGCGTTGCGCGCCGCAGTCGACGCCGGCAAGGGCGAGGCAATCCTGCTGGCGGCAGGCGCCGGACGCTATGCCGACACGACGCAATGCGGACGCGGCAACCTGCACTTAGGCCCGCCCGACGAACTGATCGGGGCGGGACGGCTGGCGCTCAATCTACGCATCCGTTTCAGCCAGCCCGATCTCGACGACCCGGCGATTGTGGCCGCCGCGACGCAGCTGCTACAGGTGCTGGAGCGAGTGCAGCACACCTTCCGCGTTGGCTATCCCTACATCCAGCCCGACGAATTCTGGGATTACGACGACAAGATCACGATCCTGGCGCCGCTGGCGCGCAACATTCCCGCCGCCGTCGCCTGGCGCGCCAGCATCTATCGCACCGGCGCCCCTTTCGACGCCATCTGGTCGCCCGACCCAACGCAGCAGGTGCAGGTGACGCAATCGTTCGCCTTCGTGGACGACGGACGCTGGGATGAATTCCTGGCCGCCTGGTATGCACAGCCTCTCACCCCCACCATCGGTGAATGGTGCACCTACACGCCGCCGACAGTCGTGATCTCCGGCACGGTGGAGACGCTGCCGTTGGCGCTGCAGACGACGAGCGCCGGTGAGTTGCGCCTGCAATGGTCGGCTCCGCGTGGCGGTGCGCCCACAGCCTACCATATCCTGGCGCACAAACCGGGCGGCGTCAACGAGGTGTTGCTGGCTGTGGTGGACGCTGGCGTGCTGGAATACACACTCTCAGACAGCGGCGGCGACTGGCGCTTCCGCGTGGCGGCGATCGACGCCGACGAGCAGACCATTGCCCTGTCGGAACGCGTTATCTATCACCGGCTCTATCTGCCCGTCACCCTGCGTCCATAACCCATCAGCAGTCAGGCGAACGTCCCGAACACGTGTAAGCACTTCAGTCAAAGATCGCACTTTTTGTTCCAGTAGCTTCACAAATTTTCAGTCACAACAGGAGGTAAAGTATGTCACGCAGTCATTGGTTCCGTCGATCGTCCCCGCCTTGGTGGTCGCTGCTGATCATCCTGGCGATGCTGACAGCCTTCATCGCTGCACCGGCGCAGGCCACCGGCGGCGTGCTGCAGTGCGCCGCTTTCGAAGACTTGACGCTGGGCACACGGTACGTCGTTGGCAACAATTTCGCCAGCACCCTACAGTTTGAGGTGAAGCCGTTCAAGTGGCTCGACGGAACCGACACAACCGCCGGTTACGTCGAGGTGAGCAACGGCTTGATGGCGGCCGGCTCCGGCCAGGAGCTGACGGTCAACAACGCGCGCGTACGGCTGCTGTTGCCGGTCACCACCAGTACACCGGGCATCCTTGGCCTGGGGCTACGCTTTGGTGAGTACGGCGGCAACGTCAACGTGCTCATCAATGGCGTCTTGCAGAACGTTGAAAATCTGGCCGCACTGGATGGCATGACTATCGGCGGCGCCGTTGTCAGCGTCACCGGCGGGCTGGGCAACGACGCCGGAGAGCTACGCGTCGAAGGCGCCATCAACGAGTTTGAGATCGGCGGGCAGGAATTTTTCCTGGATGACATTTGTGTCGTGAAGGGCGAAGTTCCGCCGCCAGATGGCCAGAATCGGCCCGACCTGGGCGACGCCCCCGACAGCTCCAATCGAGCAGGCGCAGGCGGCGTGGACCTGAACAACACGGCGTATCCGGCGTCGGGTGTGCTCGGACGTTTCCCCACAGTATGGGGAGGCTCGGCCGCTGGCGCCACCGGACCAAAGCACATCAACGCGCATATCGAGGCTGTGCTAGGGCGTGGGCTGACCGCCGAAGTCGATGCGGCTCCGCCGGCTGCGGATCAGGACATTATCAACAATATCCTGGCTGGTGGGTTGGACAATGCTAACAACGATCGTGGCGACGACGGCTGGCGCAATCCCGGCGCGCCGCTGGTCAACTGCCAGGAAGCCACGCTGACCGTGCGCTTCACGCGACACCCGGCCTCAACGCTGGAACGGATGTATCTGAACGTCTGGTTTGACGGCAACCGCGACGGCGACTGGTCAGATGTAGGCGTTTGCCAGGGTGAACAGTTCCCCGGCGGCGAGGCGCGTTCCTTCGAGTGGATCATCCAGAATTTCGTTGTGAACATGACGGCGCTGCCAGCCGGCGTTCCCGTCGATGTTCCCATCACGACGAAGCTCGTCTTCAACACGCCGGCAGAACTGGATGCCGCTTTGCACTGGATGCGCTTCTCCCTGAGCGAAATCCCTGCCATCGTCGATCCGGCGACCGGCTTGGCGGATGGCCGCGGCCCCGACGCCCCCAATGCCTTTGCCTTTGGCGAAACCGAAGATTACCTGCGCCGCCTGGAGCAGTCCGGTCAGCCAGGAGAGTTGCACATCGCCAAGCGCGCCGAAACCACAAGCACACCAGTCAGGCCGGGAGACATCTTTACGTACACCATCGAGATTGAGCATGTGGGCGGAACCGCCCCGGCAATCACCATGATGCAGGATGAGCTGCCTGCCGGCGTTGTGCTGGCCGGCCCCATCCAGGTGACGGAGCTTTCGCCCTCGGT
>DMDA01000024.1:42256-43205 GCA_003451595.1 Chloroflexota bacterium | reverse complement strand
CCCATCGCCGTACACAAGAGCATCGTCGAAATCCGTGACGGCGCAGACGTTGAGCTACAGCAAGCTGACATTGTGCCGGGCATGATCGTGCGCTTCCGCTTTACGCTGGTCAACGACAGCGAAACGCCGGTGTTCGTGCCGCTGCGCGACCGACTGCCGGAAGGATTGGTGACGGTGGACGAAGGCGGCGTCGGCCCGGTCTTCGATAAGATTTTCCGGCTGGCGGCGAAAGAGACCAAGACCTTCGACTTCCGCGCCAAACTGGTCGAGGACATGGCGGCGGATGGTCAGCTTGTCAACATCGGGCGCTTCATCGCCTGCCCGGCGCCCGCGCAACAGGCGGCGACCGTGCCACACCCCGGCGCGCCCTGCACCTGGCCGGAAGACGATTCGCCGGTCATCCGGCAGACCAATCCGGTGACCTTGACCGTGCGCGGGCTGGATGTGGGTGACGCGCCGGACGCCACCAATCACTTTGCCGGCGCTGCGATGACGGCTTACCCCGGGGTGCCTGCGGCCTTTGCCACCGTGCTCGACCCGGCGCTGCCTGAGCAAGGCCCGGCGCACGCCAATCCGCTGCCCTTCCACCTGGGTAAGGGCGTTAGCCGTGAAGCCAACGCCGACATTGGCCCGGACGCCGACCCGACCAACAACCTTCTGCCGCCGGTGAACATCGCCAATCGCGACCACTTCGACGACGGCGTAGCCGTTGGGCGACTTGTCTTCTCGAACTGCGTCAAGGCTGAGGCGCCGGTGCAGGTCTTCATTGCTCCGGGTATGGCGGCGCAACTGGAGCAGGGCGTCGGCTATCTGAACATCTGGGTGGATGGCGCACGTAATGGCAACTGGCGCGATGTGGCGGAATGCCCGGCGACGCCCAATCAAGCGGCGACCATGGCCTTCGAGCATATCGTCATCGACTATCCGATCAACGCTGCGGCGTTGGGAC
>DMDA01000024.1:40958-41991 GCA_003451595.1 Chloroflexota bacterium | reverse complement strand
GGCTACGCTACACCATTCCGCTTTGGTGAAACCGAAGATTATCTATGGCGAGCGCAACAGGACCCAGCCAACGGCGCTGACCTCGTTATTCGCAAACAAGGCGTGGCGTTGCCGCATGAGGAGCCGCAGGGTCAGACGGGTGGGCAGCCGCCGCTGCGCGCCAGTCGCCTGCACTGGGTGATCGAGTACGCGAATCACGGGCTGACGACCGCGACCAACGTGCGCATTGCCGATGATCTGACGCTGGCGGGTGATCTGACGTCGCTGGAAGTGCGCAGCACGCCGGAAATCACCTACACGTTGGATGGCGCCATCCTGCGCTTTGCGGTGGGGACGCTTGACCCCGGCGCGCGCGGGCGCATCGCCATCAAGATGGGTGTGCCGACTGAGGGCGCCAACACCGTCTTCACCAACACAGCAGTGATCGCCGCCGACGCCGACGTAAACTCGGAGAATAACCAGGCTACGGCGACTGTGGAGTTGAAGCTGGCGCCGCCGATCATCGTGGAGCCGGGCAACGGCACCACCTGTGATGGCGAGATCGATATCCGTGGACGGGCGCTGCCCAATGCGACAGTGGACCTGTATCTGGACGGCGCGCTGCTGGCGACTGTCACTGCCGACGCCTCCGGTCGCTGGAGCTACACCACGACCGTTGCCGATGGCGACCATGAACTCTATGCAGTGGCGCACCTGGGCGGACTGACGAGCGAGCCTTCGCGCACGGTCTACTTCACGGTGGACAGCACCCTGATCTGGAGTCCGTTGAGCCTGCGCTTCACCAATGAACTGGGCTGGTCGCATCGCCCGGTCGATGCAGAAGGACGCACCGACGCAACCGGCTGGTCGCTGCGCCTGCGCCCTGGCAGCACCTACACGGTCGCGGTGAAGCTGTGTTGCGCGGCGCCCGATGCAGGCGTGCAGCTTGTCATCAGCGACACCCAGGTTGTCGAGATGTCCGACCCAGACGGCGACGGCGTCTATGAAGGCGTCTTTACCGCCGGGGACGCGCCGCGCACCAGCGCTGCGTTCC
>DMDA01000024.1:39189-40788 GCA_003451595.1 Chloroflexota bacterium | reverse complement strand
CCGTGAATGGCAGCAGCGCCGACGCCGCCTTCAGCCTGTGGCCCGCCGCCGACTTCGGTCAGGTGAACCCGCAAACGACAGCGGCGGATGGCTACTTCAGCTTCTTCACACCGGTGGGAACGTATCGGTTGGAGGCAAGCCGCAGCGGCTATCAGTCCTACCGCAGCACCGACATTCAGGTCATCGACGAGGCTGTGCGTTATGACATCCCGTTGACGCCGCAGGTGACACAGCCAGCCAAGCACACTGTCCAGGTGACGGAATACGGCTTCGAGCCAGCCTACCTGACCGTAGCGCCCGGCGATGTGGTGGAGTGGGTAAACATGGCGGCGGACGGTCACACGGCGACCAGCACGAAGGATGTGAGCAGCGCGACGGTTGGCGCGGCTAACTTCGACAGCGGGCTGCTGTTGGCGGGCGAACGCTATCAGTTCCACTTCGACAGCGCCGGAACGTTCACTTACTTCGATGCAGTGAATCCAGCCAACACGGCGACCATCGTGGTAAGCGACGCCCCGTCGGTCAAGGTGTTCCTGCCGGCTATCACCCGGTAACGATGGCATGAGTCTGTAGCCATCTAGAAAAAGCGACCGGCGCCTGGAGTTCCAGACGCCGGTCGCTTTTTACCAAGACGGATCGATTTACTGATCGCCAGGTTAACTGTTTATCTTCCCGGAAGCTTTGGAGCTTCCGGGAAGATGGCGAGCGATATCACGCGACAACCTGGAAATCAGTAGCACGCCAACGCGCGCACCCTCTTTGCGGCAGTCAGGCAACATGAAGGGACAGCGCTGCTCTACCGGACGCGCAGCCGCTCGACAAACGCAGCATGCTCCTCAGTTCCCACCCCCTGCTGCAACACAGCAAGCAGCGCAGGCAGGTCTTGTCGCCAGAGGGCGGAGGCGTCCAACCACAGGCCGGGAAAGACTTCACTGCGCAGCACGCCATCCTCACCGGGCGCCAGGGCGACGAATTCCCCTTCATGCAAGACGAACCAGTGCACCTGCTGCTCGTGCGTGAGCGCCACCAGATACTCGGCGACGCCGTTGCGCGCATAGACGTGCTTCTTGTCGTGCATATCATAGTTGGCGCTGGTTGCGGCGATCTCGACGATCAGTTCCGGCGCGCCCGTAATAAAATCGTCGTCATCGACGCGCGAGCGCCCGCCAGCAGTTGGGTCAAGGCGAAGGAGAATGTCCGGCTGCACCTCGTTGTGGTTGTCAAGACGCACGGTGGCGTTATCGCTTGCATCTACACCAGGGGTGGCGGCCAGATAAGTCATCACCCACCCACCAAGAATCAGGTGTGGCCACCCATGGCGCCGATGTTTTACCGGTGAAGGCATATACACAACTCCTTCAATCAGTTCGGCTTTTTTGATATGCGGATGTTGGCGATAGCGGCGCTCGAACTCGGCGCGCGTCAGCCGGTCACCCGCCATCAACGGGGGCGCCACCGGAAGGTCAGTTGTTGTTTCACGCGTCTGCACTAGCTCTGGCATTGTGAGCGACATGCATCTGCTCCTTCGCTACATGAACCTGCACAGCGAACGGCATCGGCTTACAGCGAGCAAGGTAGCACATTTATATCACGCCTGGG
>DMDA01000024.1:38546-38917 GCA_003451595.1 Chloroflexota bacterium | reverse complement strand
AACTGCGCCGCCAATGCCTCTGCCGGGTGTAACGCTCGCCGCCCTGTCACACTGAGCACTTGTTGGCGGCAGCTCACCCCGGCGGCCACGATCACGGTTTCCGCGGCGGCAGCGCGTACGGCGGGTAGCAAGCCGTGCTCCGCCATCTTCAGCGAGACCTCAACATGTTCTTTTTCATAGCCAAACGCACCCGCCATGCCGCAGCAGGTGCTGTCGATCTCCTGCACCGTATAGCCTGCCAGCGTCAGCGCCTGCACGGCTGGTTTTACACCGATCAGCGCCTTCTGGTGGCAATGACCATGCAGCAGCGCCGGCTGTGGCTTGCCAGCGAACGGCGAAGGGGCGCCCCCTGCCAGCCGATCGGCGACGTA
>DMDA01000024.1:36537-38313 GCA_003451595.1 Chloroflexota bacterium | reverse complement strand
CGCGGCGTAATCATCGACCACCGCCGACCAGTCGCTCGGCTCCAGGAAAAGGATCGGGCGGCCAGCCGCAGCATAGGGATGCAGCGCTGCGACCACGCGCTGCGCTTTGCGACGCGCCAGGTCGATCATCCCCTTCGACAGCGCCGGGCGTCCCGCATCCGTCACCGGCGCAACCTCCACCGCACAGCCCAACGCCGCCAGCACGGTGACGGCGGCGCGTGCAACATGGGGATAGGAAAACGTGTTGTAGGTGTCTACGAAGAGAACCGGCACATGATCCGGCGATCGTGCAATTGTGCGACTAGAGATTGGAGATTGGAGATTGTCTCCCGCTCTCCCCCTCTCCCCCGCTCGCTCGTCCCTCATAAATGGTTTCCGGCTAAAGCGCGGCAGTGGGCGTTCCCGACTGATGCCAAAACAACGGTCGAGGATCGTTTTGGTCAGCCCGAGCGAGAGCGTCCAGTTTGCCAGCGGTGCGCGCCAGCCCGACGCCAGCCGGCTGAGCGTGTCGATGTGCGCAAACAGGTAATCGCGTTTGCGTCGTGGATGCGCGGCGTAGTAATGCGCCAGAAACTCGGTCTTGATGCGCGCCATGTCCACCGACGACGGGCACTCAGATTTGCACGCCTTGCACGCCACGCACAGATCCATCGCCGCGTACATGCGCGGGCTGGTCAGTTCGCCGGCAGGCAGGCGCCCTGACAACGCCGCGCGCAGCAGGTTGGCGCGGCCACGCGTGCTGTGCTCCTCCTCGCGCGTCGCCATGAAGCTTGGACACATCGCACCCGTAGTCAGCTTGCGGCAGACGCCCGCGCCGTTGCACATTTCAATTTCCGTGGCAAATCCAGTTTGCCAGCGCAGCACAGTTTGCAGCGGAATCGTCTGGTAGCTGGCGCCGTAGCGCAGGTGCTGATTTTGTGCAGGCGCATCGACGATGTTGCCGGGGTTGAACAGGTTGTGCGGGTCGAACGTCGCCTTGACTTGCTTGAACAACGCGTAGAGGTCTGGTCCGTAGAAACGTTCCGCCAGCCAGCTGCGCACGCGCCCGTCGCCATGTTCGCTGGAAAGCGCGCCACCGTAGTGACCGAGCAGATCGGCGACAAAAAGGCTGATCGCGCGCATCTTGTCGATCTCGGCGCCGAGTTTGGTGTTGATGAGCGGGCGAATGTGCAGACAGCCCGCCGAGGCATGGGCATAGTAGGTCATCTGCGTGCCCAGCTCGCGGCAGAACGCCTCGATCTGCGGGATATACTCCGCCAGGTGCTGCGGCGGCACTGCGGTGTCTTCGATGAAGGGCACCGGTTTCCAGTCGCTGCGCATGCTCATCAGTAGCCCCAGGCCAATCTTGCGCACGGACCAGACGTTGGCTTGGAGTTTGGGGTCGAAAAGAGGGGAGATCGGGAGATTAGGGGATTGGGAGATGAGAGATTGGAGCTTGGCGCGTAGTTCGGATTCGTCGTTGCCCTGATATTCAACCGCCAGGAAACAGAACGGATTGCCCCGGATGAACGACTTGACCAGGCGGGCGGCATCGCGGTTGTCGGCGGCCATGCGCAGGCTGAGGTCGTCGATCAGCTCGACGGCGGTGGGGTTGGTCGCCAGGATGGCGGGCGTCGCCTCCAGCGCGGCGAGCAGGCTGGGAAACTCGACGATGGCGAGTGCAGTCAGCCGCGGGCGCTCGACCAGCTTGAGCTTGAGTTCGGTGATGGCGGCAAGTGTGCCTTCGGCGCCAGCGAGCAGATTGACCAGGTTGAAACGCGCATCCTGCGGCAGATA
>DMDA01000024.1:0-36331 GCA_003451595.1 Chloroflexota bacterium | reverse complement strand
GCACAATGCTGGCGGAGTTCATCGGCGTTAAGCGGGCGCAGGTGGGCGGGCGAACCGTCGTCAAGCAGCACCTTCATCTCCAGCACGTGATCGACCGCCATGCCGTAGACAATCGAGTGGCTACCGGTTGCATTGTTGGAGACGATGCCGCCCAGACAGGCGCGGTTGCTCGACGCCGGGTCGGGTCCGAATTGCAGCCCGTGCGGCTTGAGCCGGGCGTTGAGCACGTCGAGCACGATGCCGGGCTGCACGCGCACCCAGCGCTCCTCGGCGTTGATTTCCAACACCTGGTCGAGCCAGCGCGAGGTGTCGATCACCAGCGCGGCGTTGACGGTCTGCCCGGCCAGGCTGCTGCCGCCCGCGCGCGGCAGCAGCGGAACCTTGTGTTTCGCCGCCACTTCGATCGCTGCCTGCATGTCGTCGGCGTGCTTGGGGATCAGCACGGCATGCGGCATCACCTGGTAGAGGCTGGCATCGGTGCTGTACAGGGTGCGCGTGTAGTCGTCGGCGCGCAGGTCGCCTGTCACGCGTGGGTACAAGGCGTGGAGAAAGTCGGAAATATGAGCGTCCATGAGGAACATTGTACTACTGCCGGTGTGCATTGCAACCGCACCGCGTGGCTGGTTTGACGTCTGTGTTGGCGACGCAGACGTTTTTGGAGGCCAGCGTCACCAACCAGACTACATGCCTGCGTGGCAGTGAAGGCGGTCAGCTTTCGTGGACGCCTTCCTGGCCTGGGTTAGATGGCGGGCGGGGTGAATCGGGGACAGGCGCGCCCTCTGGCGTGGGTGCTTTGCCATTGAGCGTGGGTCGGGCTGGCGTCACCGGCAGCACACCGCCGACGAGCTGCTCGTCACGGCGATAATACTTGTGTGCATAAGTGTAGTTGTAATAGTAATAGTAGTGATGGGAATAACCGTACCCGCGCGTCGGCATGCGATTGAGCACAACGCCGACAATGTGCGCCTGCACCTGTTGCAATGCAGCCACTGTGCGCTTGACCACATCCCGATCGGTGCGCCCGGTATGCACCACCAACAACACACCATCCGCCTGACGCGAGAGCACGGCGGCGTCGGCCAGCACCGAGGCGGGCGGCGAGTCGATCACGATAATATCCGCCTGCTGGCCGACGACTTCGAGCAGAGACTGCATTCGCTCGGAACCGAGCAGTTCGGCGGCGTTAGGCGGCAGCGGGCCACTCGTCATCACGCGCAGGCTGGGCAATGGCCCCGGCTGCAAAAACTGCTCCAGCGCAACGCCCTCGATGCCTAGCAGCGCCGTCGTCAATCCCAGCGTATTGCCCAGCCCAAAGATGTGGTGCTGACGCGGGCGATGCAGGTCGCAATCCATGATCACGACGCGATTGCCTGCCTGTGCAGCGGCAATCGCCAGGTTGGCGACGATCCATGATTTGCCTTCTGCTGGCAGGGAACTGCTCACCACCAGCGAACGTATCGGGTGCGCCACTGCGGCGAACTGGAGATTAGTGCGCAACACGCGGAAGGCTTCGGCGGCGGGCGACTGGTTGTCATGCAACATCACCAGCGACGGGTCGATCATAGGAGGTAGAGCCGACGACGGCAAGCGCCGTGTGGCGCCTTGCGGCATGTGGACGCCGTTTGCCGCGCCTCTGCCCGGTTGCAGCGGGCGCCAAAGTTTGCGTTTGCCAGTCGCTGTGGCCATCTCGATCTCCGGTACTGCGCCCAAAGACGCCAGCCCCAGATGCTGTTGAACTTCGTCCGAATTCTTGAAGCTCTTATCGAGAAATTCGATCAAGTACGCACCACCGGCAGCCAGCATGAAGCCAACAGCAGCCGCCATCAACAGCTTATACAGCAAGTTGTTGGAGACAGGCGTCCCAACGGCGGGCGGCTCGATCACGGTGATTGTGTTGACGGCGCCCTTCTGCGTCGTAGAGATCAAGGCGGTAAAGTTGCTTTGCAGAGTGCTCAGCTTGCTCTGCAGCGCGTCGATCTGATTTTGGGCGTCAGCGATCTGGCGGGCGCTGAATAGGGTTGCCAGATCACTCTGGCGGCGCTCAATTTCTGCTTTGGTCTCAGTGATGCTGGCCTGCAGTGAATCAAGTTCTTGCTCGATAAAATCGGCGCGCTTCTGTTCTTGCGCGCCCTCAGGGCTAAGTGCAATGAGCTGCTCGATCAGCGCCTGCCCCACCACCTGAGCGCGCACCGGGTCGGTGTCAATGACGTTGATTTCCATGAGCTGCGTGCCAGGCACCTGGCGCGCTGAATACTCTGGCAGCCAGTCCATGCCCAGCGTCGCCATCGCCGGTTCGCGCACACTGGCGCGCTGGATGAGATCAACGTAGGTGGTCACTAGTTGTTGCGCCAGATAAAGCTCGCCGCTGTTGGGGTTGGGATCACGGATGCTGGCGCCGATCATCAGTGTGGAGCGCGAGCTGTACTGTGTTGGCTCAAAGAAGGTGGCAAGCGCCATCGAGACTGTCGCCACCAACGTCGAAGCCAGCAACAGCCACCACCATCGCCATAGTGGGGTGAGGTACTCCATCAGGTTATTCTGATTGCTGGCGCTACTCGTCGGCATCATGACACTCGCTTGCTGTGCTTCATGATTTACCTGACCCAGACAGGGTCCCAATCATTATACTCGTTGTTGCTCAAATTGACCTGCCCGCTGCCATCATCGTTCATCATCCAGAGTTGACGACGCCCGCTGTCACGGTTGGAGTAGAAGACAATGTGCGCCCCATCTGGCGACCAACTGGGGTGCTTGTCCCATTCCCACGTATTGAAGGTGAGTCGCTGTGTCACCGAGCCATCCGGGTTCACGCGATAAATCTCATCGCCGCCGGAGTCGGTGCTGACAAATGCAATCCATGCGCCCGTAGGCGACCATGCCGGATCGTAGCTGGCGCCGTTGAGGGTTGTCAATTGGCGCGTGGCGTTGTAGATGGGTGAATACGCGTGGATTTGCAGCACTCCACGATTATCGGCTTTGACGATAGCCTGCTCTGCGCCCGGCCCCTGGGCCAGTTGCTGGCGCGCCAACGCATAGACCCAGGACTGAGTGATCAAGGTGACCGCACCTGTCGCTGGATCGAGCATGTAGGTCGCCTCACTGCCGCTGCGGTCAGATTTAAACAGAATCTTGCCAATCACTTCGGCGGGCAGCATGGCGGGAGGCGTGCCCGTATCGGTTGGCGTCGGCGTGGCGGTGAACTCCGCCTCGTTGATGAAAAGTGGGATTGGGGTTGGCGTGGGCGCTGCTGGCGGCGGCACACGCGTAATGACAATCGCATTCCAAGGTAGCGGCGTAGGTGTGCCGGTGGTGCGAGCGATCAGCGCTGCCTGTTCATTCATGGCGACAGCTGTCTCTAGATTCTCTGGCGCTGCAGTGGCATAGACCAGCACGCCCATCACCGCGTTGTAGGGCCAGGGCGTGGGCGTCGGCGTTGGCAACAGAAGCCTGGCAGCCGCCTCCGCAGTGGCGGTGACGGCCAGGACACGCGCCGCCGCCGTCGCTACATTCTCAGCAGGCGGCGTCGGAACAATCACGATCGGCGTCACATAGTCTGATGGCACGGGTGTAAAGGTGCCGGTGGTAAGCGCGACGGCAGTGGCGTATTCGGCAATGGCGGTCGCGGTCGCGGCGTTGGCGGGCGTCGGCGTATCGACCAGCACAGGCGGCAGCCCGCGCAGCCGCGCCACCGCCTGCACTGTCTCCAGATTCTCAGGAAAGGGAGTAGGCGTGTAGACCTGGTACGGAATCGGTGTATAAGTGCCAGTGGTCGCGGCGACGGCCGTGGCTGTCGCCGCCATTGCAACGGCCGTCATAACGTTTGCGGGCGGCGGCGTCAGGGTTGCCACGATGAATGGTTTCGTCGGCAAGGGCGGCGGCGTGGGCGGTGGTGGACCGACGACAAGGTGCAACTCAGGCGCCGCGCCCTCACTCTCCGATCCCTGACCGCTGTCCCAGGCAAAGAGCGAAGTCGCACCGTCACCAGCAGGTTGCAGCCGGACCGTCAGCGAAGTTGCGCCGTCCAGCAGTTGTTGCGCCAGCCAGGCGCGCGCTGCGGCATCCAGCGCCAATTCGTTGGTCTTGCGCACGGCCAAGTCAGCGGCTGTCAGCGGCGCCAGCGTAATCGCGGCGGGACGGCTGTAAGCCGCTACGTAGTCGGCGTCCGTCAGCTCCTGCGCATCGACTTCGGCGATCAGCTGCACCAGCCATAGCCCTGGATCGGCGGGATCAAAGCGCCGGTCATCCAAACCAGTGAGCCGTAGCGTGGCCTGTTCGATAGCTGCGCCTCGGGCCACGCGCGCCAGTTCGAAGCGGATCATGGAGAGAAAGTGCTGATCGCCCAGACGTCCGGCGTAGAGGAACGAATCGCCCAGATGGTTGGCGCGCGCATCGCTGCTGGCCCACCAGCCGACGTCACCAGCGCGGGGCGTCAGCGTCAACGTTTGGCCGCCAGGGACGGGCGTCGGCGTCGGGAGCAATCGCGCCAACTCGATGTGACCCTGGGTCGGTGTAGCAGTCGGTGAAGAGAGGGTTGGCGTAGCAGTCGCCAGCACCATCGGCGTTGCCACCACGGGTGGGCGTAGGAAGTCCAGCCCAGCGGTGATCATGACAAAGGCAAAGACAACCACGATCACCGCCGACAACCCCAGCCAGAGATAGCTCAGCCAGGCGGGACGCGCGCCCTCATCTAGTTCCGGGGGACGCCAGGTTACGGATGGTGCAACTGGCGCCAGGGCGTCAGCATCTGCGTAGTAAGGGCATGTCTTGAACGCACCGGAAAGACAGAAGGCAGTCTGATGCTCCACATCGGGCGCCATCACGCTTGCCTGGACGTAGCAACGGTGTGCGCGCGTGGCTGCAGTACGGATGAGCGTAGGGTCATCCTCTAGGCCAAGATGGGGACAGATAATCAGTTGCATGGCCCCTCCAATCTCGTATGTCATGGTGATATCGGTGAAGACGCTTTTATCACCGGCGCGCCCGATTGCGCCAGCAGGCAGTCAACAATCCGGGCGGCGGCGTGACCGTCACCATAGGGACTGCCCGCAGTCGCCATCCGTACATACTCATTCTCATCATATAGCAAGGCCTCAACCGCCGCAGCGATGGCGTCGGCGTCTGTTCCGATCAACTGCGCGGCGCCAATGGCGACCGCTTCGGGACGTTCGGTGGTTGTGCGCAAGACAAGCACCGGTTTGCCAAGTGCAGGCGCCTCCTCTTGAATTCCGCCCGAGTCGGTCAAGATCAACCACGATCGTTTCATCAGATGGATCAAGGCGCGATAATCAAGCGGCGGCAACAACGTGATTCCCGCCACATTCGCTAATCGCGCGTGCACTTCGGACCACACATGCGGATTGCGATGCACCGGGTAGACGATGTGCACCTTATCACCGTATCTTTTTGCCAGTGTCTGCAGTGCTGTACAGATTGCCGCGAGTGGAGCGCCGAAGTTTTCGCGACGATGCGCTGTCACCAGAATGATCTGGCGTGCGTCCGGCAGGTGCGCCAGCGGAGTGGTGGGATCAGGCTGCCATGGCTGTGTGGCCAGCGTGTAGAGTGCATCGATCACCGTATTGCCCACCACGACGACGCGATGCTCCTCAATACCCTCCCGCAGCAGATTCTGTCTGGCCGTCGATGTTGGCGCAAAATTGAGTTCGCTCATGTGGTCGGTCATCACCCGATTCATCTCTTCGGGAAATGGATTGGCACGGTCATAGGTGCGCAAGCCGGCTTCGACATGCGCCACCTTCACCCGGCGATGATTGGCGGCAATCGCCGCCATGGCCACCGTCGTTGTGTCGCCTTGCACAATCACCCATTCGGGTGCGTAAGAGGTCAACACGGCATCCATGGCGACCAATACGCGCGCGCTCAAAGCGGACAGACCCTGATCGGGCTGCATCAATTCCAGGTCAAGGTCGGGCGTGATAGCGAATGCCGACAGCGCCTGCGCCAACATCTCACGATGCTGCCCTGTGCTGCAAACGCACACGGCTTCATGCGGCAGGCGGCGGCGCAATTCACCAATCACGGGCGCCAGCTTGATTGCTTCTGGACGTGTGCCGATCACGACGAGAAATTTCACCATCTCACTGCCTCTGCGCTCAGCGATGTTGCGTCCGCACCCAGTCGATTGGCGCACGTCGCAACCGCACGCGAATGCCAATCCAAAGTCGCCACAGTACATACACCGGCCCGATCAGCAAAGCACGGTAGGCGGAACGCGGAGAACGCTCTAGCATCAAGCCAAACAGTGGAAACAACCAGCTTATCGCCCACAACGCGCCCCCAACTCTTGGTCGCTCTCTGATCAACATGCGGAATGTTGTCAGCACAGGCGCCAACACTGCAATGGTTGAAAATGGCGGTAAGGTCAACTCAAGCAATTTATCGAAGGCATCGATGTCCAGTTGACCAACACTCTGGACGGCAAGGGAAAGCGCGTAACGCTTCTGCAGCGCAAATGCGCCTCCATACCAACGCATACGTTGAGGAGTTGCGTTATGCCAATTGGTCGTAGATTGACCCAGTGACACTGCGTCAGGAGCAAATGCAATTCTCTCCCTTTGTGTGACGAGATAGATGCCATAATCGCGATCTTCCGTCAGCGATTCTGCGCCAACCCAGGGATGGTCAGTCAGGAGGGTGCGGTGAAAGCACATGGCGTCTCCCATTAAGCGCGCTGACAAATGCAGATTGGCCTTAGCCTGGTTGCGAATGCGATTGTTCAGCCGCATATCTATATCCGCCACTGCTGCAAACAAGCTGGCGGATGGATTGGCGATTATATGTCGTCCTTGCACACAGCGCGCCCCCTGCGCCAATTCTCGCGCCAGTTCGGCAAGACAGTCCGGTGCAGGGAGGCTATCAGCATCAAAGATTACAAACGCATCATAGTGGCGAACGTCGGCGAGCAGTCGCTGCAACGCCCAGGTCAAGGCATAGCCTTTGCGTCCATGTGGACCTTCCGTGCGCACGTGCACTTCGGCGCCTGCCCTCCGCGCCACATCGGCAGTGTCGTCCTCACAATGATCGGCAATCACATGCACATCGTACAAAACGGAAGGATAACGCTGCGCCAACAAGCACCGTACTGTCCGACCTATGACTGCCTGTTCATTGTGCGCTGGTATTACGATGGCAAGTCGTTGTTGCGGCGGCAATGTGACTCTACTGGTGCGCGGCCTGGCGCCTCCTGCCAACAACAGGTAATAATGATATAGTAAACCTGCCCCCAGCCACACCTGCAGTAGCAGGTTTACTTTCCGCATCCAGTTGCCTGCCATCAGGATCCCTTCATCTGCAACGCAATCGCTACAGTGCGAAAGAGAATCTGCAAATCAAGCAGCAGAGACGCATGCCGCACATAGTAGAGATCATATTCCAGCTTGATACGTGCATCCTCAAATGTGCGCCCATATTCGTATTGCACCTGTGCCCACCCTGTCAGGCCTGGACGCACACCGTGCCGCGCCCGGTAAAAGGGAATCTCCCGCGCCAATCGCTCGACAAACTCCGGACGTTCAGGGCGCGGGCCGACGATGCTCATCTCGCCGCGCAAAACATTGATCACCTGTGGCAGCTCGTCCAGTCGCGTGCGGCGCAGCCAGCGTCCCACTGGCGTCACCCGCCTGTCACCAGCCGCTGCCCATACTGCGCCGGTGTCGGCCTCGGCGTCTGGCGCCATCGAGCGCAGCTTGTAGATCGTGAAGCAGCGGCCACCGCGTCCGACGCGCATCTGCCGATAGAAAAGTGGCCCCGGCGATGCAATCTGGTTCGCCAGCGCCACCCAGGGCAATATCAAGCCAAGCGCCACTAATCCGATCAGCGCTGCACTCACGTCGATGGTGCGTTTGAGAATGGCGTTGAGTCGCATGCCGACATCGTCCTGGGTCGGGAATGCCTCCTCCAGGTTATACCCGATATGCAACACCGGTACACGTCCCAACACACGCTCGCTCAGCGCGCTCATCGTTGTGACGCGACAGCCGTGTTCAGCACAGGCAATCAGCGCCTCCAGCAGTTCGGCCCGGATGGCGTGCCGATTGGTGATTGCCACCACCACTTCGTCGATCTGCAACGCGCTCACCAGTGAGACCAACGCTGTATGGTCACCCCGCACCGGCGCGCCAGCAACCAGTTGCTTGTGTAGCGCAGGGTTATCGTCGATGAAACCAACCAGATCGTAACCGGAGCCGCGATAGGGATTGGGGACACCACCTGCATGGCTCAGGTTATACGCCAGTTCCACACCTGCGCGTCCGGCGCCCACAATCATCAGGCGCTGTTTGCTCCAGGGTTGCGTGAAGAAACGCGCGTAGGTGAGCCGCCATAAGCCCACCCCCGCCAACGCCGTAGCCGCAAAGACCATCAGCATAAAGCGTGAAAAGAGCGGCGGCGTGAGCCAGGGTGTGAGCGCATAAATCACTACCATCAGGAGGCCTGCCCCCAGCGCGTTCTGCACACTGCGCCGCGCATGCGCCGCTAGGGGCAGGTGATAAAGATCGAAGATCAGCGCAACGATTAGCCAGACGCCACTCAGCGTGATAGACCAACGCAGGTAAAGGGGCGTCAACGCTGGGTGCCAGGCGAATGGCGGTTGCGTCGCCAGCGCCAGCCACAGCGCCAAGTTGACGAGGGTCAAGTCAACAATGCTCAACAACAGCCGACGCTCAGATATCCGCAACCGCAACGCCGCAAAGTGAGCGCGCTGTATAGCACGCCCGGCAGGAGGAATCGACATGAGTTCGTTTGTCATATCTGGGATTTCCCTCCTGGAATCACACCAGAACCGCCTATGAAGCCGTCTGCGAAAAGTAGCTCCACCTATCAACCACCAACTGCGGCGGCGTACATGTCCCCTAGCTGCTGCTGTTCTGCCAGCCGTGCCGCCTGCCGCCAGGTGCGCCCGGCATCGCCCAATGCGGCCAGCGTCGCAGGTGTGCACCTGCGCACCTCTGCCAGCGTTGTTGCCAGCGCAGTTGGATCACCGGCCGGCGTCACCCAGCCAGTCCGCCCTGGCGTCACACTTTCTGCCAACGCCCCGCTGTCGCTGACGATGACCGGTTTGCCAAATGCGTATGCTGCAGCCGGCAACGCCGATTGCGTGGCGCCGATATAGGGCAGCACCACCGCCCGGCAACGACAGAAAAGCTCCCAACCCAACTGGTCATCAATATGGTGGTTCAGGTGAATGACGCCCGGCGGCGTGAACAACGCATCACGACTGCGCCCCGCCACCACGACACTGGGCAGGATGCCACTTTGCTGCTGCGCAGCTCTCATGAGCACGTCGATTCCTTTGTAGCGCTCCACACGCCCGAAAAAGAGCACCCAGGGTTCCCACGTGCGCCGAGGCGAAGTCGTCATCAACTCAGCTTCGGCAGTAGCGCTCAAAAACGTATGCGTCAGCGGCCAGATGTGCACCTGTGCCGCCGAACGTTGCCTTGCCAGTCGCTGCCGATAGCGCTCGGCGTGCACCAGCAGTTGCCCGGCGCTGTAGATGACCAGCCGATTCCAAAGCCGAATCAGCACGCCATGCCGCACATCAGGATGAGGGTCAAGGTCATGCAGGGTATGAACAGTGGCAACGCCGCGTATTCGCAGCAGCGCCAGCAACAATGGATTCCACAGATGCACGCCGGTGAAGTGCACTACATCCGGGCGCAACGCCATCATCTGCCGCCAGACGCGCACCATCCCCTCTGGAGACGCCCCCTCACGCGCAAAGCCAGTCGTAACATGAGCCACCGGCATGTGGAGGTGCACCCCCGTGGCATAGCGGTCGCGCGGCGCCAGCGCGGTCGTGACCACGTGCACTGTATGCCCCAATGTCATCGCATGACTCGCCAGATTGGCGGTATACTGGTGCATACCAAAAGTTGGCGATAGCAAAACGTAAACCAGCGTCAATTTCATTGACGATATTGTAATTGTATTTACCTGACAATTCCAATGGACAAACGACAGAGAGTTAGACGCCATTACGACGCCAGTCATGCGTCAACTGTCATGTCAACTGTCACTTCGCACGTAGCACCGCTGACGAGTGACGCACGGTGAGTTATCCATGACGGGCGCTGCACGACTGATGCGGCTTGGCGAGGCAGGGGTTACTTGAATTGATCCGCGTGTGCTGTCCGCTTGCACCATGACATGCGGCTGAGGAGGTTGCTCAGCCCGGCAGCGGCAAAGATGAGGAGAACGGCATCCACTGGCAGGCGATAGCGTGGCATCGCCCATGTCAGAATGTGGAGCAACGAGTAGAAGAGTGCAAAGAATAGCAACAGCGCAGCAGGCGCGAGGAGCCAGGCAACACGCCCCTCGCCCCTCGTCCCTCGCTCTTCGCTCCTGGCCAACACCCACACACCATACAACATGAACGGCAACAACAGGGTGAAGGAAGCGAGCCGTCCGATATTGAAGAGCAGCGACGAGCTT
This sequence comes from Chloroflexota bacterium, assembly GCA_003451595.1. GTDB lineage: Bacteria > Chloroflexota > Anaerolineae > Caldilineales > Caldilineaceae > Caldilinea. The sequence goes on along the minus strand of DMDA01000024.1, from coordinate 25,885 downwards.
GTCTTCGGCCAGAACTCAAAGTAATCTACAGCGCGGCTGACAGAGAGCGACACATAACGCCCCGGATCATCGAGCGCGAAGTGGATGCCTTGCACCATTAGTACGCGATCCCATTGCGCTTCATTGCCGGGCATTGGCGCCAGATCGGTCGGCAGCGGCGCGGCAGCGTAAGCGTCAAAGCTGACGCCGTGCATGGGGTGTTGCGCCGAATACATGGCATAACCAGCGTTAGAATTGAGCAGTAAGAAGCCACCATACACGCGGTAGTTGCGCAGCGTGAAGGGCAAGATTGCTGCCAGCAGAATTGCTACAACCACAGCTAGCGCCACCAGCGTACGCCACCGCACCTGTCGATGCGTGATCACATCCACCGTCAGTAGCCAGATCAGCATCACGACGACCCAGGGCAAGATCGACTGTCGCAGCAGCGTCGCTACTGCCACGCTCACCCCCAGTGTCACCGCCACACCCCACAATCGCCAATCCGCCGTCCAGAAATTCGGGGCAAGGGGTAAGGTACGAGGGGCGGAGCGCCACCAGTGCTTTTCCGCACCAAAGCCGCTCTGCAAGGGCATAGATTCGAATCGCTCAAGCTCCCCTTCACTCAGTCGCTCCTGCAGCGCCAGCGCCCGCTCAAGCGACCAGATCACCGCCAACAGGAACAAACCTTCTGTCTGTACCATGGCGCCGTAAAGCACGAAATACGCGTAAAGAGCTGAGAGCAGAGCAGCGAGCAGTGGAGGTTGAAAGACCAGGAGATTGGGAGATTGGAGATTGGGAGATTGGAGATTGGGAGATTGGAGATTGGGAGATTGGGAGATTGGAGATTGGGAGATTGGAGATTGGAGATTGTCAGTTCTAGAGTAAAGGATGCAGACTGTAGGCGGCAGCACCCGTTGCGCCAGGCGCCAGGTGAGATAAGGCATCAGCAGGCCGGCAAGCACGGCCTGGAGCAGACGCACAACCAGCGGATGTGCGCCGGCGCAGGCATAGACGGCGGCAACGAGCGCCGTATAGAGAAACGACCAATGGGCAGTGGGCGTATCTGGCGGCGTAAAGGGATACCACGACCGGTCGAAACTGTAGCCGTGGCCGGTGGTCACGCGCCAGGCCAGCTCGGAGTAGGACTGCTCGTCCTTGCCGGCCGGGACGCTATCCCCCAGGTAGAGCGCGACGCCGACGCGTAGCAGCACGCTCAGCAGCAGGATGATGATCAGCCAGGTGGAATGTCGAATGTACAAGGCGAAATGCCCAATGGTGAATATACGATGTACGATGGACTCTGACGCCTGTCTCCTGAGTCACATCCCAGGCAGATCGGCCAGCAGCCGCCGAAACGTGCGCGCTTGGCGCCGCAACCTGGTCGAAAAGGGGCTTCCCAGGGACGCGGCCAGCCAGCGCGGCACGTAGGCCAGCGCCAGCAGCGCCTTCGCCAGCCGAGCGCGGCGCACACCGCCAAACTTGCGGTAAAACTGCACCTTGCTGCGGTAGAGCTGCACGTACATGGACTCGGCGGCCTGTTTGGAGCTACCCTCACCGTAGTGGGTGACGACCGCGGCCGGGACGTACCACAGCTCCCAGCCAGCTTGGGCCAGCCGATAGCACAGGTCCACCTCCTCGGTGTACATAAAGTAGCCGCCGTCGAGCAAGCCAACCCGATCCAGCGCAACGCGACGCAATAACAGGCATGCGCCTTTGATAACCTCCACGCGGCGTGGCGTGACCGTGTCCCACCGACCTATGCGATAGGTGGCGCGCGGCCAGAGCTGATCCAGAAAGATCAGCCGCCAGAACTCGCGGCCGGGGGTGAGCATGGGATGGCAAGCGGGTTGCAATGTCCCATCCCCATTGAGAAGGCGTGCACCGCATGCGCCTGCATGTGGCGCGCCTTCCATGAAATGGACTAACGTTGCCAGTGCGCCGGGATGCACTACCGTGTCGCTATTCAGCAAAAGGATGTAGCGACTTGACGCCATGCAAATCGCCTGGTTATTGGCTGCAGCAAAGCCAATGTTCTTTGCATTTACTATCAGCCTGACCCAGGGAAACTGAGACTGCACCAGGGCAACGCTGCCATCGGTCGAAGCGTTATCGACAACGAGCACCTCGATCGTTAGCGCGCCGGACGCCTGCATCGTGCGCGCAATGGCATGCAGGCAATCGGCGAGTAAATCACGCGCATTCCAGTTAACAATAACAATAGTCAAATCAGCGGAGGACACAAGTTATTTCCCAGCCTCTGGCATATTCTCCAATGCCACAAACCCGCCTAGAAACAGCCACACCAACACACTGGCCTGAAAGCCAGGGAAGCCAATGTTATATACGAAAGGTAGGATCCAGTCGGCCAGCGCCATGATGACCAGGCTGCCAGCACCGGCCGCCAGCATACCGTTGACGTAACCAGCAGCAAAGCCGACCGTGTAGCGCCGACGCAGACGCAGACCAAGCCGCGCTACTTCGATGCTGAACCAGGCAAACAAAGCCAGTCCCAGGATGCCGCCGTGGGCGAACAAATCGACATAGTTGTTATGTGAATTGACCAGCGGCGCTACCCAGTAGGCCCGTAGATATAACAGCGGCTTATGATTGGCATATGGACGATACGCAGCTGGCCCCAGTCCAGTGATTGGGTTGCGCATGGTCACCTCTACCACGCGCTGGATCAGCGTTAGCCGCGAGCCACCACTGAGAACCCATTCCTCATCACCACCCGCAAATGCGTAGATGCCGGGAAGCAGCAGTCCCAACGCGGCCAGGATGACGACGACAATTACCAATGGCCAGCGCAAGCGCGGGAAACGCAACCAGATTAGCACTCCAAGCACGGCCGCCATGCCCACCCAATTGGATGCCGCCTCCTGTTGCAACACGAAGCCGTATACCAGCGCAGCCAGAAGTGCAAGGAGCAGGAACGTACGCCAGGCAAACGAAAGCTCCCGATTGAAGAGCAGTTGTCCGCTGACCAATGCAACCAGCAACATCCAGAAGGGGGCGCGGATGAACGCCACTGTCATGATAGGGGCAGTCAGTCTGGCCAGACCAGGAATGCCCTGCAGGATCGCCAGCCCGCCGCCGACCAGCATGAAAGTTGCCACCAGCCACCACAGCCAGCGTTCGTCTTTCACCACATTGGCCGTCAGCCAGAAAGCCAACGCTGAGAATGCAAAGATAGCCCACTGCGCCAGTTGCACCAACACGAAGCTATCTTTCACCGGCGTCATGGGGTCCCAGGTGGCGCGACCGATCAGCAGAGAGAGCAGGCCAGCCACCAGGAACAGGAGCAACGGACGGTTGACCGAAGATGCAACAAACCGTATTTGGCGCTGGCGCGCCATGTCCAGAACCCACAAGGCGGCCACGGCCGGGATCAGCAAGGTGACGGGGTTGAGCTTGACCTCGGTGCCGGTGCCGAACTCCAGCGGCGCCGCCAGGGCTGCAACCACCAGGGCGAAGAGGCCCAGTGTAGGCCGGGCTAGCAGCACTGCCACCCCTAGTCCGGCCGTAATTAACCCCAGCCACGGCAGTGAGGCGCGCTGACCCAGCAGGGATGCCAGGAACAACACTGCGCCAGCAATCAGAATCGCAGTCAGGTTAGGCTGGCGGGAACGATCGCGCAAGACACTGAACATGGATATCTAGTCTACATCAGCGTGAGCACGGGACCGTGCAGCGATATAGGCAAAGTCGCTATCCAGCACGCCCACAGCCAACCGGAAGCGATTGGGGCCGACGTACTCGTTGTTGGTGAAACCCTTGGCTGCAACTGTACGACGAGCTTCGGCGATAGCGCCTTTGGACAGGTCGAAGGCCTCGCGGTGGACGAATGCACTTGGCCAAACGGCTCTCGCTCTCGCCGTAACCGCAACCCAGGCTATAGCAACGCGCCAGAGGCAATTGACCACTGAAGTAGCGGCGCAAGATGTAAGCCAGCCAATCCTCGGCCTCATCGTCGGAAACTTTGGCGTTCAGCCGGCGGCCGACCTCCAGGTCGGTCCAGTGCAAACCGAGGTCTCTTTGCCAAGGCTGCGACCAGGCTTCAGCCGTGCGTTGCAAATTGGCGTAGTTCATATTGTTTTGCCTTTTGCTAACTCACGCAGTCCATCCCGATAGCCGCGAAAAATGTACCCGCTGATGATCCAGCGGTAGAGGAGCGCCAGCATCTTCGACTCTGGCACGCGGCGCTCCAGAATTGGGACGACGCATTGCATGGCCCACATGACCGGCCAGGACCAGATAGCTTGCCGGAGTAGCTTGCCAAGAATCAGGCTGGGTGAATCCTGGTGCCAGGTGACAGGCTCTTTCTCGTGAAACATGCAAAGATGTGACTTAATTTCGGGATGTAAGATAAAAAGCGGTTGCACAACACTCGAAACGTGATAAGCCCGCTTGCAAGCTGTAGCCAAATCAGTGATATGGTAATCACGATGCACCAACCGAGCATCTGCGACGCGCACGAAGCGACAGCCTTGCTTCCATGCCCGATAACCAAATTCTACATCCCCCCAAAGAGTAGGCCCATCACCGAGCACATCCTGCCACATGCCGATTCGAATGAAATCATCATGCCACATAGCCAGGTTGTTACTGGTACATTCAGAGAAAGACACCTCTTCATTTTCGACAGTGCGGATGGCTATGGCTTGCGTCTGACGCGCCATGTAATCACTGAATGGAGACGGATTAGGTGGCTCGTAAGGCTGCCAGAGTCCCATGGTGATAATGCCAGGCTCCGTTTTGGCAGCGATAACAGCAAGGTACCTGGCGTCAAGCGTCATATCGTCGTCAATGAAAACAAGAATATCACCGCGGCTTTGCTGGACGCCGTAGTTACGAGCAGCGGCTGAACCTTTGTTTGACTGGTGGAAGTATTCAAGTTGAAATGGATATGCGCTCTGCCTCACTTCATGGGATCCATCGTTGCCGCCATCGTCCACCACGATCACCTCAAAGCGGTCAGTTGGGTAAGTTTGACGGGCCAGACTGTCCAGGGTGCGCAGCAGCGACTGTTTGCGATTGTAAGTGGGGATGATAACACTGACAAAAGAGGGAACAACAGCTGGTGTGCTCATCAATCATTCGCTCCGACATACTGACTCCACGTCTGATCCCATCTTGCCAAAACGAGCTAAAACTGCATCGCGTAAGGCTAAAAGATTGGCACGCCGTTTTGCCTGCGCGGATATTCGATACTCAGGCTTTAAGTACCATACAATAATATGTCCGAGGTTGCGGGCAATAATCTTTACAATTGCTCTCCACCGTCGCCATCCCACCGAGTTTTCCCAGAAAAATAACAGAGCATTTCTTGTCATATAATAAGTGTTTTGCGCGGAGGCCTGACCAAGGCTTGCTGAAACCTTGTGATGCAACACAGCACGCGGTGTATAACGCACGCGATAACCGGCCCGATAGGCTCGAACACAAATATCAACATCTTCGAAGTTCAGATAATAACGATTATCGAGCAAGCCGAGCCGCTCCAGCACCTGCCGCCGAAATAGCACCCCACAACCAACGATAAAATCCACGTCTTCTGGACTCTCGGCATAAAGCGGGCCAAGATCACTCTCCTTTCTCCAGATACCTCGGTGATCTAGTGTGCCATCTTCCCACCTTATTACACTTCCAGCCGCAAAGACCATGTCGTTAGGGGTTAAGAAATACATCTTTGGCCCGACAACACCAATGGACACATCTGCTTCAGCCTCAGCTACCAAATGAGAGAGGAAATCAGGCTGCACTTCAGTATCATTGTTTAAAATCAGAAGATAATCATGGCAGCCCTTCAGTGCATAGCGAATACCAACATTGTTCCCTTCCGCATAGCCCAGGTTGGCCCCCGTCTCGATGAGCGTCACGCCGGGATAGGCGGCGCGAATGCGGGCCACCGAGTCGTCGGTGGAGCCGTTGTCCACGACGATAACCTGCCGGCGCTCGACCGGGTAGTCCAGCGCCATCACCGAGCGCAGGCAGGCCAGGGTGTCGTCTGGGTTATTCCAGTTGAGGATGATGATGGCAACGTGTGGCGTCTCTGTCATCACGCGACGTTCCTCTTCCGCCTGATATGCCTGTCACAATATGCCTGTCACACACAAGCGACAGTGCAGACTCCACCCTGCTGTGTGTTGCCTCCCAGGTCCAGTGCTGATGCACATGGCGTACACCATTCTCACCGAGTTCCCGCGCCCATGTTGGATTGGATAGCACGCGCTCAATCGCAGCCGCAAACTCGGCCGGATCACGCTGCACTAGTACGCCGGTGACGTCCGGTGCCACACTTTCACGCACTCCCCCCTCGAAGACCCCAATCACCGGCGTCGCACAGGCCATTGACTCCAGCGGCACGAAGCCAAATGGCTCCATCACCGGTGTATACACGGTCGCCGCCGCCCGATTGTACAGTGCGACCAATTCGCTGTCGCTGATCTGGTGTAGATACTTCACCTGGACTGCCAGCTTGTCGGCAAGTTCCGCCAGAAACCCCTGCTCTCGCGGATCAGCATGATTGCTGACGATGACAAGCTCAGGTCGAGTGGCGCTATCCATCAACGCCAAAGACGAAATCACAAAATCAAAGCCTTTGTTCGCAATCAAGGCGCCAACTGACAAGAGAAAACCTTGTCTGGGCAGGTTCATGGCTTGAAAGTTATGAACATCCACACCTAGATAGCAAACTCTTGCCGATACCCCGTACACGCGATAGAGGCTTTCACGCGAGTAGGCCGAATTGACAAGAATCAGCGACGCAGCGCCAACATTGCGGCGATCCAGCCGGGATAGCGTGCGCCGGTAGAGTCGTGGCAGCGGATCAAACAGATTGCCGACGCGCTGAGCACAGGAATACTGCAGATAGGGACGCAACGCCATCGGTTCATAGAGTTGGCGCGGTGGCTCCTGACAATAGTAGACAGTCGGCGTGCGCAAGAACTTGAGCAAGCCAGGGCTTTGGCTGAAACGGCAGTTGTGCACAAAGACCGCATCGTAACCGCCTGCATCAATCTGCGCGGCGATGCGGCGTTGCACTGCCTCCAATCGCAACAGATCGACGGCGCGAATCCCCTGATTGAGCCGACCGAAAGGGCGCCGGACCAGTGGCAGAGGCCGAAACGGAAAGACAATGTGCCGCCCCACAAAAGACCGCAGGTCGCAGAACGTGTGGTCAGCCGTGGAGAGGGTGTAGACATCCACCTTGTGGTGCGCTGCCAGCCGTCGTGTCATCTCGAACAGCGCACGCTTGCCGCCGCCGGAGGGCAGGTTATGGTAGATGGCGAGGTTCATCTCAGCACCTCGCCCAATATCGCTGTGATCCGGTCGGCGGCCTTGCCGTCCCAAAGCTCGGGAATACGGCCCGTTTTACCGCCGCCTCTCAGGATGACGTCGCTCTCGGCTAACAGACGCTCCGGGTCGCTACCGATCACCAGGTTTGTGCCTTCACTCACCGTGACCGGCCTTTCGGTCTCTTCTCGCAGAGTCAGACAAGGAACTCCCAGAACGGCAGTTTCTTCCTGGATGCCGCCCGAATCGGTCAGCACTAACTTTGCCTGCGCCATGAGACAGAGCATTTCCAGGTATCCCAGCGGTTCACAACGAATGAGAGCAGGGAAACGATCAAGCAGGCTGTCCAGGCCAAAAGTCAGGATGCGTTGGCGCGTGCGCGGATGGACGGGGAACACAACCGGTAGCTGCCTGCTCAATTGGCCTACCGCGGCCAGCAAACGCATCAAAACTGGGGGCTGGTCAACATTGTCAGGACGATGCAGGGTGAGCACCGCATACTGGGCCGGCTTCAGCTCAAACTGCTCCAGGACACCCAATGCCAGCGCGCGCTCGCGGTGTTTGAGCAGCGTATCAATCATGACATTGCCCACGAAGTGAATCTTTACTTCGGGGATCCCCTCTCGTCTCAGATTGTCATTAGCCTGCCGATCGGTTGTGAAGAGCAGGTCGCTGAGAGCGTCGGTCAGAATGCGGTTGATCTCCTCCGGCATGCGGCGGTTGAAACTGCGCAGACCAGCCTCGACATGGGCGACAGGGATATGAAGCTTGGCGGCGACCAGCGCGCAGGCCAGAGTAGAATTGACATCGCCAACGACCATGACAAGATCGGGCCGATGTTGCTCCAGCACCGGCTCAAACGCGATCATAACCCTGGCCGTCTGAAGCGCATGGCTGCCGGAGCCGACGCCCAGATAGATGTCGGGCTGGGGCAGCTCCAGTTCCTCAAAAAAGACCTGGGACATGTTGGCATCGTAGTGCTGGCCGGTGTGCAGCAAGATCGGCTGCAAGTTGTCGGTTTGGGTCATCGCCGCCATGAGGGGCGCAGCCTTCATCAAATTGGGACGGGCGCCGACGATAACCAGGATTTTACGCCTTGAGCCGGACGCCAGCCGGCTTGCCGATGGTGTTGGTGTCAACCTGTTACCCAACTTCTGTCTTCTCTATGAGCGCGACAAGACCTTTGGCCGCGACAATGGCCAGGACCGGATTCAAGAAATGGTGGTAGCGGGGCTGCACTTCCCATAGCTCGAAGAAAAGGGTTGAAAGGACGAGCAGCAACAGCAGGATTTGAGGACCGGATGGATCCGGCGAGGCGCCGACCAGATATATCAGTCCCAATAGAAGTGCCAGGCACCAGAATATCTGGGATGCGTAGTTGAGTAACCCAACAATGCTCGTCGAGATCGCTCTGCCTGCGTTCACGGTGCTGTAGTGGACACCATACGTATCGTCTCCCCACATAACAACAAACTTCTTGGGCAGCAATGCCAGGAAAGCCATAGGATCGCTGCGAATACGCTCCAGCCCTAACCGCAGGGCCGCCACATTCTTTTCCACCACATCGCCGGGCAACGAAGCAATCAGCCTGGCGTCCTCCTCATTGTATCTTCCCCAGCTCTCGCTATTGGTTCCGATGAAAAAGATGTACCCCCATCGCTGGCTGGGCATGGATGCAGTCCCAGGCGCCAGGTGCAAGTTGGCGCGGGTCAACGCCAGGCTTCCCGCAATGGCCAAGATCATGAAACCAATGCCAGCAGCAACACGAAAACGCTTGTCTGGATCACGGCCGAACACTAACGCAAGTCCCAACACCGGCATCGCCAGCGGCAACGAGGTCGGGCGCACGGTATCAGAAAAGGCCAGTACCAGACCCGAAATCACGATCAGGGTCACACGAGTCGCCTGACTTCGGCCTACTGCGTTAAGTGCGATCAGAAAGAGCCAGCAGGCCAGCCAGAGGAAGAAAGCATAGGCCGCCTCAGACCCCAAGACCGACGAATAGAAGATATCTGCAGGCCAGAGGGCCATGAGCAGCGCCGCGATTCTGGCAGTCAACAGACTGTTGCTAACAATATAACTCAATTGATAGACAACCAGGACTGTCCCTGCGCAGAAGAAGATGTTTAGCAGATACCCCGGCCAATGCTCTCGACCCGCCCAATACCATATCGCTAGCAGGAGGGGGTAACCCAAAGGCTTGTCCGGCAGCAGCGGCCGCCCTTGAGACAAGTCGAGAGCCATCTGGTGATACACGGCAAAGTCAGAGTAGGGCTTGGTCTGAACCCACATACTCCAGGCAACGCGCAGCAAAATCGTCGCGGCTGTGACAAGCACCAGAAAAGGGGTTGACCGTACAGCCTGGATACGTTTGACCCAAAAAAGCAGACCTCTGGCCGAACCGCTAAACGACGGATGGACAAGGGCAGCGCCAGCCAGAAACGTCGCCGCCATGAACGCGACCGGTACCTGAGCAAGGGCGGTATTCCTCAAAGAAAAGAGAAAAGCCAGGACGAACCAGCACCAGACCAGGAAATGCAGTAGCCTGTAACTCGGTGGTGAAGAGGATTGATCCATTACGTTGGCAGATAGGTTTCGGTAGATGATGCAGATTGCTTGCCGGATAGTCTGCTGACGTGGCTCATCACATCCGCCAGCTTTCCCGACAGCGCTCTTCGCTCGTACTGTTCGATGGCCTTCCAGGCAGGATGATAGTGCTGAGCCACAAAGCCGTTGTAATCGCTGATGATCTGGCGCAGAGCATTGGCTAACGCCCGAACATCATCTGGGGCAATCCCCATGCCGACGCCGGCTTCCTCCACCAGCCGGCTACCTTCACCGGAACCGATCGAGAGTACCGGCCGGCCCGCTACCATATACTCGAAGACCTTCCCCGACGAGGCGCCGGGACCCTTCCGTAGTAGTAGTAGTACGTGGGCCTCCCGCACCAAGCGCAGCGCTTCATCGTGTGGCACGCGCTGCGGGTCCAGCCGAAAGAGACGGGCGTGTGGCGAAGCGGCGATCGTTTGCCTGTCTTCAGGGTGGACGTGGCCGATGAAGTGGAAACACAGCCGGTCCAGGTCCACGCCCTCGGCGGCCAGGCGGTCGAGCGCCGCCAGCAACGGCAACGGCTCGCCTTGATAGGCGCTGCCCGGATGGAGCAACACGATGCGGCCGTCGGCCGAGACGGGCAGGGGCAATCCCGCGCGCACGGGGGCCAGGTCGGGGAAGTCGTCCCGATCCCAACCGTTGGGGATCAGCACGAACGGCTTGGCAGTCTGCCGGGTCTTGCGCCGCAGTCCCTCCAGCCAGGGCGGCGTCACCGAGATGACAGCGTCGGCGGCGTCGAGCAGGCGACGCTCCAGCCATGCGTCGAAGCGACGTCGAGCCGGAGTAGGCGCGTAGGTGAACTCGTTGTCGGTCCAGGGGTCGCGAAAGTCGGCCACCCAAGGCCGGCCGGTCAGGCGGCGCAGGAGCGCGCCGGTGATCAGCGCCGACCAGGGCGGCACGGTGGTCAGGACCACGTCAATCTGCTCCCGGCGGATGATCTGCCGCGCCAGAGGAACGATCCGCAGCGCCCAGTAGAACGCCGGATCGACTGGAGGATTATGAATCAGGTAAAGCGGCGCCAACATGGCATGACGCACCCGTGCAACCAGGTTCGACGACCGCGACTCCGTTGGCGTCACGGTGACCGGTGGTGGTGTGACGCCGCGCCGATAGGCATCGATCGCTGCGCTACGCCACCCTAACCACTGCGCCAGGCGGTAGACAGGTCTGGGTTGTGGCGTTGGCAAGCGCCACACGCGCACATCGTCCGGAATGTCAGCTAGCAAGGTTTCATCGCGGCCCTCGCCACCGTCGCCGTAGGGACGATCCGTGCTGAGCACGTAGGGCTGCCAGCCGAACTTCGGCAGGTATTTCACGAATTTTGTCGGCCGCTGCACACCGCTGCCGCCGATGGGGGGGAAGTAGTAGGCGATGAGGAGGAGTTTTCTCATAGACCGTTCCCGTTTGGGACATATTGGCGCAGCCAAAGCTGGGCTGCCAGACAGGTGTTGATGGCACTAATGTGACTCCAGGTAGGATTACACTCCAGTTGAGTTACCGCAGCCTCAACGATGTCCTGGCGCCAGAGGGGCGAATTGGGCAATCCGGCGTCCCTCAAAAGGCGTGCAAACTGGTGTATTCCTTCGCCAAGCAGCCAGCGAGAAAAGGGCAAGGCGAAGCCGATCTTGTCGCGGCGCGTTACAACAGCCGGTGGTAGCGAGTCCTGCAGAGCGCGTCGCAGGATCAGCTTGGTATAACCCTGCCCGAGCAAACTCGTGTCGGGTAGGGAGAAAACAAGGGTAACCAGTCGCCAGTCCAGAAAGGGCATACGCACCTCTACACCATGCGCCATGCTCATACGGTCGTAGTTGCGCAGGATCACAGGCAACACGGTAGCATGAAAGTCGCGATAGAGAGTGCGTCGAAAAAGTGAGGCGTCAGGTAATTCATCGCTTACGGTAGGCGACATTGGCTCTACTTCGGCCAGCGCGGGCCCGAACCAGGTATTCAGCCCCGCAGCCCGGTTTGCATTAACTTTGTGCACGCTATACCGCTGCGCCAGCCGTCGCAGCCCCCGCAGCCAGGCGTGAGTTTCCCAGGCAAGCGAGACCAGATTGGTACGCGGTCCTGTGTCGGAAGGACTGCTCAACAACCCACGATAGATGTCGAACAGCTCGAGATAACGCCGGGGGTGCGTAGGCCAGGAGCCGGCATCGTAGAGCGCAGCGATAGTGTAATGGGGATAGCCAGCCAGCAGTTCGTCGCCACCGTGGCCGTCCAGCGTCACAACTACGCCGGACCGGCGCTCGTTCTCGTAGAGCAGCCAGAGATTGCCTAGCGGCCCATTTACCACTTGTTCTACGTGATAGATCGTCCGTGCCCACAAATCGAACGTTGTTTGAGCGTCGACCACAACGAAGACCGGAAGAACCCCGGTTTGCTGAATGACCATTTCCGCATAGATGCGCTCATCTACAGGAGTGTCCGGAAAGGTGGCCACAAAGACACGCTGCCAATCAGCTGCCTGTCGGGCGCTGCCCTGCCGGGCCAGCTTTGCCACAGTGCATACCACGGCACTGGAATCCAGTCCCCCGCTGAGCGAGGTGCCGATAGGCACGTCGCTGCGCATACGAATGCGACAGGCGTCGATGAACAGCGACGCGAATTGCTCTGCCTGTTCTTCCAGACGCTGAGGGACAGCGGTCAGGTGATCGAATGTTCGCCACCACCGCTGTAGAGTGATATGGCCATCGGCAGCAACATGCAGCCAATGACCGGCGGGCAGCCGATACACATCTTGTAGCAGGCAATTGGGGCCGCCCTCCTGGCTGTGAATGTCCAGCAGCTCGGCCTTGAACACGGGCAGGTTGATGCGCGGCGCAAAATTGGGCAAGGCCAGGAAGGCCTTCATCTCCGAGGCGAAGGCAAAACACCCGGGCAAACGCAGATAGAAAAGCGGCTTGACGCCAAAGCGATCGCGCGCCAGAAAAAGGGTGCGTTTCTGGCTGTCCCAAATGGCGAAGGCCCACATACCGTTGAACCGATAAAGACATTGGCTGCCCCACTCAACATAGGCGGCCAGGATAACCTCGGTGTCGCCGTCGCTGCGGAAATGGTAGCCTTTAGCCTCCAGTTCGCTGCGCACCTCCAAGAAGTTGTAGATTTCCCCGTTGTAGGTGATCCACCAGCAGCCGTCGCCATAGCTCATGGGCTGATGGCCGGCCGAACTGAGATCAAGGATGGCTAATCGGCGATGGCCCAATCCGAGAGAACCATCCAGATAAAAACCAGCGCCATCAGGACCACGATGAGCCAGTCGGTCGCTCATAGCCGTGATCATGTCGGCCATTACCGGCGCGCCATCAAAGCGGATTATCCCACAGATACCGCACATGTTGTTTTTCCAGACAACAGCTCTTCATAACAAGCAGCGACTTTGGCCATCTGTACGTTGTAGTCGCCTTCCTGCCGTACAAATTCTAGCCCATGTTGGACAAGGTGACGGCAAAGCGACTCATCCTGGAGTAGACGCAAGACAGCGGCCGCTGTGCCGACAGCATCGCCGACCGGCGCCACTAACCCCGTCTCTTCAGGCTTCACGATCTCCCGCAACGACGAAAGGTCACTGACCACCACCGGTACCCTACAGGCCATGGCTTCGAAAACCGATGAAGGACGACTGTCCGAGGTCGGGATCGAAAGCACCACGTCTGCGAGCGCATAGAGCAGCGGCATTTCGTCGTTGGCAAACCAGCCAGCGTAGCGCACAGCCTCGGACAGGCCCAGCCGCTTGATCTCATGTTCCAAGTAGTGGACATAGGGCGGATCAAGCTCCCGCTTACCCAATAGGATCAACTTGGCTGTTGGGCATTGGGCGAGGATCATCGGCATAGCGTGGATGAGCACATGGATATTGTACAAAGGCTGCAGGTTGCGCGGACTGAGCAAGACTGGCCCGCCATCAAGCCTAAGGGAGCGACGCAGCTGTGTAGCATCCAGGCCAGGCCGGAAGCGGGTCAGATCGACAATTTGACCGACGCGACGAATCCGCTCGGCGCGTGCACCCAGTGACACGGCTGCCTGAGCCAGCGCAACGGAGTTGCAGAGCACCAGGTCGGCGCGACGAAGTGCTCGGCCCAGAAACCAGCGCGTGAGCGGAGTGTAACCCTGAGGATAGACCAGCAGATCGCTGCCCCAGGGAGTAATTACCATAGGACCGCGCCTGGCCAGCGCCGCCGGAATTTGGTGGGCGTTGAGCATGAGGATGTCGAAGACGTCCGGACGGATCTGGTCCAGGAGCACTCCCCACTGTCGCCAATGCACCAGCGGCCACGCATTGGCATGCCACAAAACGCTACGCACCAATGCAGGGAAGACCTGGGGCAAGACATCAGGCAGGTGGTAATAGTAGGCCCTGGCCAATGCCGGATCGGTGGGAGGGTTCCAGCCCAGTAGGTGCACCTCGTCGCCGCGGTTCAGGAAGTAGCTCAGCCACTTGCTCGTGTGGCTGCTGGTAGGGTCAGCAAGATAGCAGAGGCGCATAAACGTTCAGATGTCGTAGTTGTTTGCAACTACCATCTCATCGAGAAGCGTCAACAAGCGCATTTGTTCGGTCATGCTTTCTGCCACTGATACGACGTGGTCTGCACTACGCAAGGTTGCGCGTTCCCATTTCTAGGTCAGCCTTGCATGCAAAGAAGTCGGAGCGTTCAGAAACGGGTTTTGTGACCACGGATCTCGGAAGTCGGCTACCCAGGGCAGGCCAGTAGCGCGCATCTGAGACTGGGCCGTCTGCTGTTCCGTCGCAGACGATGCGGCATAGGCGATCAGCTTCGCCCGCAAGTCGCCGTCGGTGGTGTAGATATGGTCCGGCGGCAGGACCTCCTCGATGCCGTCCCAGCAGTGGCCCAGGCAGTAGCAGCCAGCAGCCATGGCCTCGAGAAGAGCCACCTGCTGGCCTTCCCAATAACTGTTGGAGATGAAAACATCCACATCCGCCAGCCATTCGGGAATATCGGTCACAAAGCCATCAAATCGTACGATATCTCTCAAGTTCAGCTTCTGGGCCAGCGACTCCAAAGCCCAGGCGTAACGGCGGGACTCGCCGTCGCCGGGACTGCCGGCGACGCGCAACGTGAAAGGATAGCCAGCCTGTCGTAGTTCATACACGTTTAGCACCACTTCGTAAATCCGTTTGATCGGCAAAAGGCTACACACCATGCCGAGCCGATATCGGAAATCTCTGGGTTGAAAGCGAAACCGCTGCAGGTCCACACCGTTGGCAATTACGGTGACCGGCGGCAACGACGGAATCAATGCTTGCAGCCGGTAAAGCAACGCGCTGTTCAGAACGATAAGGTGCTCTACACTAGACCAGCGGATCTGCTCGACGCCTGTTGTCAGCTCGACCGAGTGCATGCGGGCAACGAGCCGGCCGCACTTGGGCAGGCGACTGGCCTCGCCCAGCAGGTAACCCGCCCACTCGAAAAAGACAACATCGTTGCGCGCCAGAAACCGGGTGAGTTGTCGCGCCCGCAGCCAATCGTTGACGCGCCGGCCGATCAGCGACAGGCGCACGAAGCGCGGGGAAAAGCGCACCACCTGATGGCGGCGGCGCAGCTCGGCCTCGATGGGGCGCAGGAAGTGATCGGCGCCGTCGAGAACCAGGCCGATCTTGAGCGATCTGTCCGTCACCATCGCCTGAAACTCCGGCGCGTGATCATAAAGATCGTTCGTCAACAGCAGCGTGCACGTTTTTCACAGGTTATCTTGTGGCAGACGATAACAGTGACTCTGGTACTAATTGATGCGGATAGCAGCACGCAAGAAGCGACGTAGTAACCCACGATCACGATAAAGTGATGGATCCGCGCGCAAGGCGCGCCACATGAAATCCTGCGCTGTGCACCAATCCCCTGCCAGGTAGGCGCGATATCCTCCGTGTGCGTAGAGTTGAGCTTTTGCCTTCCTCCAAAGTTGTCCGTTTGGGGGATGTGGAAGCGGCCAATAGGTCAAAACACCGTGAAGGTAACTCTCGATTCGCTCCACCTGAAAACTACCCTCGACTTCGGCGATGGCGGCGCCGTAGTTGACCAACATCCGAAGCCATGTCTGCGGATTCCGCCAATGGGCAGGATCGAGCTCTATCGCCCGGGCAAGCCACTCTTTGGCCTGAACATGGCGTCCCCAAGCGTAGCTGGCAAATGCAGCTTCTGCATATTGACGAGCGAATGAACGAGGGCGAAGGTAAACGAGCTCGCTGTCTGGCGGTAAGGTCGCGAATGCCTTACCAAGCAATCTAAAATGATCGCTGAGTACGCGTTCGATATTCTCTGGGCGAGGCAGATGACATTGGGTGTTGACATGACGGCGAATGCAGGCCAATGGCACTGGGATAAACGCGAAATCCCACTGGGCGCGCAGGCGCAGCCATAAGTCCCAATCTTCGCCAAACCGGATGTCAGCATCGAAGCCACCAACCTGTTCTAGTGCACCCCGCCGTATCAAACCGATACTACCCCCTCCAAACCTATTGCTCAAGAGCAAGCTCTCTAGGCTCAGATCTGCAGGTTCAAGGCCTGAGCCAAGTGGAGTGTCGTCCAGTCGCTGACCTTGGAAATCGATTAGCCATGCCTGACAACCGACCATACAGACCCGAGATGAAGACTCGATCAATAGCACTTGCTGGCTTAGTTTGTCAGGAAGCCATATGTCATCTGAATCGAGCAGTGCAATATACTCACCTGTCGCCATTGAGATCCCTGCATTACGGGCTACAGACTCCCCCTGATTGTCTTGCCAAATGTACCGAATCTGTTCGCCAAACCGATCAGCCAGCGCCTGTTCCGTCCCATCTGTGGAGCCGTCATCAACAACGACCACCTCGTAGGCCGGATAGGTCTGCGCAAACACGCTGTCAATCGCTTGCTGTACGAGTCCACAACGATTGAAGGTAGGTATGACGACGCTGACGAGGGGAAGTGTGTCACTCATGACTAGATATCCACCTGCTACTAATGCTACTACTCCACAAATTGGCGTGCAGTAGGGGCCATAAGCCTGTCAGATCACCCCACGACAGGCTATTGCCACTCAACTTGCCCTCAAGCCAGTTACAGACAGCGGCTCGGTTCCAGAGATCGCTTGCTTCGATTTCATCATGGCCCACAACATCGAGAAGCCACCGGCGTAAGTCCGAGCGAAACCAGTCCGCCAGAGGGGGTGCGAAACCAATCTTATCCCTTCGTGTGCGCACCGGCTCCGGCAGCAGCCCGCGCATGGCCTCGCGCAGCACCAGCTTGGTGTAGCCCTGCCCGATCTTGCTTTCCGGCGGTAGCGAGAACACATAGGTTACTAGCCGCCAATCCATAAAAGGCATACGTACCTCGACGCCGTGGGCCATGGACATGCGGTCGAAGTTGCGCAGGATGGTGGGCAGCATGGTCTGATGGAACTCCCGGTAGAGCGCTGCGCCAAGATGTCCGTTCCCCGGCCACATGTAGGGCGGATCGGGCGTGCGGGCCAACGCCAGCGCTTCTGGTGTCAAGAAGGAGGCCGGGCTCGTCCGCATTGCCCGGCGCCTCCTCGAAAGGCCAAAGCGTCCGGCCATGCCAACCCAAGCGTTGGTATCAGCTACCAGTTGGCTCAGAGGCCGGTCGGGCTGCATGGAGCCGGTCGAGTTACGGAACATCGCTCGATAGGCGCCCAGAAGTTGCAGATAACGGCCCGGCCAGCACCGCAGCCGGCCAGCGTCATGCAGCGCGTGCAGCACATGGCTCACATAGCCGCCCAGGAGTTCGTCGCCGCCGTGGCCGTCCAGCGTCACCACCACGCCGGCCCGACGCTGCGCCTCATAAAGCGTCCAAAGCTGGATCATGATGCCTGCGTCCAATCCCTCCAGATGATAGACCACATCTTGAATGTGGTTGAGAAAGTCCTGGGCGGTGGGCGTCACATACTCGGCCTTGACCCCGCTGCGCTGGACTACCAGGTCGGCATAGGCTCGTTCATCTACCGGCGTATTGGGAAAGGTCACAACAAAGGCTCGCTGCCAGTCCTTGGCCAGTCGTTCACGCCCGTCCTCGGACCGGCTGCCAATCTCGCTCAGCATACAGACGATGGCGCTAGAGTCCAGCCCGCCGCTCAGACTGGTACCGATGGGTACATCGCTGCGCATGCGCAGGCGACAGGCGTCCTCAAATAGCTCCCGAAAACGCTCAGCTTGTTTTCTTAACCCGACCGGCGGCTCCACCAGATGATCCAATGTGTTCCACCAGCGGTAGACGCGCGTTGCACGGGGCGTCACGAGCATACAATGGCCGGGCAGCAAACGACGTACGCCCAGCAACAGGCATTCCTCAATGCCCTCCTGGCAATAGGGATCGAGCAGGGCCGTGACAAAGGTGCTCCAATCCACCCGGCGCTGAAAGCCGGGCAAGGTCAGAAACGCCTTCCACTCGGAAGCAAAGGCGAAGCGATCCCGCTCCAGCAGGTAGAATAGGGGCTTGACGCCGAAGCGGTCGCGCGCCAGGAAGAGAGATCGTTCCTGGGCATCCCAGATCGCGAAGGCCCACATGCCGTTGAAGCGCAGCAGGCAATCGCGACCCCACTGGGCATAGGCCGCCAGAATGACCTCGGTGTCGCTTTCGCTGCGGAAGCGATGCCCCAGGCTTTCCAGCTCATGTCGCAGCTCCAGGAAATTGTACACTTCGCCATTGTAGGTGATCCAATAGCGGCCATCAGCATAGGACATAGGTTGGTGGCCAGCCGGGGTCAGGTCAAGGATAGCCAGGCGGCGATGGCCCAGGCCCAGGCTGCCGTCCACATGCAGGCCCTCGCCATCCGGCCCGCGGTGAGCCAAAAGCCTGGTCATTCGCTCCAACACCCTGTGCTCTACCGCAGCGCCATCAAGTTGCCAGAGGCCACAGATGCCACACATCTCAGGTGATTTCCTCCCAGGTGGGGGTGGCCAGCCGCCAGCGCGGGATGTTGTAGAAACTGCCGTGGCGGATGTCCAGGCTGTCCTCCGAAGTCACATGAAAGCCCGCCGTCCGGTAGGTATAGACCGTGCGTTTCTCGTCGCTGCTGAGGGCGGTCACATACATCCGGTAGGCGCCCGGCATGAGTCGCAGAGCGTCGTAGCGCGCCTCGACCACACCGCCCAAAGCATCCTCCGGCAGAGCGAATCCACACTCATCGGCATAGCTTGTATAACAGTTCAACGTGTCGTCGCGCATCACGCCCACCGCAAAGGTCAGGCTGGCGACGGCCGGGCTACGTTGATAGGCGATGCGTATCGTGACAGGGTCCTGGGGCGCATAGAGTTCGCAGGGCCGACCCTGGGCGTCAAGCAGCGTGACGCCCACGATTTGCACCTGTTCCTCAGCGCTTTGGGACAATGCAAAGGGCAGACCTGTCGTCCGGCTGAAAACGCTGCTCTCATAGGCACGGATGACATCGTCCGGCGCGCCCACCATCTGTATCTGGCCGTTGGCCAGCCACATCACACGGGTGCAGAGCGCCCGGATGTAGCCGAATCCATGCGAAACCATGATCACCGAACGGCCTTCGTGATGCACCAATTCCCAAACCTTCTCATAGCAGCGCTTCTGAAAGGCGGCATCGCCTACCGACAACACCTCATCCACCAGCAGGATATCGGGGCTGACATGGGCAGCGACGGCGAAACCAAGCCGGGCATACATCCCAGAAGAGTAGCGCTTGACCGGCGTATCAATGAAGCGCTCCAGCTCAGCAAAGGCCACGATGCTATCAAACAGACTATCGAGCTCACGGCGACGCATACCAAGAATGGCGCCGTTGAGGTAAATGTTTTCGCGGCCTGTCAGGTCGGGATGAAAGCCGGCGCCCAGTTCGATCAGGGAAGAGACCCGGCCCTTTACGACCACGCGGCCCGAGGTGGGCTTGGTGATCTGGGCGATCAGTTTGAGGCAGGTCGTCTTGCCGGCGCCGTTGGGGCCGATGATGCCCAATGTTTCACCCGCATAAAGCTGTAGATCAACGTCACGCAAGGCCCACAGCTCGCGGCTGTCGTTGTCTCCTGATCCGCTACGTCCAAGCAACCGCCGAGGCAGGGCGCCGAGGCTCTCGCGCAGTGTCGGCGTGCCGCCCAGGCGATAGTGTTTGCTGACACGTTCGAAACGAATGACCGGTTCCATGTCCTGTCAGATCAGATCGGCGAAGCGCGCTTCCAGGCGTTTGAACCACCCGTATCCCACGATGCCGCACAGCAGGGCAATCAGCGATGCCGTAGCCAGCGAACGCCAGTCCGGCCATCGGCCATATAGCAGGATGGCACGATACGCTTCCAGCAGGCCGGCCATCGGGTTCAGGAAATAGAGGTTTTGCCAGCGCGGCGGAATGAGGCTGACCGGGTAGATTACGGGCGAGGCGTATAGCCAGAGTTGCAAGAAAAGCGGAACCAGAAAACGGACGTCGCGATAAAAGACCAGCGCGGCAGCGCCGATCAAGACAATACCGAAGGTTAAAACTACCTGTATCACCAGGAGCAAAGGCAGCAACAGAACGGTGGAATGTACCGGGACGCGATACCAGAACATCATGCCGACAAAGACCAGGCCGGCTACGAGAAAGTCCACCCCGGCAGCAGCCATGACAGCCAGCGGCAGCACTTCGCGTGGGAAATAGATCTTGGTCACCAGATTCATGTTGTTCACCAAACTGGGCACGCCCAAGCTGATGGAAGAAACAAGAAACGTCCACGGTAGCATAGCGGTGTAGGAAAAGATTGGATACGGCACACCATCGGTAGGCACACGAACCACAAATGTGAAGACCAGGCTGAACATGACGGTCAACGCCAGCGGCTGCAAAATTGCCCAGCCTGCGCCCAGGAGCGACTGCTTGTAACGCACACGCACCTCGCGGCTGGCCCATACCCACAGCAGTTCCCGGTGTTGCCATAACATCCTGGCGTTGTTCAGCATCTTGATCTCAGTCATCACCGTCGTCCCATAGACATCAGACGGGCGACTACCACCGCGCCTACCAGAAGTAGGGCAGGGACCAACGCCCAGATCCAAAGGGTTGGCGTCTGGCCGACAGGCATCTTCATTGTTTGCTCCGACAGCTTTGCGGCAGTCACGGTTACAGTCGGCACAGGTGTCAATGCGGGTTGCGGGGTAGAGACCAGAGGGACCTGCGTTGCAATCAGGCGGGTGGGCGCCGGCAAGGTTGCGACAGCCGGCGCGTCCACAATCTTGTGGGTGTACCAAAGAATGCCGGTCTCGTTGATATCCGGATAGAAGAGAAACACCTCGTTCCCACCGACCACAGCTACCCGATGGTGATGCCAGTCAGCCGGGGTGGGATCCACCAGTTCCGGCGGCGTCCACCCGGCACTCACACTCCAGGTCCGATACCAGATAGCGCCGCGCGAGGCGACGATGTGCATGCGCCCGGTGCTGTCGAAGGCCATGTCCACCACACCGTTATAGGCCGCTCCCATGTCCGGGAAGACGGGTTCTTTTTCGCTCCAGGTCACCCCGCCGTCGTTCGACCAACGATGAAAGCGAAAACCGGTGTACTGATGCCAGGTCAGATGCACGTCGCCGGCAGGGCCAATTGCCACATTGAGCATTTTATTCTTGAAGTTGCTGGTGGTATCGGAATCCACTTCGGGTGGCAAAGGGTCAGGGTCATAGGGTTCACTCCAGGTCAGGCCGCCATCTGTAGAGCGCTGATAGAAAACGGCATGTTCGGGATATCCGCCGGGATACGCCTGCGAATTCCAGGCTACGTGCAGGCTGCCAGCCTTGTCCAAAGCCAGGTTCACGTAGGAACCGCCCGTGAAATCAGACGACAGTGAGCTTAGCGCCGGTAGCGGTTGCGACCACGCACTGCCATCCCGGGAAGTGATCAGTGAAAAGCTCTCGCCGGCCTGGAAGGGTGTGTAGACCACATAGATGGTGCCCGTCTGATCAACGGCAACGGCAGCGCCCAATGCCTGGGGCGCCAGCTCTGTGGGCGAACGCCAGGCGTGCGCGTCAGCGGCCTGTGATACATCGACACTGGCGTAGTACAGCGCCCCTCCTGTCCCGCCATCCCGCCAGACCACATGAAATCTGCCGAGGGTGTCAACGGCAACATCAGGGCCGGTAGCCGTGCCATTACCGGGATTGGCAATCACGTCGACCGGCTGTATCCAGCCCTCGCCCGTCCATCTCGTATACCAGATGTAACGTTCAGCATCGGCCCAAAATAAGTGCAACTGCCCCCACGGGTCAATGATAGGAAGCGGATAAGCCGCACAACATTCGTTGTTGATCGGTTGGGGCGGTGCCCAGACGGATGGAGGGGTCTGAGCTAGCACGGACATAAACATACCCCAAAGCCAGATGGCGCTCGATCCGAGCCACAGCACGATTCTTCGGGACTTCACTCTCGACATGTTGTTCATGGACTCATGCGGTAAATTTTGATCACCGGCCCCGGCTGCTTGCGCTGCCACAGGCTGATGACTTCACTTCCCAACGGAACTCCAGCCGCTCTACTCCATTCGTTGCCAAACGATGATGCTCGAGCTACCCATCAACGCAGTATGCGCTTTGAGGAATTCCCGATAAGAAGCTAGAAAGGCTCGATCTTGAAGTAACATGGCAGCAACTTTCTCAGGCGCAATCACAAAACGCGGCTTCTGCTCATAGATTAGGGAGGGCGGAACCATACCGCTGGCAAACCACAGCGTTTGGAAGTCTTCGGTTGCCGCCAGCTTCTTTAGCACCTCTTGTCGGTGTGGCACAGCCGAAGGTGAAACCAGTCCTTGCGTATCGAGAATCGTGACTTTCGGGAGGTAGTATCCCAGCGTACCAATTTCTGGTGTGGCTAAGCTATCGCCTGGTCTGGCTATTGGAGCAATACGCTGTGCAATGGCTATATAGACCAGCTCGCGACCACTTCTTATGTCGGCGCTCAGGACATGTCGCGTATTGAGGACACCTAGAACGAAAGTGGCCACCAACAGAAGGACAAGGCCGCTCGATACGATAGCTTCTCCTCTTCTCCGGCGACTCGTCAAAACTCTCCCACCTTCTGTAACACCCATGACTAGGAAAATAATCGCAAAAGGTACTACTGGTAACGCATACCATTCCCAGACCGGAGGATTAGCCACTGCATAGGCAGCCAGGTAAGTTGCGGGAATACACCATAGAATTGCTGGGGCATCCTGTTTTCTTATTACACTCTGTCTGCGGTAAATTACTGCAACCATGCTGCTGAGAGCTGTGATGAGGATGACCACTCCGTATTTGACCAGACGTGTTTGGTCAGTGCTGGCCGTCGGTAACGTGTACACAACGAGATAACCGAGTAAGCTCTTCAAAGCCGTGAGAGGTGGAAATGCATAGGTGCTTTCTTTCGCTATCATAGATTGGGGGAACGGCGAACCAAAATAAAACGTTGCAAACAAAACCCACGGTATGCCTAGGCTTAAGCTCACACCAATCATTCCCCAAGGGATTCTGTGAAAGCGAAATAAGTACAGACATCCCATCACAAGCAAAACCATGGCTCCTTCGGGGCGTGTCAATGTGGCAAGCGCTGCACTAGTGGCGGCCAATAAGGACTGGCGCTGGATAAACAGATACACTGATAACATGGTTAGAAAGACAAACAGCCCCGTCTCCATTCCACCACCGCTGAAAGTAATGCTACCCGTCGAAAATGAATACAGACTCGCACCAATCCATCCTGCAATAAGGTTACGGCTAAGTCTGTGCACTATCAGGAAAATCAGTATTGAGGTGCCGGCATCAGCAAGGCTGGTGGTCAGCAAAGCCATCCACGTTGGTTCTAACCTCAATTGGTAAAATCCTGCTATAAGTATAGTGAAAAGTGGTGTTGTGGTGCCCAATACTCTTTCACCTAAATTGAAAACAAAACCGGCACCCTCGGCAAGATTCCGTGCATAGCGAAAGGTTATGAACGCATCATCTACGGTGCGAGGACCATAACCCAGCCGCAAAGCCATGGTCAATAGAGCTATGCTCGCCACGATGGCTTTGTTTATCCAGGCCTGGTGTAATCGGAATAAATTCATCTTATCTTGTAGATCCTTATCACCGGCCCCGTCCGCTTGCGCTGCCATAGGCTGATCGCCGGACCGTAAATCTCGTCGAAGATGAACGGCGGCTCGGTATCGCTGTCGTTGGGGCGAAACTCCTGCACCAACTCAAGCTCCTGCTCCAGCGAGGCGTAAAAGGCCCGTCGTTCGGCGTCCCGCTGAGGGTACACCAATGGGATGCTGTAGATGAAACTGCTGGCGATCAGGTAATCGAAGCCGTTCTCCCGGTACCAGGCGATGGGATGATCCGCCAGTCCAGTGCCGCCGACCAGGGTCACATCGTAAACGCGGGCGGCGCCTGGGAGCGGCCTTTCGGGCGTGGACAGCGGCGGCCCATGGGTCGGCCAGTCCATCGCGATCCTGGCGCCGGCAGGGATGTTGGCCTCGATCCAGGCCTTGGCCTGGGTTCTCGTGTCGGCTTGGGACAGCAACCAGTCATGCTGGACGCTGGCTGCTAAGGGCTGGGCGATCGCGGCAAGCACGAGCGCTGTTGCGGCCGCCCATGCCAGCGGGCGGCTTCGTGGGGCAAGCTGACCGGCCAGCCAAACGATGGCATCGGCCGCAAACACGGCGGCAAAGGGCACGAGGGGCAGCGCGTAGCGCGCGAAGTAGTGACGAGTTGCGCCCATGACCACGAAGTACGCGACCGGAAACGCCAGCAGCAAATAGCTCAAACGGTCACGGCAGCGCAACGCCAGCCGAAGCCGATTGGCCACTCCAAGCAGGGCCAGCCCGCCCATCAGCACGCCCAGGCCGTAGCTCAACGTCTTGAGGTAAAAGAGCCAGCCGGGGAGCGAGTCTACCTGCCAGATCTCGAACCCGCCGGCCTGGCCAGCGCCAAGCTGGCCGAAAGCTTCGCGCACATACGGGCCAGGATTGATAATGACTTGTGGCGAGGTCAGCGCAAAGCCGAGCGCCATACACAGCGCAGTTACAAACAGAGTGCGAAGTCTGGCTGTGCTACCTTCATCTCTTTTGTTCTTCCCGGCGACAAGAAGGCCGCCCAGCAGAACCGGCAAAGCAACCGGCAGCGCAGTCCACTTCATGGATATCGCGGCGCCGGCAGCCAATCCGCCCAAGTAGATGAGACGATTTCGGCCCCTGTTCACTCCCGCCAGGATGACGGAAACTGCCAGTGTGACCGCGAAACTCATCGCAACGTCCGGCACGCCGTAATGCGCGTCGCGCACGTAGAGGAAGCCAACGGCCACCAAACTTGCTGCGAGCAGTCCTGTTGCAACTGTTTTTTTCGGCCTGAGGATGCGACCGAGCCAGTAAACCGGAAGCACGGTTAGGGACCCTAGCACCGCTGAAGTCAGGCGAGCAAGGAGGTAGAAGATCGTTGGATCGGCCCGATAAGCTGCTTCAAACTGCTGCGAGGATAGGAAGATACCCTGAATGCGCCCCAACACAAAATAGACTGCGTACTCTGCGAAAAGGATATTTGAGAGGCCAACCGGCGCATAAGGCGGGTTGTTCAAGACACCCGCTCCCAGGTTTAGGGCTGTGTTGATGTAGAAATGCTCATCATAGTGGTAGGCATAGGGCAACCCGAACCCGATGCCCCAAACCCGCAACCCCAGGGCAACCCCGACGATGGCTGTCAGCGCCAGCGCAATGGCTACCCTCGATGGTGGCCTTTCAGCGATCATGGAATCAACATCTCTGTCCGGCCGCTCGTCGGCTCGGTGATGTGCAAGATGATCTTGAGCAGCGTCGACTTGCCCGCGCCGTTGCGGCCGATGATCCCCACCACCTCGCCGTGCTGGACCTCGAAGGAGACGTCCTTGAGCGCCCAGAGGTCGTCAAGGGAACCGGAAGCTTGCCGCGAATTGGGCGAATTAGGCGAATTCACCTGAGACGCTTGCCGCGAATTAGGCGAATTTAACGAATTATCTTCTGCCTTTAGTTTCCGGTAAAAGTTGAGAGAGATAGAGCACAAGATGACAAGAG
>DMDA01000050.1:8282-26903 GCA_003451595.1 Chloroflexota bacterium | reverse complement strand
AGATGTGTATAAGAGACAGGTCTTAGTCCCCTGTCGAGGATCATCGCTGTTCTGCCGACAGGTCAGAAGGCGAATTGCCCGACGACCGAAGAGGCGGTCTTAGTCCCCTGTCGAGGATCATCGCTGTTCTGCCCTGCAACTGCGACAGCGACAACAACGCCAACGCTGATCATGTCTTAGTCCCCTGTCGAGGATCATCGCTGTTCTGCCAGTGAAAGGAGAGAAACGACAGAGGATTCGTTCATTTGGTCTTAGTCCCCTGTCGAGGATCATCGCTGTTCTGCCCAGCCAGTGGAATGCAGATCGTGCGGAAGCTGAGAAAAAGGTCTTAGTCCCCTGTCGAGGATCATCGCTGTTCTGCCGCTGAGGCGCTGACGCTTGATGCCGGCTACATCTTTACTGTCTTAGTCCCCTGTCGAGGATCATCGCTGTTCTGCCCAGGAATTCGCACTCATGGCTGAGGCCGCGGGTGTTGGTCTTAGTCCCCTGTCGAGGATCATCGCTGTTCTGCCGGCGAAAGTCTCCCTTGGTGTCCTTGTCCAGAGGATTCCAGTCTTAGTCCCCTGTCGAGGATCATCGCTGTTCTGCCATATGATGCTAGTGTGGTGACCGCGACGGTTCCAGATGTCTTAGTCCCCTGTCGAGGATCATCGCTGTTCTGCCGAAGTCCTTCGGTTCGACTGAGGTTCCTGCGTTTGACGGTCTTAGTCCCCTGTCGAGGATCATCGCTGTTCTGCCCGGCAAAATCCGAAGCAAACCCAACTCCGGACGTCGGTCTTAGTCCCCTGTCGAGGATCATCGCTGTTCTGCCATGTAACTTGCATCCCGTTGGATGACTCCCGTGGAATGTGTCTTAGTCCCCTGTCGAGGATCATCGCTGTTCTGCCTTCCAGTCCCGTATGGTGAGCCTCGCGTAGAGTACCAGTGTCTTAGTCCCCTGTCGAGGATCATCGCTGTTCTGCCCCGCTCGGGAGGTTGCGCAAAAGTAAAAAGGAGGTAAGTAGTCTTAGTCCCCTGTCGAGGATCATCGCTGTTCTGCCATTTTTGGGTGCGTATATGGGGTCTTTATATAGTACGTCTTAGTCCCCTGTCGAGGATCATCGCTGTTCTGCCAACTCAGTATAGAATCTGTGTGGTTGCTATTTGCATTAGTCTTAGTCCCCTGTCGAGGATCATCGCTGTTCTGCCCTGCAGTGCATCACAACTTACATCTGATAATCAACTTGAAAGTCTTAGTCCCCTGTCGAGGATCATCGCTGTTCTGCCGGATTTTACTCATGTTGTTGGCCGCAGTAGTACTGTTGTCTTAGTCCCCTGTCGAGGATCATCGCTGTTCTGCCTCACCGGCGAGATCAAGGCGCAGGTCACGCGCGACGACGTAAGTCTTAGTCCCCTGTCGAGGATCATCGCTGTTCTGCCCGCGGTGGAGAAAAACAACGGATAAAACCGTTGGATTGGTCTTAGTCCCCTGTCGAGGATCATCGCTGTTCTGCCTACAGAGCCTTGCTCTTTCACGTGGCGCGGATATCCGGGTCTTAGTCCCCTGTCGAGGGAGATCGCTGTTCTGCCCCAGGATTGTCCTGGTGCCTGGATGGGTGAAGAAGAAGTCTTAGTCCCCTGTCGAGGATCATCGCTGTTCTGCCCCGAATGGGAAGACCTATGTAACGCGGGTAACCGCTTACGTCTTAGTCCCCTGTCGAGGATCATCGCTGTTCTGCCACGCGGTGGAGAAAAACAACGGATAAAACCGTTGGATTGGTGTCTTAGTCCCCTGTCGAGGATCATCGCTGTTCTGCCAAAATCCATGCGCACCATTATTGTGATGTTGTTAGTTGGTCTTAGTCCCCTGTCGAGGATCATCGCTGTTCTGCCCAGACCCAAATGGATTGGTTCCAGCATATGTTCAATTGGTCTTAGTCCCCTGTCGAGGATCATCGCTGTTCTGCCCCGCGGTGAATGCGGCAGAAGCCGAGATTGCTGATATGGTCTTAGTCCCCTGTCGAGGATCATCGCTGTTCTGCCACCAAGCTGGCCGAACCTTGCGCGTTCGCAACTGATTGTCTTAGTCCCCTGTCGAGGATCATCGCTGTTCTGCCCCACAACCCCGGAGATGTTTTCCCCGCCTATGAAGGGTCTTAGTCCCCTGTCGAGGATCATCGCTGTTCTGCCGGTGGACCGTCTGCGACAAAGGTAACGGCGAAACCGTGTCTTAGTCCCCTGTCGAGGATCATCGCTGTTCTGCCCATCGTCAACCGGGCTTTCCGGCTGAACGGTGACAGGCGGCGTGTCTTAGTCCCCTGTCGAGGATCATCGCTGTTCTGCCCGCACAAGCCGCTGCGCGGCCGACGGTCTCCGAGCGGAACGTGTCTTAGTCCCCTGTCGAGGATCATCGCTGTTCTGCCTCCCGTCGAGGAGGATGACGAACGGATTCTCTAGCCACCGTCTTAGTCCCCTGTCGAGGATCATCGCTGTTCTGCCCAACCAACTACGCCGACATCGCAGGTGGTGTAGTGGCCGTCTTAGTCCCCTGTCGAGGATCATCGCTGTTCTGCCTAACCAAGGAGGTTACAATGAGTGGCAAACTGAAGTTTGGTCTTAGTCCCCTGTCGAGGATCATCGCTGTTCTGCCTGCCCGCAAAGGCATGTCAGGACTTACCATCCCAACCCGTCTTAGTCCCCTGTCGAGGATCATCGCTGTTCTGCCGGAGACGAGAATGTTGTGGTTCATTCCGTCAACATTCGTCTTAGTCCCCTGTCGAGGATCAACGCTGTTCTGCCCCTTATTTGCCCCAAAACCAGGTATAGATGAGACTGTCGGGCAAAGCTACCAGCGGTGATGCTGCAATTCTGGCTCACTTTGCCACGCTTCGCTGAGTTGCCCCCAACCCGCCCCAAATTGCAATTCACACCGCTACTTCATACTATACTCAATTTATACGTTTCGTCAAACCATGCCACAAGAGTCTTCTATGCCTGCACACTCCATCTGCGCATCACGCAGTTTGGCATCATTACCGTGGATCGCACCATGCAGGCGCGCACGCCCAAACCGAGCGCCCACTGGCTGGGGGCAGTGGCGCACGCCAATCGCTGCCGATTTGTGTGAGCTTGCGACGGCGCCTTGCGGGGGCGTCCCCTTAAGATGCGTTGGCAGACTGGCGTAACTGCGTGCGGGCATACGCCAACAGATCAGCAGCTACGGCGGGCGTCACGCCGCCGCCCTGAGCGTATTCTGGTCGGCCGCCGCCGCGCCCGCCAAATGCTGCCAGCGCGTCGTGCAACAGGTTGCCGACATGCCATGTCAGGTCGTCGCTGCGGCAGAAGATGACGGTGAGCTTGTCGCCAGCAGTCGAGACCAACAAGCCGATGGTCTGCGGCCGTGCGCGCAACAGCGTCGCCATCTGTTTGAGGACATCAGCCGGGCGTTCGCAGAGATATTCGACGAGCGCAGCGCCCTGGACGCGCGGTGCAGCAGCAAGCAGCGCGTCGATCTCGTGGGCGAGCACCTGTTCTTGGAGGAGCGCATTCTCGCGTTGCAGGTCACGCACCTGCGCCTGTAAACGCTGCGTCAGCGCCGGCACGCTGGCGGGGTCGGTGCTGAAAAGAGCTGCGCTTTCCATCAGCAGACGGTGCTTGGCGCGGTAATCTTGTGTTGCCCGCAGCCCACATAGGAAGGTGAGGCGCGTCTGATCGCGGCGGCGCTCCTGGCGCAGCACCTTAATCGGGGCAATTTCAGCGGTGGTGCGGACATGCGTCCCGCCGCACGCTGAGTAGTCGAAGCCGTCGATTTCCACGATGCGAATCTGTCCGGTGACGGCAGGTGATCGGCGTAAGGGCAGCTCCGCCGCTGTACGGTCGTCGACAAAATAGGCGCGAATCTCCAACGCATAATAGGCAAGCTCATTGGCTGCCTGCTCGGTCTCCTCCAGGCGCGCCGGGTCGATCGCGGCAGCGTCGAGATCGAGGGTTGCTTCCTCGCGGCCAAAGTGCACCGAGACGGTTTCGTACCCGTACCGTTGATAGATGAGTTGAGAGAGCAGATGTTGGCCGGAGTGTTGCTGCATGTGGTCATAGCGCCGCGCCCAGTCAATGGCGCCCTCAACCACATCGCCAACAACAAAGGGCGGAGACGCAGCCAGGATATGCAGAACAACGCCCTGCTCGACGACCACATCGACAACGTTGACCCCGCCGAGCTTGCCCGTGTCATGCAACTGCCCCCCGGAGGTTGGATAGAAGCAGGTCTGATCAAGGACGACAGCTGGCTGATTGCGCCAGGTGCGGAGGGCGCGCACTTGCGCAACAAAGTGGGTTTGATAAGCATCTAGATAATCCAGGCGTGCTGTCATGACGCAACATCCTTGCTTGACAATGGGAAGTCATACTGTCTGCGGTACAATCAAGAGCCTTGCAAACAACCATTCAGGAGGAGACTCTATGCACCTGTATCTGATCCGCCACGGCCAAAGTTACGTCAATCTCCCGGATTGGTCGGGCACGAACTGGGATCAGCCGCTGACGTTGCTTGGGCAGCAGCAGGCGGCGGCGTTGGCAGCCTGGCTTCCCGATCAGCTTCCCGACGTTGCCGCCATCTATGCCAGCACGATGTTGCGCGCGCGGGAAACGGCGACGCCACTGGCTGCACGCTACGGCCAGGCGATCCGCTTCGACGACCGCGTGCGCGAGATCGGCAACAATCGGTTCGATCATACCCCTTGGGGCGAGGCTGACCATCATGGCGAGTTTGCCGGCTTCTGGGCCAGCGAACGCCCCTTCGCCCCGGTGATGAAAGAGCCGGCGAGTGAGACGTTGATGCACTTTCGGGCGCGTGTAGGTGTGTTCATTGAAGAACTGGTCGAAAAGCACCAGGGCGAACGCGTGCTGGTCGTCTGTCACGGCGGCGTGATTGAGTTTGCGTTTGATCACATCTTTAACATCGGTCCCTGGCGGCGTTGTGAGGTATGGACGCACAACACCGGCGTTACGCACTTCGAGTATGTCGAACATCCGGGGCGCGAGGTCTGGCGGCTGCGCAGCCACGATCGCATCGACCACCTCACGCCGGAGCTACAGTCGTAGCACAGAAGCGCCTGCCCGGAGTCTCACCCCCGGCTCCGGCAGAGCACTTCCCACGCGCCGCGATTGACGATTTCGTGCTTCTGGTTGACCACTTCCATTTTTAATGTGACCAATCCGCCGCCGAGGCGTGGCATCGGTTTGACCGCCTCGACGGTGACGCGTAACCGAAGCGTGTCGCCGATGAAGACCGGCGCTGCGAATTTCCATTCCAGCCCGCGAAAGGCCAGGATTGTATCCTCCATGAAGCCGAGCCGCACGGCTAAGCCGCTGGCAATGCTGAGCACTAGCAGACCATGCGCCACGCGCTGGCCGAACATGTGCCCCTTGCTGTATTCAGCGTCGGTGTGGATCAGATTGTAGTCGCCGGAGAGTCCGGCGAAATTGACGACATCCGCTTCGGTGATCGTGCGTCCGACGCTCTCGGTCTGGTCGCCGACGATAAATTCCTCGAAGTAAAGGCCATGAGGGCGGGTGAGTTTACTTTCGGTCACGGTTGCACTCCTCTTGTTTTGTTCGAGCGTCAGGTTGGTGCCTGGTGTAAGTAGGGATACAATAGCACAATTGCGGGTCATTTCCCGATTACAGCAATAGCAGATCAAGGAGTTTTCAACTATGCAAACCGACCTGCGTGGCCGCGATTATATCAGCGATATGGACTTCAGCAAGGAGGAGATCGAAACTGTCCTCGATGTAGCGTTCAAGCTCAAGCGCGATCGTGCGCTGGGCATCCCCCATCCACTGTTGCGCGACAAGACGCTGGCGCTGCTCTTCTTCTTTAGCAGCACGCGCACGCGTTCCAGCTTTGAGGTAGGCATGGCGCAGCTTGGTGGTCACGCGGCGTTCATCGATTCGGAGACGACGCAGATCAGCCACGGCGACACCGCCAAGGAGATCGGCGAAATCTACGGTCGCTACTATGACGGCATCGCCATCCGTCAGTGCGACTGGAATGTTGGCAATAAGTACATCAACGACGTTGCCAAAGCCAGCCGCGTGCCGGTGCTCAACATGCAATGCGATGTCTACCACCCATTTCAGATTCTGGCCGACCTGATGACGATCATCGAGAAGGTGGGCGACCCG
This sequence comes from Chloroflexota bacterium, assembly GCA_003451595.1. Taxonomy (GTDB): domain Bacteria; phylum Chloroflexota; class Anaerolineae; order Caldilineales; family Caldilineaceae; genus Caldilinea. The sequence goes on along the minus strand of DMDA01000050.1, from coordinate 20,741 downwards.
CGCGGCAAGACGATCAACGTGAGCTGGGCTTACGCCAGCAGCTATCAGAAGCCGATCTCGATCCCGCAGAGCCTCATCCTGCAGATGACGCGCTTTGGCATGAATGTGCGTCTGACGCATCCGCCGGAATACAAATTGATGCCCGACATCGTCCAGCAGGCGCGCGACAACGCCAGGAAACATCGCGGCAGTTTCGAGATCATCGATGACTTTGACGCCGGTTTCAAGGGCGCGGACATCATCTACGCCAAGAGCTGGGGCGCGCTGCTCACCACCTCCGACAACGCCGAAAGCGCAGCGATCGGCAAGAAGTATACGAACTGGATCACCGACGAACGGCGTATGGCGTTGGCCAATCCGGACGCTATCTACATGCACTGTCTGCCTGCCGACCGCAATATCGAGGTCACGGATGGCGTGATCGATGGCCCGCAGTCGGTTGTCTACGATGAGGCCGAAAACCGCCTGCACGCCCAGAAGGCGGTCATGGCGTTGACGATGCGCTAAAAGACTGTAGTAGAACCAGGAATCCCCTGATCCTGGTCGCTCATGAGCGAGCGCGTACCAGCAGGTTGCTATGTCACTGGAACTCTCGCGCAACATCCTGATCGGTCAGTATATCCCCGGTGACACGCTGATTCATCGCTTGGACCCGCGCACGAAGATTCTCTGCACGCTCATTCTGTTGTTTGCCGTCTCGTTCACTCGCTCACTGCTCGCCGCCGTCATCTATCTTGTCGCAATCCTGGCGTTGGTAGGGCTGAGTCGCATCCCAGTCACGTTCGTGCTGCGTCCTTTCATACGTGGCCTGCCGGTGATCCTGTTTTTTCTTTCCTTCTCCGTGCTCTATTTGAGTTGGTTTCAGCCGGGCGGCGTAGTCTTGATCGAGTGGGGCCTCATGCGGGTCACCAGTGACGCCTTGCTCCAGGCGGCGCTCAGCCTGGTGCGCTTGATGTCGATCCTGCTGCTGGTGAGTCTGCCGACGCTTACGACCCGGATCACCGAGTTGACGCATGGCGTTGAGTTGTTGCTCCAGCCAGGGGCGCGCATCGGTCTCCCGGCGCACGAGCTGGCGTTGGTCCTTACCATTGCGCTGCGCTTCGTGCCGATTCTAACCGAGGAGTTGGAGCGGGTGATCAAGGCGCAGGCCAGTCGCGGCGGTGAGATCGGCGAGTTGAGCTGGAAGCAACCGCGCCAGATTGCGCAGTCGCTGTTGCCGCTGGTGGTGCCGCTATTCGTCAATGCCTTTCGTCGCGCCGAGGAACTGGCCGTGGCGATGGAGGCGCGCGGCTATCTAGGCGGGCGCGGGCGCACGAAATTCATCCAGTTGCACGGCTCCTGGATCGACATCGTTGTGACAGTGGCGATGCTTGTCTTTGTGGTCAGCGTCTGGTACGCTACGGGCGTATGGTTGCTGTAGACGCCCATGCTCCGACGCCGGCAGCAACCTGTCGTTTGAGTGCTGTTCTTGCCGACAACTTTGGAGGAGGAATGTCATGCAAAACACGTCATCCACCACGCGTAAGCTGGTGATTACTGCCGTGCTGATTGCAATCAGCATTGTCTTATCGATCCCGCTGAACATGGGGCCGTTCATCTCACTGGGCTTTATCGTGATCGGGCCGACCATTGCGATTACCATCATGCACGTGCCTGCCATCATCGGCGCCATTCTGGAAGGACCGCTAGTGGGCGTAGTGGTTGGCGGCGCCTTCGGTCTGTTCAGCCTCTTTCTGGCGTCACAGCAGCCAGCCGGCAGCCCGAACGCAATCTTTGTCGATCCGTTCATTTCGGTGGCGCCGCGTTTGTTCATTGGCCCGGTGGCCTGGGCCGTCTATGTCGGGCTGAAATCATTGGGCATGCAGGTGCGGCTGATCTCTGGTGCAGTGGCCGGCACGCTCACCAATACGCTGCTCGTGATCGGCGCAATTGCACTGCGCCTGAATGTGCCCTTTCTGGCGACGCTGGCGTCGGTGTCGATCAACGTGGTGCTGGAGATGATCGTTGCCGCCGTCATTGTCGTGGCGGTTGTTTCGGCGCTGCGCGGCGCTGCTGGCGGGCGCAGCGGCTCATCGGTGTAGAAACCCTCCCCATCTCCAATCTCCACTTCTTGAGATCGGAGACTGGAGATGGGAGACTACCTTGCTTCTCCCCATGTCTGCTCGCCCACGCGCCCGCATCCTTGGATTGGATTACCTCTGGCAGTTGCCGCCTGGCCCGCTCAACGCCATCACCGACGTGGCGGGGGTGCGCGTGGGACACGCCACCGTCTGGTTTGGCGAGGGCGTGCTGCGTGCGGGGCAAGGGCCGGCGCGCACCGGCGTCACGGTGATCTTGCCACATGCCGGCAATCTATTCACCGAAAAAGTCCCTGCCGCCGTCCATACCATCAACGGTTACGGCAAGGCGTGCGGCTTCGAGCAGGTGCGCGAACTTGGCGAGATCGAGACGCCCATTGCGCTGACCAACACGCTCAATGTCTGGCGCGTGGCCGATGCACTGGTTGATCATGCCCTGCGCACCAACCCCGCCATCGGCATTACCACAGGCACGGTCAACCCGGTGGTGGGTGAGTGCAACGATGGTGATCTCAACGACATCCAGGGACGGCACGTCGCCGCCGCGCACGTACAACACGCCCTGGAGACGGCCAGCAGTGGGGTGGTGGCGGAAGGCGCAGTCGGCGCGGGAACCGGCACCAGCTGCTACGGTTGGAAAGGCGGAATCGGTAGCGCCAGTCGTGTGACGCCGGCGGCAAACGGCGGCTTTACGCTTGGTGCACTCGTGCAGACGAACTTTGGCCGACCCGAAGAGCTGCGCATCGGCGGCGCGTGGGTGGGGCAGCGTCTACGCCCACCCGCGCCGCCACCCTCTGAACGCGGCTCGGTGATGGTGGTGCTGGCGACCGACGCGCCGCTGGAGGCGCGGCAGTTGCATCGCCTCTGTGTGCGTGCAGGCGCTGGACTGGCGCGCACCGGCGCCACGATCGGGCACGGCAGTGGGGACTTCGTGATCGCCTTTGCGACGACGCGGCGCAATCAGCGCGATGCGTCGTCGCTGGTGACAACCCAGGTGGTCACCGATGAAGCAGCGGTGATGGCAGGGCTGTTTCCTGCAGTGGTGGAAGCAGTGGAAGAGGCGGTGCTCAATTCGCTTTGCGCGGCGGAGACGGTGGTCGGGCGCGACGGCCATGTACGCTACGCGCTGCCGGTGGCCGCAATCACGTCGTGGCTGGCAGGTGACTGACCTCTGGGGCAGCTGTTCATCTTCCTGGAAGCACCAAAGCTGCCAGGAGGGTTGTGAACCATATGACGTCACAACCCTGGAAATCAATAACCATGCTCAAGCAAGCGCGGCGCTGGTCAATCTGTCCAGAAAACAGCCGAGGTGCATCGCAACGGTCAGCGGTTGTTCGAGGAGCACATTGTGGCCAGCATCTTCGAGCAAATGCAACTGGCTGCCGGCGATACGCGCGTGCAGCATTTCGCTCAGGATAGGCGGCGTCATCCGGTCATGGCGGCCACACAGGATCAGGGTGGGAATGCTCAGCGACTGCACGTGGTCACGTACGTCGAAGTTCGCCACCGCCAGGAAGTCGCCATAGAGGATTTGCGGATCGTTTTCGCGCAATGCGCGCAGGTAGCGTTGTTTTTCGTCGGCGCTGGTGCTGGTATGATAAGAATTTTCGACGATGCGTTCGGTGGCAGCGGCAAAATCCGTGAGCACTCCTTCCAGAAAGGCCGGGGCGACTTTCATGCGTGCGCCAGCGCCGATCACGGCGATACCGGCCAGCCGATGTCCGTAGGCCAGCGCAAAGTCGAGTGCAATGGCGCCGCCCATCGAGTGACCGGCGAGCACAAACCAGGGCAGTTCCAGCGCATCGACGAAGTCGCGGATGATCTCGCTATAGGCGCTAATGGTGGCGCACGCCGGTGGCGGAGATGCGCCGTGACCGGGCAAATCGATGGCGTAGACGGCAGTCTGCGGCAGATGACGCACCTGCGGCGGCCAAATCAAATGATTGCCGCCGGCGCCGTGCACCAACACCAGCGGCGGGCGCTCTGGCGCAACGTGTCGACCATAGCTGCGGAAGGCCAGTGTACGGTTGCCGATGAAGATTGTCTCCACGCGGGGCAATTCTCCTGACTATCGGGTAAGGATGTACATGGCTGTCATTCTAGCGCATTCGTGACCGATGACGAAATGGCGGAGTGGTGCGCCTGATGCACAGCACACGTTTGACGTTCAGGATTGAGACCCAGACAGTGACTGTCCACCGATGCGAAAGACGGAAAACTCATGCAGATCGCCAATTTTGCGACTGAGCACTTTTTTGCTCAATACGAATTCACCACACCCCATCTGTTGGGTAGCTCCGATTGCGAGAGCGTCACCGTCGCCGAATTGCTGGCGCTGGCTGGCGTAACGTGGGAGGAGTTTGGGCGACTTGGCCTTGGGTACACCGAGTCGCTGGGGCATCCTGAACTGCGTCGCCAGATCGCTGCCAGTTACGCCTCCGTGCATGATGCAGAGATTATCATGCTCGGCGCCCCTGTCGAAGGCATCTATCTGATGGCGCGCGCGGCGCTTGACCCTGGCGACGAGGTGATTGTCCTGACGCCTGCTTACGATGCGTTGATCCATCTGTTCGAACATGTCGTCGGCGCGGCGAATGTGAAACGCTGGTCGTTTACACCCGGCGCCGGGCGGTGGGAGCTGGATTTCACAGCGCTACGCCATCTGATTTCACCACGCACAAAGCTGATCGTCGTAAATTTTCCGCACAACCCGACCGGCTTTCTACCTGCGCCAGCGCAGATGCAAGAATTGGTGGCGCAGGTAGAGCGACACGGTCTGCTGCTCTTTTGTGACGAGATGTATTTCGGGTTGGTGCACGATGGCACACCTGCCATTCCCTCGGCGGTGGACCTCACACCGCGCGCTGTCGTGCTCTCTGGGTTATCCAAGACCTACGGGCTGCCAGGGCTGCGTACAGGCTGGCTGGTGGTGAAGGACGCCACCCTGCGCGCCAACCTGATCAATTGGAAGTTCTACACCACGATCTGCCCGCCAGCGCCTTCAGAATTTCTGGCGTTGGCCGCCTGGCGCGTGCGCGACCAACTGCGCGCCCGTAGCCTGGCCCGGATTGCCACGAATCTGGCACTGGCAGAGGCTTTTTTTGCGCGTTGGGGCGAGCGCTTCCAATGGCGTAGGCCCCTGGCTGGATCGACGGCGCTGGTTGGCATGAACGTGCCTTCGGTGCGCGCGTATGCAACCCACCTGGCGGAGACGGCGGGTGTTCTGGTGTTGCCCGCTGCCAATCTGGGCGCTGAAGATCGCTATCTGCGCATGGGCTTTGGTCGCGCCGGCTTCGGCGCCGCGCTGGCGGCCTTCGACGCGCACCTGCAGGCAGAAGACGAATCACCGGAGTAAAGCACTGTCTTCCCCCGCCATCACCCTGTTCAACGCAATTGATCACCAGCGCAGTGCGCGCCTACACACGCGGCGATCGTCCCGTCAGCCGCGTGAACAGCTGATAGCCAATCCACCGAAACGGTTCCGGTGGGATGCGGTGATAGCCACTTTGGATAAAGGGGAGGTCGCGCCAGCGGCTGTCCTCGCCAGCATAGAGGTCGCACAGAATCTCGCCCGCCAGGTTCGCCAGCGTCACGCCGTGCCCGCAGTAGCCAACTGCGTAGTAGACGTTGCGTCGCTCCCCGCGCACGCCGATCAGCGGACGGCGGTCAAAGGTGATGCCCAATGTGCCGACCCAGCGGTGGGCGATGGAGAGGTTGTGGCTATGTGGAAAGTAACGGCGCAGGGTGAGTTCCATTGCCCGCTGGTGGCGTGACGCTGCAGCGGCGCCACCAGGATAGGCTGTGCGGTTGTTGAAGAGATAGCTGTAGGCGTGATTGCTGCCGCCGCCAAAGACCAGGTGGCCATCGCTCGTCATCGACGCGTAGGAGATGCGATCAAAGTCGTCGGCAAAGCCTGCCAGCCCGCGCCAGCCTAACGCGTGTTGCTCCTCCGGCGACAGCGCAGCGGTGGCGAAGATGTGGGAATGCAAGGGAAAGAGGGCATCGCGAAAGTAACCCAGCGCGCCCGTGTAGCCATTGGTCGCCAGCACGATAGCGTCAGCGTCCACCTCACCGTGCGGTGTAGTCAGGTGGATGCGCGCGCCTTCCTGCACGCGCAACACAGGCGTTCCCTCGAAAATTTCAACACCCTGCGCCTCGAGCACGGGCGCCAGGCTACGCACCAGCTGGGCGCCATTGATCTGCCCTGTGCCTGGGTCGAAGACGGCGCCGCAGCCATGGGCGACGTCAAGGCGACGGCGGAGTGCAGCGGCGTCCAGAAAGCGCGTGGGAATGCCCAATGCATTGTGTTGCTCCACCTCGGCGTGTGCTGCTTCGGCGCGGGCAGGATCGGTGTAAATTGTCACTGTGCCGTCGCGACGGTAATCCACGGGGAGTGCGTGTCGTTCGATCAACGCACAGAGATCATCGATGCCGGCGCGCGTCAGCTGATAGATGCGCGCGGCCACTTCAGGCGTCACGGCGTCGCAACCGTTGACCCAGTTCAGCATCATGCCGCCGTTGCGCCCGCTGGCGCCATTTGCCAGCGTCGCTGCTTCCAGCAGGACGATGCGTCGCTCCGGAAACCGGCGGCTGACATGGTAGGCTGTGCTTGTCCCGGTAAAGCCGCCGCCGATGATGGCCAGGTCGGCGGTGATGCGGCCTTGAAGCGCCGGGCGTGGTCGATAGTCCGGCGTCTTGCTTACCCAGAGCGCGCGGTTGTCGTCGAGCGCCAGTCGCTCACGAAAGACGCGACCGGCAACAGGCCAGGTTGTCGCGGCCAGGCGTGCGCTGCCAGTCATCAGGCGCATCAAAGGTGTCGCTGGTTGTGAAGCCATCGTGCCATCACCGTTTGTTAGGAAACATGTGTTGGGAACCGGAAAGCCGATGCGTTCTGTACGCAGACTCTGGACGTGAAGACTCTGGACGTCAGGAACTCACCACCAGCCGCGCTTCTTTTGTTGGCTCTGGCGCTGAAGCTGAATCAACTGGGCCACCTGCTGCTGGAGCGCAGCGACGGTGTTTTCAAGCGCACGCAGGCGGCTTTCCAGGCGCTCTTTGCGCGTCTCCTCGCGGCGCTGATATTCGGCGAGCACCCGTTCCTGCTCTAGCATCCGTTCGCGCAGTTTGCGGTTTTCTTCCTTAAGATTAAAATTGTCCTGCACAACCACGCCCACGACTTCGCGCACGGTGGACTGGCTATTGAGCACAGTCTGCTGGCTGTTGGCGATGGCGCTGAGGATGTCGCCCAGAGCTGTCGGCAGTAGAGCAGCCTTGCCTTCAACGAGCTGACGCGCCTGATCGCTGTTCAGGGCAACCGGTGCGGTTTCGTCTCGCACGATGCGTTTTGGCGTCAACTGCGCGTTGATCTGTTCGTCTTGAAGACCTTGTTCGAGGAGCTTCTGGACAATGCTCAGGGCGGCAATATCAGCAGTGGCAAAGCGCGGCGGGTCATTCCTGGCAGCGGGGCTAAGCACCTGGGCAAAGCGGCGCATCCAGCCGCGCAGCACATCTGGCGTCACCTGAAAATGATAGGCGACTTCAGTGAAGGTGTAGGTGGTTTCCGGTGCACTGCTGCGGTCAGGTGGTGATAGGGTCATAGGTCAGGTGAATGACCTGTCGGGGCGACGAAAATTCAACCCCGACAGGCGATGATCGCCAGGCGCAACGTGGCGCCCGGGCCTATTCAATGACTTTCCAGGTCGTATCGATCACAGTCGCGTTGGTATTGGCGTCGTCTCCGGCAGGTTGCTGACCCTGACGCTGCTGGCGTTCGATGGCTTCGCTGGCCAGCCTCGCGAAGAGCGCCATTGCTCCGATCAACACGGCGACGTCGTCGATCGGGATGCCGGGCATCAGGTCGATCGGCCAGATCCAGTAGAGCAGCGCTGCGGCAGGCAACATCAGTTTGAGTGAACCAGGCACGCGCGAGTCGAAAAGCAACTGGATCGCACGTGCTGCTTGCTGCAGAAAGCCTGGATTGTTGACCGCCGATTGATATTTTGTGTGTTGCGCCATGTTGGTTGTCTCCTTGTAGGAATTACGCTTGCAGTATAGCGGATTTGTGACAAATCGCGAACTTTGATCTAATAACACACTGTCTCAATGAGAGAGTTCCGCCCACGTGCCGTGTTGATCAACTGACTCTACCATGCCTACAGCCGCTCAGATGTTGGCCGGATACCCGGATATCATGTTGCAAGTGCTTGCCGAGCTGCGCGGCGCGCTGATTGATGGCGCCACCACGCGCGAGCAAGTGATCGAGCTGCTGGCTGCGCAATTGACCGACCCCACCTCGGTGCAGATGGCGCACCAGGAAATGCTCGACTTCACGCCGCAAGCTGAAGCCGCCATTGACCTGCTGTTGCGCGAGCATGGCGAGGTGGCGGAGGCGCAGTTCAGCCGCGAGTTTGGCGCCATCCGCCAGATGGGGCCAGCCAAATTGGAACGCGAGGCGCCATGGCTCTACCCGGAAAGCACGGCCGAGTTGCTCTACTACAACGGGCTGATCGGGCGCGGCTTCAGAGGCGTTGGCCAGAATGCGCACACGGTGATCTATTTGCCCAGTGACATCACACCCTGGCTGCCGCGGCCGCAGAGCGAGCTGCCGGTGGGACTGCCTGTCAAACCGGCGGCGCCGCCACCGCCAGCGCGAGTCCTGCCCGCTGACGACGCGTTGTTGCTCGACGCCGGGTCGTTGCTTGGCTTTCTCTATCACGAACGCATCCGCCTGACGCCGCAAGGCCCGCATCCTGAGGACATCGAACGGGTTGTCAAGCGCTTCCAAATACCCTTTAGCGGTGGCGACGTTGATCTGAATCTGCGCCTGGCGCTCCTGCTCCATCTTGCCAATCGGCTGGGCTGGCTGAGGCGCGAGGCCGATGGCGTCCAGTTGACGCACAACCCGGTGGCCGCCTTTCTTGACAAGACGCGCGCCGAACAGCGGCGTGCGCTCTTTGATGCCTGGCGCACGTCGCCGGAATGGAATGATCTCTGTCGCACCCCAGAACTGGAGTGCGTCGAAGCGGGGGTCTGGCATAACGATCCACTGCAAACGCGTGAAACCCTCCTGCGGCTGTTCGGCCATCTTCAGCCAGGCGCCTGGTACACCCAATCCGACGTCTTGCGGGCGATCCGCGAGGTCGAGCCAGATTTTCAGCGTCCGACTGGCGATTACGACACCTGGTACATTCGCAACAGCTCTACGCAGGAATTCCTCAAGGGTTTCGAGCGATGGGATGCAGTGGAAGGTGCACTGCTGCGCTTCCTAATTCGTGGTCCGTTAGCGTGGCTGTGCGTGCTCGATCTGGCGGAACCGGCGGCGGGCACGGACACGTTGCTGTCGCTCAGCGCGTGGGGCGCACAGTGGTTGGGGCACGATGTCCCTATGCCCGATGAGCACGCCGCCAATCACATCAGCGTGGCAGAAGATTTCACCATAACGCTGGACCCTGGCGTGGCGCTGGCAGATCGCTTCCGCGTTGAGCGCTTTGCTCAGTGGCAACAAAGCTACCCGAAGTTTGTCTACCAGATCACGCAACGCAGCCTCAAACGCGCTGCTGAGCACGGAATCAGCGGCGCGCGTATTGCCCAGTTCCTGCGCACACGGTGTCGCACTGCTGCACCGCGCGTGCTCAGCGCCGTCGAACGCTTTGACCGCGCTGAGCCGGTGCGCTCCGCCTGAACAGGTCTGCTCTGCCGACCGGCTGTGGTATACTCTGTCTCCGGTTCACGGCGACTGCATCACGGCGACTGCTCACAACACCGGACCTACTTCTGGCATTCTTTCTGCTCATCGTAAGGTAAGGAACCATTTATGCGCTGGCAAGCCTACCACACGCCTGAAAGCATCGATGAGGCGCTTTCGTTGCTCAATCACTATGCGGGGAACGCCCAGATCGTGGCTGGCGGCACCGACCTGATCCTGGATGTACAGCAGGGGAATCACGCCGCACCCGCGGCGTTGATTGATGTGACAGCGATCCGCGGCCTTGACTGCATCGTTGAAGATGGTGGCTGGATCGTCATCGGTGCGGCAGTGACGCATGCCGCCATCGAAGCCAATCCGTTAGTGCGTCATCATGGTGCAGCGCTGGCGGAAAGCTGTAGTGTCGTCGGTGGGCCGCAGGTGCGCAACGTCGCCACGATCGGCGGGAACGTCGCACATGCCTTGCCCGCAGCCGACGGTACGATCGGGCTGCTGGCGCTCAATGCGGAAGTGCAGGTCTGCACGTGGAACGGCGTCGCTGTCGAATGCGCCTGGCAGCCGCTGCTCTCGATCTTTGCCGGACCGGGCAAGAATCGCCTCGCCGCCAACCAGATGATCGGCGCATTTCGCTTCCCGGTGCGTGCCCCGCATAGCAGCAGCGCCTTTGACCGCATCATGCGTCCGCAGGGCGTGGCGCTGCCAATCCTGGGCGTTGCGGCGCAGGTGCAACTCGACGAGATGGGGCGGCGCGCCGTTGCGGCATCGATCGCCATCGGGCCAGCCGGGCCAATTCCCTTCCGCGCCACCGAGAGTGAAGCCATCTTGCTGGCTGCGCCGTCACTGGATGAAGTTGCCATTGAAGTCGCCATTGCCGCCGCACAACGTCAGGCCGAGCTGCGCACAAGCAAGCACCGCGCCAGCAAAGAGTACCGCCACGAGATGGTCGCCGTGCTGCTGCGGCGCGTGCTGCCCAAAGCCATCGCACGGGCGCAGGCTGCGTAAAATGCTGCGTCAAGTGTGCACTGAATTGGAGGAACCCATGCCGACATTGAACCTGACCGTGAACGGTGTGTCACATACATTGGATGTGCCTGCCAACCGCTTTCTCGCCGAGGTGCTGCGTTACGACCTTGGCCTCACCGGCACGAAGATCGGCTGCAACGAAGCCGAATGCGGCGCCTGCACCGTGATCGTCAACGGACGCAGCGTCGATTCGTGCATCTATCCCGCTTTCAAGGCGCAGAACGCCGAGGTGCTGACGATTGAGGGCGTGGCGGCAACGTGGAGCAATCTCCAATCTCCAATCTCCAATCTCCAATCTCCCGAAAACGGAGATCGGAGATTGGAGATTGAGGAGTTGCATCCCCTCCAACAAGCCTTCGTCCAGCACGGCGCGACCCAGTGCGGCTTCTGCACGCCCGGCTTCATCATGCAGGCGAAGACGCTGCTCGACGCCAACCCCAACCCCACCGACGACGACATCAAGCACTGTCTGAAGGACACCTACTGTCGCTGCACCGGCTACGTTTCAATTGTCAACGCAGTCAAAGCCGCCGCCGAGAAGATGCGCACCGGCCATCTGCCGGAGCCACTCTTGCCCGACCACGTCGAGCCGCTCGAACACATCGGCCAGGCGATCCCGCGCCCCGACGCGGTGGCGAAGGTCACCGGCAAGGCGATGTACGCCGACGATTACCAATTCGCCGGGATGTTGTACGGCGCCACCTTGCGCAGCGAACACCCACACGCCCGCATCCTCAGCATCGATGCGTCGGCGGCGCTGGCGTTGCCTGGCGTGCACTGCGTGCTGACGCAGAAGGACATCCCCGGCGAGTTGCGTCATGGGCTGGTTGAGTATGACTGGCCCGCCTTTGCCGGCGGCGACTATCCGGCGCGCTACGTTGGCGACCCGATCGCGCTGGTCGTCGCCGACACCGACGAGCTGGCGCACGATGCGCTCCGGCTGATCAAGGTTGACTATGCAGTGCTGCCGGCGGTCACCGACCCGGTGATGGCGCGGCAGCCCGATGCGCCAGTGCTGCATCCTGACCGCCCCGACGGCAACCTGCTCAAGCACATCAAGGTGTGCCACGGCGACATTGACGCGGGCTTTGCCGCCGCCGACGTGATCGTGGAGCGCACCTATCGCACGCCGATGACCGAACACGCCTTTCTGGAGCCGGAATGTTCGGTTGCCGTGCCGGCAGGCTGGCACGACCCACGCTATGGCGCTCACGACAAGTTGACCATCTACGTCGGCAGCCAGATTCCCTATGCTGACCGCGACCAGGTGGCGCGCTGTCTGGGCATCCCCAAGGAAGCGGTGCGCATCAAGGGTACGGTGATGGGCGGCGGCTTCGGCGGCAAGGAAGACATCGCCGGTCAGGTTCACGCTGCGCTGGCTGCGCAGGCGACGGGACGCCCGGTCAAGGTGCTCTACACGCGCGAGGAGAGCCTGCGCTTCCATCCCAAGCGCCACGCCACGATCATTCGCATCAAGACCGGCGCCAAACGCGATGGCGCCCTCACTGCGGTCGAGGCGGAACTCTACGGCGACAGCGGCGCCTACGCCAGCCTGGGTGAAAAGGTGATGACGCGCGCCACCACACACGCCACCGGCCCCTACGTCGTGGGCAGCGCCAAGATCGACTGCTACGCCATGTACACCAACAATGC
>DMDA01000050.1:7665-8033 GCA_003451595.1 Chloroflexota bacterium | reverse complement strand
ATGGGCGATTGGGGCAGGAAGATTCCGCCCCGACCCGAATCTCCCAATCTCCCAATCCCTTCACTCCCATCCGCGTCGGCAGTAAAGTCTACGCCTGGGGCATCGCCGCCGGTTACAAGAACACCGGTCTCGGCGGCGGCGCACCGGACAAAGCAGAGGCGGAGATTGAGGTCTTCCCCAACGGGCGCGCCGAGATTCGCACGAGCAGCGCCGAGATGGGGCAGAACCTGATCGGCGTGCTGGCGGCGTGTACGGCGGAGGAACTAGGGCTGCCCTTCGACGCAGTCAGCGTGCTGGTGATGGACACCGACCTGGCGCCTGATGGCGGCCCCACCACTGCCAGCCGTCAGACCTATCTCAGCGGCAAC
>DMDA01000050.1:609-7439 GCA_003451595.1 Chloroflexota bacterium | reverse complement strand
TATGTGGACGAGACGCGCCTTGCCAAAGTGAAGTCGGGCAATGGAGATTGGAGATTGGAGATTGGAGATTCCACGCCCAATCCCCAATCCCCAATCTCCAATCTCCAATCTCCAATCTCCCAATCCCGCAGCATCTCTTTTGCGAACGCGGTCAAGACTTTGATCGACGAGGGCCGCTCGCCCAAGCTGCGTTACGAATATTGGGCGCCGAAGACACAGCCATTGGGCACGGGCGGCGACATGCACTTTGGCTTCTCCTACGCCGTGCATGCCGCGCTGGTCAGCGTCGATACAGAGACGGGCGAGGTTGCGGTCGAGCGCGTCGTCTCGGCGCATGACGTGGGGCGCGCCATCAACGTTCTGAGCCTGACCGGGCAGATCGAGGGCGGCATCGTGATGGGTATCGGCAACGCATTGACCGAGCACTACATCGAGGAGAACGGCCGCCCGTGGACGCAGCACCTGGGGCAATACAAGATGCCCGGCATCAAACACATGCCAGCGATGCGCAACTTCATCGTCGAAGACCCGACCGCAGAGGGGCCGTACGGCGCCAAAGGCGTGGGCGAGATCAGCTCGATCCCGATCAGCCCGGCGATCACCAACGCCATCTACAACGCCGTCGGTGTGCGCTGCCTGGCGCTGCCGGTCGACCAGGACGCGTTGCTGCTGGCGATGAAGCGCGGTGAGCGGGAGCTGGACCGGCGCTGGGGTGACTAAATAGCACAGGAGTCGCCCTGTCCAGCCACTAGCCATCCAGCCACTACCCGCTAGTAAAATCTGTGGGAACACACTATTCTACAAAGGTAGATTATCATTCTATCTTTATAGAATAGTGGTTGTGATATGGCAACCGCATGCCGCATGTCGCCAGCCAATTTCCTGGAAGCAGCGTTCAACATCGACATGCATGGCGACGCCGAGGCAAGCCTCTAGCATTTGATGCCTTCTCACCGCCCCACAATTGCACGAATATCCTTGTAGAACGGTTTGAGTCGTGCATACAACCGGAGATAGACGCGGCGATAAAGCTCGTCGTACATCACGTGCGTGCGGTGATTCGGTTCGAACACATCGCCGGGACGCGTCATCTCACGCACGGCGGTGGCGAAATCGGGGTGCAGCTTCAGCCCGACCGCGGCGTCGATGGCCGCGCCCAGCCCGGAAGTTTCGTAGACATGCGGACGAATCGCTGGCAGCCCAAAGATGTCGGCGGTGAGTTGCATGGCGGCGTCACTCTGTGAACCGCCGCCAGAGATGCGCAATTCAGTGATCGGGACGCCGGCGCGCTTTTCTAACCGCTCTTTGCCTTCGCGCAGACCATAGGCCAGCCCCTCCAGGATTGCCCGGTAGAGATGAGCGCGCGTGTGCACATCGGTGAAGCCGATGACTGCGCCCATTGCCTCCGGTCCCGGCACCTTGAGACCGGGTGACCAGTAGGGCTGGAGCATCAACCCTTCGCAGCCGGGCGGCACATTGGCCACTAGCTCATCGAGCAACTTCTCCGGTGCGACGCCCTGTTCCTCGGCTAATTGCAGCTCGCGTTGACCAAACTCGGTCTTGAACCAGCTCACCATCCAGAAGCCGCGATAGATTTGCACTTCCAGATTGTAAGCGTGGGGAATTGCAGCCGGATAGGGCGGAATCAGCGGGATCGGCTCGATGTAGCGCGTCTGCGTCGTCGTGATCGTGGCGGTGGTGCCGTAGCTGAGGCAGCCAATGTGCGGCGCCAGTGCGCCGGCGCCGATCACCTCGCACGCCTTATCTGCAGCGGCGGCGATCAGCGGCAAGCCGGCGGGGATGCCGGTGGCAGCAGCGGCTGACGCGCTGATGGGGCCGATCGCGCCAGCCGGAGGAACCAGCTCCGCCAACTGGTCGGGATGCATCGGCACGACGCGCCACTTCCAGTCCCACGACGCTGCCCAACGCAGCCGCTTGTAGTCGAAAGGCATAAAGCCCACCTGACAGCCGACCGAGTCGGCAAAGCGCCCCGTGAGTTTGTGCGTGAGATAACCGGAGAGATAGAGATATTTGTAGGTTTCCGCCCAGATGTCCGGTTCGTGAGTGCGAATCCAGTTCGCCTCGGCCTCAGCCTGAATATAGGCGATGGTCTCCGACATGCGCGCCAGCTTGAAAGCGAGTCCCCACGGTCCGCCCAAGGGCGGCAGACCGGGTGTACGCCGCTGATCCAGCCAGACGATGGCCGGACGCAACGATTTTCCCTGGCGATCAACATTGACAACGGTGGCGCGCTGTGTTGTCAAGGCCACGCCGGCGATGGCATCCTTGCGCACGCCAGGCTTTGTCCACACGCCCTGGCACGCCTGACAGAGCGCGCTCCAATAGTACTCCGGGTTCTGTTCCGCCCAACCCGGCTGGCGGGCGAAGTATGGCTCGATATACACCTGCGACTTGGCAAGCAGATCGCCGCGCGGGTTGAAAATCAGCGCGCGCACACTCTGTGTACCGTTGTCGATGGCGAGGAGCTGATCGCGCATGGTGGCGGTTCACGACGCAGTGGTTCCGCCGCGTCGTGGGCGGCGGCCAAAGCGCGCCGTCACCGCCGCGCCAGCACGACCGGCGGCGCGCTGGGTGGCGCGACCAAGTCGTTGGACGCCGCCAGCAATGGAGCGACCAAAGTCCTGCATCACATCGCCCAGCCAGCCAACCAGTTTGCGTTCGTCGACGCCGGTGACTGCGCGCAGACTGTCGCCCCAATCGCCGACCGCGTCAGGGCCAAGCTGAAAGTAAGCATCGGCGCGGCGTCCGATCATGTAGGTCATCAAGATATTGGTGCCGGCAGAAATGGCGATGCCGACAAAGGGGATCGCCTTGACCAGGGCGCGTCCGGCGAAGCGCTCGGCTGCTTTCTCCGCCAGCTTGCGGCTGGCCTGGTTGACCAACCGCTCGGCGCCCATGTTCAAGCCGGTCACGACGAGCAGAGCGTTACGCGCCTCTGCCGGTGTGAGGATGCGCTCACGCGCCGCCGCGATCTCCAACACCAGCTCGGATTGCAGCCGCAACGTCACGCCGACGTCGGTCGCAACGCCAATGGTGAATGCAGCGACACTGCCAAAGCCAGGGATCAACGCCGCCGCCGAGGTCGCAGCGCCGACCATGCCAGCCTGGCTGGCTTTTTGCTTGATAAGGTGTTCGATCAGGGCGTTGTCTTGCAGGCGATGTTGGGTGCGAATTGCGGCCACGCGTTGTGCAGCGGCTGCCGCATCAGCATCGTTCACCGAGCGGAGCGTGCGATCGACAAGCGATTCGAGCATGTGGGCCTGGTCGTGAGGCGTGAGAGGTTTGGTCACGGCACATCTCGTCATTCAGCGGCAGGCGCTGCGGCGCGAATTTCGTAATCGTGTGTAATTTCAGCGACGCCGCCCAGGGTGGCGTGCGCCCCGCAGTATTTGTGCACGCTCAGTTCCACGGCGCGTTCCACCTTATGTGGGTCAAGCGCGGCGCCGATAATCACGTAATGAATGTGGATGCGCGTCCAGGGCTTGGGCCACTCCTCTCCACGTTCGCCGGTCACCTCAAGGTAGAGGTCCTCAAGCGGCTGGCGCTGTTTGGTCAGAATATCCACGATATCGATGGCGGTGCAGCCGCCCAATCCTAGCAACAGCATTTGCATTGGGCTGACGCCTGGGCCATCGGTTGAGCTCATTACCACGCTACGCCCATTGTCGCCTACACCTAGAAAGCTGCGCCCTTCGATCCACTTGACGCGTGTCGTCGTTGCCATGCTTTTCCTCGCTTCAATCGTGACGATGACAGCGTGTACACTGCGCATCTTGCCGCCGTCAAAGTCGGAACTCACTCATAACACAACCAGAATGGCGGACGTTGTTACTAATGTCTACCCATAATCTGTTGAGTATATGCCCGCAAGATGCAGATGTCAAAGCAAGTGTGATATAATGACGCGCGCCGCAATCTGTATTCGTGTAACCGACTACAATCGAATGTGACTCGAAAAGGAGCGACCATGTCTTCGACCTATCCGTGGCATTCCAGCTATGAGCCAGGAGTGCCGAAAACGGTGGAAATCCCCACCATGACGCTGCAGGAGTTCTTGGTGAACGCCGCACGCAAATATCCCAGCAAGACGGCCGTTCGCATGGTGCTGCGCTATTTGCCGTTGGGGTTGGCGGTGCAGGCAAAGTTGACTTACCGAGAACTGGATGAGTTGAGCAATCGCTTTGCGGCGGCGTTGGCGGCGCAGGGCATCAAAAAGGGATCGCGCGTCTCGATCATGTTGCCCAACTGTCCGCAGCAAGTAGTCTTCTACTTTGGCGTACTCAAAGCGGGCGCCATTGTCGTCAACACCAACCCAACGTACCCGCCTCACGAACTCGAGCCATTGATGAAGGCGAGCGGCGCCGAAGCGATCATCACGCTTTCCGGTCTCTATGATCGGGTCAAGCAGATTCAGCCCAACACCGATCTAAAAACGATCATCCTCACCGATATGTCCGACCACGTGACCGGACTTTTCCGCA
Source organism: Chloroflexota bacterium (assembly GCA_003451595.1). GTDB lineage: Bacteria > Chloroflexota > Anaerolineae > Caldilineales > Caldilineaceae > Caldilinea. Next base: position 2,937 of record DMDA01000050.1, on the reverse strand, counting down.
ATACGGTGAACAAACAGTTGGCGGCCAAAGGTCTGTATAAACCAGGCGTCAGCGGCCCGGGCGTCTTTTATTACAAGGAGCTGGTCGGGCGTTATCCAGCCAAAGCGCCGGAGGTGTCATTCGCTCCAGCCACCGATACGGCGGTCTTCCAATTCACCGGTGGCACGACCGGGTTGCCCAAAGCCGCCGAATTGACCCACCGCAACCTGGTTGCCAATACGGTGCAGATGAACGCCTGGTTCACAGCCGTCTCCCCAGGCAACGAGAAAGTGTTGCTGGCGTTGCCCGCCTTCCATGTCTACGGCATGACGGTGGGAATGCTCTTCTGCATCGCTATCGGCGGCGAGCTGGTTGTTGTGCCCGACCCTCGCGACACCAATCACATCCTGGAGATTTTGGCGAAGGAGCACATCACACTCTATCCTGGCGTGCCGGCTATGTACATTGCGATCATCAACCACCCGCGCGTCACCGAGTATAATCTGCGTTCGATCAAGGCGTGTCTCAGCGGCGGCTCGGCGTTGCCCGTCGAGGTGGCGCAGAAGTTCGACGAGATCACCGGCGGCAATCTGGTGGAGGGCTTTGGCATGTCCGAGTGCTCGCCTGTGGCGACAGCCAACCCGATTATGGGGCGCGTGAAATATGGCTCGATCGGCCTACCGATTCCCAGCACAGAGGTCGAGATCGTTGCGCTGGAGCCAGATGAAAGCGGTCACTACAAAGTGTTGGCGCCGGGCGAAGAGGGTGAATTGGTGGTGCGCGGGCCGCAGGTGATGAAGGGCTACTTCAATAACCCGGAAGAAACCGCCAAGACGATCGACGCCGACGGCTGGCTGCACACTGGCGATATTGCCAGGATGGATGAAGATGGCTACTTCTACATTGTCGACCGCAAGAAGGACCTGATCATTGCCAGCGGCTTCAACATTGTGCCGCGCGAGGTCGAAGAGGTGCTCTTCATGCATCCGAAAGTGATGGAGGCAGCGGTGGCCGGCGTGCCCGACCCCAAGCGTGGAGAGACCGTCAAGGCGTATGTCGTGCTGAAGCCGGGACAGACCGCTACAGTTGAGGAGATTCGCGATTTCTGCAAAGAAAACCTGGCGCCATACAAGGTGCCCACCCTCGTTGAGTTCCGCACCGAGCTGCCCAAAACGCAAGTCGGCAAGGTGTTGCGTCGGCAGCTAGTCGCCGAAGAAAAGGCCAAGCTCGCCGCTGGCAATCAGGGGTGACAGATAGCAGGGTGACGGATGACTTTACACGGGAGCCGTCACCCTGCCCGGTCAATTGCCAGCCGTAGGGTGTACTCCTCAGCCATCAAACGCTCGATTTGATTCTGTAACGAATTGATCTGACGACGTGTGCGCCAGGTGGAGGGCTGCGCCTGGGCGTGGGCAAGGGCGCGCTGCGCCTGTTCAAGCTGGCGGCGCACCTCTTGTTTGCGCGCAATCAACGTTGGGCGATTCATGCTATGTCGCCTCGGCGCCTACTCGTCGCGATATTCAGGCGGAATGAAATCCTCAGTCGAGAAGTCGCGCGGGGTGCGCGGGCGATAGAGGAGATAGGCCAGCCCGACGCTGCTGGCGTAGAGCACGAGCAGCGGCGCCATCACCAGCGTCATATTCACCGGATCAACCGTCGGCGTGATGGCGGCGGCGATGATCGCAATAATCACGACAGCCTGACGCCAGTAGTTCAGTAATTGCCGTCCGCTCACGATGCCGGCGCGTGCCAGGAAGGCGATCACCAGTGGCATCTCGAAGGCAACGCCGATCCAGAAGACGATGCGCGTCACAAAGCTGATGTAGCGATCAATTGTCCATTCCTGCGCAATGATGTCGCCCAGGAAGCTCTGCAAGAAACCCACCGCCGTCGGCAGCAGCATGAAGTAGGCGAACGCTGCGCCAATCGCAAACAGCACCATCACGCCGGGGAGCGTCAGAATCAGATTGCGCTTCTCGTGTGGATAGAGGCCAGGCGAGACGAAGGCGACAATGTGATAGACGATGAAGGGCATCGCCAGCACGGCGCCTGTTGTGAAGCTGACCTTGAAAAAGACGCTGATCGTGTCGGTTGGGCCAATCGCCATTGGTTTGGCGCCCGCCTCGGTCAGCGGCAGGATGATGAACTCAAGCAGGGGGCCGACGAAGAGCATCGAGATCGCCGTCCCCACCACCAGCGCGCCAATCACCCAGATCAGCCGCGTGCGCAGTTCCCGCAGATGATCCATCAAGGTCATGCGGCTGGCGTCGATTGGGTCGTAAGTGGGCTGGCCTTGCGTCACCGGTTCGCCTCCACCGGTGCGGTTGAGCCGTCAGCAGCCGTCGCTGC
>DMDA01000050.1:0-332 GCA_003451595.1 Chloroflexota bacterium | reverse complement strand
ACGCCATTCACTGGCGTCGCATTCTGCGGCGGCAAAATGGAATTGCTGGCATGTTCAGCGGGTGGCGTAGCGCTCCTGGCGACCGCTGCCGCTGCCGCTGTACTCTTAGCAACACTGTTCGTGGTTGTGGGTTTAGGCGCCGGTGTACTCTTGGCAAGGGGCGTCTTGTTGGCGGGCGCGGGCGTCTTTGCCGGGTCGAGCACCTCATTGACCATACGGCGCGGATCCAGCTCTTCGAGCATCTTGATCTCTTCGCTGAACTGCGACGTGAACTCGTTGCTAATGTCGCGAATCTGACGCATGTAGCCAGCTATCGTGCGCATGGCGCCGGG
>DMDA01000028.1 GCA_003451595.1 Chloroflexota bacterium | reverse complement strand
GTCATCGTAGGTTCGGCTTCCAGTCACGTTGTCACGTCGGAGGCGATGACCTACGGGAGCGGTAGGTCAGCCGCCAACCGGAAAAATGATCAGGAATGAAGCTATGCAGACGTTGTTTTTGTTGATGGTGATTGCCTATTTACTCGGCGCAGTCGGGGCGCTGGTGAGTCGCGGCGCGTGGCGGCGTTGGCTGCCGGCGACAGGCGCCATCGTTGGCGCGCTGGCAGGGATTGCGCTGAGTGTGGCGGTGCTGGCAGGATCGACGCCTTTTACCAGCGCGTGGCCTGATGTGCTGCCTATTGCTGGCGGCATGGCATTTCGCCTGGATCGACTGGGGGCGTTCTTTTTGTTGTTGATCGGCGTCGGCGCGGCGCCGGCGGCGCTGTACGGCGTCGGCTACACCGCCGTCTACGCCGACGGGCGCGCCTCGCTGCGGCGGCTCGGTTTTCTCTTCAACTTGTTCTTGCTCTCCATGAGCATCGTCACGCTGGCCGACAATGTGCTGACCTTTCTGCTGGTGTGGGAAGGCATGTCGCTTACTTCCTATCTGCTCGTCCTCACCGAAGCCAACGTGGGTGAGGAGCGCGACGCGATCGTCCACGCTGGGCTATGGTACGCGGCGATGACGCATATCGGCCTGGCGCTGTTGATGGCAGCTTTCTTTCTGTTGGCGGGCAGCGGCGCGGCAGACTTCACCGCCATGCGCGCCAATGCCGCTACCCTACCCGCCGGGCTGCGCAACCTGATCTTCGTCCTGGCGCTGCTTGGTTTCGGCTCAAAAGCCGGTCTGATGCCGCTGCACGTCTGGTTGCCCCGCGCACACCCTGCGGCGCCCAGCCACATCTCCGCGTTGATGTCTGGCGTGATGATCAAGCTCGGTGTCTACGGTCTCTTGCGCGTGGCGCTGGACTTGCTCGGCGGCGGGCCGACCTGGTGGGGCGCGCTGGTGCTGGCGATTGGCGCCATCTCGGCGCTACTAGGCATCCTCTACGCACTGATGGAGAACGACCTCAAGCGACTACTGGCGTATTCCAGCGTTGAGAATATCGGCATCGTTTTTCTGGGCGTCGGCGCGGGCATGCTCTTTGCGGCGCGCGCGCTGCCTGAGGCGGCGCTGCTAGCGTTCACGGCCGCACTCTTTCATGCGCTCAATCACACGGCTTTCAAGGGGTTGCTCTTCATGGGCGCCGGCGCCATCCTGCACGCTGCGCATACGCGCGACATGAACCTGCTCGGCGGGCTGATCAAGCGAATGCCCCAGACCGCGCTGCTCTTCCTGATCGGCGCTGTAGCCATCGCCGGATTGCCGCCGCTCAACGGCTTTGTCAGCGAGTGGCTGCTGTTCCAGTCGCTGCTGCCCGGCGTCATGAGTGCACAGCCGCTGATTGCGGCGCTGATGACGCTGGTGATCGGCATGTTGGCGTTGACAGGAGGCCTGGCGGCGGCGGCGTTTGTCAAGGCGTTCGGCATCTCCTTCCTGGCCATTCCGCGTTCGGAGGGCGCTGCACACGCACACGAAGTCGACCGCACCATGATGACGGGCATGGGGTTGCTGGCAGCGACCTGCGTCGTGCTGGCGTTAACGGCGACGTGGGGCGCGCCGCTGGCGGGCAGCGTCATGAGCGGGCTGGCAAGTCTGCCAACTGCCATGCCGCCGCTTGCCTTTGGTATGAGCTTGCAGACCTCAGACGATTTCGCCACGATGTCGCCGGCACTGGTGGCGCTGCTGCTGTTCATCGTGTTGGGGCTGACGCCGCTGGCGATGCGCTGGCTGCGCGTGGAGTGGCGGTTGCGCCTGGGCGACACCTGGGGCTGCGGTCGCATCGGCCAGACGCCGCGCATGGAGTACACCTCCACCGCCTTCGCCGAACCGCTGCGTCGCGTCTTTGCGGAACTCTATCGCCCGACGAAAGAGCTGACCATCGACTTTCACCCAGAATCAAAATACTTCGTGCAGTCGATTGAATACCGCACGGAAATTCGCTCCTGGTTCGAGGAATACCTCTATGCGCCGGTCGTGGCGCTGGTGCGCTGGCTGAGCCTGCAGGTGCGCCGGCTGCAAGCCGGTTCGCTGCATGGGTACATAACCTATCTCTTTGTCGTGCTGGTGGTCTTTCTGGGAATCCTGTTATGGCCCTATTGAGCGCGCTGCTTGTCATGACGCTAGTTGGTGGCTACGGCCTGGGTGCGTTGGGTGCACTGCTTTTAGGAGGGCGCCCGGCAGGACGTTTCATCACCGCGCTGGGCGGCGGGGTAGGTGCGCTGGCAGCACTGGTCTTGGGCGTCAGCGCACTGGCTGCCGCCGAAACCATGCCATTTGATTGGAACGCAGCCTACGCCGACAACTTTCTCAGTCTGACGTTCACGGTGGATCGACTGGGGGGAGTGTTCCTGGTTGTGATCGGGCTGGTGGGGCTGGCGGTGACGATCTATGGCTATAGCTACACGGCAGCGTACACCGGGCGCTACTCGCTGCGGTTGCTAGGCGTGCTCATCAATGTGCTGCCGCTCTCGCTCGCCCTCCAGGTGATGGCTGACAACGCCTTCACCTTTCTGTTGATGTGGGAGATCATGTCGCTGTCAGCGTACTGGCTGGTGCTCACGGAGTCGGATCAGCCGGGCACGGTGCGGTCGGGCGTCTGGTACATTGCCATGACGCACCTGGGCTTTGCAGCACTGACAGCAATGTTTCTACTGCTGGCGGGCAACGATTTAAACGCCTCCTTTGCCGCCATACGCGCCCACGCCGCCGTCGAGACGGCACTGATGCGCAATGGCATCTTCTGGCTGGCATTGGTCGGCTTTGGCTCGAAGGCAGGCATCATCCCGCTGCATGTCTGGCTGCCGATGGCGCATCCGGTGGCGCCCAGCCATGTGTCGGCGCTGATGTCGGGCGTCGTGATCAAAATGGGCATCTACGGCCTGGTGCGCGTGTTGTTCGACCTGATGGGCGGCGGACCGACCTGGTGGGGCGGCGTGGTGCTCGGCGTCGGCGCCGTGTCGGCGCTGATGGGTGTGCTCTATGCGCTGATGGAGCACGATCTCAAGCGGCTACTGGCGTATCACTCGGTGGAAAACATCGGCATCATCCTGATCGGCATCGGCGCCGGGCTGATCTTCCAGAGTTATGGCATGTTCACGCTGGCGGCGCTGGGCATAGTCGGCGGTCTCTACCACACGATCAACCACGCCAGCTTTAAGGGATTGTTGTTCCTGGCTGCCGGATCGGTGCTACACGCTGCGCACACGCGCAACATGGAGGAGATGGGCGGGTTGATCAAGCGGATGCCGTGGACGGCCGCGTTCTTCCTCATCGGCGCGGCCGCAATTTCGGCGCTGCCGCCGCTCAACGGTTTCGTGTCGGAGTGGCTGGTCTTTCAGGCGTTGCTGGGCGGCTTCAGCCTACCTGTACCCGAAGCGGCCGCGGCGATGCCGCTGGCAGTTGGCGCGCTGGCGCTGACAAGTGGGCTGGCGGCTGCCTGTTTTGTCAAGGCGTTTGGCATCGCCTTCCTTGCCATCCCGCGCTCGCACGAAGCTGAACACGCACACGAGGCAACGTTGTCGATGCGCGTGGGGATGGGTGTGCTGGCAGTGGCGTGCATCGGGCTGGGATTAGCGCCCTTCGTCGTCGTGCCCTGGCTGGCGCGGAGCGTGGCCGGCATGGCGGGGCTGCCCACAACGTCACCCACCTTCACGGCTGGCGCACTGATCCAGACGCCGCTGAACTTTGGCAGTATGTCTACCACCTGGCTGGCGGTGCTCCTGCTGGCCCTGTTGGGGCTGGCGCCGCTGCTGATGCGTTGGCTGCGCGTAGAGTGGCGACTGCGCGTTGGCGACACGTGGGGCTGCGGTCGCATCGGCCAGACGCCACGCATGGAGTACACGGCGACCGCCTTCGCCGAGCCGCTGCGCCGCGTCTTTGCCGAGCTTTATCGTCCGACGAAGGAGTTGACCATCGACTTTCACCCTGAGTCCAAGTATTTTGTGCAATCGATCGAGTACAAGAGCGAGATCACGCCAGTCTTCGAGCGCGGGCTGTACGAGCCTTTGTTGGGAATGGTGCGCGCGCTGGCGTTTCAGGTGCGACGGCTGCAAGCCGGTTCGTTGCACCTGTATCTGGTCTATGTTGTGATCGTCCTGCTGGTGTTGCTGATTGCGACGAGGTGGTTCTGAAATGGGATACGTTCTGGAAATTGCGCAGGTGGCGTTAGCGTTGGCGCTGGCGCCTGGGCTGGTCGGGCTGATCCGCTGGCTGAAGGCGCGGCTACAAAATCGGCGCGGCGCACCGCCGTGGCAGCCCTACTTCGAGCTGACCAAGCTCTTCCAAAAAGAAGTGGTCATGTCGAACAACGCGTCATGGCTCTTCCGTTTTGCACCATACTTGATCTTCGCCAGCACGGTGGCGGTGGTGTTCTTGATGCCGCTGTTGGCGTCGCCGCTGCCCTTCGACGCCATCGGCGACCTGTTGGTGGTGGTCTACCTGCTCCTGTTGGGCACCTTCTTCCTAGCGCTGGCGGGGCTTGACCCAGGCACGGCCTTCGGCGGCATGGGCGCCAGTCGCGAGATGACTGTCGCTGCTATTGCTGAGCCGACGATTGCGCTGGCGATCTTCGGGCTGGCGCTGGGCGCTGGTTCGACCAACCTGGGGCGCATTGTCACCGAGACGCTGGCCGATCCTGGCGTTGTCATCAGCCCAGGGCATCTGCTGGCGTTTGCTGCGCTCTTCATCGTCACGCTGGCCGAAACGGGGCGGCTGCCGGTGGACAATCCGGCCACGCATCTAGAGCTGACGATGATCCACGAGGCGATGATCCTGGAATATTCGGGGCGCTACCTGGCGCTGATCGAGTGGGCGGCGTGGCTCAAGCTGACGATCTTCTTCACGCTGTTGGCGAACCTGTTTCTGCCCTGGGGCGTGGCGACGACGCTGGCGCCGGGCGACCTGCTGATTGCCATCGGCGCGCTGGTGTTGAAGCTCGCAGCGTTGGGCGTCGTAGTCGCCATCGTCGAAACGCGTGTGGCAAAGCTGCGCCTCTTCCGCGTGCCGGAGTTGCTCAGCGTCTCCTTTGTGCTGGCGCTGCTTGCGGTCACGTCATCGTTCTTGTTGAAGTAGGGGCGAGAAGCGATGAATATCTGGGCGTGAACATCCCGCCCAGTAACGCTTCGTGTCAGTGGGGGCGAGGGGACGATGAAGGTTCCTGTGTGAATGCCCCACCCGGTGCAGTGCAGGCGGGAGTTTCGCTCCTTGCCCTTCACTCTTGCGACTCTTGAAATCAGGTGTTATCGGAATGAACACAGCCTTATTTGCCCAACTTGTCACACTCAGCTCCAGCGTTGTGTTGCTCTTTGGCATCACCCTGCTGTGGCGACGCAGCCTGACTGCCTACATCGATGCGTTTCGCTGGCAGTCGCTCGTGCTCTCCGTACTCTTCGTGCTGATCGGCTATTACAGCAACGACCCGGAACTGTATCTTGTCGCTGTCTTTTTCTTTGCGCTCAAGGTCATCGTCCTGCCGATCTATCTGCGGCGGCTGCAGGCGCGCGTCAAAGTGGTGAACGAAATTGAGCCATACATCAACATTGCCACTTCGCTGATCCTGGCTGGACTGCTGGTGCTATTGGCGTACGCCGTGACGCGACCGCTAGTCGCCGTCAGCACGCTGCCCACGCGCGGCGGTCTACCGTTGGCGATGGGGCTGATCTTCGTCGGTCTGCTGGTGGTGGTGACGCGCAAGAAGGCGCTCACACAGATCGTCGGTTTTCTGGTGATGGAAAATGGAATTGCGCTGCTGGCTGCGTTGGGCACCTACGGTGTGCCCTTTATCATCGAATTGGGCGTCTTCCTGGATGTCCTGATGGGGTTCCTGGTGATGCAGGTCTTTGTGTATCACATCTACGGCACGTTCGAGTCGATCGACGTGAATCAGTTGAGCGAATTGAAGCATTGAGAGCGAAGCTATGACCTTCTTTTTGTTGATTCTACCACCGTTGTTGGCGGCGTTATTGGCGTGGCTGGTGCGCCCCTATCGCTCCTGGGTTGGCTGGGTCAATGCAAGCCTATCGCTAGGTTCGCTGGTTGCAGCTCTGGTGCTGGCGGCGCAGGCCATGAATGCCGCGACGGCGCCAACCTGGGGCTTTGCGATGGGCAGCTTGAATCTGGAGGATGCACTGCGCGTCGATAGCCTGGCGGCCTTGATCCTGATCTGCGTCGCCTTCGTGGCGACGTTGACGCTCTTTCTCAGCCCAGGCGTCGGTGGCAGCAAGCGCTTCAACGCCGCCCACTTGCGTCGCTATCAAATCTTCATCAATCTGTTTATTGCCGCCATGTTGCTGGCGGCAGCCGCCAACAACGTCGGCGTGATGTGGATCGCCATCGAGGCAACAACGATCTTCTCGGCGTTCCTGATCCCGCTGCGGCTGACCAAGGCGTCCGTCGAGGCGTCCTGGAAATACATTCTGCTTGGATCGGTCGGCATTGCACTGGCATTTGCGGGAACTGTGCTGGCCTATTTTGATTTCTTCGCCTTTTTTGGTCGTGTTGAAACTGCCCTCAACTGGAGCGAATTGGTGACAATGGCGCCGCGCTTGCAGCCGGAGGTGATGCAGCTGGCCTTTGTCTTTCTGGTCATCGGCTATGGCGCTAAGGCCGGCATTGCGCCGATGCACACCTGGAAGCCAGACGCCTACGGTGAAGCACCGCCCACGTTGACCGCCTTGATGTCCTCGGCGCTCTTTGCCGTTGCGATGTATGCCATCATCCGCTGGAAGACGGTGGTCGACGTCACCTTGCAAGATCATTACACCGACAACCTGCTACTGGCGTTGGGTCTCTTCTCGCTGGTGGTGGCAGCATTCAGCGTGGTGTTGGCGACCAACTACAAACGCATGCTGGCGTATTCCAGCATTGAGCACACCGGCTTGATCTGCCTGGGGTTGGCGCTTGGCCCGCTGGGCGTCTTTGCCGGGCTACTCCATCTTTTCAACCACACAGCAGCCAAATCGATGATGTTTTTGCTGGTCGATACCATCGAACAGCGCTACCCGACGCCGTTGATCGCCAGCACGCGCGGGTTGCTCAAGACGCTGCCGTGGACGGGCGCGCTCTTTGCAATCGGGCTGCTGATCCTGATCGGTCTGCCCCCCGGCGCCATCTTCATCAGTGAATACGGCATCTTCCGCGCCGGCTTTCTGCGCGACCAGCCCTGGTTGATGGGCGCGGCGCTGCTACTGTTGGCGATTGTCTTTGTCGCGTTTATCAATCACATGAACCACATGCTTTACGGTGAGACGCCAGCCGAAGTAACAGGCGGCGAACGATTCAACTGGCGGCTGGCGCTGCTGCTGCCGAGTGTGATCGTCCTGGTCGTACTGGGGCTGACGCTGCCGGCGCCGCTGGCGACGTTACTCAATCAGAGCGTGGCGATTATCGCGCCTGGGAATTGATGGTGACTGTCATGAGCGATCTTGTACAACTGCAACAGGCATTGACGGCAGCGCTGCCGACAGAGGTTAGCGACTTCCACACCCCGCGCCCGCAGCAGCTCTACTGCCGCCTGGCGCGCGGCGCCGCGCCACAACTGGCGAAACTCTTGCGCGCTGACTTTCAGACCGAACTGGCGTTGCTTGTCGCCAACGACCGCCGCGCCGACCTGGGCGTCTACGAGGTGCATTACCTGTTCGACAACCCGCGCCAGCATTGGTTTCTGCACGCCACCGAGCATCTGCCCGCTGACGATCCCACAATTCGATCGATGGCGACTTTCTATTACCCTGCCTCGCGTTTCGAGCGTGAGATCAAGGACTTGTTTGGCATCCGTGCTGTTGGCCAGCCCGACGAACGCCCGCTGGTGCGGCATGGCTTCTGGCCCGAAAGCTATCATCCGCTGCGTAAAGACGCAACGCCGCCCGCCGACTTTCGCGACGACGGCACGCGCTTCCCTTTCCTGCCCGTCGGCGGCGAAGGCGTCTATGAGATTCCAGTGGGGCCGGTGCACGCAGGCATCATCGAGCCGGGGCATTTCCGCTTCAGCGTGGTGGGCGAAACGGTGATTGACCTCAAAATTCGCCTTTACTTTACGCACAAGGGCACGGAAAAACTCTTCGAGGGACGGCTGCCAGCAGAAGGCGTCGAGCTGGCAGAACGCATCTCCGGCGATACCACCATCGGCCACGCCCTGGCGTATTGCCAGGCAGTGGAGGCGCTGGCCGGCTGTGAAGTTCCTGCGCGGGCGCGCTATCTGCGCACCATCCTGCTGGAGATGGAGCGTCTCTACAATCACGTCGCCGACTTTGGCGCCATTTGCAACGACACGGGTTTCGCCTTTGCGCATTCGCAGTGTTTCCGTATCCGCGAGCGGCTGTTGCGCCTCAACCGGCGGCTGACCGGCAACCGCTTGCTACGCGACGGCGTCGTCCTGGGCGGAGTGAAGCACGACCTGCCCGCCGACCTGAACCTGGGCGCCGAACTGGACGCTATCCTGGCCGACTTCAACGAAGTGGTCGCCATCAGTCTGAACAACACCATGTTGCGCGACCGGTTGGAAGGCACGGGGCGCCTGACCACACCCACCGCCATCGATCATGGCGTGCTCGGCTATGTCGCGCGCGCGTCGGGCATTGACATTGACACACGACGCGATCATCCCTTCGCCGCCTATGCCGAATTGCCGGTGCAGCCGCCGGTCTTTGCCACTGGCGATGTCTATGCACGCGCCATGGTGCGCGTCGAAGAGTTCCGCGCCTCGGTGAAGTTGATCCAACAGGCAACAGCGACGCTGCCGCAGGGGGCGCTCACGGCGCCTGTGGGTAAAGCACCTGCGTGGGCGTCGGCCTTTAGCGCCGTCGAGGGTTGGCGCGGGATGATTTTGCACTGGGTCATGATGGATGAACAGGGACGCCTCTATCGCGTCAAGGTGAAGGATCCGTCCTTTGCCAACTGGCCAGCGCTGTCCTTTGCATTGCTCAAGAACATCGTGCCGGATTTCCCATTGTGCAATAAGTCATTCAATCAGTCTTACTCCGGCAACGATCTGTAGGAGTGTGGCTGGCCTGGAAATAGCTAACTGGGCCAGCCATGACTGTATGGTTATGCTTGCTCGCTCCCTACGCACCGGACTAACGTCTGTCAGTGGCAGCTCGCCATGTGGTAGACAATATCTGTGGCAGAGAGCACACCCATCGGCTTGAGCCTGTCGCCCACCGGCTCGACCGCGACGACGCGGTGAATATGGCGTTCGATCAGCAGCGCCATCACCTTTTCCAATCGATCGTGCAGACGAACCGTCACCACATCGGCGTTCATGTAGGCTTGCACGTGCTGATGCTGCCAGTCATCCCGTTCATAGCAGGCGCGCACCAGGTCGGTGCGGGTAATGACGCCAGCCAGAAAGCCATCAGGATCGACTACCACCAGCGCGCTGATGTTGTGTTCCTGCATGATACACGCAGCGTTCATCAAGGTGGCGGTCGCTTTACACGTGGTGACGCCAAAGCGTTTGGCTTCAAGTACAGTCATGTTTTTCATGGGGAGCGCCTCCTTTTTGTGAAGAAATGCACGAAGAACTGGCGCTATTGTACTTCACGCAGCCGCTGCTCACAACTGATACACTACTTTTACGCACTGTTTGACAAATCCGCCATTCCCTTGTATCCCTACACCTATGCAATGGTTCTCAATCCGCCGTCAGCGCGGCGCACCGCGTATCACCGGCTTCTACACCATCACTGGCGAGTCGCTGGTCGTGGAGGTGCGCTGGCCCGGCGGCGGCCTGGTGTGGAACACGCCGATCGCCATCCATGCCCGGCGGCGTGGTCACACGACGCGACAGCCTGTGGTGGACATGACGCGGCTGGCGCAGGTGGCGTTGACACTGCTCACGATAGCGACGATTGCCCAGATTGGGCGCAAGCAAAGGGAAGGTTCTCATGCGTGAAGGCAACAACGCGCCATTCTTGGCGCTGCCCGTGCGCTCCGTGGATGAGGCGGGCCGGCTGATCGGGCGACTCTTCGATGTGGCGCGCACCGACGCCGTCTTCGGCGAGCCACTGACGCGTGGCGAGTCTACAGTGATCGTAGCATCGGAGCTGACAGTGGGCATGGGCGTCGGCTTTGGCGGCGGCGAGGGCGGCGACCCCACTGGCGAGAATGGCAGCGGCGGCGGTGGGGGCGGCGGGGGCGGTTATGCGGTCGGGCGCCCGGTTGCCGTGGTGGCTATTGACAGCCAGGGCGTGCGGGTGACGCCGGTGTTCGACCTGACCAAAGTCGCCATTGCTGGCATCACCGCGCTTGGCGCCATGTTCATCGCCTACCGGCAGATGAAGCGCACGGCGAATAAGCTGCACGCAGAATGAGTCGTCATTGATCATTGGTGGCTCGTCACATCAACAGGAACTGCTCTATGTCCAAACCGCTGCCTACTTTTCAGGATGTACTGCGGGCGCGCCGCGTGATTGCGCCTTACCTGCCGCCTACACCGCTGCACCACCACCCACAGTTGGATGTGCTGCTGGGCGCCACCGTCTTTGTCAAGCACGAAAACTACCAGCCGATCGGCGCGTTCAAGGTGCGCGGCGGCATCAACTTCATGGCGCACCTGGCGGCTGAGGAACGCGCACGCGGCGTAGTCACCGCCTCGACCGGCAATCATGGGCAATCGGTGGCCTATGCAGCGCAGTTGTTCGGCGTGCGTGCGGTGATCGTCGTGCCAGAGGGCGCCAACCCGGTCAAGGTGAATGCGATGCGCGCCTATGGCGCCGAGGTGGTCTTTCATGGCGCCGATTTTGAGGCAAGCAAGCGCCATTGTCTGACGCTGGAGCAAGAGCAGGGGCTGCGCTTCGTGTCATCGGGCGATGAGCCACTGCTGATCGCTGGCGTCGCCACCCATACGCTGGAAATTCTGGAGATGCAGCCCGACATCGACGTCATCTTCGCGCCGGTCGGCGGCGGCAGCGGCTGTGCGGGCGCGTGTCTGGTGGCGAAGAGCATCAACCCGCGCATCCAGGTGATCGGCGTAGCTGCGTCGGGTGCGCCGGCTGGCTACTTAAGTTGGCAGGCGCGCGGCGAGCGCACGGCGTCGATCGCCACCCGCGCCGCCGGTCTCGCAACCGGCGCGCCCTTTATGATGCCGCAACAGATTATGTGGGAGCATCTTGATGATTTTGTTCTGGTGGAAGATGCCGACATGATCGAGGCGGTGCGGCTCTACCTGGAGAAAGCCAAGACGCTGGCGGAACTGGCCGGCGCGGCGCCATTGGCGGCGGCGATCAAGATGAAGGGACAAATCGCCGGCAAGCGCGTCGCTCTGATTCTGAGTGGCGGCAACGCCTCGCTGGAGGAGTTAGCACTGAGCATCCGGTAAACCATGAACGAGACGCCTACGCCCCAACAGATTCCGCTGCCCGGCTTCATCCGTCGTAGCAATCACCAATATCGCTGGTCACGGTGGATTACAGTGGGCACACTGTTGCTGCAGGCGGCGGTGTTTGCGGGCACCGCTGCGTTTCTGATCTGGACGATCGATTGGGAAATGGCGAGCATTCTCGATGAGCCGCCGGCTGACGTACTGGTGCAGATGCTGCAGGCGCTGGCGCTCTTGCCCTTTGTTGCGCTTGTCCTGGTTTGTGTCGTCGTCTGTCTGGTGCGCCCACGCATTGGCTGGCATCTTGGCTTGCTCACCGAGTCACTAATTTTGCTCGTGGCGCTGCAACTCTACTTTTACGACCGCGACCATGTACTCTCCGAGCGCCCGCTGCTCTTTGTCTACATGCTGGGCGCTATCCTGATCATCATCTTCATGAACTCGCCAGAAGGACGGCTGCTGCTCGGCTCGCCGCCTCACGCGCACGAAACGGATGCGCACCCTCATGGATGAGCAACAACAACGCGACCTGCTGCAGCGCTATGAGCCGATCATCCGCTTTACGCATGGGGAAGAGTTTTATCCGATGAATGCGGAGGCGTACATCCGCGCGTGCAGCCTCTGGATCAAGCGCCCCGGTGAACCACCGCAGGAATTGGCGCCAGCCAGTCAGGTGACCCCAGAGACGCTGGCGACCTTTACTGAGGACAATAAGAATAGCGGTGTGTATTATCTCAAGTTCACAGAGCCGTTGAGCGCAGCCGAGATGGCCGTCCAGGCCCTGCGCCAGCGACGCGAGGGCGAGCATATCGCCGCCGACTTCCAGATTGTCAAAGGGCGCCTGGTGCGCGTCGGATATCTCTCGCGCGTTGTGGATGGACTATTCCGCGTTGCGTTGCTGGTGCGTGGCCGCGTGCCGGGCGATGCGGCGGCGGCGGCTTCGCTGGGCTATCATACGCTGCTGGCGCAGGGGCATCAGCATGTCTATCATGGGCGCGTCGTCGAAGAGAGTGGCTGGACGGTGCTCCAATACTGGTTCTTTTACCTCTACAACAACTGGCGTTCGCGCTTCTCCGGCGCCAACGACCATGAGGCGGATTGGGAGATGATCAGCATCTATCTGGCGCCAGATAGCGCCGGCGAGCTGCGTCCGGAGTGGGTCGCCTATGCCTCCCACGACTACGCCGGTGACGATCTGCGTCGGCATTGGCGCGACCCCGAAGTAGAAAAAGTCGATGATCACCCGGTGATCTATGCTGGCGCCGGTTCACATGCCGCCTATTTCCGCGCAGGCGAGTACCTAACCAAGATCGAATTGAACGCGCTGGCGCCGATCACCCGGACCACGCGCCAGGTGCAGCGCGTCTGGAAACGCCTGATGCGCGAGCCTGATGCGCCCACCGAGGATGCCGAGCCGGTGCTGGCGATCCCTTTTGTAGACTATGCGCGCGGCGATGGGTTGGCGATCGGCCCTGGCGGAGATGAGCCATGGGCGCCGCCCATGCATATCGACGAGACGGTGGGCTGGGTGCGCGGCTATCGCGGGTTGTGGGGGCTATACACGCAGGATCCATTTGCAGGTGAAGACGCACCCGCCGGGCCGATGTTCAACCGCGACGGTACGGTGCGCCGCGCCTGGTACGATCCGGTGGGCTGGGCTGGGCTAGACAAGGTGTCGCCAGCCGCAGCAACCCTGGAGCTCGTGCGCCGACAGCGCCAGCAACTCGTCGATCATCGCACCCTGCTGCGCGCCCAGGTGGCAGAAAAGACTGCCGGGTTGCGCGGGTTGGATGTGCAGGCGACGGCCATTCGTCCCCAAGCACATTTGCGGGCGCTCTACACACAGATCCGCAGCGAGATCATGCAGCAATCCGCCGCAATTTCAGATTTGCAAGCTGAAATCACGGCGACAGATGCCCTGCTGGAAAGTCTCGACCGCCACGAAGCGCACCTGTTAGCGGGTGGCAGTCCCCCGCTACGCGTCCACATCCAGCGCGCTCATACGCCCGCTGCGCTCGACCGCGTGGGCAGTCGACAGGTGGCTGAGCTGTGGGCAGCGATCAGCGTCACGGTGCTGTTGGTGGCTTTTGTGCTGCTCTTCGCCTTCAACCCGCGCTTTCTCCCTGTCTGGTTGGTGGCGATTCTGGCGCTCTTCATCTTCATCGAAGCCAGCGTGCGCGGCACCTTTACGCGCGTGGTGGGCAGCTTTGCCACTGCGCTCGCCATTGCCGCCGCGCTGGTGCTGCTTTATGAATTCTTCTGGTGGGTTGTTGGCGGCGCAATCCTGGCGCTGGCGTTTTACATCCTGTGGGATAACCTGCGCGAACTGACGCGTAGCTGGCGGGCGTAGGCAAGATGACATCGTGTTGCGTGTTGCGTGCTACGTGTCAGAATCTCTCACGCAACACGTAATACGCAACACTGCGCTCATAAAATATCAACTAGAAATCATTAAGTCGCGGCTGTCGGGGACGTCGTGTAATTCATGCGCGCTTCGAACACCGCCTGCACATCGCGTGCGCGCCGACAATCGAGATAGAGACGTAGCAGGCGCAGCTCATCATAGGGGACGCGGCCGCCAAACTCCTCAAAGATCGGCCCCAACATGTGGGCGTCGGTCGCCGACAATCGGCGCAACACGCCTTGTTGCAACTCCGGCGCCAGCGCCGACGCCGCCAGCACGCGCCGATGATCGAGTTGATGACCGGCCTGCTGGTAGCGCTCCAGGTTGTGGATGATGGTCTCGCGCTTGACGCCAAAGGCTGCCTGTAATTCGGCCACACTGCGCCCGGCTTCGAATAGCTCGCCAACTTCCTCAAAGCGACGCTTTCCTGACACCGGCAGCAGCTGCGCCGTGTGCTGCGTTGGGTCGATCCCTTCCTCCTGGCAATAGGTGCGCACACAAGTGAGGAACTGTTCGCCAAATTGACGCAGCTTAGCCTCACCGACCCCGTAGAGTGCATGCAACTCCTCGATGCTCTGGGGAAGTCGCGTCGCCATTTCGATCAGCGTGCGATCACCAAAGATTATGTAGGCTGGAACATGCAGTTCGTCAGCCAGCGCGCGGCGCAAAGCGCGCAGGCGGCTAAATAGCTGGCTATCGTAGCCGCGCCCCGTTACGCTCGCGCCAGGCTCCGCTGGATGCGTCGCGCTTGCGCCGGCCAGGATGTTGGCGGGCACGCGCACAGTCTGTTCCTTGCGGAGTACGGCCCAGCCGGCGTCGGTCAGTCGCAGCCCACCGTGCTCCAGGTCCTGGTCGAGCAACCCTTGCAG
>DMDA01000010.1:52499-54311 GCA_003451595.1 Chloroflexota bacterium | reverse complement strand
GTCACGGAACTTGGCAAAGGCGCGCCCGTCGGCGATTACGGCGCTCACCTGGGCGCGTGCGGCCGATTGGTCGGTGACAGCACCAGCAATCAGCAGCATCTCGCCAGCTACGGCCTCGACCAGCTCCTGAAAGTCGGCCGGCCCCTGACCGTGTAGGGTGGCGATGGCCTCTTGCACTTCCAGCGCATTGCCAACGGCCAGCCCCAACGGCTGCGCCATCTGCGTGATCAGTGCCGTCACTTTGCGCCCGGCCAGGCGGCCAATGGCGACCATCTGCCGCGCCAATGCGCGTGCATCGTCTAACGTTTCCATGAACGCGCCGCGTCCACACTTGACATCGAGCACGATGGCGTCGGCGCCAGCCGCCAGTTTCTTGCTCATAATGCTGGCGGCGATCAGCGGCAGGCTGGGTACGGTGCCGGTCACATCGCGCAATGCATAGAGTAGCTTGTCGGCAGGCGCCAGGTTGGCCGTCTGCGCGGCAATCACCAGCCCGACTTCCTGTAGCTGACGCCGGAAGTGCGCCTCTGAGATTTCTGCAGTCCAGCCGGCGATGCTCTCCAGCTTGTCGATCGTGCCGCCGGAGAAGCTCAGCCCGCGCCCACTCATCTTGCCCACTGGCAGTCCGCAGGCGGCGGCGATCGGTCCCACGGCGAGTGTTGTCTTGTCGCCAACACCGCCGGACGAATGTTTGTCCACAATGACAGCGCCAGGCAGTACATCATGTAGATCGAGCTGATCGCCCGAGGCGGCCATCGCCAGCGTCAGGTCGGTCGTTTCCTGGTCGGTCATGCCGCGAAAGTAGACGGCCATCAGCCAGGCCGCAGTCTGGTAATCGGGGATGGCGCCGCTGGTGACGCCGCGAATGAAGAAGTCCAGCTCCTGGCGGGTCAATTCTCCGCCGTCGCGTTTCTTGGTGATAATGTCGACAGGATTCATGATGGTTGCCTTTGCTTGTTACGTCTGTTACGAGAGTTGAGGGTGAGTAGCGTCCATTCGGCCAGCCTGAAGATGGCGCCCCGCAGCGTAACGTCGTTGACGATGGCGTTGAGGTTACAGCGCCTTCCGTTACTTCATCTTCACCACGTGTTGCCCTGCCGCCAGCTGGCGCGGTGGTTGCCCGGTGAGTTCGACGCTCACCGGCATTGGGGCGTCAACGCGCAATTCATCATCGGTCACTTCGACGTGGATTAGCCCGTGCGGCGTCGGCACGTCGCCTTTTGCCCACGCCAGCCGCCCCAGTCGCGGCGCAATGCGGGCGACAGCATAGCCTGGTTCCGCCGGGGTGACGCCCAGTGTGTAAAAGACCATATCGCGCGTCGGCGTGCAGCTCCAGCCGTGAACGTGAGTGCCCCACCCCCAACACTCGCCGATGGTGTCGTAGCCATCGATCAGGAACTCAAGCCAGCGCAGGTAGAGATCGGGCAGACGGTCGGCAAGGCCAGCCAGCGCCACCGCGTCATGCACGGTGTAGCTCATGAATGGCTCGGCGCTCACGACTTCGTTTTCAGCGTCCCAATCCACTTCGTAGATGCCCATGAACTGCTTCTGCATCTTGGCTTCGGCATATTCGCCGCCGCCGCCCGTCCATGAGCGCACGACCACACGCTGCGGGTCGGTGATACGGTCGATGATGCGCGGCCAACGCGCTTTCGGCGCCAACCCAGAGCAGATCGCCAGCGCTCCGGCCAACTGGCTCATCTCTGGCTGCGGCGCGCCATCGACAATGTGGTCGATATAGGAACCGCGCGCTTCATCCCAAAAGACTTCGAAACCAGCCTGGGCGCGCGCGTACAGCCGCTCAGCCCAACG
>DMDA01000010.1:48859-52235 GCA_003451595.1 Chloroflexota bacterium | reverse complement strand
GACCAATCGACCAGATTCCATTCGACCACATCCTTGAGCACGCCGGCGGCAGTCTGGAAAGGTGCGTACCAGCGCAGGATGCGCTCGATGGTGGGCATGAAGCTCTTGACCGCGTCGCGATCACCGCTGAAGAGATAACGGTTGTAGACGCCATGCACCCAATGCAACGCCCAATCCGGGATCGTCAGTCCGCCGCCTGCCTCGATGTCGCCGACGACGCTCATCGGCAAGATGCCATCAGGGCGCGGCGAGTTGCCCAGGGTGCAATAGTGCCAGGCCAGCCGCCAATCTTGATTAGTGGCAAGATGCACCATCTGATGGACGACGCTGTCGCCCACCCACGCACGCTGTTCGCGCGTCGGGCAATCCAGGAAGGCATCGTGTGAATTGAGTTGCACGGTGCGGATGCCCGCAGCATAGATGCGGTTCAGATCATCGTCGCTGCACGCAAACGTGGCGCCTGCCTGCCAGGGATAGAGCTGCTCGCGCACCTGGAAGCTGCGCAGCGTGATCGGTCCGGCGAAGCTGTGCGCCACGATATAAGCGTAACGGAAGCCATTGGAATCGAATAGCTCAAAGCGGTCGTCAGCGCCGCGCGCAGTGTAACGCGTCCCGGCGTGCGAACCGATCATGCCTACGGGACGCGTGATCGGCGCCTCGACATAGGAGAGGTCCAGCACGGCGCCCGCGGGTGCGTCGATCTCGAAGCCAACCAGCCCGGAGACGATGCGTCCCATGTCCAGAATGATGCGCACGCAGCCGTCCGACGGCGCCTCACAGGTCACGGGTAGTTGCGTTGGCTGGAATGCCGCGCGGCGCGGCAGGGTCAACGTCGCCTCCACGCGGCGCACCGGATGGCCAATCGCCAGATCGGGCGCGCCGGCAAAGGTCTCAACGGCAATCGTGGCTGGCGTGCGCGTGTCACCGCCGAGCATGGCGATCGGGCGCGGGTGCAGCGGGCCGTAGGGATCGGTGGGTGGCTGTGTGCGCGCAAAGCCGCCGATGTGCACCGCCGGGATGATCTGCGCAGCGCCCCATGCACTGTCGTCGAAATCAGTTTCCCGCCAACGGTGTGGAAAGCGCCGTGCGTCGAAGATTTCCACCGGCACGCCGCCTGCGATCGGGCCGATCATGGCGTGGTTCCGGTCGCTCTCCCAGGCGTCGACCTTGTGCGCCTTCCAACTGGAGTCGCTGGTCAACCAGCCGGCGTCACCGAGATTGGCTTCGAAGACGAGGATGCCGGTCTTGCCCAGCATCACGTTGGGCGCTGCGGGCATCCAGAACGACTTGGGCGTGCCGTAGTATTTCACGTAAACTGCGATCAGGTTGTCGCCTGCCTGCAAATAAGGCGCCAGATCGACCAGATCGTAGTGCAGGCGTCGCGGTTGGCTGCGCACCGGCCCGCGACAGACTTCCTGCCCATTGACAAATAGAGCATAGCGTGAATCGGCGGTGATACGCGCTGGAACGCGCGCTGGCGCAGCGCCAAGATGAACCAACCGGCGGAAGAGTGCGTGCGCTTCGGGGGCGTTGGGATGGATCGTAGCGGCGAAAGGACTGCCCGGCTGCACTGTTTCTTCCGGCGCCCAAATCCAGTGACCGCGCCAGCGAATCTCTGAGAAGTCAGCTGGCGTCACAGCGTGCGACATTGAAACCTCCTGAAACGATGTGAAAGTGAAGAGTCATGGGCTTCGGCGTGCATGACGCAAAGACGCCAATAGAGGTCAGTAATCCCCACCAACGCGCCTCAACGGTGTTCAGCGGCGCACCGGTCGAACCGGGCGCACCGGCTGCGTAGCGGGTATCGACGTCAGCCACCAGTAAGTCGGGTTGAAGACTGGCGGCTTGATGCCGCTGCCGCCCTCCTGCGTCGTCCAGTCGCCGGCGAGAAAGACGGCTTTCCACTCTGCAGCGCTGAGCGCAGCGCCGAGCAAGCCAGAGTCACGGCGCTCGTCCAGATAGGCGTCGCCAGTTTCGCCCACGGTGCGCGCGTCGCCTTGCGCCTTGATAGGGAACCGCATCACCGCCACGACCTGCCCATCATGGCGTAGCGTCAACTCTGGCAGCGCCGTTTCGCTCATCCCAAAGCAGAAGTCATCAAACTGCATCAGGCACGTTGGCGGCGCGTCTGTGCTCCAGGGCGTGTGGGCGGCGTCGGCAGCGAGTGGGGCCAGTGCGCCGCTCAGCATCTCGGTCACCAGCGCGCGCAGCAGATCGCCTGCCACCGTCAGCGACACCGGTTCATCGGCGCCAGCTGGGGTGAAGATAGTGGGGGCGCCTTGCGCCGCCAGCTGCGCCTGCCACTGAGCGTCGAGCGCTGTGGCAGCGGCTAGCAGCGAAGCACGGCGCGCGACGGGGCCGCGCTCCGCCATCACGCGCAGCGTGGTGTGCATGATCTGTGGGCGCAGCGCGTTCAGCGGGTGGTCGCCGTCGTCCGCCGTCAGCGCTGCCGGCGGTCCGGTCAGAATCATTTCCTGCAGCGCTAGTGCGGCGGCTGGGCCGGCCACCAGCGCAGCATAGATGTCAGCGAAGATTTCCTCTTCCCATGCCAGCAGCCACCGCGGCCAGGTATTGGGCGCAGGCGCCGCAGCCCCCAGCGTTGCCACCTGTTCGTCGAGGTGGGCGGTGTAATTGACTGTAATCTGACGGTAGACATGATGGCCGGTCTCGTGCGCAATCGCCAGCAGCCGCATGCTGTCGCCGATGGCGCTGAAGTCGATGCCGATTACGCCCAACGGGACATAGGGCAAGAGCCGAATTGTGGGCGACTTCTGGAAATAGGTGAGCATGGCGGTGGGCGCCACCAGACCATGCCGCACAGCGGGCAGAATTGCCACGCTCGCCAGGCGGTCCGCCACGTCAAGCGTGGTGCGCATTGGCAGGATCGACGCGGCCGCCTCACGCTGGCCCAGCGTGCGCAGCAGCACGTCAGTGTCGAAGGCGACCTGGCGTGCAGTGGCTTCGAGCAGATAGGACAGGGGGAAGCGCGCGTCGGTCTCGAAGCTGCCGCCTGGCTGCAGTCCGGTGCGCAGAAAATCGAATTGCTTGCGCGCAAAAGCCGCCAGACAGTGCAGCGCCAGGCGGGCCGTGCGCCGTCGGGAGGCGCCGCCACCCCCCTGACCTAATTCGGCGGCGAGTTGCACCAACACATGCAGGCCAGCGTCAGTGCGATCGGGGCGGGAGGATGTTGTCGGCATAGCTTCGTCCTTTTCGGTGATGATGTAGGTATGGAGATGGTATGAGTATACCATAAATTTGAATTTCTGACGGACGCAAGGCTTTTGCTCTGCCGGGTTACTTACTGAAGCACGCCCGCTTCTGCGATTCTGGCGCGTGTCGGGTATGATGACACACGCATGTTCACAGGTTGCCGCCG
>DMDA01000010.1:15445-48626 GCA_003451595.1 Chloroflexota bacterium | reverse complement strand
CTACAGGCAAGGAAGGATGAAGCAGGGCGACGCTGAAGGTGGATGCGCCGCCCGCAAGGGTGTAACCAGTATGCGACGTGTGCGTCTCGATCCCTATTTGATCGTGCTGTTGGTGCTGGTGTTGCCATCACTGGCGCCATTGGCTGCGCCCGGCTACTGGTATGCCGCGCACGATGGCCGTCACAGTGTCTTCTTTTTGCAGATGTTCGACGCCTCGATCCGCGACGGCGCGCTGTGGCCGCGTTGGGCGTTGCATCACAATCAAGGCATGGGCTACCCTACGTTCCTGATCCAGGCGCCGCTGGGCTTTTACGTGGCCGAGCTGTTTGTGCTGGCGGGTGCAGGCATCACGACGGCGGTGAAGCTGGCCTGGCTGACCGGTGCGCTGGCTGGCGCGTGGGGTCTCTACCGGCTGGTGATCGCGTGGTTGACTGCGCACGCGCCCTTTACTCGAGAGGAAGCCAGCGGCGTCCACCCGCTTGATGGCGTGCGGCTGGCAGCGATGGCGGCTGCGCTGCTCTACACCTATCTGCCCTATCACTTTGTTGGCCTCTACGTGCGTGGGGCGCTGGCTGATACACTGCTGCTGGCCTGGCTGCCCTGGCTTGTGCTGGCCTTCGACCGCCTGCTGGTGCGCGGCAGTGCTCCTGGCTGGCCGCGTCGATTGGGGATAGCGGCGTTGGTCTTTGCCGCCACACTCCTAACACACGCTTTCGCCTTGCTCTCGATTGCGCCGCTGGTGGTGACGTTGGTGCTCTTCCGGTTGCTGCAAGCGTGGCGCCGTCGCGGCTTCCCACTGCGCACACTGATGCTGGCGGGAGCCGCGGGGGGGCTGGCGTTGCTGATCTACGCCATCTTCCTACTGCCGCTGTTGCTGGAAGGACGCTATCTCGACCAGCAAGTCTACGTGACCAATACCTACGACTTCCGCAATCACTTCGTCCAGCTCGGTCAGTACTTCAGTCCCTTCTGGGGCTTTGGCTATTCCGATGATCCTGCTGGCGCCAATGACGGCATGTCCTTTCAACTGGGCAGCGTGCTGGTGATCCTGGCGTTCACCGCGCTCTTTCAAGTGCGGCGCGCGGAACGGGCGCGCGCGGAGATGCTCTATCTGCTGGCGGTGGGCAGTGGGCTGCTGCTCGTGATGTCGCCGTTAGCACAGCCGGTGTGGGAGGCCATCCCGCCGTTGGCAGTGATTCAGTTTCCGTGGCGGCTGCTGGCGTTGGCCGGCTTCATTTTCAGCGTGCTGGGCGGGCTGGCGCTGTGGAATCTGTTGCCCTCGCCGCTGCCCGATGCGCGCGTCGCGGGCGGGCTGGTGGTAATGAGTCTACTGGCGATGCTGGCGAGCTATCCGTTCATTCAGGCGCAATTGGCGCCGGTGGAACCCTGGCGCGAGGATGGCCGCGCCGTCTATCAGTTCGAGCGCCAGCATCCCGATATGCTTGGCTACACGGTCTGGGTGACGCAGCCATTTACAACGACAGCGCTTTCGGCGGCCTACGCAGCGCCTGATTACGTCGAAACGCGAGGCAACGCGCCGACAGCGGGCCGCCTGGAGATTATCGCCGGACGAGGGCAGGTGCTCGAGAGCTATGTCCGCGGCTCTAGCGCCGGCGGCGTGGTGGAGATGGCGACCGATGGCGTGGTGCGGCTCAATGTGTATTACTTCCCCGGTTGGGCGGTGACGGTGGATGGCCGCCCGATCGAGCCGCACCCCGACCCGGTGTATGGCGCAATGCAACTGGAACTGGCGGCAGGGCGCCATCGTATTGACGCCCATTTTGGCGAGACGCCTGTGCGCATGGCGGCGATGTTCGTGGCCGCAGCGGCGCTGCTGGTGAGTATGGGACTTGTGCTGTGGCCGGAGGGCAGGCATGAAGATTCTGGCGATTGAAACAAGCTGCGATGAGACGGCAGCGGCGGTGGTGGAAGACGGGCGCGTCGTGCACGCCAATGTGGTCGCCACCCAGATTGAGCTGCACCGACGCTTTGGCGGCGTTTTTCCCGAAGTCGCCAGCCGGCAGCACGTGCTGGCGATTCAGCCAGTGATCGCTCAGGCGTTGGCAGAGGCGGGCGTGTCGGCGCGTGGAGTGGATGCGATCGCCGTGACGCATGGTCCGGGGCTGGCGGGCAGTCTGTTGGTGGGTGTGAACGCAGCGAAGGGTCTCGCCTTGGCCGCCGACCGACCGCTCTTGCCGGTGAATCACCTGGAGGGACATGTCTACTCCAACTGGCTCGACGCGCCGGGGCGGGCGCAAGGACACCCTGATGACAACTTCCCGGTCGTGGTGCTGATTGTGTCTGGCGGGCACACGGAGTTGATCGAGATGCGCGGGCACGGTTGTTACCGACGCTTGGGCGGCACGCTGGATGACGCCGCGGGCGAGGCATTTGACAAGGTGGCGCGATTGCTCGACCTGGGCTTTCCGGGCGGGCCAGCGATCCAACAGACGGCAGAGCATGGCGATCCCGGCGCGTTCGAGTTGCCACGCGCGCTGCGCCACGCCGCCGATCATCGCTTCGATTTCAGCTTCTCCGGCCTCAAGACGGCGATGCTCAATCTGACCCGGCGGCTGAGTCGAGAAGGACGCGACCTGCATGACGCGCACCTGCTGGCCGATCTGGCGGCGGCGTTTCAGCAGGCAGTGGCAGACGTGCTCGTGGAGAAGACGACGGACGCTGCGCTGGCGACCAACGCCCGCCAGGTCTGCATCTGTGGCGGCGTGAGCGCCAACCGCGCGCTGCGCGCAACTGCTGCAGCACGGCTGGACGCGCTGGGCATTCCGTTGTACATTCCGCCGCTGATCTACTGCACCGACAACGCCGCCATGATCGGCGCGGCGGCGGATTATCGCTGGCGCAACCAACCGTGGCCGGACGGGCTGGCCATCGATGTTCATGCCTCGCTGCCGCTGCCGGAAGAAGAGAACACACTGTAGGTCATCGCCTCTGGCGTGACATCGTTGGTTTGTCAGGTCAGAGGCAGTGACCTACTGATTGCCCCCCAGGTTTTGTGAGCGATATGGCGTGACAACCTGGAAATCAATCATTACTGTTATCCGCCCTTGACCTCGGTCCACACCTGGTCGTAAAGCGGAGTCGCCGCACCGACATCCTGGATGCGATGCCCGCGCTTCAGCACATCCGCTGGGGTGTTGGTGATGTTGGAATTGATGTACGCGTCATACAGATCGGGGTGATTGGCTTTGGCAAACTCCAACGCGGCAAGATTCGGATTCGTGTACGGGAACTCGTCCAGCATGCGCCAGAAGTTATCGCCCTGCAACGAGTAGTTGAGCCAGGCGTAGGCGGCGTCAATGTGCGGCGCGCCTGTTGGAATGGCGTAGTTATCCTGCCAGAGGATCGGCCCTTCGGTGGGATAGATGTATTCGATGGCTGGCACTTCGCGCTGCGCTACAACTGCCTCCCCCGTCCAGGTAATGCCAAGATCGACATCGCCGGCAATCAGCGCCGTCTTGGGGCTGTCGCTGTCGAAGAGTTTGACGCCCTTCACCAGTTCCGCCAGCTTGACTTTGGCCTCCTCCAACTGTGCCGGGTCGGTGGTGTTGACATCGTAGCCGAGGGTGAGCAAGGTCATGCCAATGATGGCGCGCGAGTCATCAAGCATCACCAGACGCCCGGCATAGTCGGGGTTCCACAGATCGGCAAAGGACTGTGGCGCCGTCTCTACAGCATCGGTGTTGACAACAATGGCATCGGTGCCGGCCTGATAGGGCAATGTGTACTTGTTGTCGGGGTCAAAAGGCAGGCTCAGATAGTTCGGGTCGAGCTGCGCAAAGATCGGCAGCCTGCTCTTGTCCAGTTCTTGCAGCAGCCCTTGCCGGATCATCAGCGCCACGATATAGTCCGTGGGCTGGACGAGATCATAGTTAGCGCCGCCCGCCGAGAGTTTGGCGTACATCTCCTCATTGCTGGAGTACTCGTCTTTGTTGACGGTGATGCCGTAGACCTCCTCGAAGCAATCGATTGTGGCCTGCGGAATGTACTCCGTCCACACAAAGAGGTTGAGTTCGGTCGAAGTCACTTCCACGCGCGGATTCGGCTCCGGGCACGCCGACGTCGCCTCTTGTGCTGGGGCTGCACTCCCGCCGCCACATGCCGCCACCAGGAGCGCCACCAGCACGACTACCATGAGTCCCCCCCAGAATCGTCCAGTCATCTTGCTATCCTTTCTCAGAGCTATTCGCGAGTTTGGAACCATTGAGAAATCCCAACCACGACCAGGACGACCAAAATCCAGATCGTGGAGAGTGCGTTGACCTCTGGCGTAACGACGCGGCGCAACAAGCCGTAGACGTAGATCGGCAATGTCGTGGCACCGGGGCCGGTCGTGAAGAAGGTGATAATAAAGTCGTCGAGCGAGAGGGTGAAGGCCAGCATGGCGCCGGCCAACACGCCCGGCGCGATCAACGGCAGCGTCACCTTGCGGAAGGTGGTGAGTTCGTTGGCGCCCAAGTCCATTGCCGCCTCTTCCAGCCGGTTATCGAAGCCATGCAACCGCGCGCGCACCACGAGCGTCACAAATGGAATGCTGAAGGCAATGTGCGAGATGATCACCGTGCCAAGCCCCATCGTCAGGCGTTGGTTGGGCGCCAGCGCCAACGCTGCGTTAATCCAGCCAAAGGCGGCGCTAAACAGCACCAGGATGCCGATGCCCATCACGATCTCCGGTGTGACGATGGGAAAATAGAGCGAAGTTTCCGCCGCGTTCTTGCCGAAGAAATCAAAGCGTTGGAGCGCCAGCGCCGCCATCGTGCCGATGATCGTGGAAAAGAAGGTGGAGGTGAGCGCGATGACCAGCGTGTTGCGCGTCGCTTCCATCACGTCACGGTTGCGGAACAACTGGCAGTACCAGTAGAACGGCCCGCACGGGCCTTGATTGACTACGCCCTCAAAGACCACGTTCGTGCGCGAGGCGTTGAAGGAAAAGACGATCAGAACGATGATCGGGGCATAGAGAAAGAAATAAACCAGAAGCGCCGTCAGAGTCAACCAGGGCGACCGTTTTGTGCTGCTCATCCTGCTGCGATCTCCTCACCCAGGCCAAAGCGTCGCGTGTAGTAGAGCGTCAGCGCCAGCGTCATCAGGAGAAGTATGATCGAGGCCGCCGAGCCGAAGGGCGGGTTGCGGGCGTCCAGAAATTGGCGTTGCACCAGGTTGCCAACCAGAATGACCTGCCGCCCCCCCAGGATGTCGGAGACGACGAAGGTGCCGATGACAGGCACAAAGGTCAGGATCGTGCCGGCGACAACGCCCGGCATCGAGAGCGGCACGGTCACGCGCCAGAAGGTGTGAAAGGCGTTGGCGTAGAGATCGGCGGCGGCCTCATAGAGATTCGGCTCGATCTTCTCCAGCGATGTGTAGATCGGCAGAATCATGAAGGGTAGAAACTCGTAGACCATACCGACCAGCACGGCGCCCTGCGAGGGATAGAAATCAAATGGGGTGAAGGGGATACTGAGCAGCCCTGCCACGCCACCCAGCGCCGAGTTGAGCACCCCCTGCCCGCGCAGAATCATGACCCACGCATAGATGCGGATGATGAAGTTCGTCCACAGTGGAATCAGCACCAGGAAGAGTAGAAAGTTGCGCCGCTTTTCCGGTGCACGTGCGATGAAGTATGCCAGTGGATACGCCATCAGGATGACGATCACCGTCGTCTGCACCGCCAGCCACAGCGAACGCATCAGGATGCCCAGGTAGAGATCATCCCACCCCGTCTCGGTGAAGCCCAAGAGCCGCCAGTAGTTTTCCAGCGTGAAGGTGTAGATCACGTTGCCGTCGGCGTCGCGCTGCCCAAAGCTGGTGATGACCGTCAGCGTGAGCGGGAGCACCAACATCACCAACATCACCAGCAGCGTCGGCAGGATGAGCAGGAAGCCCTGCAAGCGTCGGTTCTCGCGAAAACTCTGGATCATGGCCTTACTCCGTCAAGACACGCGCAGCTTCGATGGCGAAGCGCACACTGACTGGCTCGCCCTCACGCGCTAGCAGCCGCGACTCCGCCGAATAATTTTGCTCGCGTACACGGATCGTCTGCCCGCCGGCCAGGGTCACGCCGTAATGGGTATCGGTGCCGATATAGACAACGTCGGTGACGCGTCCGCTCAGCAGGTTCACATCGGTGGCGGTGGGGCGAATGTGCATCTTCTCCGGGCGGATGGTGACAGTGACCTTTTGCCCCGGCGTCACTGGCTGCGGTGTGTGCGCCCACAGGCTGACGCCGCCCGCCGCATCGACGCGCGCCTTGCCTGGCTCTAACGCACCGACCACCCCATCCAGAAAATTGGTTTCACCGATAAAGTCGGCCACGAAGCGGCAGTTGGGGTGTTCGTAGATGTCGTTGGCATCGCCCACCTGTAGCGCCACGCCGCCTTCCATGACGGCGATACGGTCGCTCATGGTCAATGCCTCCTCCTGGTCGTGTGTCACGAAGATGAAGGTAATGCCGACCTCGCGCTGCAACTTTTTGAGTTCGAGCTGCATCTCTTTGCGCAGCTTCAGATCAAGCGCACCCAGCGGCTCGTCAAGCAACAATACTTCGGGACGATTCACCAGCGCGCGCGCCAGGGCAATACGTTGTTGTTGACCGCCTGAAAGCTGCTTGGGCTTGCGCCGCTCATAGCCGGATAGCCGCACCATCTCCAGCGCCTCACCGACGCGCCGTTGCACCTCCTGCCTGTCCACCTTCTTCATTTGCAAGCCAAAGGCGACATTCTCACCGATGGTCATGTGGGGAAACAGTGCGTAGCTCTGAAAAACGGTGTTGACCGGGCGCTGAAAGGGTGGCGTCCTGCCCATCGGGCGACCGTGCAGGAAGACCTCGCCCTCCGTTGGCAGCTCGAAGCCGGCGATCATGCGCAATGAGGTGGTCTTACCGCAGCCCGACGGCCCCAACAACGCAAAGAATTCCCCATCGGCAATCTTGAGCGAAACATCCCTGACAGCGGTGACGACTTCGCCGCCAGGACCGGGAAAGCGCTTCCAAACGTTGCGCAGTTCAACGGCGTACTCAGCCATTGAGCGATTCCTCCATCCTCATGGTTGATTGTGGACTCGATCAGACAAGGCAGTGATTGCGGCAAATGACGCACAAGTTTGAGTCAGGCGCCTTCAAGGGATTGAGAGTCAAAATGGGTGAGTTACAGCGCTCAATCAGCGACACCCGTGGGCGAGGCGTCAATTGCCATCACATCGCCCCAGCGCAATACGGAGACAAATTTGCCAAGAGTGTATCACGCTGACCCTGATTGTCAAAACTGATTGTCAAAACCGGGCGCCAAAACTGAGGACTCAAACAGCAACTCGAAAGACCGTCTCACCACCAAATCTCACCACCAAAGAAATCTTGAGAAAACTTGTCATTAGAGAAGGAGTTGGGTGCCATCGCCGGGGTGTGCCCGGCGATGGACGCCCGGAGGAAAGAAGAGGTTTCCCGTTGCCGGGAGAGGTGAATGTGTGCGAAGTTTGCTCCCCAGTAAACTTCACACTTATTGTAGTATGGACACCATTATACATACATCGGGCAAAATGCACAAGATTTGGGATCGCCAATTGTGCATTTTGTCACAACCAGGGTGGCTGGGTTGCCAGCGCCGAGGTCAGTCCATCCAGGGGTTGCGCATAACGTCTGCCGTCCACGCTTGCCGCCGACGCGCTCGTGCTTCCCGCTGGATGCGCCTGCGCCAACAGCGCCGTCTGTTCGAAGAGTTCCCAATGGATCGGCAGGTGACCGCCGCCAGGACACCAACAACTGTGTGCGTCGGCGGCTTGCAGGAGCGCCAGCGATGCCCAGTAAGGCGATGCCGCCAGTCGGGATTGTTCGCGTCTGGGTAGATAGGGATATTCATGGGCAAGTCCATGTTGGGCGACAACGAAGTGCAGGCGCTCTTGTTCGGCGTCGCTTAAGCCGAGGCGTTGTGCGAGCAACGGTGTGAACGCCGCCGCTCGCGCTTCGTGACCAGGAAAAGGCGCCCCCAAACGCACATTGCGACGACACATCGGCTTTTGCCAATCGTGCATCAATGCCGCCAGTCGCTCAACAAAATCTGGTTCGCGATCCAGGTAACGACGCGCAAAGATAGGCAGCGCCATACAGACGAGCACAGTGTGCGTGGCAACGTCACCCTCCAGGTGCAATTCGGCGCCCTGTTCACAGCCGATGAGCAGGTGAATATCTGGGAAGATGGCGTTGAGCCAATCTTCCGCCAGCGCCCGGCGCAGTGTCGCTGCCCGGCTCCGTGCCAGAAACCCCTCCACTTGGATACCTTCCAGCGTGCGTGCAGCCTTCATCATTGCCCCCTCCTTGTGGACAATACAAGATGTCACATCCACCAAGAGCATAGACGCGGTGGATTAACTTTGGCGCGTACGCGGCAGCATTGTGTGTAAAGGTCAGGTTAACGTCGAGGCGCGCGGCTACAAACGGGGCGATGAGGGCATGGCGCGTGGTTAGTAGCGGCCGCGCAGAGATGGTGCGGAAAGCTGCTGCGCCTCTGTGGGGTCGGCGATCTGGATACTGACCGCGCACGCCTTGAATTCGGGAATTTTTGCCTGCGGGTCAAGTGCGTCGATGGTGAGCAGGTTGGCGGCGGCCTCGCTGAAGTGCATGGGGATGAAGACCACGCCTGGGCGCGCCTTGGCAGAAATTTCCACCCGCAGCACGACCGACCCGCGCCGCGAGGAAACCCGCACGGCGTCGCCCGTCTTGACGGCAAGCCGCGCGGCGTCGATTGCGTGCATCTCGACATGAGGCGCAGGGTAGAGCGCGTCGAGCTGCGAGTGGCGCGTCATGGTGCCGCCGTGCCAATGCTCCAGTAGACGCCCGGTCGTGAGGATGAAAGGATACTCGTCATCTGCTTCCTCGGCGACGGGCACATACGCCAACGGAAAAAAGCGCCCGCGCCCAGACGGGAAACTTTCGGCAAAGAGGAAGGGGGTGCCTGGGTGCGTTTCGTCAGGGACAGGATATTGCAGCCCGACCTGGTCGATGCGGTCATATGTGATGCCCGCGAACATCGTCGCCACGCCCGCCATCTCGCGGAAAACATCTTCCGGGCTGGTGTACTCCCAACCAGCGCTGGTCGGGCGCCCCAACCGCTGCTCGATGCGCCGCGCCAGGTCGCAGATGATTTCGGAATCGGGGCGCGCTTGTCCGCGCGGAGCGATGGCGCGGCGCACGCGCTGGACGCGGCGGTCGGTGTTGGTAAAGGTGCCTTCTTTTTCCGCCCATGACGTCGCCGGCAGGAAGACATCAGCATACGCCCCCGATTCGTTGATGAAGATGTCCTGCGCCACCAGAAACTCAAGCTGCTCCATGTGTTGGCGGGTGACATTGAGATTGGGTTCGGTCATCATCGGGTTCTCCCCCATGATGTAGAGCGCGCGCACGCCGCCTGGGTGCGCATGCGCCAGAATCTCGGTCGTGGTTAACCCGCGTTTGCGATTCAAGCCACCCGGCTCGATGCGCCATGCCTGCTCCCATTTCACCGCGCTCTCCTCGTCGTCAACAGGCATGTAGCCAGGGTAGTGAAAGGGCATGGCGCCGGCGTCCGAGGCGCCCTGCACGTTGTTCTGCCCGCGCAGTGGGTTCAGCCCCGTGCCCAGCCGTCCGATGTGCCCGGTCAGCAGCGCCAGATGGATCAGTCCCAGCGCGCTGGCGGTGCCGTTGCTAAACTGCGAGATGCCCATGCCCCAGTAGATCGCGCCATTCCTGGCGGTGGCGTACAGTCGCGCCGCCTCGATAATCAGCCCGCGGTCGACACCAGTGATCGCTTCGGCGTACGCTGGCGTGAAGGGTTCCAGCGAACGGGCGAACTCCTCGTAGCCGGTGGTGCGTGCGTCGATGAAGGCGCGGTCGACCAACCCTTCCTTGACAATCACGTGCGCCATCGCCGAAAAGAGCGGCACATTGGCGCCCGGCTTCAGCGGCAGCCAGAGCGTGGCAAAATCACACAATTCCAGGCGGCGCGGGTCGATGACGATCAATTTGGCGCCATGCTGGCGCACAGCCTCCTTCATCTGCAGCGCAATGATCGGGTGGTTTTCGGTGGTGTTGGAGCCGGTGACGATGAAACAATCGCTATGGATGACTTCAGCCGCAGTGTTGCTCATGGCGGAGGTGCCGAGCGCCATCTGCAATGCGACCACGCTGCCGGCGTGACAGAGCCGCGTGCAATGATCGACGTTGTTGGTGCGGAAGAGCGCACGGAACAGCTTCTGCAACAGGTAGTTGTCCTCATTGGTGGCTTTGGCGCAGCAATAGACTGCCAGCGCCTGGCTGCCGTCGCGCTGGTAGATTTCGACTAGCCGATCCGCCACGTAGTCGAGCGCTTCGTCCCAGCTCACAGCGCGCCACTCGCTGCGATCAAACGCCTGTGTGCGTGCTCCTGGCTGCTGTGGCGTCTTGCGGATCAACGGCGTCGTGACGCGGTCGGGGTGATACATGAAATCGTAGCCAAAGCGCCCCTTGACGCAGAGGTTGCCATGGTTCACCACCGCGTCGTGCGGCGAGGTGACACGATAGATGAAATCATCCTTGATGTGCAGATGCAAGTTGCAGCCGACGCCACAGTAGGGACAGGTGGTCGAAACGATGCGGTCTGGTGAAATCATGGACGTCTTCCCATAGACAAATCAAGAAAACATCGGGGAGAGAACGTTTCATCAATCAATCGGGCAAAAAAGAGCAAAATGTTCCATGTGATGCGTTATTACTGATTTCTAGCAGAGTTTTCATGTTTTCAGTGTTGCGTGTTGCGTGCTACGTGTCGGAATCCCTCACGCAACACGTCATACGCAGCACTGCGCTCATAAAATATCAACTAGAAATCAGTAAAAACAACGCAGCAAACGGGACACTGCTTATGAGTATACCACAGAAGACACACATTCAGGGGCTGTACCGATAACGGGGCGATAACGGGTTACAACCTAGAAATCAATAAATTTCAACTAGTAGAGTACATTACCCACTTGCTGGGGTTCGTTTGACACCTTCGATTCCGCGCGGTAGACTCAACCTACCGGTTTTGAAAAGGTTTCTTGCTCCCGCCCGGCGCATTGAGCATGGCAGCCATCATGACGCAAAGGCTGCATTCAGGAGCACGCTATGCAGATCGCCGCCTTTCCCAAATGCTACCTCGATGACATCGCCCAACACCGCACGATGACCGTTTTCGAGTGGATCGAGATGTCGCGCACGCTCGAAGCCGAAGGGCTGGAGATGTACGAAGGCTTCTTCACCAGCCTGGATGACGCCTACATCGATCGCGTGGGCGCGGCGATCGCCGCCACCGGCTGCGCCATGCCGATGCTCTGCTGCTCGCCCGACTTCACCAACCCGGACGCCGATGCGCGCAAGCGTGCACTCGACCACGAAGCCGAGATGATCCGCATCACGCGGCGGCTGGGGGGGCCACGCGCTGCGTGCCGCATCCTCAGCGGGCAGCGCTACCCGGAAGTATCGCGCGCACAGGGCGTCGAGTGGGTCGTCGAAGCAATCCACGCGCTGCTGCCGGTGGCGCGTGAATATGACGTGGTGCTGGCGATGGAGAATCATTACAAGGACGGCTACTGGCGCTGGCCCGAATTTGCGCAGAAGATGGATGTCTTTCTGGAAATTGTCAACGCCATCGACGACCGCATCCATTTTGGCGTACAGTACGACCCGTCCAACGCTATCGTCGCCGGCGACGATCCCATTGCGCTGCTGGAGTGCGTCAAGGAGCGCGTTGTCACCATGCACGCCAGCGATCGCTACCTGGAGCCAGGCGCCACGCTTGACGAACTGCGCCAGAGCGACGGCACCATCGGCTACTTCGCCAAACTCAAACACGGCGTCACCGGCAAAGGACTGAATGACTACGACCGCATCTTTGCGATCCTGAAGTCAGTCAACTACCAGGGCTGGGTGAGCATTGAAGACGGCATGAACGGCATGGCAGAGATGAAGGAGTCCATCGACTTCCTCAAACGCATGCGCGAACGCTATTTTGCGTGAAAGCAGAGATCGGAATCGACCGCGGATGACGCGGATTGGGCGGATGCTCGCGGACACCGCTGCACCACCCAGTCTCTACTCTCCAGTCTCCAATCTCTCAATCTCATAATCTCAACATGATGTAGGTGTTCTATGCGTGCAGTCGTGAAATACGGGCGACAGCCCGGCAACGTGGCAGTGCAGGAAGTGCCCGAACCCACCATCACACCCGATCAGGTGCTGGTGGAGGTGGGCGCAGTCGGCGTCTGTGGCAGCGATATCCACCTGTGGCACGAGAACCAGAGCTGGGCGATCCAATGTCCGGTGATCCTCGGCCACGAATGGGCGGGCACGATCGTCGAGGTCGGCGACAACGTGGCGGGGTGGACGGTTGGCGCACGCGTAGCAGTGGAGACGGCAGCGTTTGTCTGCGGACAGTGCACCTACTGTCTGACCGGCGCCTATCACATGTGTCCGCAGCGCAAGGGCTACGGCAACCTGATCGACGGCGCCATGACCAGGTATGTAGCGGTGCGACCGGGCATCCTTCATCGCATCCCGCGCGGGGTCTCCTTCGAGCATGCTGCGCTCACCGAACCGGCGTGCGTGGCGACGCAGGCGCTCACCGTCAACAGTCGCATCCGACCGGGCGACACCGTCGTGATCCAGGGCGCCGGCACGATCGGCATCATGGCGCTGCAGATTGCGCGCATCAGCGGTGCGGGCGTGATCATCATGCTCGGTACGGATGTCGATACACAGCGGCTGGAGGTGGCGCAGGAGCTCGGCGCGCATTACACGGTCAACGTGCAGCATGAAGACGCCATCGGTCTGCTGCGTGGGTTGGGCGATGGCTTTGGCGCCGATGTGGTGGTGGATTGCACCGGCGTCAGCGCGGCGCTGAAACAGGCGCTGGAACTGGTGCGCCCGCTCGGCAGCATCGTCAAGATCGGCTGGGGACCGCAACCGCTCCACTTCAGCCTCGACCCATTGGTGGCGAAGGCAGCCACGCTGCAAGGCTCCTTCAGCCACACCTACGCCACCTGGGAACGCGTGCTCAACTTGATGGCGACGGGCCAGCTCAATCTCGACCCGATGATCGGCGGCGTCTACCCGCTCGACGAATGGGAGACAGCCTTCCACGCCATGGAGGTCGGTGAGAACGTCAAGTCGGTGCTGATGTATGAATGAGGGGCGAGAGACGGTGCGATTCATGCTCCACAGTCAACAATTCACGCTTCACAACTGAAAACTAAATCATGGAACCGATCATTCAAATCTCACTTGATCTGACCAATATCGACGAGTCCCTGGAAGTGGCGCGTGCGGCTGTGCGTGCAGGCGTCGATTGGCTGGAGGCAGGCACGCCGCTGATCTTGGCGGAGGGGCTGCACGGCGTGCGTGCGCTGCGCCGCGAGTTTCCCGACGTGCCCATCGTCGCCGACCTCAAGACAATGGACGGCGCGGGGCTGGAAGCAGAAATGATGTTCCAGGCCGGCGCCAACATGGTCGTCGTGATGGGGCAGGCGCACGACGCCAGCATCATCGAGCAGGTGAAGATGGCGCAAAAGTACGGCGGCAAGGTGATGTGCGACGTGATGCTCTGCCCGGATAAGCCGGCGCGCGCCCGCCGCGCCGAGGAGCTGGGCGTCGACTACATCATCGTCCACACCGGCTTCGACGAACGCAACATGATGCCAGGACTCAGCCCTCTCGACGACCTGCCCGGCGTGCTGGCGGCTGTGACCATTCCCGTGCAGGCGGTCGGTGGACTCACCATCGACCAGGCGATCCAGACGCTGGAGATGGGCGCTGAGATCGTGGTCTTTGGCGCGCCGTTGGTGATCAGTGGCACGGAGTTCAAGCCTGCCGACCCGGATTTTGAGCCGATCATCCGCAACATCGTCGAGCGGGTGAAGCGGACGACGGTGGGGTCAGGGGCTAGGAGCGACGTCGTAACGACCGGCGATAGTTGAAACCATCGTCTGAGCGGAGAAACCCGACTTATGGAGTTTAACCAATGGATGCGGTAACCGTAGGTTCGGCTTCCAGCCGGACGTTTCCGGTCAGCTACGCCGTCACGCCGGAGGCGATGACCTACGGGAGAGGACGCTGTGTGCGCTGAAGGCAGCAACGTCGATTACCGGATCATTTTGTAAATCCTCATAAGCCGGTTGGGGGTGCAGCCCAGTGCGCTTGCGCGCAGCTTCTTCTATCAGGCGCCGAATGGATTCGGCGCCCGGTGCAGCCGATGCACAATTCACCATCAACGATTCACAATTCGCTTTTCTGGACAGCCATGAACGCACAGCTTGTCGAACAAATTAGCAACCTTCGCTTTCCAGCGCACCTGCCAGAGTCGCTGCTCGAAATTGAGCAGGATTTTCCTGCGCCGCGTCTCGATGACATCCCGACGGCGGTGCGGGCGGCGCTGGCGGGCAGCAAACCGATGCAGCGCATTCGCCCGGGGATGCGCGTAGCCGTGGGCGCCGGCAGTCGCGGCATTACGAACCTGCCGGTGATCGTGCGCACCGTCGTGGAGGAAATCCGCGCGGCGGGCGCCGATCCCTTTGTCTTCCCGGCGATGGGCAGCCACGGCGGCGCCACTGCACCCGGGCAGATCGAAATGCTCGCCAGCCTGGGCGTCACGCCAGCGAGCGTCGGCGCCGAGATTCTGGCGACGATGGAAGTGAAACTGATTGGCCAGTTGCCGGATGGCCCGCCGCTCTATCAGGATGCCAACGCTGCGGCCGCCGATGCGACCTTCCTGGTCAACCGTATCAAGCCGCACACCGATTTTCACGGCCCGATCGAGAGCGGGTTGGCAAAGATGGCGGTGATCGGCATGGGCAAGGACACCGGCGCCCAGGCGATCCACCTCTATGGCGGGCGCGGCTTCATCCGCTTTCTGGCGCCAGCCGCTCGCATCTACGCAGCCAACACGAACCTGGTCGGCGGGCTGGCGCTGCTGGAAAACGCCTTTGGCGAGACCGCCGAGATGCACGCGCTCGACGTGACCGAGATCGGTGCGGCACCTGAGACGGCGCTGCTGGAGAAGGCGCGCAGCCTGATGCCACGGCTGCCCTTCGCAGCGATCGACATCCTGGTCATCAAGGAGATCGGCAAGAATTTCAGCGGCACGGGCATGGACACCAACGTTGTCGGGCGCATCATGATCCCGCGCACGCCGGAGACGCACCAGCCCGACGTAGCCGTGATCGCCGTGCTCAACATTTCGGAAGAAAGTCACGGCAATGCGGCGGGCATCGGTCTGGGCAATGTCACCACGCTGCGCGCGGTCAACCGCATCGATTGGACGGCGACCTACACCAACTCGGTCACGTCGGGCATCTTTGGGATGCAGCGCGTGGGCATCCCCATTACGATGGCGGACGACCGCCGCGCCCTGGAGGTGGCGCTGCGCTGCTGCGGCGAGCCGCCAGAACAGGCGCGTTGGGTCTGGATCAACAACACGAGCAAGCTGCGTCGGCTGTGGGTCAGCCCCAACTTGCGCGCCGCAGTCGCCGCCAACCCGCACCTGCGCCTGGTCGCCGAAACGCCGTTGCAGTTCGATGCACAGGGCAGGTTGCTAAGTCCATGGGCGATGCCGGAGGAGTGAGGGGGTGAGATTGGAGACTGGAGATTGGAGATTGGCATCTGGTGCGCACAATCTCCAGTCTCCAATCTCCAATCTCTATTTCGATAAGTTCCACATTCATTCACAGGAGGTTTGAAGCATGAAACATTGGCGAAAGTTGCTCCCATTGCTGTTGCTCCTTTCCCTGGTAGCGGGTTGCGCCGCGCCCGTGGCGGCGCCGTCGGCTCCAGCGGGCGGGGAGGCCGCTGCCCCCGCTGCCGGCGCGCAGCCCTACGCCGGCACCACGTTGCGGCTGGTCGGCGCCAACCACCCCTGGCAGGAGGCGATCACACCGATGCTGGCTGAGTTCGAGGCGGCGACCGGCATCAAGGTCAACTTCGAGGCGCTGGGCGAGGATCAGCTCAACCAGAAGCTGACCACCGAGTTCACGGCTGGCAATTCCGACATTGATGTCTTCATGCAGCGCCCACTGCAGGAAGCGCGCGTCATGCAGTTGAACGGCTGGTACGAAGACCTGACCAACTGCGTCAGCGACCCCGCCTATGACTTCGCCGACTTCGCCGACGGCGCAGTGGGTACAACGACGGTCAATGGCGTGCTCACCGGTGTGCCGATCGTCACCGAGCAGGAAGTGCTCTATTATCGCAAAGACCTGCTCGAAGCCGCCGGACTGTCCGTGCCGACGACGCTCGACGAGTTGAAGGCGGCGGCGGAAGCGCTCACCGACAAAAACAACGAAATCTATGGCTTTGTGGCGCGCGGCCAACGCAGCCCGCTGGTGACGCAGTTCTCCAGCTTCCTCTACAGCATGGGCGGCGACTGGTTCGACGAGAATCGCCAGGCGACGATCAACACGCCGGAAGCGCTGGCGGCCATCGATCTCTACGGCACCCTGTTGCGTGAATATGGCCCGCCCGGCGTGCTCAACATGTCGTGGCCGCAGGCGGTGGCAATTTTCGCCCAGGGCAACGCCGCGCTCTACACCGACGCCAGCTCGATCTACTCCAACATGCTCGACCCGGAGAAGTCGGCGGTGGCGGACAAGACGGGCGTGGCGAAGTTCCCGGCCGGGCCTGCTGGCTCGATCATGTACAACGTGACAAGCTGGGGGTTGGCGATGCATTCCGGTTCCAAGCACAAGGAAGCTGCCTGCGAGTTCATCAAGTGGGCAACGAGCAAAGACATTGTGCTCAAGACGCAGGGCGAAGGCGCCGTGCCCGGTGCGCGAGAGTCGGTGTGGGCCGACCCGGCTGGCGCAGCGGCTTTCCCGGCGGACTGGGTCGAGGCGGTGGCCGCCTCCGCCAACGGGCGCGGCTATGATCGCCCGCTCGTCACCGCGGTGACGCAGGCGCGCGACATCATCGGCGGCGCTGTGGTGGTGTCTATCGAGGGCGGCGACTACGTGGCCGCTGCCAACGATGCCAACACCCAGTTCCAGGCGCTGTTAGATAGTGAGCAGTAGGTCAATCGCTTAATCTCCAATCTCCAATCTCGAAGAATCACCGAGATTGGAGATTGGAGATTTTCTGATTCTTCCACGAGGCGCGCATGATCTCACGCTTCTTCGACCGTCACCAACGCTGGCTCTTCCCAGCGCCGGCGGTGATCTTCATTTTGCTGATGATGATCTTCCCGCTCGGCTTCACCTTGTGGAACTCGTTCTCCGGCTGGAGTCTGACAGCTGGCCGCCCCAACACCTTCATCGGACCACAGAACTACATCGACATCATGCGCGATGCGCGCTTCTGGAACGCCGTGCTCAACACCTTCTACTTCACGGCGCTGGCGATGGTGGTGGAGCTGACGCTCGGCGTGGCGATGGCGCTGCTGATCGACGCCAGAGATTACCCCGGCAAACGCATCGTCACCTCGCTGCTGTTGTTGCCGATGATGGCGACGCCGGTGGCGGTGGCGATGGTCTGGCTGCTGATGTTCGAGCCGACCGCCGGCGTGATCAACTTCGTTTTTGGCGAGCTTGGACTGCCCAAGCAGCTCTGGATCGCCGGCTCCAGCAGCGTGATCCCGTCGCTCGTGCTGGTCGATGTGTGGGAGTGGACGCCGCTGATCACCCTGATCGTGCTGGCGGGGCTGGCGGGGCTGCCCAGCGAACCCTTCGAGGCGGCGCGCGTCGATGGCGCCTCCTACTGGCAGATGCTGCGCCGCGTCACGCTGCCGATGCTGCTGCCGACGATCAGCG
Organism: Chloroflexota bacterium; assembly: GCA_003451595.1. GTDB lineage: Bacteria > Chloroflexota > Anaerolineae > Caldilineales > Caldilineaceae > Caldilinea. The sequence continues at coordinate 30,830 of DMDA01000010.1, read as the reverse complement.
TGGCCGGGCTGCTGCGCTTTATCGACTGCATCAAGACCTTCGACATCATCTACGGCATGACCGGCGGCGGCCCCGGCTTCAGCTCGGAGACGCTCAACATCTACACCTACAACCAGGCGTTCTACTATTTCAACTTTGGCTATGCGTCGGCGTTGCTCGTCATCTTCTTCGCAATTGTGAGCGGCGTCAGTTTGCTGGTGGCGTACTCGCGCCGCCAACTGGAGGTGTGAGCGATGACGACCTCGACCGCAAGTTCGCGTCGCCGCCCTCGGCGCATCCTGGTCAACCTGCTCTACGCGCTGGCGATGATCGCCGTGGTCTTTTTCATGTTGACGCCTTTCTTGTGGATGGTGCTCAACGCCTTCAAGACGCCGCTGCAGATCATCAAGCTGCCGCCGGAGCTGATCTTCACGCCGACGCTGCGCAACTTTGAGAACGTCTTCGGCACGCAGAACTTCATGCGCTACATCACCAACAGCCTGATCATCGGCGCTGGCTGCACATTGATCGGCTTGTTGATCGGGCTGCCGGCGGCGTACAGCATCGCCCGCTACCGGCAGAATCGGCTGGCGCTGACGATCCTGATGGCGCGCATGGTGCCCGGCATCACCTTTCTGGTGCCGCTCTTTATCGTTTTCCGCACCCTGGGGTTGGTGGACACCTACACCTCGCTGATCCTGACGCACATGCTGGTCGGGCTGCCCTTCATCGTGTGGGTAATGGTGCCCTTTTTCGAGAGCATCCCGCGCGAGCTGACCGAAGCCGCCGTGGTCGATGGCGCCAGCGCAGTGCGTGCGTTCGTCGCGGTGGTGCTGCCGCTGAGTGGGCCGGGCATCGTCACTGCGTCGATCCTCTCGTTTGTCTTTTCATGGAACAACTTCATGTTCTCCATCGTGCTGGCGTCGAGCCGCACGCGCACGGTGCCGGTGGCGATCTACAACTTCATCTCCTACGCGCAGATCGACTGGGGCGGGTTGATGGCCGCCGCCGTGGTGATCACGCTGCCGGTGCTGGTGCTGGCGATTGTGACGCAGCGCTATGTGATTCGCGGGCTGACGGCAGGAGCGATCAAGGGATGAAGCTGGCATAACGATTGATAGGATTCAACCATGCTCACACCGCACCGCATCAACACCCCGAACTACGATCCGCGCCCCATTGATGTGCGCTTTCTCGTCTTGCATTACACAGCAGTCGATCTGGCGCGCACCCTGGAGATCTTCACCGACCCGGCGCGCAAGGTCGCTGCCCACCTGGTGCTGGATGCGGACGGCGCGCTCTACGAGTGTGTGCCCTGTTGGCAAGGGAAGGCGCAGCGCGGCTGGCGCGCTGGCGTCAGCCGCTGGCATGATGGCGTCACTTGGTGGGAGGCGCTCAACGATTGGTCAATCGGGATCGAGATGGTGAACTACAACGGCAACGTCTTTTCCTACACTGACGCCCAGTACGCGGCGCTGGCAGCCATCGTTGACCATTTTCGCCAACACTATCCGGCTCTGCGTCACGCTGAAGCCGTGCTCGGTCACGAACAGATTGCTGGCTTTCGGGGCAAAGCCGACCCTGGCTGGCAGTTCGACTGGTCGCGCTTCTTTGCGATGTGTTATTCCGATCAACCGGCGCCGTTGCGACAGCCAGCCTGTCCGCTCGCTCTACGCGACGCCCTGGGGCGCCTGGCGGAAGTGGCGCCGATCGCCGGGACCGCCGCCAATGCCTTTTGGGAGCGGATCAGCCTGCTCACAGAGACGGCGGTAAGCCTCGCTGCCAAAGATGACAGAACCTCCACTACGTAAAAAAAGCGGCAGACATACAAGCCGACATACAAGAAGTGAATGTGCTGCAAGAGTACATCTTGCGAACATTGACGCGATCCTACTTTGGGCGTTCCAGCGTCACTTGATACACTACTCAAAGGCGGCAGACCGATCTGGTGAGACCTGCCTGCAATTTTTCGCCACAAAGGATGTAACTTTCACATATGACCGTACAAACACTCCCGCTGCGCCGCACGCCGCTGCAGACGTTCTGGTATTGGCTCTATCGGCTGTTGGGCTGGGACGGTGAGTATCGTCACCCAAACACAGACAAATTCATCATCATCGTGGCGCCGCACACCTCGAACCTCGACTTCTTCATCGGCTTCATCTATAGCCGCGCCTTTGCAATGCCCTTTCCCAACTTCCTGGCGAAAGATTCGCTCTTTCGCGGCTTCTTTGGCCCGGTATGGCGTTGGTTGGGCGGGATTCCGGTCAATCGTAGCGAGCGCACCAATTTTGTCGATCAGGTGGCGGCGGAGTTTCAGAAGCGGAAACGCATGATTCTGGCGATTACACCGGAGGGAACGCGGAGTCGCTCAGAATACTGGAAAACGGGCTTCTATCACATGGCGCAAAAAGCCAACGTACCGGTGATCATGGCCTCGATCGACTACGCCCGCAAATTCATTTCCTGTGGCGATGTCGCTGAGATCACCGGCGATATGGAGACCGACCTGGCGAAGATTCGCGCACATTTTACCGGCATTATTCCGCGCCATCCAGATCGTTACGGAGACATTCGCTTCCGTCCCAATCCCGACGAGAAGCAAGAACGCTCGTGAGGGTGCTTATTCCGGCGCGATGCGATAGATCGCACCGCTGGCGAAATCGCTCACCAGCAGGCTACCGTCGCGCCATGCTAACAAATGTTGGGGATGGCGCAGCCCGGAGAGAAAAGGCGAAACCTGCCCGATGGCGTTATCGCCGTCGGGCGCCACTTTGACTTGAACAACCTCGCCCTGATTCCACAGCGCCACCAGCAGCACTGTCTCGTCCCACGGTGCGATGGCCACGCTTGTCGGCGTCGCCCCCGGCGCAAAAAGCGCCACTGGCGCGCGCGTCTGCGCGCAACGCTCGACGCTGCCTCCGTAGCGCGTCACGGGGGCGCGGTCTCCTGCACACTGCGGCCAACCAAAGTCGGCGCCGGGGATCACCAGATTCAATTCGTCAGGTGGATAGCCACTATCAATCGGATCGTCGCCGATTTCAGTCGTCCAGATGCGTCCCTGCGCGTCGACGACATGACCGTAAGCGCCCTTGAGACCCGTCGCCAGCGCGCGTGCGTTGGCGGGGTCTTGTGGCGTCAATGCCCAGAGGGTGGCTGAGCCGGGCGCAGCCGCGTTCCCTAGCCGGCTGCCGCTCGTTGCGTACATGATTTCACCGTGCGGCGTCACAGTCAGCGTACCGTTAGAACGCCCATTGAAAGGCAATGCGGTCAACACCGGGTCGGGCGGACCGACCGAGGCGTCAGCGCCAATAGGTGCAGCTAGTAGATCGCGCCCCGACGCAATCCAAAGCACCCCACCGTGTGCAGCGATGCCGGTCGGTTTATAGAGACCCTCCAGTTGCACACGCCGCCCCCCCGTGTTGGGGTTGATCGAGAGCACCTGCCCAACACCGGCGTTTTCATCCCCATTGAGCTGCGCCACCCACAGGCGGCCATCGGGACCGGCGATCATCTGCGTTGGGCCACGCAGACCATCAGCGACCAGCGCGGCAGTGAAGCCGGTAGGCAGCAACAAATCGGCGGCGCGGGGTGCAATCGGCGCTGATGTTGGCGTTGGCGGGGCGAACGGCGTAGTGCACGCAGTTAGCAGCCACACGGCCAGTACACCCCACCCAAGCCTGTACGCCCAGTCACGGTGCATTGCTGCATCTCCTGGTTGACATGGACGCACTCACCAACCGAAGCGTTCCTCGCGCCACGGGTCGCCTTCCATATGATAGCCAGCGCGCTCCCAGAAACCAGGACGGTCGCCAGCCATGAACTCGAAACCGCGCACCCATTTTGCGCTCTTCCAGAAGTATTTTTTCGGCACGAGCAGACGCAGTGGGTATCCGTGATCCGGCTCCAGCGGCTTGCCCTCATACGCGAAGGCCAACATGGTGTCGTCATCGTCGAGCACGTCGAGCGCAACGTTGGTGGTGAAGCCCTGTTCGCAGTGCACCATCACATGCGTCGCTTCGGGTTTGATGCGAAAATAAGTGATGAACTGCCGCCAGGGCACGCCCGTCCAGGTCGTGTCGAGCTTGCTCCAGCGCGTGACGCAGTGGATGTCGACTGTCTCTGTATTGCGCGGCAACTGCATCAGCTCGTCCCAGGTGAAGGTTCTTTCCTCCTCCACCAGGCCGAAGACGCGCAGCGTCCAGTTATTCAGATCGGCGTAGTGCGGGGTGGCGCCGTAGTGCAACACCGGGAAGCGCTCAGTGATGAACTGCCCCGGCGGCACCCGCGCATCGACGCTGGCTTCGGGTGTATTCTTGACGCGCTTGAGGCGTTCGACACGGGCAAACGGATTCTCGATTCGCATAGCTTCTCCTCTGTAGTGAACATTCATTCGTTGCTGGCAGCATACTGCAACCCGTGATTGGCTTCTGTAACATTGTGAACGCTTTTGACTTGCGCGAGGGTTGTGCGAAGCGCGCCGCACTACGGTAGAATGTGCGGCAATATCCCACCCATACATGAAGGAGCGTTATGCGCGTCTTGAAAATTATCGGCTACATTGTGCTGGCATTATTAGCGCTATTGTGCGCCGCCTACCTGGGTGTTTATCTGTGGTCGCTTGCCATGCCAGCCATTCCGCCGATGACGCTGGCCTCGACGCCCAACCCGGCGCAGGATTACGCGGACGCCATGAAGCGCTTCGAGGCGTTGGTAGCAGAAGAACGGGCGCGCGGCGACATCGATGAGAAGTGTCTGCCCTATGTCTTGACGCATGGGCAACGCACCGAACGGGCGATGATTCTTTTTCACGGCCTGACGGCCTGTCCCTTCCAATATCATGAACTGGCGCAACTCTTCTATGCAGAAGGCTACAACGTCTTCGTGCCGCGCCTGCCTCGTCATGGCTACATCGACCGCACATCCAATGCGCTGGCGGAACTGACCGCCGAAGAGCTGGCTGCGATGATGGACGTCACGGCCGATCTGGCGGTTGGGCTGGGCGAGGAAGTGACGATGGCGGGCTTATCGCTGGGCGGCAATGTGGCAGCGCAAGGCGGGCAGTTGCGCAGCGATCTGCGCCTGGCGGCGCCTATGTCGCCAGCGCTGGGCTTCCGCTTTGTGCCCAACTTCCTGACGCCCGCGCTCACGCGCCTGATCCTGGGACTGTCGCCCGACATCTACATCTGGTGGGATCCGATCAACCAGGCCAATTTCCAGGCGGAGAGCGGCTACCCCGGCTTTTCTCTGCGCGCACTGGGCGAAATCTATCGGCTGGGGCTGGCGGTGCAGGCGCTGGCCGACAGTCAGCCGCCAGCGTCGCAAGCGCAGCTCGTGATCGACAACTGGGGCGATCCGGCCGTCAACCTCGGTGCGATTGAGGCGCTGGCGACTGCCTGGCAGCGCAACGGCGGCGAGGTGGCGACCTATCGCTTCCCGCCGCTGCCCTGGCTACCTCACGACTTCATTTCAACCGACGCGGTCGGCGCCAAAACCGACCAGACCTATCCGAAGCTGATCGAATTGCTCACTACCTATCCATAAGAAGGAAAGGCGACGACCATACGCAATCTGTATGATCCTGAATTGACACAATGGCTGCAACTGATCAGAGATGTTCCTGGAAGAACGCAATCGTGCGACGCATAGCCTCATCAAAATAGGGGGAGGTTATGTTGTGACCGCCGCCTGCATATTCGTAGAACTCATACACCTTGCCGGCTGCATTCAGCACGGCTGCCAGGTCGCGTGAATAGTCGATGGCGACCACGTTGTCATCGAGGGCGTGGTGAAGTTGGATCGGCGCCTGCAGCAGGTCAATGTGTGCGGTGAGCGATACCGCCCGCCAGAATGGCTCCGCCGTGTTGGGCGGGCCGTATGTCTCGCGCAAGAGCTGCCCGATGCGCCGCCCCGCTGAGGTTGCCGGCGAATTGGGATTGTACGATGGGTCATCAATGGAATAGCGCGTAAAGTCGTCGTAGCTGTAGACGGCGCCCGCCCAGATCACGCCCGCCTGGATCGCTGGTTCAATCAGCATGGCGCGCAGCGTGACGTTGCCCGCCATGCTGTGCCCCCACAAGCCGATCCCCTCTGGATCGACGTAGTCAAGCGTCTGTAGACTCTTCAGCGCCGCAATCGCATCAATGCTGTAGTCGGGCGAGAAGTAGGCGCCGGTCGGCTCCCCCTCCGATTCCCCGAAACCGCGCAAGTCGATCTTGAAGACGACAAAGCCCGCCTGCGCCAACGCATCGACATAGGCGACGTACCGCTCGGTCGTGCGGTACTGATCGGGCGGGATGTAGCCGTGGATGAAGACGATCGCTTTGTGGCCACCCGCCGGTGGGTCACCAAAAGGCACGGTGAGCAGGCCGTAAATTTTGTTCCCCTCGGAAAGATAGCTGGCGATGTAGCGCGCATAGTTGGCGCCATTCTCCAGTTGCTGCTCGATGGTGATCGCACTACCCTCGATAGGACGCGCCAGGAGGGCGGCGATGGTTAGTTCGTTGCCGACTGGGAATTCGGTCGCTGGCGGTGATGTCGGTTCCGGCGTGGGCGCTGGTGTGGGCGACGGTTCGGGAGAAGGCGTCGGCGTGGGCAACGCTACGACGACGCTCCCCACGGGTGTAGCTGGCGCCACACGCTGCGCCGCAATGGGTTGACACGCCGTCATGCTGACCGCCAACAGCGCCAGCGTGAATACGAAGAGGTATAGACGGTGCGCCTTCATGTTTGCACTACTCCGCCGCAACAATTCAGGTTGATTGATTGCCCCAATGCTACCGTAAAAGTCAACGCCAGAAAAATCGTTCAACATCTCACGATCTGACTGTGACCATACCAAGCCTGGTCGCCCAAAACAGAAAGGGGCGCAGACATTGCTGCGCCCCTCGTGAAGTTGCCTGCGCCGGAAACGCCGGCGGCTCCAACACCCAGACCTACGAATTGGCTTCTGGCGGCGCCGTCGGCGACGCTGGCGCCTGATAGCCTGGCATCATACGATAGCCGCTCCCGGGCATCTGGCCACCCATCCCTGGCATCATGCCGCGATGATGGAAATCGCCGCCGAACATGTGCTCGCGCAACATGCCACCAAACATACCGCGACCCATCTGTCCTTGCTGTTCAAGCAGCAGGTCGGCCTGTTCCTGCGTGATGGCGCCGGCTGCCACTGCAGCGTTCAGCGCATCCTCGAAAGTCTGCTGCGCCTGACCGGTGTAGTACTGCATGAAGGCGCGTTGCGCCTTCATCAGGTCAGCCTGCTCCTGCGTGATGGCGCCATCCGCCACAGCCTGGTCAAGCATGGCGTCCTGCGCCTTCAGTTGCGCAGCCTGCAATTCCTCGACCGTAATGCCCAGCGCCTCAGCCAGATACTGTTGATAGTCGCCCCGCAGCGCGCCAAAGTCAAAGTCACCCATGCCAAACTTCATGCCACCGCGTCCCCACGGTGCGTTTGGAGTCGTGGCGCCGCTGCCTGCGTTGCTGTCCGTCTGCGCAAAGGTTGTTTGCGGGGCCAGCACCAGCGCGCCTAGCGCCATAGCGCCGACTACGATGCCTGCGATCAGCCACTGTTTCCAATTATTCTTGATCTTCATGTGTCATACTCCTTTTACAATCTGATGGCGATGACCTAATCGTGATGATGGGAATGCTGCTGATTCCCATCTCTCTTCAGTATGAACGCAAAATGCAAAGAAATCCGCCAGATAGTGTATGGGGAGTGTAAAATTTCACAGTCAGCGTCATGGCGGCGCCATTGCTGGACGGCATGGCGCTGACTGCGTTGTGGCCTGGAGGTCAGATGCTCTGGACGCGGCGACGCCTGCCGCGCTCAACCACCGCACGCACCAGCGCGACGCCGCCGATCATCAACGCCATCGGCAGCAGGATGCGTCCAAAGGTAGCCAACGTCACCGCATTGAAGCCACCAGAAAGTCCGCCCTCGCGATGTTCGCCGAGCGCGGCCAGGCTCGTCTCCACAGCAGCACGCACGTCATCTTCAGCCAGACCGAGCTGTTGCGCAGCGCTGGCATAGTCGGGCGGCATGCCACCCAACGCCGCCTGCAACTCTTCCACTGATACGCCCAACGTCTGCGCGGCGCCAGCTAGATTTGCCCTCAGGTCGAACGCTCTACTCTCGCCGCGTTCACCCGGCGCGCTCGCCAGTTGCTGGCTGAGCCATGCGTTCTGGCTCAGAGCATATGTGGCGCCTGTCACCGCCAGCGCTGCCAGCAGAATGATCAACACCCGGATTGCGGTTTTCATCGCGCACCCTCCTTGGGCTGAAGCTAGTGGCTGGTGAAGGGTCTGGCCAACGGCTGCCACACATAGCGCCGGAACGCGTTGGTGATCCAGCGCCAGTTGAACGCCAGATGTAGCCCCATCAGCCAGAGAATCCAGTCGGCGCTCAGCGTGTGCAGTCGCCGCCAGACGAACCCTGCCTCTGCATGGATGCCCACCTGCCGCAGCGCCACTTCAGAAATCAGCAGCCCGCTGGCGATCAGGATCACCATGTTGACGAAGAGCAAGATATCGAGCAGCACCTTGAGCCTTTCCTGCACATGCAGGCGACCTGCCAGCCGCTTGCCCACCGCAACGATCCAGCTCCAGTGAACAAGGAGGTGATAGACCAGCAACACACCCAACCCAATGCCCAACCACTCATGGATTGCAAGCCCGGTGAACCGCAAGTTCCAGTCGATGATGAAGGCAAAAAAGAGCACAATATCCAGCCAGAAATTTTTCAGCGTTTCACTGAACCGGCGCGCCGACCGCGCCCGCCCCAAGATAGACGTAGCCATACTTCTTCCTCAGACTAAATCCTTTTCTGCAAACATTTACGTCAGTCGCCACGCGTCGGGCCAGCACTACTGCGAAGCACAGGGGATGTGTGATTGGTGGCGCCTGCTGCATCAACTCAACTCATCCCCCAGCCTGTGCCGTGAAGTCAATCTCCAACTTTACGTCGTCGGAGACGCTTGCCACCATCGGCACCTGCGGGATGCGGATGCCGAAATCGGCGTAGCGGATCGTGGCGCGGCCAGAACCTTGCAAGGTGGCGTCATCCACAACCGTCACGCTCATGTCGAAGGTGACGGGCAACGTCGTATCCAGAATCTTCAGATCGCCGGTGACCTGGAAGGTAAAACTGTCGCCTGGAGTAGCCGTCGCCGGTAGACCGGTGATGCTGGTCGGTGTAAAAGTGATGTAGCGGTACGCCTCCTGTGACGACTTGAGAATATCGTTGCGCACGCGGTTGGTGCGGCGGCTATCATCGGTGGTGAAGTCGCTGGCGTCGATCCGAATCACGCCGACCTGCACTGCCGACGGGTTGCCGGGATCGACAGCCAACTCCCCCTCCACTTGCGTGGTGGCGCCGACGACGGTCTTGTTTTGTCCCATCAGCACTTCGTCGATCAGAAAGCGAGCTTCGGCGCCGCCGTTCGTGAAGCGAAAGGGGATCGAATTGCCGGCGCTGGCGGCGGTCACGGCAGCGACGTCACCAGAAGTTGCCGCCTCGCTTGGCGCCGCCTCCGTCTCAAGCGCTGCGGTTGGCGCAACTTTCCCGACGGGGGCCGCCTCCGTCGGCACGCGGTTTGTGCTTTGGCAGGCCGTCAGCAACAGACCTGCCATCAAGACCATGCCGACAAGAAAGTAGCTTCGATGCATCCAACGGAAATTCATCGTTCCCAATTCTCCTTGTTCCTTGCAATGAGCGATTCCTGGCGCACGAGATGTTGCCCGTGCGCAGAGATGCTCACCATCGTAAATGAGAATTGTAAAGAAAGTGTTGAGAATTGTTACAAAGTCAGTAAAGGCTACCCAGTTCTTCTCACGCGCCCGCCGCCAGCAGCCTTCCGCCTCATGGCTGGTTATGATAAACTGGCGTTGACGCTGCTGTATGCGCCGCATCCCACTTTGGAACGTTTCTGGAAATCATCATGTCAAAGCCAACCGCCAACCTGTTGCTCTTGATTGCCGTCTTGCTGCCCCCTAGCGCCCTCGACATTCTGGGCGAAGTGAGTGAAGAGCGCACCTATCTGACGCCCTATGGTGAGGCCGGACCGCTGGCGCTACGCAACGTAAGCGATAATCTTTCGGTGTGGGTGCAGCCCTACACGGGCCTGCCCACGCGCACCGACCCGCGCGCCACGATTTTTGCGGCGCGGCAGCTCGGCGTCGAGCGCATCCTCAACTGGGACATGGGCATCGCCATCAACCCGGTCTTGCAGCGCGGGCAGCCGGTCGTGATCGACGATTACATCGGCTGGACGAGCCATCAATCGGACACCTTTTTCTCCGATGCACACACCGGGCTGGATATCAACTACGGCAGCGTGCGCGACCCGTTCTGCGCCGAGATGAACGCCGCCATCCAGCAGTTGCTGCCCGGCTTGCCCACAGCGGTGGCCGTGGGCGTCGATTTCCTGCGCCGCGAGACCCGCGCCGAGGCGCGCATGTTCCGCAGCTGGGGCGCCGACGTGCTCTCCTATAACCTGGCGCCCGAAGTTGCGCTGGCGCAGGAAATGAAGATGTGCTACGCCGGTCTGGTCACGATCAGCGGTTACGCCGCCGACCGCGCCCAACCGGAGCCGATGGGCGAAGTGCGCGCCAGCCTGAGCACCACGCTGCAAATGTTGCCCGCGTTTGTCGAGATGGTGAGCCAGGGGCGACAGTGCGCGTGTGGGGAATGAAGAGGCAAGCAACGGAGAACCACATCCACCTCACGCGCGTAGAGGCCGCTCGCAGCGGCGTGATCGCGCCGTTCAAGCGCATCCGGGCGCGCACCAAAAATCTGCGGTTGTGAACCGCATCCACTGGTTGGCAGGTTACAGGTTTTCCCGAAGCGCTGCACTATCATCTGTGGCCATGAGACATGCAATCCGCAGCACGTAAGCAGCACGTAACACGAGAGGCAACACACCACGATGACCACCATCACCCACGGCTTTGAGCTGATTCGCGACGAAGAGATTACCGAACTCAAGACCCGCGCGCGCATCTACCGTCATGTCAAAACTGGCGCTGAGCTGCTGTCGTTGGAAAATGACGACGAGAACAAGGTCTTTGGCGTCAACTTCCGCACGCCACCTGCGGACTCAACCGGCATCGCCCACATTCTGGAGCATTCCGTGCTCGGCGGCTCGCAGAAATACCCGCTCAAGGAGCCGTTTGTGCAGCTCATCAAGGGGTCGCTGCACACCTTTCTCAACGCTTTTACCTCGCCCGACAAGACGACCTACCCGGTGGCGAGCACTAACTTGCAGGATTTTTACAACCTGGTCGAGGTCTATCTCGACGCTGTCTTTCACCCGCTGATCACGCCGCACCATCTCGATCAGGAGGGCTGGCATTACGAACTGGAGAACCCAGACGATCCGCTGGTCTATCGTGGCGTTGTCTTCAACGAGATGAAGGGCGTCTACTCCTCACCGGATGCGATTCTAGGACGCACAGCGCAGCAAGGTCTCTTCCCGGACAATGCCTACGGTCTTGATTCCGGCGGTGATCCGCGCGTGATTCCACAGTTGACTTACCCGCAGTTCAAGGAATTCCACACGCGTTACTATCATCCCTCGAACGCGCAGATTTTTTTCTACGGTGACGACGACCCCACGCAGCGGCTGGCGTTGCTCGACAGCGTCTTGCGCGACTTCGACGCCGCACCGGTGGATAGCAGCGTGCCGCTGCACCCGCCCTTCACCGCCCCGCGCCGGATGACTGTGACCTTTGGCGCTGATGGCGCCGACGATCTCGCGCGCAAGAGCATGGTCACGGTGGGTTGGGCGCTGCCCGAGGTAACCGACCCGTCGCTGCGCATGGCGCTGAGCGTGCTCGGCTACGCCGTGATCAGCGCACCGTCGTCGCCGTTGCGCAAGGCGCTCGTCGATTCGGGGCTGGGCGAGGATGTCGGCGGTGGTTTGAGCGGCTTTGTGCGGCAGCCGACCTTCAGCGTCACGATGAAAGGCATCGCCAGCGTCGACGCCGACAAAGTCGAGGCGTTGATCCTGACCACGCTGGAGAAGCTGGCGACTGACGGCATCGAACCGGAGATGATCGAGGCGGCGCTCAATTCCATCGAGTTCAGCCTGCGCGAGAACAACACTGGCTCCTACCCGCGTGGACTGAGCCTCTTCATGCGTGCCCTGCAAAATTGGAATTATGGCCGCGACCCGCTGGAGCCGCTGCGCTATGAGCTGCCGCTGGCGGTCGTCAAGCGCCGCCTGGCCGCCGACGCCAGCTTCCTGGGCAGCCTGATCCGCACCTATCTGCTCGACAACACGCATCGCCTGACCGTCGTCGCCGAACCGGACCCGATGCACAATCAGCGGCTGGCTGAAGCGGAACGGCAGGAGCTGGACGCCGCCAAAGCCGCCATGTCGCCCGACGAGCTGCAGCGCATCATCGCAAACACGCGCGCGCTCAAGGAGCGGCAGCAGCGCGCCGACCGCCCCGAAGACCTGGCGCGGCTGCCCTCGCTCAAGCTCAGCGATCTCGACCGCACCAACAAGCCGATCCCGACGGTCGTGAGTGACCTGGACGGCGGCAAGCTGCTCTATCATGACCTCTTCACGAACGGCATTTTCTATCTCAATCTGGGCTTCGACTTGAGCGGCGTGCCACAAGAGCTACTGCCCTACGTGCCCTTCTTTGGACGCGCGCTGTTGGAAATGGGCACCGCACGCGAGGACTACATCAAGTTTTCGCAGCGCATCGACCGCAAGACCGGCGGCGTCTGGAACTCGACCTATCTCTCCGAGGTGCGCGGGCAGGCGACGCCAGCGGCGCGCTTCTTTGTTTCGGCGAAGGCGACCGTCGCGCAGACGCCCGATCTCTTTGACATCCTGCGCGACATGCTGCTCACAGTTCGGCTGGACGACCGCGAACGCTTCCGTCAGATCGTGCTCAAGAGTAAGGCGCGGCGCGAGTCGAGCTTGATCCCGTCGGGGCACGCCTATGTGCGCGACCGGCTGCGCGCCGGGCTGACCACCGCCGGCTGGGCCGACGAGCAGATGGATGGGATCGACGGCTTGTTCTTTGTGCGCCGGCTGGCGGAACAGGTGGATCAAGACTGGCCCACTGTGCTCGAAAAACTTGACGCCGTGCGCCATGCGCTGGTCGGGCGGGCAGGCATGATCGCCAATGTCACGCTCGACGCCGACAACTGGGCGACGGTGCAACCGCAGCTTGCCGCCTTCGTGCACGATCTACCGGAGCACGCGGCGGCTGGTGCGCCCTGGCAGCCATCCCTCTCCAGTATTGACGAGGGGCTGGCGATCCCGGCGCAGGTGAACTATGTCGGCAAAGGCGGCAATCTCTACGCGCTCGGCTACACCTATCACGGCTCGATCCATGTGATCAACAACTTTGTGCGCACGAGCTGGCTGTGGGACAAGGTGCGCGCCGAGGGCGGCGCCTACGGTGCGTTCGTCAGCTTTGGCAAGCAGTCGGGCGTCTACAGCTTCCTCTCCTACCGAGACCCGAACCTGGTGAACACGCTCAAGGTCTATGACCAGACCGCCGACCTGTTGCGCAAGGTCGAGCTAAGCGACGACGAGCTGACCAAGAATATCATCGGCGCCATCGGTGACGTGGACGCCTACCAGTTGCCCGACGCCAAAGGCTACACCGCCATGGTGCGCTGGCTGGTGGGTGAAACCGACGCCAGCCGCCAGCAGATGCGCGACGAAATCCTGGGCACGACGGTTGCGGATTTCCGCCAATTCGGCGAGGCGCTGGCGGAGCTAAACCGGCAGGCGCGCATCGTCGTCATGGGGTCGGCGGATGCGCTGCATGCGGCGGCGGAAACCGGGCGAACTCTGCAGGTGACGCGGGTGATGTAGAGAACAGCGCCTACCTCGCCGCCTCTGGCAATCGCAGCGGCTCCGCATCCAACTGGCGCCACGAACGGTTGAAGTAGAGCAGCGGGCTGCGCTCCTCCGTCGAACCGGCGGCCATCACCTCGCCCACGAAGATGGTGTGGTCGCCGCCGTCGTAGGCGTGGCGCACGCGGCAATCGAGCCAGCCAAGCACATCGGAGAGAATCGGCGCGCCAGTCACCGCCGTGTGCGTCGCAATGCCGGCAAAGCGATCCGACAACTCCGGGATCATGCCGGCAAAGCGCATCCCCCACTCCAGGTGATCCGTGCCCAAAATGTTGACCGCAAAGACGCCGCTCTGTTCAATCGCCTGGTGCGTGAAGAGCTTGCGCGCCACACAGATCAGAATCTGCGGCGGATCGAGGCTGACGCTGGTCAACGAGCTGGCGGTGATGCCGACCGGTCGCCCATCGACATGCGTTGTCACTACCGTCACGCCGGACGCCCAATGCGCCAGGGCGTCTTTGAACGATTGCACAGAAACACTCATCACGAATTCTCCACCAGGGTTGCGCCAGTGAATGGCCTTTCATTTCCATGAGCAAAGCAATAAACGTAAGATCGCACAATATGTGTGTGCACACTGTCAGCAGCGCTACAGGCTCGCCGAACTTGGCGACAAGCCCAAGCTATTGTACTCTCCAAGTTACTTGCCGGAAAAGCTAATTCAACACAGGGTCTATCGTTATGCGCAAACGCACCTTTCTTGCCGCCACGATCACTTCGGGCCTTGCCGCCTGGACGTTGTTGCGCACCCCGCCGGGTCGGTTCCAATGGCGTCCACGGGATGCCGCCGCGCCGCAGAGTGCGCTAATCACCGGTGCGTCGGCAGGAATCGGCGCCGAGTTCGCCCGACAACTGGCGGCGCGCGGTTTTGATCTGGTGCTCGTAGCGCGGCGCGCCGAACGTCTCAACGAGCTGGCGACAATGCTGATGGCAACCTTCCAGGTCAATTGTGAAGTGATGGCGGCTGACCTGGCGCACGCAGAAGGCGTCGCCGCAGTCGAGGAGCGCATCCGTGCGCTGGAGAATCTGACCGTGCTCGTCAACAATGCAGGCTTTGGCACGCTAGAGAAGCTCGTGAACGCCAACCCAGTGCGTCAGCAGGAGATGGTCTACCTGCACACGATGGCGCCAATGCGGCTGACGCAGGCCGCGCTGCCCGGCATGACGGCGCGCCGCTGTGGCGCCATCATCAATGTGGCGTCGGTAGCAGCATATGTGCGACTGCGCGGCAACGTCAATTACACAGCCACCAAAGCCTATCTTACCGCCTTCTCGGAGGTGCTCCAGACGGAGCTGCGAGGAACGGGCGTCTATGTCCAGGCGCTCTGCCCCGGCTTCACGCGCACGGAGTTTCACTATACGCCGGACTTCAAGGATCACAAACCGCTCCCCTATCCGGGGTTCATGTGGATGTCGGCGGAGGAAGTCGTGCGCCAGTCGCTGGCGGCGCTTGGCAATGGTCAGGTGGCGTTTGTGCCAGGGGTGCTCTATCGGGCGTTGGTGCTGACGCTGCGCATTCCTGT
>DMDA01000010.1:12207-15167 GCA_003451595.1 Chloroflexota bacterium | reverse complement strand
CCCCCGCACGTCAGACGCGCGTCAGATTGCGCGCCACACTACCATCTGCATGCCACCATCTACGAAGAAGGTCATGCAGTAATGCCCAGAATGTCGGGCAATTGCTGCATGACTTTTCCCGGCGCGCCTCCTACGATCAGCAAAGAACCCATCTGCCTCTGCTTCGTTGATCATCGCTGTCGCTGGAAAGGAAGAATGGAATCATGCGGGCTGGAACCTATGCGCAAAGACGCTTCTTCACGCTTTTGAGCGTGATGGGGGCAGTGATATGGCTGTGCACGCTGTTGTACTTGCTGGATAGCCGCGCTGCCACGGGGCAGGGCGCCGTGCGCTATGTCAGAAGCAACGGTGTAGCAAGCGGCGCCTGCAATTCATGGGCAGCCGCCTGCACGCTGGATTATGCTCTGAGCCAGGCCGTCGCCGGCGATGAATTGTGGTTGATGGCGGGCATCTACACGCCGACCGTGGGCGTTGGACAGACCAGTTCCTTCACCCTACCCAACGGCGTGGCGATCTATGGCGGTTTCGCCGGCGGGGAGACGCTGCGTGCGCAGCGCAACTACACTGACAACGTCGTCATTTTGACAGGCGATGTCGGCGTGCCTGGGAATGCAAGCGACAACGCCTATCACGTCGTCACAGCGGTGAATGTGGACGCCAACACGGTTATCGATGGTGTGACGATTCGCAACGGAAATGCCAACGGCAGCACAACAGCAACCCAAAGCGGCGGCGGCATGTACATCTATTACGGTGATCTGACCATCGCGAATGTCACCTTCTCAAACAATTCCGCCTCTTTATATGGTGGTGGTGTGTATTCACGCTATGGCGCCCCGACGTTATACAACGTGCAATTTTACGGCAATCAGGGGGGATATGGCGGCGGAATGTACAACCGCAGCACGTTTATCACAATGACCAACATCGCCTTCATCAATAATGTTGCGAGTTCACAGGGGGGCGGCTTAAACAACAAGGATGGCAGGCCCGTGATGACCAACATCCGCTTCGAGGGCAACACAGCCTATTCTCAGGGTGGCGGCTTGTACAACAATGACGGTGCACCAGAATTGTTGAATGTCCGCTTTGAGAATAACCGCGCCAGTAGTACAGGGGGGGGATTGTATAGCGACACCGGCGCTCCCAAGCTCACGGCAGTCCAGTTCATCTCCAATACTTCTACTACTTCCAATGGCGGCGGCGTTTATCTCTCCAAAGACACACTGACATTAGCCGATAGCGTCTTTATGAGCAACACCGCCAAGAGCCATGGCGGCGCGCTGTACGCATATAAATCCACTGTAGCTGGCACAAATGTGTCGTTGCTAGGCAACAGCGCCCGTTACAATGGCGGCGCCGTCTTCACCGATCGCAGTGACATCCAGTTGACCAACCTTACCGCCGCCTACAATCAAGGCAAATATGGCGGCGTCTTCTACAACGACACCACCACGGTGACCCTCACCAATGCCACCTTTTATACCAATGTGGCAACGGTCGATGGTGGCGCTATCTTCAACGATGCTGCACCTGCGACGATGAATCACATGACAGCCGTGGACAATCATGCCGACCACTACGGCGGCGCCATCTACAGTATTCTGGACACGCCGACGGTGCGCAACTCTATCCTGTGGAGCAACACAGCAGAGAAAGGCGCCGTCATCATCGGTACTGCCACATTCATCGAAACGTTCGTGGAAGGTGGCTGTCCGGTGGGCGTTTCCTGCACGCATGCGCGCGTCGAGGACCCGCTGCTCGGCGCTTTTGGCAATCACGGCGGCAGCGTCAACACGATCCCGATCCTGACCGGCAGCCCAGCTATCGACCAGGTGACGGATCACTGCCCCTCCACCGATGCGCGCGGCATCGCCCGTCCGCAGGGCGCCGCGTGTGACATGGGCGCCTATGAATCGCGCGGGCTGGCATTAACATTGGTGAGCGGCGATCACCAGGCCATCGAGGTGTACCAGCCCTACCCTGCGCCCCTTATCGTCAGCGCCACCAGTATCGAGGGACACGCTGTAGATGGAGCCGTGGCGACCTTCTCCTCGCCAGCCAGCGGCCCCGGCACTGCGCCTGTCACCAAGACTGCCACCTTTGCCGGCGGGCAGGCGGAAGTCAATGTGACGGCCAACGGTTTCCCTGGCGCGTATCCGGTGACGGTGCAGGCGCCAGGTTCACAGCCTGTGATCTTCAACCTGCACAATCTCGACACACCGGTCGCGGGGCTGCAGGCCTGGCACAGCGGCGCTGCACCCGTCGGCCAGGCTGTCGTCTTTACGGCGACAGTGCAGGGTGGCACGAGCATCGTCTACACCTGGGAGTTTGGCGACGGCGCCACGTTCAGCACGACGGAGAATGTGCTCACCCACGCCTACGCCGTAGCGGGCGCGTATGCGGTGACAGTTACCGCAGCCAATGAGCTGGCGAGCGCCCACATCACGCTGCCACCATTGTCAATTTTCGATGTACAACTAGCCGGTCTCACTGCTACCAGTAACGCACCGACTATCCTGGGGCAGCCAACGCAATTCCAGGCGACCACCCAGGCGGGCACCGGGCTTGCCTACGTCTGGGATTTTGGCGACGGCAACACAGCCACTGGCCAGGCGCCAGTCCACACCTACGCCGCACCGGGCAGCTACACGGTCAGCGTGACCGCAACCAACGGCACCAGCACCGGCGTTGCGCAGACGACCGTGCTCGTCGAGCAGGCGTTGGCGGGCGTTGGGTTATTGCCACAGGGCACAGTTATCGGCGAAGTTGGACGCGCTGTCACCTTCTCCATCGAAGTAGGCGCCGGTCAACCAACCACGATCACGTGGCGCTTTGGCGACGAGCCGCCGGCCGGCGCCAGCGCGCTGGCGGCAGAGGCGGGCAGCACCCCCTGGGCAACCATCGAACATGTCTATAGTGCACCGGGCGCTTATCAAGTCGTAGCACATGTCGCCAAC
>DMDA01000010.1:11266-11952 GCA_003451595.1 Chloroflexota bacterium | reverse complement strand
ATTACCTGGGATGGCGAGGCGGAGATCGGTCAGCCGATCACCTTTAGGGGCCACTTCGACGAAGGCACCTCCGTCAGCTGCATCTGGGATTTTGACGATGCAACGCCGCCGGTGGCCGGTTGCGACGTGGAACACGTGTACCAGTCTGACGGCAACTTCACTGTCAAGGTGTGGATTTTCAACTCAGTCAGCGTGGTCGTGGCGCGCACCAGCGTCGGGATCGTCGATCCGACGCCAGTCCCTGTCATCGACAACTATCTCTATTTGCCCACCCTGTACAGCGCCCCTTCGCCCTGGTGATCCCCCTCTATCGGTTACGCGGAGCATGGAGCGCCCCAGGCTGTCAACATGCCTGGGGCGCTTTTGCGATTGGCATTCCATGCGGCTCTGTGTAGAATGCCCTCACGATTGACCACCTTCTCATTCCTTACCATTCAGGAGCAATCCATGAGCACGCAAACCAAATTTGTCCTGACTGAGCACGACATTCCGAGCGCGTGGTACAACATCACCGCTGACATGCCGAACAAGCCCTTGCCGCCCCTGCATCCGGCCACTCATGAACCGATCGGCCCGGAGGCATTGGCGCCGCTCTTTCCGATGGAGCTAATCAAACAGGAGGTCAGCAGCGAGCGTTGGGTGGAAATTCCCGATGAGGTGCGTGAGGTTTACAAGTTGTGGCGCCC
>DMDA01000010.1:9180-11030 GCA_003451595.1 Chloroflexota bacterium | reverse complement strand
AGCGCACTGGCGTTTGCGTGCAACCTTTTCGGCATCAAATGCGAAGTCTACATGGTGCGCATCTCCTACGAGCAGAAGCCTTACCGCAAATTGATGATGAACACCTGGGGCGCCGATGTCTACGCCTCGCCCTCCGACCGTACCAACGCTGGTCGCCAGATTCTGGCGCAAGACCCAGATTCGCCAGGAAGCCTGGGTATCGCTATTTCCGAGGCGGTCGAAGTCGCCGCCACCAATGACGACGCCAAGTATTCACTCGGCAGTGTCCTCAATCATGTGCTGCTGCACCAGACGGTCATTGGCCAGGAAGCGATCAAACAGATGGAGATGGCAGGCGACTTCCCAGACATCGTGATTGCACCCTTTGGCGGCGGCTCGAATTTTGCGGGACTCTCTTTCCCCTTCCTGCATCACAAGCTGACCCAGGGCAAAAAGCTGCGCGCCATCGCCGTTGAGCCTACCTCCTGCCCGAAATTGACGCGCGGCGTCTTCCGCTATGATTTTGGCGATACAGTAGGCATGACGCCGCTGCTGCCGATGTACACACTGGGGCACACCTTTGTGCCAGCCAAGATTCACGCCGGTGGGCTGCGCTATCATGGTGCGGGCGTCATCGTCAGCCAGTTGCTCCGCGATGGCATTATCGAGGCGGCGGCCGTCGATCAGATCGAGACCTTCGAGGCAGGCATCCTGTTTGCCAGGGCCGAGGGCATCATCCCTGCGCCGGAAGCCAATCATGGCATTGCCCAGGCGATCCGCGAGGCGCAGATCGCCAAAGAAGAGGGTGTCTCCAAGACGATTCTCTTCAATCTGTGCGGACACGGCAACTTCGACATGGCCGCGTATGAGGCGTACTTCGCCGGTCGTCTCCAGAAGCACGAGATGACGCAGGCCGAGATCGAAGCCGCCATCGCCCTGATTGACACGCCGGCGATTCCGGCGTGACGCAACTCCCCAATCTCTAATCTCCGGTTGAGATAATCAAAGAACCGGAGATTAGAGATTGGGGCAGGCTGCGACAAGCTACCCCACAAGCTACCCCAAGAGACGCGACAATTGGTGAAGCGATAGACCGCCAAACGCGACCAACACCCCAAAATAGAGCACGGTCGCCACGTTGGCGCCATAGCCGAGCAGCACCAACGCACCATCGCGCTGCATCATCCCCACCGCCAGCAAGATCAAACCGAGCGCGGGCAGTGTATTGCTCAACGGCACAAAGCCGAATGGCGCCATCAGGAGCAGAGCCGCAAAGATGAAGGCCAGGTTGTTCATGATCATCACGCCGCTGCCAGCAGTCAGCCCTGGCAAGCGATGCGGTCGGCTGATCTTTTCCAACCGACGAAACCAGGCTAGTGAACGGATAAAGCCCTCACGGAGTTTGGACGCGGATAATTTGCGATGAGCAACTTTGGCAGGCAGCCAGGGTCGCAGGGCAAACAGCCGGGTCACACCAATCAAGATGATGCCCAGGCCAAAGACGGTGCTGACACCAGGAATCGAAACCGGCGCCAGAAAGATGAGCGATAGAAAGATTGTGAGCAAGAGCAGACTGTCTACGCCGACAATCTCAATGATCTCATGCAAGGTGACTTCATCGGGAGGAAGTTTGTCGATGATCAACTCGATCTTTTCACCCAGCGATTCCGCCGCCAGGGCTTTTTCTTCGACTGTCGTCAGGTCAATGTGATGTTCCATTACCAATCCTTGATCTACGTTGCCGTTCGTTCGCCGGCCCGGCTGCCTGCGCTGCGGCGACGATGATAGCGGTGGCAGCCGGGCAGAAAATGTAGCATTCCTTCCACATAGATTTGGAGAGGAGGCTCATGGCGGCAAATTTCAGGCGTCAC
>DMDA01000010.1:3384-8971 GCA_003451595.1 Chloroflexota bacterium | reverse complement strand
TAGCCCCGGTGTAATCCGGCTCGACATCGGCGCCCTGCACCACGCCGAGCGGACTATAGTCCCGGTAGCCTGGAAAAACTGCACCGAGTTTCGGGTTGCCCAGCCGCCGGATCAAGATTTCGCTGAGCACGCGGCGATAGTCGGTGGTGATCGCCAGGTCGCGGCGGTCGTAGAGTTGATCTGTCGCCAGCCCTGGCCATGCACCGTAGACCTGCCCACCGTTGACCGCCCCACCCGCCACCAGCATGACGTTACCGTGCCCATGATCGGTGCCGCGACTGGCGTTCTCCTGGAAACTACGGCCAAATTCGCTCATGACCACAACCGTGACGCGTTTGGCGTGGTCGGTGCCATTGTCGTTGGAGAGATCGAGCAGCAACGCTGCGATGCCGTTGCCCAGCTCCGCCAGCTTGTCGAAGAAATAGCCGCCGCCGCTGTCGCCTTGATATTCGTGTGTGTCCCAGCCGCCAAGATCAAGCGTTGCGACCTGCAAACCGAGCTGCATACGGATGACCTGCGCCACCGTCTGCAGGCTGCGCCCAAAGCTGGTGTTGGGGTAGACCGCGCCGTTGCCCGGCGTATACGTTCCAGGATTGGCGCTTTCGACCACGCCGATGGCGTCGAGCGTCTGGAGGCCGGCTTGATGCAGCCATGACGAGCCAGCGTATAGCCTGCGCATCGCCTCGCGTTGGCGGTCACCGTAATACCAGTGCCCACCGAAATTGAAGTCATTGGGGCTGGTCATGCCGATACTCTCGCGGCTGCCGAGCAGCGAAGTGGGCTGAAGATTGCCAACCGCCACCGCCGGCATGACGATCTGGCTGGGCAGGTTGCTGGCCGATTGGAGATGGCGCGTCAGCCAGCCGGTGGTGCTCGACTTGCTGTCGGGCGTGCCCAACTCCATGAATTGCATGGCATCGAAGTGACTGCGCGTGTCGCTCGTCAGCCCAGTGGCATGGACAATGGCGAGCTTTTTGTCCTGGAACAGGTCCCGCAGCGCCGCCGCGCCCGGATGCAGTCCAAAACGGTCATCAAGTGGCAGCGCAGCGTTTGTTCCCGTCACCGGGACAGCGATGCGTGGACGCTTGCTCTCGTAATGACCGCGATCATCGCCCGCGATGGGCGGCACGATGTTGAGACCATCGACGCCACCACGCAGAAAAATGGCGATCAAGATATTCTGATTGGGTTCGGCTTCGGCGCTTCCAAAGGCGGTGAAGCTCAGCCCACTCGCCCAAGCAGCGATTGCGGTTGAACAGCCAACCATGAACCCACGTCGTGTTGGTTTGAACATGTGGTGAATTCCTTTATCTATCGCCTGGCTATCGCCACTGGAATGAAGGCGCCATGAAGATCAGGCCGACCAGGAAGCGGAGCCGGTCGTTGATCTGGTCGGCAGGTAGGCTGTTCTCTGGTTTGCGCCCGGCAGCCATGAAGTCGATCAAGGGCTGGCGTTCATCATCAGGCAAATTGCGGCCCAGGATGCGCTGCGCCCAGTAGTCCACGATGGCGATGGGTGTTGTCACCTCTGCTGGCATCTGGCTGCGACAGTCGATGCGCGGATTGTCCTTGTCCTCGCCACTGCCGCCAACTTTCCAGCCATCCATCAGCCAGTTGCACATGCGCCAGCGTTGCAGCATGGGCATTGTACTAGACCAGTTTTCTTTGCGGTCGGGGTAGCCATCGGGCGGGCGCCAGCTGAAGAGCGCCTGACCCATCGCTTCATAGCGGTAGCGAAACGAATCGCTCCACGCAAAATTGGCGTTGCTGGCGCGCAGCAGACTGACGACATACTCAAAGGGACGCTTGATCTTTTGTCCCCATGTCGTGCTGAACTCTGGCGAGAGCAGAATTGTGCGCACCACCTGTTTGAGTTGATCAGGGGCATTGCGCTGGCTGTAGAAGACATCCGCCGCCGCCTGCACGACAGATTCAGGCGGGTCGTCGCTGATCAGCCGGCGGCAGAGCTTGCGGCTGATGTAGCGTGCCGTGCCTACGTGATTGGCGATCAAGTCAAGCACGAATTCGCCATCCTGCACACCGGCGCCGCTGGGCGTGGCCTGCGCCAGCACAATCTTTGAATATTTGGCGTGGACGGCGTCCTCGAAGCGAAACTCGCCGGTGGCCTGATCGATACGCCACCCGGTGAAGCATTGCGTCGCGGCGTAGATATCTTCATCGACATACATCAGAGGATTCCCGCTGGCGTCCTTGGGCGCAGGGTGCAGGTACTTCCCATCCGGGCCAACGATCGAGGCAACGCCGAAGTAATTCTCGGCGCCCAGGCCGTGCAGCTCGAACAGCTCGCGCGCGTAATTCTCATTCGGGCCGGCGCTAGTGTTGGAGACGTTGTCCAGATAGTAGAGCATGGCCGCGCTTTTGGCGACCGCGCCGAGCATCTGGCGAAAGTTGCCGAACAGGTTGCCGCGCACCACGTCGCGATCGTAGTAAACCCACGTCCCTGCGCTCCATGAATCCCAACCGTAGACGTTAAAATGGTTGTGCCAGAAGTCGGCCAGCACCTCGACCAGTTGACGTTTGCTATAGACGGCGCGCAGAAAGGTGGCGTGCAACGTCTCGCGCGCCGGCTGCATACGCTCATCCCAGGTGACATTCTGCTTGACGACGTGATCCAACCAGAGCTGCTGGCGCGACTTGCCAAGCGTCGTAAAACCCTGCGCCGCAATCATTGCATCGCACGCGCTGTCGTCGATTGTCGCCGGGTTGGTCTGCTGCTCGACATACGCCTGGAGTCGTGCGACGCTGTCGCTGCCTAACGCCATCAGCGCATCCAGATCGCCGGGACGCGGCCCAAACGCCATGCGGTTGAGCGCAATCACTTCAGGTGTCGGTGTTTCCGCAGAAGTGGCGGCCAACAGGTCAAGCGACCGCTGTGGCGAACGCATCGCTGCCGCACTGTCCGGCGCCTGCGCCTGGACAGGAGCAGGATGGAGGGTGGCGGCAGCAGCGCCAGCGGCTGCCAACACGGCGCTGCGACGGAGCAGCTCACGCCTGCCTGGCGATGGGGCGCGTAATGGTGCGGTAAGTTCGGTTGTGTGGTTGGGTGAAGACACGAACACCTTCCTGTTCTGTGACTCATGTGCATCGCTGCATCCGTCGCCTGCACACCGCCCGTGTGTTTGATGCCGGCGCCCGATCGGAACATTTCGATGACGCGCGCCGCCAACGGGGCTTTCTTCTCTTGATTGGACGTGAGTCTAGCACAAGCGTGTGCGACCTGACCGCCGCCTGTGAGACGCCTGTCCGCCGGATGCTGTACGTCCGCTAGACGCGAGCGCGGTGTTTTCGTGTTGACTTGCGCTTTGCGCCCACAAGTGAGCGGTGTTATACTCCGCACTCAGCGCGCACCGACCACGATATGACTAAAAAACAATTGCGCCTCGTATCTCGGACCACTGTTTCGCATTGGATGAGGAGTTATAGCTCATGATCAAATTGAAGCTGTTTGGGATGCTGACCGGCGCAACGTTGCTGGCTGGCGTGTTATTTGCAGGGTTAGGCTTTGCGCCGGTCTCAGCGCAGGACTCCCCGGCTGTGATCGGAAACCTGGCGCTGGTCAAGTACGTCTGTCCAACCAACGTAGGCAATACAGGGACGTCGATTCCCACTGTGTGCGCCAACGCCAACGATCCCAACGGCAGTGACGTGCCGGTCATTCCAGTCAACGGGGATGTCTCTTTTATCTATCGGGTCACCTACACCTGTAACACCGGCGTAATTTGCGAGCCGCTCACCCCAATTTCAGTGACCATTGCCGACAACCAGTTACCGTCCACAACACCGACGGAATACGGGCCTGAACTTGATGCCAACAATAATGGTCTAATCGATCCTGATGATGTCTGGCTCTACAAAGTGAATGGCCTGAACGCTATTGATCTGGCGGCGGCGACGGTGTTGCCAAACGGTGCGCCTGTTCCCTCCGGTTGTGCTGCAGCGCAGGGCGGCTCTCGCCCCACCTACATCAATTCCGCACGGGTGACCAGTCCTTCCGCTTCACAGGAAGACCCGGCTGCCTACTGCAATCCACCGGCGACGCCGACGCCAACTGCGACGTCGACGTCAACTGCGACGCCGACGCCGACGGGGACTCAGTCATCCACACCCACGCCAACCCAGACGCCAATTCCACGCCCCACTGACAGCCCGCAACGACCGGTGGAGATTCCAGAACCAATCACTGTTGTGCTCTTTGGCACTGGCTTGGCGGCGCTCTCGGCGGCGCTGGCTGCCCGGAAACGCTCTGGCAACTAAATTCATCTGCACGGTCTGCAACAGGGCGGTCATCTGGCCGCCCTGTTTTCTTTTTTACCACCGCGCATAGACGACGCAACCTGGACGTAGCGTAACCGTTGCCTGTGCGTCGAGTGAACGACCACGATCAGCCCGCAAAATCGCTGTATTCGAGATGCGTCTGCCTCGCACAACCTTGGGGAACGCTGCGACGTCTTGTATCATAGAAAAGTTTTGTAGTGAGGAACAAAACTCGGTAGTGCACGGTGCTGACTGATGCAAAGGCGCGCAGATCAGAGCAAAGGCGCGCAGATCAGAGCGATTGCCTTCGCATTCTTTGAGGCTTTGCGTGAGTTGCACGCAGTATTGAAACTGCAAGCGAGCCGCAAGCAATTCTTCATTTTGTTTTGAGAAAGGGAGGCTATACTGACCGGTAAGCTTGCAATCAGGCGTCGTCACAATTTCAGGTCCGAAATGACCAACTATCATCAACAAGAAAGATCATTATGTTCAGCAACTATCGAACACTGAAGAAACCATCGCTGCTCCTCCTGCTGACCATTTTGTTACTGACAAATTTGCCACTAGCGGCGCAGGCACAGACCGCTCTTTCCCCCGGCGTGACAGTGGCGACGCTTCCCAATGGCGTTGCAATGACCTGGTCGGCGCCTGTGGACGTTGAGGCAAGCGCTGCTGCGTTGAGCGCGCTGCTTCCCATCGCCCGCATCAATGGTTACGATCTGCCAATGCAGACGGTCACCCTGGCTGTTGCCGGCGCCAGCACTCCCACCATCGTCATCGAATCGCTTCAAGCCACCGAATTCATCGGCGAGCTCGTACCGGCGGCGCCGGAGTTACCGCCGGTGCTGGATTGGACGCCGATGCCCAATGCAGGGCCAGATGAAAGCGTGCAATTGCCCACAGCGCCAGCCTTCATCTTGCGCGAGGGTGTCAACAAAGGCCAGCGCTTCATCGTGGTGGCGCTCAGTCCGATCTTTACGGATGCGGGCGTCGTCAAAGTCGCCACCGACCTGCGCGTCACCATCGCCAATGCTGCGCCGATCTCCTCCGTGGCAACGTTGCCTGTAAGCCCGGCGCAGAGTCAGGGTATCGCCGAAGACGTCGTCGTGCCTGTCAACCAGGCTGCGCTCCAACCTGGCTACAAAATCACCGTTAGCCAGCCGGGCGTCCAGGAAGTGCCGTTCAGCGCCTTCGGGAGCGACTTCGACAGCATGAAGCTCCACTTGACCCATCACGGTGAGACAGTGGCTGTCGAGGTGCTGGCTGACCGCTTCCGTTTCTACGCCCCCGCCGTCGGTGACCGCTGGAATGC
>DMDA01000010.1:0-3173 GCA_003451595.1 Chloroflexota bacterium | reverse complement strand
AACACCTCGCTAACCGTGTTGGGCACTGCCAGCGAGCTACCTTCGACCTCGCTTCCTGTCACCAAGGTCCTGCCCGATGCCGTTGGCGAGTCCACCTTCACGACCAATATCACCGTGATTGGACAGATTCCGCTCTCAGCGTGTCAGGCGGATGTCAAAGGCTATAAGGTGCGCGCCGATCTGCTCGACGGCGCAGGCAGTGTACTGGCCAGCACCGTAGAAGAATGGAATCCGGCGCCTTACAGCAACAGCAAGTGCCGCACCCAGGATGACTGGGCGTTGCATTGGACGACCGACGCCAAACCCACTGCGATCAGGCTGACGCTATTGGCGAGCGGCGTCACCAATTACACCACCAGCATCCTGATCGACGCCATGACCTGGGAACGTCCGGTGGCGTTGGACTTTGGCGGGCAAGGCGCCGAGTTCTGGACAGCGCCGGGCGCGGCCAATTTCACGTTGAGCAACCTGCCCGCTGCCCGCGCCCTCTACGATGTCACCGACCCGCTTAACCCGGTGGCGATGCCATTGAGCAGTGGTGGGGCAACGGCAACGTTCACCCAGGCAGATGGCGCCACGCCGCGTCACTATGTGCTGGCGAATCTGGCCAACCTGATGACGCCGGCGGTTGCTGCGCACAGCGCCACCACCTTTGGCAACGTGTTGGCCGCCGATGCCATCTATATCGGGCCGGCGCAATTCCGCGAAGAGCTGCAACCATTGCTCGACCTGCGCACAAGCCAAGGCTATACGCCGCTCTTTGTCGACGTGCAGGCCATCTTTGATGTCTACGGCGACGGCTATATCTCGGCGCCAGCAATCCGCAACTTCCTGCGCGACCGCAGCGATTGGCAAAATCCCAATCGCACCATTTCGGTTGTGCTCGTGGGCGACGGCACCCTGGATCCATTCAATTACAAGAACACCGGTTTTGGCAGCGATGTGAGCCATCCGATACCGCCCTACATGGCGGATGTCGACATCTACATCAACGAAACCCCTTGTGAGACTTGCTTTGCTCAGTTGCACGGCGACGACCCCGTTACCGGTGACGACCCCGATAACCGCAACCCAAAGAACAACGTCTTCATCCCAGATGTCTGGCTGGGGCGCTTCCCGGTGCGTAATGAGGCCGAACTGACGACGATGGTTGCCAAGATCGTCGGCTATGAGACTGCGACAGCGCCGGCTGGCTGGCGCTCCAGCCAGTTGCTGCTGGCCGACAATTTCATCACCAGCATCAACGCCCAGAATCAGGTCACGGTCGATCCAGCGGGTGACTTTGCCGCCTTTTCCGACAAGGTGGTGCAACAGTTTGGCTATGGCGCCGGGGTGCAGCGGGTTTACTACGACCACTCACCCGATCGCGTCATCACCACTACGGTTGTGGCTGGTCGCTTCGAGACGATCCCGCGCACCGCGCCGGAAACGTGGCGCATTGCCTCGCCAGCAGCGGCCAAAGAGGCTGTAACCCGCACGATCAACGCCGGTGTTGGGCTGATGGTCTACAACGGGCATAGCCATCAATGGCAATACGCATACCTGGAGGATCGCTCCGGCGTCCCTGCCGCGTCGCTGTTCAGCATTGTCGATGTCCCGCAGCTTACCAACGGCGACAAGCTCTTCGTTGGGTTGTCGATGACATGCCTGACTTCACAGTTTGCCACGCCGGCGGTGACCGGAACCCTCGATGAGATGCTTGTGCGCAGCGCCACCGGCGGCGCAGTCGCAACCTGGGGGCCGTCGGGACAGAGTGTGGCGCACGGTCATGACTACCTGCAAACAGGCTTTGTATACCAGTTACGCCACTCCCCGCCCAATAGTCAACACATGGGCGAGCTAGTGACCGCTGGCTACAACAATCTGCTCACCTCACCGCTGACCGGCTCGCTGGACGCGCTCAAGACCTTTGTCCTGCTGGGCGATCCTTTGACGATCGTACGCGCCAATGTCGGCTTCGACAACGGCGCTTTCCTGCCGGCAGTGCAACGGTAAGCTCCGCCAGTGATCGGTTTGCACCGCCACACGCGGCAGTGCAAACCGATCACCGGGCACGCTCATAGCGCGTGCAACACCTCTGCAAGTAGAGGATGCAGGCGACGATACAGTGCATAGCGCGGCGCATAGGCGTCGACCATCCCCGGCGATGGAATCACGCGCTGACGCCACGCCACCGTCGCCTGAACCGCAGTCGACAGATCAGGGTAAATGCCCACGCCCACGCCCGCCAGCAGCGCCGCGCCGAGGCAGGCAGCGTCCGTCACCAGCGGCACGCGCAACGCTGTGTTGCAAATGTCGGCTTTGAGCTGTAGCCACAATGCGCTGCGTGCGCCGCCGCCCACTGCGTGCAACTCAGCGATCTCGATGCCTGCCGCGCGCAGCAGATCGAGATTGATGCGCAATTCGTAGGTCAGCCCCTCCAGCACTGCTTTGGCGAGATCAGCCTTCGTCGTGGCAAAGGTCAGCCCCAGGATGGCGCCCTTCGAGTGTACGTCGAGCGTCGGCGTGCCGCTGCCGGCGAAATGCGGCAACAGCAGCAGCCCGGTTGGCCCAGGCGGCGCATCCTGCAGCAGAAGATCATAGGCGTCGGCGCCTGTGCTCGCCGCCTGCTCCATCTCCCACTGCCCCAGCGTGTCGCGGAACCAGCGCAGCAGCAGCCCGCCGCTGTGATTGAGCGTCATCGCCACATAGAGACCGGGTACGACATGGCGATAGACTGAGACGCCGCCATCGCGCAACGCTGGCTCCAACGCGGGCGTCGCCATCGCCACCTCCACCACCTCCGCCGTGCCGGTCGAGACCATCGCCAGCCCCGGCGCGATCACGCCGCTGCCCAATGCCGCGCACGCCTGGTCGTGACCACCGCTTACCAGCCACAGATCATCGGCGAGGCCGAGTTCCCGTTTCAGTTCCGGGCGCAGCCTACCTACCACGCCGCCAGCCAGCGGCGCTGGTTGCGCCAGCCGGCTGCGTTCGATCTGGCAGCGCGCCAGGATGTCGTCGTCCCAGTCGGCGGCAGCCAGGTTCATCATCTGCGTGCGTGACGCCAGACAGACGCTGATCACGGCCTCGCCGCCCAACCGCCGCAGGAAAAAATCCTCGTAGAGCAAAAACTGGTGCGCTGCACGCCAAACCGCCGGTTCATGACGCTGCAGCCAGAGCAGTTTGGGCGA
>DMDA01000054.1 GCA_003451595.1 Chloroflexota bacterium | reverse complement strand
AACTGGGTGAGTGTCTCGATCTCCACCTCGCCGTGACTCATCAGCAGACGGCGCAAGCCACGCATGGTGTTGATTGTCAAGAAGGTATCTGAACAGATGAATAACAACGTACCATCTTTAGCCAGCAAATCCAGGCTTTTCACGATAAAAAATGAGTAGGTCTCCTTCTTGATCTTCTCGCCATTTCGGAAGCCGTACACCTTGTCCAATTCATCCTGGATCGCTGGATCCAGCGTACCGCCAAAGGGCGGGTTGCCAACGATGTGCGTAAACAGGCTCCCGCCAAAGGCGCTTTCGGTCGCAGCAACTGGATATCCACTGGGAAGAAAATGTTGACGAAAAAAGTCGTTACGCACCAGGTTGTGATGCGACGGCAATTCACCCCATCGTTCACAGATGTTTGTCAGACAACGAGTAAAAAGCGTCTCATCCAGCTCCAGGCCGTAAACATTGCGCTGCAAAATCAGCGCAAGTCGTTCCTTTACTGAGCCGGTGTATAAGGTCATGAACTTCTCAATCAAGGGAATGATAAACGCGCCGTCACCCATGCTTGGCTCCAGCACACGATCGTTGACACGCAGATTCAGTGTGTCAACCAGCTGTTGCGCAAGCGGCTGCGGCGTAAGAAACTGGCCCAGTTGGCGCTTTGGGGAGCGCTGATTCTTTGCCACGCTCATCGTAGACGCAGAGCCTCTTGGTTCTGCAACGTTACGCGGTGAGCGTCTGCGTTTGCATATTGTTGAGCGCGTTTGTGATTTTTCACCAACCTTCGCTCTCCATCCTCCAACAAAGCAATGAGAATTGCCACTTTTGCTCAACGGTGCGCCGACTCTCGCACCAGTTCAGCGTTTAGCATTTGGCGTGACCCTGGACTATCCTTTAGTCGACTGGCGATTTCCAACTTGATTGCCGCATCTTGATCGCTGCAAATAGTGTGCAAAGAAGTATATCAAAGGTTTGAAGGGATTCAGAACTGGCGCTCAAAAGTCGAGCTAATCGAACTTAGCGACAACGCAGTCAAAAGTTGCACATTCCCCATCTTCCCGGAAGCACAGAGCTTCCGGGAAGATGAGCAAAGTCTATCTGTGCTATCTATTCGTGAAAATTCCTTTGCTTCGTAATCTTCATTGTAGTTTTGAGGGGGAGCCATGAGTCTTGATCGCGACGCCTTGCAAGAGGCGATTCTCAAGCAATACACTGCGGAGCACGCCGCGTTGGGCGAAGCCGGCACGCTGGCGCTGCTGGAACGCGGGCGACAATGGGATCTGTCCGGCGTGCTGGCGCGCGGCGGGGTGATCGTCTTCCCACACGCGGGCGTGGCGGACTGCGGCCATCAGATTGCGGCGGCGGTGCATGCCTGTCTGGATGCGGGCGCCGACCGCGTACTGGTAATCAGCGTGCTGCACGCCTTCACCGCTGAGATGCAGGACGCACGCGTGCGCGTCGCCGCCGGCGAACCGCCCTCACGATTTCGCCATTGGGGCATTCAGGGCACGGGGCTGGAGGGCCGGCAGGAATGGCGCAGCGACCACGCGTTGATGAGCTTTCGTCACCTGTGGCAGGCGGAGACAAAGCGCCGCGGGATCAAGGGACCGGAGGTGATCGAGCGCTATCCCTATCTTGCTGGCGGCAAGCCGTGGGCACTGCCCGGCTACGACGAGGTGGCGAAGCTGGCAGAGAACGCCGTCATCGTTTCGACTGCCGACCCCTTCCATCATGGCATCGGCTATGGTGATGCGCCCGAAGCCAGCTACTGGCCCGATGCGCGGGGTCTTGCCTACGCCCGCACACGCATCGAGGAAGGCATCGATCTGTTGGCAAAGGGCGATTACTGGGGCTACAATCAACACTGCGTCGACGCCAAGAGCGACGCCCGCGACGCCGGGCAGTTGTTCCGTCACCTGCGCGGCCCCATGACGGGGCGCATCCTCGATCTGGTCTACACTGACGCGTCGGCGCTTTACAATTCGCCGCCGCCCACGTGGGTGGCCGGCGCGCTGATTGTATGGGACAGATAGCTGGGCGCCCGCAAATGGCAGGTTACTTCAAAATCTGTTGCAGGAACAGCTTCGTCCGGTCGTGCTGCGGGTTGGTGAAGAAGTGATCCGGCGTGCCGATCTCGACAATCTCGCCGCTGTCCATGAAGACGATGCGGTCAGCCACGCCTTTGGCAAAGCCCATTTCGTGCGTCACCACCACCATCGTCATGCCCGACTCTGCTAGCTCTTCCATGACTTCGAGCACCTCGCGGATCATCTCTGGGTCGAGCGCCGAGGTCGGCTCATCAAAGAGCATGATCTTAGGTTGCATGGCCAGCGCGCGGGCGATGGCAACGCGTTGCTGTTGGCCACCGGATAGTTGGCCGGGATATTTCTGCGCCTGCTCCGGGATGCCGACGCGTTCCAGCAACTGCATGGCGCGCGCCTCGGCTTCCTGCTTTTTCATCTTGCGCACATGGATGGGCGCCAGCGTGATGTTTTGCATCACGGTCAGGTGCGGGAAGAGGTTGAACTGCTGGAAGACCATGCCGGTCTCCATACGAATCGCCTCAATGTTGCGCACATCGCGCGTCAGCGGGATGCCGTCTACCACAATGTCGCCGCTCTGGTGCTCCTCCAGGCGGTTGATGGTGCGAATGAAGGTCGATTTGCCCGATCCGGATGGGCCGATGATCACGACCACCTCGCGGCGTTTGACTGTCAGGCTGACATTCTTCAGGGCATGAAATTCACCATACCACTTATTGACATTTTTCGCGATGATAATATCGGCGTCTTCTGCATGACCTGCCATAAGAATTTCCTGTGAAGGTGGGTTCAGAGATTGTGAGATTGGAGATTTGTAGGTCACCAACACCGGTCGATATAGATTGCAAACCGCCAGTCCCTCAATCTCTCAACACGCTATCGCTTTCCGAAGCCTAATTTGCTTTCCAGCTTGCGGCTGGCAAAGCTCATCCCAAAGCTGAAGATAAAGAAGACAAAGGCAACAAACACGTACACTTCTTTGGCGACGCCGCCTGTGACGCCAAGCCAGGCCGGTTGCTGGATCACCGCCTTGCCAACGGCGACCAGTTCAAGCAGACCGACCAGCGAGGCCAATGAAGTGTCCTTGAAAAGGCCGATGAACTGCCCGACAATCGCCGGGATGACCTTGGTCAGCGCCTGCGGCAAGATGATGAAACGCAACTTGTCAAAGCCGCCCAAGCCGAGGGCGTCAGCGGCTTCATATTGGCCTTTGGGGATCGCCTGCAAGCCGCCGCGTACATTTTCAGCCAGATACGCCGCGCTGAACAGCGTGATCGCCGTCATGGCGCGTACAAGCTGCGACGGATTGCCCCAGTTGCTGGGCAAAAAGAGCGGCAACATCGTCATACCCATAAAGAGCAGCGTGATCAGCGGCACGCCGCGAATCAGTTCGATGTAGCCAACGCAAAAGAGTTTGACCACCGGCAGGTTGCTGCGCCGCCCCAACGCCAACAACACCCCGATCGGAAAACTCAACGCAATGCCGACCACCGCTAACAGCATCGTGAGCATCAAGCCGCCCCACAGGTTGCTCTCCACGAGCGGGGCAAAATTCCACGTTACGCCTAGCCTGGGTAGGTTGATCCCACCCAACAGTATCACAAAGGTCGCCGGCAGGCTCAACACCCATGCCACCGCCAGCCATCTGCCGGAGATGGCAATGCGGGCGCCGATCAGATAGCCGATCAGCAGCAGCGCCAGGCTCGCCGCCATCACGACTTGCGCTTGCAAGCCAATCGGAATGAGCGCCAACGCCAGCAGGAGGGCGCCGAGACCGACGCCCAGATTGCGCATGATGCTGCCCCAACGCCCGGCGCTCAAGCCAAATAGCAGGCTCACCATCAGCAGCACGAGCGCTGGCTGCCACAGTTGTTCAAGCGGATACTGTCCGACGGCAAAGAGCTTGCGGTTGACCCAAATCGGCTCCCAGTAGGCGCCAAGCAACCACTGCACAAGGTTGGTGACGATGAAATAGAGCGCGATGAGGGTCACAATGGTGAGGAAGCTGTTGCCAATGCCGCTGAAGAGGTTGGTGCGCAGCCAGCCCAACACGCCTACTTCCGAGGCTGGCGGTTTTTGCGCCGGCGCCGGATGATTCGTGTTGACCCAACTCGTCGAGCGGATGTCTGTCGCCATCGATGCGTGTTCCCTCTTGCTTACCGTTCCACCAATGCGACGCGCTTGTTGTACCAGTTCATAAAGAGCGACGTGATCAGGCTGAAGGTGAGATAGGTTGCCATGACAAGCAAAATGCCTTGTACTTCGGCGCCGGTCTGGTTGACGATGGTGCGCGAGACGTTAAACAGGTCGGGATAGCCTACCGCAATCGCCAGACTGGAGTTCTTGACCAGATTCAGATACTGGCTGGTCAGCGGCGGGATGATGACGCGCAGTGCCTGTGGCAACACGACCATGCGCAGCGTCGCTCCGGTGCTCAGCCCCAGTGCCCGGCTTGCCTCCCATTGCCCCTTATTGACGGCGTTGATGCCAGCCCGCACGATTTCGGCGATGAACGCGCCCGTGTAGACGACCAGCGCCAGCAGCAACGCTGCAAACTCCGGCGTGACGCTGATCCCGCCGCTAAAGTTGAAACCCTGACGCTGAGGCTCACTGACCACAAGCGGGGCCGGCGTCGTCCACTCGAGACGGGTCGCCTCGGCCGGTAAGTCGATAAAGCGAAACGCGCCATCACCGTTCGTCATGCCACTGGCAACGACCTGACCGTCGGCGCCATACAGCGTGATAGGGACGTAGGCCAGCGGGCGATCGACGTTGAGATCAAATGCGCCGTTGCCGTTGATATCCTCAAACAGTGCGCCCCGATCGCCGCGCCGTAGCTCATAGGTTGTGGTGGTTGGCATTTGACTGGCGCCGAGCGCAACCAGGAAACCGATGACCAGCACCAACACAAACGCAGCAAAGCCAGCCATCACGCCGCTGCCCGGCACACCGGCGCGCTCCAACTGGCGTCGGCGGAGCCAGGCGACCATCACGCCGACGATCACACCGCCCAACAGCCACCAGGTCAAGGCGCGACCGGTCTCAGAGGGGAAAATCCAGGTCAGGTACATACCGCGATTGGTGAGATAGCCCAGGTCGCCAAGCGGCGCCGCTTCCTGGATCGGGGGAAGGGCCGCAATCACACCTACATACCAGAAGAGCAGTTGCACCAACAACGGCGTGCTGCGAAAAATTTCGACATAAACCATCGCCAGCTTGCTTAACAACCAGTTGTTGGAGACGCGCGCAATGCCAGCGAGCAGACCAAGCACCGTCGCCAGAATGACGCCGACGATGCCAACGCGCAGTGTGTTGATCACGCCGACAAGATAGGCGCGACCGTAACTTTCTTCAGGGCGGAAAGTCGGCCCTTCAGAAATACCAAAACCGGCTGTCTGACCGAGAAACCCCCAACTCAATGCGCCGCCAGCCGCCGTGTTGCCGGCTGCCAGGCGCGTCACCATATTGTTGTAGAGGAACCACCCAATCAATAGCACCACCAGCAAGAATAGCACCTGCAGCATGATGGCGATGGTGCGCGTGTCACGGTAGAACGGGGGACGTTGGGTGGAAAGGGTCGAGCTGGTCATGGTGCTGATTAACAGAGGAGCGATTGAGGGATTATGAGATTAAGCGATTGAAAGATCAGGAGCTGCTGACCAGCTATCCAATCTCCTAATCGCCCAATCTCCTAATCCCCCCATTTTCGATTTACCGGAATGGCGGCGCGTACAGGATGCCGCCTTGCGTCCACAGTGCGTTCAGACCACGTGGTAGGTTGAACGGTGTGTTCGGGCCAAGATTGCGGTCGTAAATCTCGCCGTAGTTGCCCACCTGCGTGATTACCTGCACCATGAAGTCGTTGGGCAGGCCAAGCTTGGCGCCCATCTCGCCTTCGACGCCGAGCAGACGCTTGACCGTTGGGTCGGCGCTGCCCATCATCTCGCTGACATTCTGGCTGGTGACGCCGCTCTCTTCGGCCTGGATCAGCCCGTTGACCACCCAGCGCACGGCATCCGCCCACACCGGGTCGCCCTGGAAGACCGCGCCGGCCAGCGGCTCCTTGGACATGGTCTCTTCCAGGATCATGTGGTCGTTCGGGTTCGAAAGCTTGGTTTGCGTCGCCACCAAACCGGACTTGTCGGTTGTGAAACCGTCGCAGCGCCCTTCATCGTACGCACTGTAGGTCTTGTCGTTGTCCTCAAAGACGACCGGCGTGAAGTCCAGCCCCTTCGCACGGAACACATCCGCCAGGTTTAGCTCGGTGGTGGTGCCGCTCTGCACGCAGATCGTGGCGCCGTCCATGTCTTCCAGGCTGGTGATGCCGCTATCCTTGCGCACCATCATGCCCTGGCCATCGTAGAAGTTAACGGGCATGAATTCCATGCCGACTTCGGCGCTGTCACGTGTGAGCGTCCACGTCGAGTTGCGGAAGAGTACATCCACCTCCCCACTGCTGACCAGCGTGAAGCGATCGTTGCCGCTGGCATAGCGATACTCTACGGCATTGGCGTCACCCAGTACGGCAGCAGCGACAGCCTTGCAGAAGTCCACGTCGAAACCGCTGTAGTTGCCGCTGGCGTCAACGTTGCCAAAGCCCGGCACTTGATTGTTGACGCCGCAGATCAGCTTGCCGCGGCTCTTGACGAGATCGAGGCGGCTGCCAGCCTGCGCAGCCGGCGCCGCAGGTTGTTCGGCGGCGGGCGCTGCTGCTGCGCTCTCGGCAGGCGTGGGCGCGGCAGCTGGCGCGGGCGCGGGCGCTGCACACGCCGAGTAGATAATGGCAATCACAAGCAGTGAGATGCCAACCATGGTAAGACGCTTGTTCATATACACCCCTTTCGTAGCTGGAACGACGGTTGAAATTGATAGACAAGGCAGTTCAATGGTGAGCGCCTACTAGCGCGCGTTCAGATTGTTGACCGTGCTCAGTAACTGCTGCACATCCATGTCGAAGTGTGGGAGCAAACCTGTGTACCGCATTCACCGACGATTGCACGATGCAAGCAAAACCTTGTCGTGCGAGGTTTAGCTTGCGCGCTGTTGTCATGACAATGTCGGTCTTCTAACCTACCAGGTGCGGCGACTATAGCACGCGGCAAGGTCACTGTCAAATCGATATCTTTAAAGAGGCGCTCAATTGGACGTTTGGAGATGGTGGGGAACGTTGGTAAGCCTGTTATCGTTTGGTCATCATGCGCGCATGCGCTATAATCCGACTAATTTTGCACGGCGCAGTCCGCAGCTTTGGAGTCAAATGACATGTCACCTGAATTGATCAATACGATAGGCACCATCGTCGGCGTCCTGGTTGCCGCCTTGGGCGCCTTTCTTTTTGCCTTCTGGATCGCCATGGGGATTTGGGCGTTCAACGACATCCGCGCACGTACGCGCGACTGGTTAGTGATTACACTGGCGGTGGCGCTGGTGCTGATCTTTCCGCTCATTGGCCTCATCCTTTACATGATGATCCGCCCCAAAGCCACACTGGCTGAGGTCTATGACCGGGCGTTGGAGGAAGAAGCACTGTTACGTGAGTTGGAGGAGACATCGACCTGTCATCAGTGTGGTGCGCCGGTCAACGAAGCGTGGGTGTACTGCCCAAACTGTCACAGCCAGCTTCAGCATTCTTGCCCAAGCTGTGGCAAGTTGGCGCGCAACGAGTGGGAGATTTGTGTTTTCTGCGGCGCGCCGCAGCCGCGCGTGGCGGTCAGGCCACAGTTGAGCAATGCCCAGCCGACGCCGCAGTTGCAGCCCATCAACGCCACTGCGCCAGTCGCCCAAGCTGCGCCGCCGCTGCGCAACCCCTTCCGCCGTGAGGTCGCCGCACCGCCGCCTACTGCCCCGCCCTCCTTTACCGATGAGCTTGACGACACTGCCTACCGCCAGGCGCGCATGCCGGAGTAGTCCTGGCGGCAGCACATCCTGACTTTCCCTCAATCCCTTACATGACACAGGCGGTGCAGTCGCCATGAAAAGCGACTGCACCGCCTGGCCGTTCATTGATTGTAGTCAACGTCTAGCTCGACAGCCTGAACCAATCGCGCTTACGCCAGCGCTACTTCGAGCGCCTGACGATGAATGCGGAAGTTGGCGGCACGCGCCAACACTTGCGCTACGAAGCGCTCTGGCACATCGACCAACGTGTGCTGTTCCTCAATGTGAATGCGCCCGATCTCGCCGCCGGGGATGCCGGCATGACGGGCGATGGTGCTCACGACATCGGCAGGGCGCACGCCGTGCACCTTGCCCTTGCTGAGCGACAGGCTGACCATGCCGGCTTCCGGCGCGCCGCGTTCCCGGCGACGGCGTGGTTGGCGCTCAAGGCCGTGACGATGCTCGGAAGATTGGCGGTCGAACGCCGCGCGCTCCGGCGCCTGGCGGTCGAAGGGACGCGATGGTCGACGCTGTTCGCGCTGTGGGCGTCGTTCCTGCACCTCAGTGACCGGCAGGATCGGGCGCTGCGCTTCGTCGCCACGCACTAGACGCAAGGCGGCGGCCGCAATCTCTAGCGGATCGTGGCCGGCCTCGACCAGCGTGCTGACCAGGTCGCGTTCTCGCCCCAACCGCCCCTGGAGCAGACCGGCGCCCACGCGGGCGAGCAGCTCCGCCTCGCGGCGCGCCTGAATTTCTTCCACCGTCGGGATGGCGCTGCGAGGAATCGCCGTCTTGATGAAGCCTTCGATGCGCGCCACACGCCAGCGCTCACTGGGCGTAACCAGCGACAGGGCAACCCCGCGCTTGCCCGCGCGCCCCGTGCGCCCGACGCGGTGCACATAGACTTCCGGGTCTTCTGGGAGGTCGAAGTTGAAGACGTGAGAAATATGGTCGATGTCCAGCCCGCGTGCGGCCACATCCGTGGCAACCAGCACCTTGATCAGGTTGCGGCGGAAGCGGTTCATCACGCGCTCGCGCTCTTCTTGCTCCAATTCGCCACTCAGCGCCTCGGCCGGGAAGCCGCGCGTGGAAAGTTCGGCAGCCAACTCACCGGCGCCGGCGCGCGTGCGCACGAAGATCAGCGCGCTTGTGATTGGCTCCACCTCGAACAGGCGGGTCAACGCCGCCAGCTTATCCGCCTCGTAGACAAGGTAGTGGCGCTGTTCGATGGCAGCCACTGTGACCTGTTCACGGTGGATCGAGACTGCCTGCGGATCGCGCAGGTAGCTCTCGGCCAGGCGGCGAATTTCAGGCGACACCGTAGCGGAAAAGAGCGCCGTCTGGCGTGCACCGGGCGTTGCGCGCAGAATCGCCTCGATGTCTTCGATAAAGCCCATGCTCAACATCTCGTCCGCCTCGTCGAGCACGACGCTATGCACGCGGCTCAGGTCGAGCACCTCGCGCTCGATCAGGTCAAGCAGGCGGCCAGGCGTGCCGACCACGACATCGACGCCCTTTTGCAGGCGGCTGATCTGGCGGCCATAAGGTTCGCCGCCGTAGACGGGCAGTACGCGCACGCCAAGTGAGCGGCCAAAGTCATGCATGGCTTTGGCGACCTGCACGGCCAGCTCACGCGTCGGCGTCAGCACCAGGCTCTGGACGTGGTTGCTCTCTGGCGTCAATTTGTGGAGAATGGGTAGGGCAAAGGCGGCTGTCTTGCCCGTGCCGGTCTGCGCCTGGCCGATCACGTCGTGACCGGCGAGCATGATCGGAATCATGGCGGACTGGATGGGCGTCGGCGTGCTGAAGCCAAGCGCCTCAACGGCCTGCACCAACTGCGGGTGCAGGTTCAACTGTGAGAATGTGGTCGTCATCGTACTTCCTATCGCTGCGATGGCAGCAGGTCTATTGCTGTTCCGATGACTCCACTGCGTGGCGCTGTCCTTGCGGACTCGCCTCCCAATAACCGCCAACTACTGCGCAGCCACGTTTGTGGCTGGCAGGGCACTGACAAGAAAGCGCCCGACCAACTTGAGTCGGGCAACCCATTGGAAACATCAAAACAGAACTCGATTGTCTTCTGTCGCTCAGTTACAGACAGAACCATTAGCATAGCACGCCGCTGGCAAAGGCCAAAGTCGAGGAGCAGCTGATCGACAACAATGATTGTAGGTCAAGCATGCACGTCGTGTAGGACGCGCAGCAGTACAGTGGCCGTCACTTCGTCGTAGATCGCATACCGTGGCCAGGGGCCATCCTCTGGCACGCCGGCGCTGCCGACGCCAATGATCGTGCGTGTGCCGGGCGCCAATCGCACTTGCGACAGGTTGGTGAACGAACGCAGTTGGTTGGTTGCCAGCTCCCAGGTCCAGACCATCTGCACGTGCGTGTGACCGTGAAAGGCGACTGTCACGCCAGCGGTCTCCATCCAGGCGAGCGCATTCCAGAGGGCGTCCATATTTTGGTGCAGGCGTGGAAAGATTGCACTCCAACTTGCGCCGGGTTTCATCCAGGCGGCGGTTGCGCTGGTGGTGGCAAGCGCTGCGGGCATATCCGGAGTGGCGTGACAATAGACGGCGCTACGCTCAAGCATCACCGCTGGCCAGGCGCCCACCCAGGTTGCCAGGTCTGCGTGCCAACGTCGTAGGCCGCTCACCTCCCAGTTCCCAAAGACGCAGGGAATCTTGCGCACCCGGAGGGCAGCGAGCAGGCGCGGTGAGTGACCGGCGTCGCCCAGAAAAATCATGCGGTCAACTTTGTGTGTGGCGGCGTCGTCCAGCACAGCGGTCAGCGCAGTGTAGTTATCGTGGAGATCGGCGAAAATGGCGGTGCGCATGGTGGTTTGCGACTAGTCTACCCCAGGTCAATGATTTCGGCGAAGGCTGAACTTGTATTGACATGGCAACGCTCCTTGCCAACCGCGCGCTCAGCATACAATTTGGCGGGTTTGTCACTGGGCTGACTTGCCGCTATACTACAAGTACAAATGTTCTATTAGGGAGAGCAAAGATGCCGGCTGCCAAAGACAAAAAGCAATATGTCTGTTCCGCGTGTGGCGCCGTCCACCTGCGTTGGGCGGGGAAATGTCCCGAATGCGGCGAGTGGAACACGCTGGAGGAAGTCACCGTGCGCGCACCGGAGAAGAGCCGGTCGAGCATGGCGCCGGTCGAGACGATGAGCAAGCCTGTGGCGCTGCCCAGTGTGGCGCAGGAAGGTCAGCCGCGCCTGCCGTTGCGTATGGTGGAGTTGAGCCGCGTGTTGGGCGGCGGCATCGTGCCAGGATCATGCGTGCTTGTCGGCGGCGACCCTGGCATCGGCAAGAGTACATTGCTATTGCAAATGGCGGCGGATGTAGCCCAGAGCGGCGGTGTGGTGCTCTACGTCTCCGCTGAAGAGAGCGCCCACCAGATCGGCCGCCGCGCCGCCCGCCTGGGCATTCGCGACGAGCGGCTGCTGGTGCTGGCCGAAATTGTCGTTGAGGCGATTGTCGAGCACATCGAGGCCGTCAAACCGACGCTGGTCATCGTCGATTCGGTGCAGGCGATCTACTCTGGCAACGGCGCCAGCGCCGCAGGGACAGTGAGCCAGGTGCGCGATTGTGCGGCGGCGTTGCTGCGCGTTGGCAAGGCGCAAAACATCCCCATCTTCCTGGTCGGTCACGTCACCAAAGAGGGCAACATCGCCGGACCGCGCGTGCTGGAACATATGGTCGATGCCGTCTTGCAACTGGAGGGTGAACGTTTCCATGCCTTCCGTCTCTTGCGCTCGATCAAGAATCGTTTTGGCAGCACCAATGAGGTCGGCGTCTTTGAGATGAACGAACAAGGCATGCAGGAAGTGCGCAACCCCTCCGAACTCTTCCTGGCGGAGCGGCTACCCAACGCCACCGGCAGCGCCATCGCCGTCTCGATGGAAGGAACGCGTCCGTTGCTGGTCGAGGTACAGGCGCTCTGCAGCACAACTGCCTTTTCTATGCCGCGCCGCACGGCGAACGGCGTCGACGCCAACCGCTTGTTGCTGTTGACCGCCGTCCTCTCCAAGCGCGTCGGCATCGACCTGAGCGACCAGGACATCTTCGTCAACGTCGTCGGTGGGATGCGCGTGGATGAGCCGGCTGCCGATCTTGCCATTGCCGTCGCCATTGCCAGCAGCTTCCGCAACCGCCCGGTGCACGCCGACCTGGCGATCATGGGGGAAGTGGGTCTCAGTGGCGAGCTGCGCAGCGTCGGCCAGTTGGCGCGGCGGCTGCACGAGGCGACCAAACTCGGCTTCACGCGCGCGCTCACTCCGCGCAGCACCTTGCCACGCCGCGGCGGCGACAGCCCACCGCAGGGCCTCGATGTCATCGGCGTCCGCACGCTCTACGATGCGCTGGAGGTGGCGCTGATCAAGTGAACCTGCCGGTAAGGTGCGACCCTGACCTCACGGCAACCACTGGGGACGCTGCCCCGGCGTCGCAACCTGCCGCTGCTCACCGCTCGCAACATCTAGCATCCACACTGAAATCACAATCTCCGGCCCCTTGAGTGGGAATTTGTGAAAGAGCAACGTCTTGCCATCCGGCGACCAGACCGGCGGGCCGTGATCGATGGCAGGGTCGTTGGTGAGCGGGTGCGCCTGGCTGCCGTCACTACGCATCAGCCAGAGCTGTTTGGTCAGCGTGGCGTCTGGCCCGTCGGTGATGTTGCGGCGAAAGGCGATCCACTGTCCATCTGGCGACCACACAGCGGCGCCGTCCTCGACTGCCGCGGTCTCGCCGCTCAGGTCAAGGCGCGTGTCGGCGATCGGATCGACCAGGATCAGGTGGATCGCGTTGCGCTCACCGATCATGCGCTGCTCATTCATCACAAAACGCGTGGCGCCAGGCTGCCAGACGGCGGCTTCGCCTGTCTGCGTCGGGTAGAAGCGTTCGACGCCCGTTTCCAGGTTATAGACGCCGACGCCGACAAAATCGGGGGATAGATAGGTGATCCACTGGTTGTCCGACGACCAGCGCGCCTCGAAGCCGAGCCTCTGGCTGTCGGCAAAGACGGGGGCGGTCTCACCGCTGGCGATGTGCATGATGTAAAGGCGCGGCGGGCTGACGGCAGCCGCGCCGAAGCCACTGGCGTTGCGCTGTGAAAAGAGCAACAGCTCGCCATCGTGCGACCAGGACGGGCTGCTGCAAAAGGTTGACGGGCAGGCCAACAACAATTCAGGAGCGCTGCCCGGCGTCATGAGCCACAGGTCACTTGTCCCTTGTTCTGTCAGTGCGGCAAGAACGATGCGGCTATCGACAGGCGAGACAGCAAACTCCCACAGTCCGGCGCCCAGGTCCGTCAATTGTGTTGCTGGCGGCAGGTCGGCGGCAGCGATTTGCCCCGGCAGCGGTGCAGCAAACAATTGCTCTTTGCCTGCCACGACGCGGGTGAAGAGCGCCTGGGCGTGGCCGGTGGCAAAGCGCCAGACCAGCGGCGTATGGAGGGTGCGTCCGTTCGCGCCG
Source organism: Chloroflexota bacterium (assembly GCA_003451595.1). Taxonomy (GTDB): domain Bacteria; phylum Chloroflexota; class Anaerolineae; order Caldilineales; family Caldilineaceae; genus Caldilinea. The sequence continues at coordinate 3,107 of DMDA01000054.1, read as the reverse complement.
CGCAGCCCCGGCTCCAGCCGCGCCGTGTAGAGGGTGTCCGGCAGCAGCGCCGTCGGAACAAAGGTCAAGACGTCGCCCTCAATGTGCATCTCGCCCGCCGTTGGTGGCGACAACACCAATGCTGCGGATGCCGTCGAGTCGAGCAACTGGTCGAAGACGATGCGCAAGTGGCTGCGTGTGGAGACGTTGGCGGCGTCTGCAGCCGGCGTCGTCGCCACTACGCTCAACCCCACCTGATCGCCGCGCCAGATGAGTGCAGCCAACGCGGCCAGCGTCATTGCCAGCGCGCCAAGCACGGTCAGATCAAATCGTGTGAAGCGGGCTTTCATGAGCGGTGTTGAGCGCGCAGGGCTGGGTGGGGTGGTGACGTGTAAAAGGCGCTGGCGATCATGGGTAGAGATATGGCTGATCGGGCATAGCGACCGGCGTCACGTTCTGCGCGGCGATCACCGGCAGCGGCGCGCCGTTGAAGGCGCCGGGTTGCAGCACGCCTTGCACCTGCACCCAGGCGTCATTCTCCAGCGTCGCCGCAGCAGGCCAGCGCACGACCATTGTCACCACGTTGGCGTCGGCCACACAGCAACTGACGATGAAACGGCTGATGAGCACCTCGTCATCGGCCAGCCGTTCGTCATGATAGACGAATCCGATCACATCGACCGGTTGGCCGGCGAACTCCTGTGCGGCGTTGCTGGACGCTGAAAATGCGTTGAGCCAGTCGAGCAAGTTGCGCTCAGTGGCGTCTTTCTGTGCGGCGGCGCGCACAGCAGCGGGCAGCACATTGCGCGGCTGTGAGCTGACAGCGATCTCACGGTTGCCGATGGCAGCGGCGCCTAGTGGCTGTGGCGGCGCCAGCACACCCAACACTACTGGCAGCAGCACCAGCGCCAGCCCACCCCACGTCACGGCGTGGTGGCTGTGTGCGTCCTCATCCACAGCCACGCGCCCCGCCCGGTAGCTGATTGCCACCGCCACCAGGCCGACGATCGCCAGCACCGTGTAAACCATAAAGCGCTGGTTGATGTAGAAGAAGAGCGAACCGTCCGCCAGCCGCATGTAGAGAAAGAGCGCCAGGGCGAGCAGGATCAGCGCCTTGGCCGCCATCTGAAAGCGTGGACGTTGCAACATCGTCTTACCACCCCAGGTTCAGATTCCACCAGACGCCCATCAACAGCGACAACACCAGCGGCAGCGCGATCAAATAGGCCACGGCGCGGCGTTGGAAGACGCCCAGAAACATCAGCGAACTCTTGATATCGACCATCGGTCCGAAGACCAGGAACGCAAGCACAGCGCCGGTTGTGAAAGCGCCGGTGAAGGCGAGCGCCAGGAACGCATCAACTGTCGAGCAGACGGAGAGGACAAAGGCGAGCGCCTGCATCATCACCACCGAAATCACCGACCCCTGCCCGACTGCCAGCAACGCGCTTTGTGGCACGAGCGTCTGCATCGCCGCCGCCAGCATCGAGCCAGCGATCAGGTAGCGCGCCATGTCAAGAAAGTCGTCGCCGGCCAGCATGAAGGCTTGAGCAACGCGTCGGTTTAGCGGCGCGTGGTGCAGGCGATGGTCGTGGTCATGCACGTGACAGCAGGCGTCGTGATGCGCCTGGCAGACCGCTGGCAAGAGCACCTCCTCTGGCCTGGCGCGACTGAAGATCAGCCCGACGACGACAGCGATCAGAAAACTAAAGACAATGCGCCCGATAAAGATCGGTCCCCAGCCAAATGCGCTGTAGGTGCTCAGGATCACGACCGGGTTGATCACCGGCGCCGCCAGCAAGAAGGCGATGCCAATGGAGAGCGGCAACCCTTTTTCGTAAAGACGCCGCACGACGGGAACCACGCCACATTCGCACACAGGGAAGACAATGCCCATCACGCCGCCGATCAGAGCGCCGGGCAGCGCTGCTTTGGGCAGGTAGTGGTCGATGGCGCTCTGATCGACAAAGACGGCGATCAGCCCGGAGACAATCGCGCCAGCGAGCAGAAAGGGCGTCGCTTCGATGAAGATGCCCAGGAAGATAGTGACAAAGGTCTGGATGCGTTGGTAGAGGTAGGGCAGCCCGTCGCCGTGGACAAAGGCGTCGTAGAAAAGGGCGGTCAGCGCCGCCGCCGCTAGCAACACTGTCAACGCCCATCGCAGCCAGCGCACTCGCGGATTGGGCAGTGGCGCTGCAGCAACGTCAGGCGTTGCTTCCGGTCGTTCCATGATCATGGGCGAGATTCTACGACAAGTTGCGGGAATGTGTAAAGCTGTGGGAACCCAGCCGGAGGTGCACCCCCGTGCTGAGTTCCTCGCACCAACGTTACTGTTCGCTCCAGTCGCGGTCGCGCGTCACGTAGATCAGAGGCATGCTTACCAGGGTGACTGCGTATTTGAGCACCAGGTTGAAGAGGAAAATCTGCCAGACAACTTCCCACGGCAACACGCCGCCAAAGGCGCCCACAGCGAAGATCAGGTTGTCGACGGGTACGCTGACGCTGTTGCTCACAAGCACACGCGCCCACTGCCGGCGATGTGTGACGCGCGTGACAAACCAGTGATACAGTTCTGTGTCGATCAGTTCGCTGATGACCTCGGCGATGATTGAAGCGATCACGATGCGCCCCAGCAACGCAGCGTTGAAGACCGCGCCCCATTCATCTGCCAACCCCCACGCCGGGTCGCCGGGCACGCTGCTCACCCACCAGATGTAGAGTGCAGCGAAGAGATTGACGCCGGCCGCCAGCCAGATCAGCGTCTGTGTGTTGCGCTTGCCGATCGTTTTGTGCGCGACATCGCGCAAGGTGAAAGTGATCGGATAGATGAAGGTGCCCATGTCCACCGCCAGCCCGGCGACGATGCCAATCTTGAGGCTGGTGACGTCAGCCAACAACTGTGCGCCGATATAGACCGCGATCACGACGACTGCCGTCCGCGTTAGCGTCAGCGGGATCGTCGCGCGTGCATCCTGGCTCTGCGCCGCGCTCATCGTTACTGCATTAGACATACTCACGGAAAGACTCCTTTGTTTTGGTAAGGCGGGAACTACGACCGCCACGAAATACAAATGCAAACGACAAGGATAACCGCAAAGTCGCCAGGTCGCAAAGGGAGCGCAAAGCAG
>DMDA01000122.1:5113-6060 GCA_003451595.1 Chloroflexota bacterium | reverse complement strand
AGAAGACGGCAGACCAGATCTAGTCCGGTCTTGTGGGCTGGGAGATGAGTATAAGAGACGGCCAGAGACCTGCCACAGCTTGTAGTTGCTCCAGGATTTGAGCGAGCCGGCGACAAGCTGATCGTGCATGTGCATGTAGCGCAAGGTCATTGTTTCCAGCGGCGCAAATGCTGCGGCGGAATAGTCGCCAGTCTGACGCGCCTTGAGCAGCAGATCGGCGACGAGCATGACGCTCATGTGCGTCACATACAGCCCTTTGGAGTAGAGGGGGTCGATGAAACCCACCGCGTGCGCCAGCAAGGCAAAGCGGTCTCCTACGACGTGCTCCGCCGAGTATTGCAGGCGGTCGGTGCGCATCCAGGCGCGCGTGGCGCGTGCAGTGCGGAATTGCTTTTCGATGTCGGGGAATTGGCGCAGAAAGGCGTAGAACTCCTCCTCAGGCGATAGCTCTGGCTGGGGCGGATAGATGCGCGGGTCGAGCTGCAAGCCGACGCTGCACAGCGGATTCGTGGCGCGAGGATGGTTATTGAATGGAATCACCCACAGCCAGCCGCCCCGAAAGACATGATGGAGTGTGCCTTCCGAAAGCCGGAAGGGATGGCCATAGGCCGCGCGCGACGTCCCCACGCTGTTATAGCACGGCACATCAATCATGTGCGTGAAGATCGTGCGCGTGTGCGTCTTCAGGTTGCGATGCCGCCATCCCAGTTTGTTCGCCAGCAACGACCGCATGCCGCTGGCATCGACGATGTAGTCCGCCTGGTAATGTACATCTTTCTCCGTAACGATCTCGACGCCATCGGGCAGAATCTGCACATCCTTGACCGGGGTGTTCTGCAACACGTCGGCGCCGTAGGAGACGGCAATTGCGGTGAGGAAGGCGTCCGAGTCCTGCCGGTAGATGTGGATTTCGTGACCATAGGGCAACCGGGGAATGACAGCCTGCA
>DMDA01000122.1:0-4889 GCA_003451595.1 Chloroflexota bacterium | reverse complement strand
GTTGCGTCCCGATGTAGTCGTAGTAATTTTCCGAACTGTAGTACGCCATCTCCGGGACATCGTAGTATTCGGCGAGTGCGCGCATCACCTCGGAGGTTTCGAGAATCATGGATTCGCCGATGGTGAAGCGCGGGTGAGCGCCGGCCTCGAACACTACCACCTTCATGCCCTGGCGGGCAAGCACCGTCGCCAGCGTTGAACCGCCGATACCACTGCCAACAATGGCGACATCGTAGTGTGGGGTTGTCTTGTTCATTTTCGTGTAATCCTTGTATATCAAGGCGCAGTGTGTCGCTGGGCGTATGTCATCAGCGTTACATCCCTATGGCGCCGGTGTATGATACTTTCACTCAACGAGACGCGCCAAACCGCTCACATCTTACCCCAATTGGGTCTCAGGCTGTAAGATTTTGCCAACTCATGCCGTCTGTTACTTGTTGGCAGCCATTCAAAGGATGCCGGAACCCGCTTTTCGCCCTGTATGACACCACAAGGAACCAGGCTATTATGTTTGACAACACATTGCGCGTTTATAAGGATGACATGCTCAGACCCCTCGCTGTGCAGCTGCGACGCGTCTCACCCAACGCGATCACGGTGCTGGCGATGGGTGTTGGCATGGCGGCGGCAGGTGCAGCTGCACTGCAATGGTATTGGGCGGCATTGGGCTTATGGTTGCTGAACCGTGTGCTCGACGGGTTGGACGGAGTGGTGGCGCGCGCTCACGACCGCCAGAGCGATTTTGGCGGGTATCTCGATATTGTGCTCGATTTTGCTGTGTACGCCGCCGTGCCCGTGGGTCTCTACCTGGGTAACCAGACCAGCATGAATGCACTGGCGCTGGCGTTCTTGCTCAGCAGTTTCTACATTAACGCAGCGTCGTGGATATACCTCTCGGCAATTCTGGAGAAACGTTCTGCTGGCGCCAGTGCGCGCGGCGAAGTGACTACGGTCGCCATGCCCAGCGGGCTGGTGGGTGGCGCCGAGACTGTTCTATTTTTCTGCCTGTTTTTGCTTTGGCCCGGCGCGCTCTTCTGGCTCTTTGCGGCGATGACCGTGATGGTGTTGCTGGGCGTCGGCCAACGCCTGGTGTGGGCGCGCCGCAACCTGACCATCTCCTGAACGGCATATCCGCCTACACGTTGTTCTTGCCAAAGGAGCCTTGTGCAAACGATCCTGATCACCGGTGTGAGTGACGGCATTGGTCGGGCGCTGGCTGTGCAGGCGGCGGCCAGTGGTGCGCGCGTCCTGGGCATTGGACGCCGCACTTTCCCCGCATCGCTGGCCGCCAGCATGGCGCCCGAAGATTATTGCATCGCCGATCTCGGACAGGCGGAAGCGGCGGCTGCAATCGCCAACTTCCTGCGCGCCCGGCAGGTGACGCAGCTCGATATCCTGGTGCACAACGCCGCGCTGGGCGATTACGGCGCGCCTGCACAACAAAGCCGCGCAGCCATCGATGCACTGCTGCAAGTCAACCTCTACACACCGATCGCCTTGACCCACGCGCTGCTGCCACCGCTGCGGCGCGCGCACGGTCTGGTGGCATTCGTCAGTTCTGTGCATTCTGCGCTGCCAACGCCGGACTTCGCCGTCTACACCGCCACCAAAGCCGGGCTGGATGGCTTTGCGCGCAGCCTGCGTCTGGAGGAACAAGGCGCGGTCGATGTCATCGTGTTGTGGCCTGGCCCAACGCGCACCCAACTGCACGCCAAGAGCGGCGTCCCGCCTGAACGTATCCGCAGCGAACGCTACGCATCTCCAGAAGAGGTTGCGCAGGCAATGTTGGCAGCCATGCAGCACCGCAGATCGCGCGCCATCGGTCTGAGCAATCGCCTGTTGCGTTGGGCGGCGGTGCACTTTGAGGCGCAGATCGACGCGCTGCTGGTGAAAACTGCACAGCGCAGCACCCACACCGTGCGGTAGAAAGCAGAAGAATCCATGCATCGACATGCTGTTGTCACCGGCGCCGCGGAAGGCATCGGTCGCGCCCTGATTGAGACATTCGGCGCGCACCAGTATGCCCTGACAGGCGTCGACGTGAACGTCGCACGTGCGGCGCAGACTCAGGCCGAGTTGTCAGCGCACGGGCTGGCTGTGCGTTTCATCCATGCCGACCTGGGCGAGCCAGATGACTTGACCCGCCTTATCGCCGCGCTGATCGATGGGCCTCCCATCGATGTGCTGGTGAATAATGCCGGCATCAGTTGCGTCGGCGCGTTTGCACATTCCGACCTGACGCGACAGCAAAGGGTGCTCGATGTCAATCTGCGCGCGCCGCTCCACCTGACAACGGCGCTATTGCACGCCGGCAAAATTGCGCGCGGGGGAACGTTGGTCTTCATCTCGTCGCTGTCGCACTATGCCAGCTATCCGGGCGCCGCCGTCTACGCAGCCAGCAAGGACGCGCTAGCTTCCTATGGTCGCAGCCTGGCGGTGGCGCTAGCGCCAGAGGAGATTCACGTGTTGGTCGTCTACCCCGGCCCTACACGCACGGCGCACGCCCGCCGCTACAGCCCCGACAACCGCCGCGAAGCGCAACGCATGGCGCCAGAGGCGCTCGCCGCATCCATCCACCGCGCCGTCGAGCGCAGGCAACCGCGCTTGATTCCTGGATGGGGGAACCGCGCCACAGCGCTGTTAGGGCAGTGGCTGCCCACGCCGGTCGAGTGGGTGATGAAGCGCACCTTGTTTGCAAAATTGTTGCAAGAATAGTTCTAGCAAAAACTTCGCCCGCAGTAGTCAGGTAAGCCTGACTACTGCGGGCGCGCTCTCGCCATTGAGAGAAGAAGATTGGCGGCAAGTAGTTGATTAGCTCCGTCGCGCCAGCGGGATGAAGAGCAACCCGGCGACGACGCCATAAATAACATGCCCGACCAGGCTCATCCACTGCGCTTCACCGATCTGGAGCACCATATTGCTCATCCCCAGCATCAATGGCATGGCGATCAGGGCGCCCAGCACCCACCAGACCACACCGTTCACTGCGCCTGCAATGATACCCGTCAATGCACTCTGCGGCAGGCGTCCTGCCACCACTCCATACACGGCGCCGATAAAGGCGCTAATCGCCATGTGAACAATAAAGCCGATCAGCGGGTCTTGCGAACCAGCAAGCATGGCCACCATCGGCAACATGCCCATCATCGCCATCATCATCCCGAAGACGACGCCGCCGCCAAGACCGGCAATGGCGCCGGCGACGATTGACTTGGCCAGGGATGGATTCTGCGTTTGGGTAGAGACTGCGGTTGTCATGTTTTTCACTCCTTGTGATTGTACATTGCTCTGATTCGTTCATTGCTTTCATTCGTTGTCGGGCGTTGCACCCTTCTACGCCCTAGACGCAGACAACCCCCAAGGTCTTACCCCACGATCCAAAATTCATGACAACGCATATCTGTAGTGACCCCATTTTTTGGAGAGAAAAACGGGTATTGTTCCTGAATGACGGTGTCGGACGAAGGCTGCAGTGAGAGCCACTGAGCCTCGAACTCAACAGGCGTCAGGTAACCAAGCGCAGAGTGAATACGCTTGTGCATGTAAACCTCGTCCAAGAAGTGGCCGAGTTGGGAATAGGGGTCAACGTATTTCAGGTAATGAGACAGGTCAACTTTCTCTTCTTTGATAGTGCGCATGAGGCGCTCAGCATAGCCGTTCTGCCAGGCCTGGCCAACTTCAGCCATGCTGATGGAGACGCCGGCCTGCTCCAGTCTGGCGATGTAGGCTGTGGCTGCGTACTGGACACCCTGGTCGGAGTGATGGATACGCGGTGTCTGTCCATGCGCCAAGGCACGCTGCAAGGCGGTCAGGGTCAGCGACTGATCGAGCGTCCGCCCCAAGTGCCAACCCCGAATCGCACGGCTGAAGACGTCCATGATGACCGCCAGATAGACGAACTCCTGGTGCAAACGCACATAGGTGATGTCGGCCATCCAGACCTCATCCGGCGCCGTCACAGTCAGTCCGGCCACTCGATTTGGATAGTGGGGGAAGGCATGACCGCTATTGGTGGTGCGACAGCGCCAGCGCTTGACCTTGACTTTGAGACCCATCTCGTCCATCAGGCGGGCACCCCGCTTGTGGTTGACCAGCACCCCCTGACGCCGCAACTGCGCTGTCATGCGCCGATAGCCATAGGTCGGATACGCAACCGCAATGTCCTGTATCTGCTGGCGTATCTCGCTGTCGCCCGGCGCTGTGGTCGCCTCCAGCTGCCTGCGCTGGTAATAGAGCTGCGTACCGGATAATCCAGCACTTTGCACACGGTCTCCACCGGATACTCCGCACTCAAGCGCATGGCAATCTCCTGTTTCTGCTCGTACTCAAGAGCGTCGAGGCTTTTTTGCCACATCCAACTCCATCGTCAATCGTCCCACCTTGCGTTCCAGTTCGGCGATCTGCTCCTCGGCACTCTCCTGCACAGCCGAACGCTCAAACACCAGGTGGGCGCCTGACAGCAACTGGTTGCGCCACTGGTACAGCAACTGTGGCTTGATTTCGTTCTCTCGGCACAGTTCGCCACTTGTCTTCTCACCGCTCACCAGGGACAGAACCGTCTTGGCCTTGAACTGCGCACTGAACGTCCGTCGCTTGGTCATCGTGAAACCCCTTTCGCTAGTTTGGCCTCGCCGTACTTACCGCTGTCGGGGCGGGGCGACCGGCGCAGTGCGCCGGTCGCCCCGCGCGCGATCGCGCGACAAGGCACTGAATGGTAATACAGTATTCCATCCCTCCAAACTCATGGGGTCACTTCAGCCGTCTCGTCGATCGCTCCGACCGACGAGACCTGTCCATCTTTCGCATCGGCTTGATATGCTGGAACGCTGTTTAGCTAATCGTGAACCATTTCTTATTCGAACAACACCTTTACTTTCCGGTATTTTGTA
>DMDA01000047.1:44014-44385 GCA_003451595.1 Chloroflexota bacterium | reverse complement strand
AGATGTGTATAAGAGACAGAGTTTAGCGCCTATCTGATTTACACGGTCTTTATCAGCGCTCTGATCTATCCCATTAGCGGGCACTGGCAGTGGGGCGGCGGCTGGCTGGCACAGATGGGCTTCCACGACTTCGCCGGCTCCCTGGTTGTGCACGCTGTCGGCGGCTTTGCAGGTTTGGCAGGCGCCATCGCCCTTGGCCCACGCATTGGGCGCTTTGCCAAGGACGCGCCCAAGCATGTCTTTGCGCCGCACAACTACGCCTTTGCCGGTCTCGGCGTCTTCATCCTCTGGATCGGCTGGTATGGTTTCAATCCGGGCAGCCAGCTCGCCTTTGTCGGCGCTGCCAACACCGATGCCGTCATGCTGATCGC